>NZ_JANLJJ010000018.1:50972-77226 GCF_029255545.1 Ferrovibrio sp. | reverse complement strand
TTCAGCCCCATGGCGATGCCGGCGAAGGTGCCGGCCAGCGGATGCACCTGGAAGGCGCGCGCCGTGCCGATGCCGTGCGAGGCCAGCCCCGCCGCGAAGCCGCGCGCCCGCCAGTCGCGAATCTTCACGGCATTCATCAGCGGCGTGACGATGATGGCGCCGAGGATGCCGGTCAGCATCACCAGCACGGCGGTAAGCGCCGGATCGCCGCCCAGCGTCTCGGATATGCCCATCGCCACCGCCGCCGTTACCGATTTCGGCGCCAGCGACACCAGCACATCACGCGGCACGCCGAAGGCCTGGGCCACCAGCACGGCGGAAGCCAGCGCCACGACTGAGCCCACGACCAGCGCGGCCAGCATCGGCAGCATGGCGCGCAGCACCACCCTGCGATGCTCATAGAGCGGAAAGGCCAGCGAGACCGTGGCCGGGCCGAGCAGGAAATGCACGAACTGGGCGCCCTCGAAATACGTGTGGTAGGGCGTGCCGGTCAGATACAGCAGCGCGGCAATCGCCGCGACCGAGAACAGCACCGGATTGGCCAGGGGATGCCGGCCGGTGGCGGCCGACAGGCGGTCCATCACGGCATAGGCGCCAAGCGTGACAGTGAGCCAGAGCAGCGGCGTGCGCGAGAGGAAAACCCAGAGCGCAAAATCAGGTGCCGACTGCGTCACGGCGCTGCGTCCTCGCTGCCATTCTCGCCCAGCAGGCGGCTGACCGCGAGGAAGGTGAGCACGGTGGCCAGCAAAGCCAGCAATGTGGAGACCACCAGCGCGACCGCCAGGGCAATACCCCAGGCCCCGAAGACATCCAGCCGCTGCACCACGCCGACGCCGGCCGGCACGAATAACAGCGACAGATGCGCGAGGATGCCGCGCCCGGTGGCCGGCAGGCGATCATTGGTCAATTCAGCCGGCAGGCGGGCGGCGAAGCGCTCACGCAGCGCCAGCAGACCCAGCATCATGACCATGCCCAGCACGGGGCCGGGCAGCGACAGGCCGACGCCACGCACAACGGCCTCACCGGCGAGCTGGCAGAGCAGGATGGCGGCAAAGGCGGCGATCATGCTGCCAGCTTCGCGCACCCGCCTGCTGGCTGCAACGGGTACATCCGTCCCCGACGCCGTCATGCTCGGGCTTGACCCGAGCATCCACGTCTTCTTTATAAAAAAACTCGTGGATGGCCGGGCCAAGCCCGGCCATGACACCTAAAAACTGAGAACCGGTCCCTAAAGCGGTTTCTGCGCCAGGATGAACAGCCGGCGGAAGGGAAACAGCGTGCGGCCGTCGTCTTCCTTCGGATAAGCCGCTGCGACGCGCTGGCGGTAATCGGACTCAAACGTGCTACGCTCGGGTTCCTCCAGCCGGTCGAGAAACTGCTTCAGCCAGGTGCCCTTGGTATATTCGGCCACCGGGTTGGCGCCCGACAGCACCTGCATATATTCGGTTTCCCAGATTTCCAGGCTGGCGGTGCGCTCATGCAGCAGGCGCCAGTAAGCCTGCGGTTCGGCCACCGGGCGGCGGCGCAAATGCGGCTCCAGCTTCGGCCGCCAGGGCCCCAGCTCGATGGCATCGACGATACAGGTATGCGACTTTGCTTCGAAATTGCGCGGTATCTGGATGGCCAGCCAGCCGCCGGGTTTGATGCAGTCCAGCAGGCCGGGGATCAGCGCGTCGTGGTCGGGCAGCCAGTGCAGCGCGGCATTGGAATAGAGCAGATCAACGGGGGCCTCGGGCCGCCAGGTGGCGATATCGGCCAACACGAAGCGCGCGGCGGGATAATCCAGCCGGGCTTTTTCCAGCATGGCGGCCGAAGAATCGACTCCCGTGAGCACGGCCTGCGGCCAGCGCTGCTGGATCAACGGCGAAAGGTTGCCGGCGCCGCAGCCCAGATCGACCACATTAGCAGGCGCCACCAGCGGGATGCGCGCCAGCAGGTCCACAGCCGGTCGCAGCCGCTCGCCGGCGAATTTCAGGTATTGCGTCGGGTCCCAGGTCATGGAAGGAAAGGCTACCGGGAGAAACGGAAACGACAAGGGAAAAACGATGAATTCTTCTCAAGCCGCCTTGGATTACGTGCAACCCCTGGACCTGACCGGGATGCGGGTGAAGCCCGAATATATCGATGCCAACGGGCATATGAATGTCGGCTATTACAACGTGATCTTCGACCAGGCGCTGGATGGATTCTTCAAGCCCCTTGATCTTGACTGGAGCTATGTGCAGCGCACGAACCTGTCGACCTTCGTGCTGGAGACCCATGTCTGCTATCTGCAGGAGGTGGTGGAGGGCGACGATTTGCGCTTCACCTTCCAGCTTCTGGGCCATGACACCAAGCGCATCCATTACTTCATGGAAATGCACCACGCGACAAAAGGCTATCTCGCCGCCACCTCGGAACAGGTGCTGGTGCATGTGGACCTGACCACGCGCAAATCCTGCCCCTTCCCGCCCGAACACCAGGCTTTGTTCGCCCGCATGATGGACGGCCACGGCAGACTGCCGAAACCGGCACAGGCGGGGCGGAGTATCGCGCTGGGGAAGAAAGGATAGCCTCAATCGTCATGCCACGGCTCGGCCGTGGCATCCACGTGTTGCTTTAAAAAGAACTCGTGGATGCTCGGGCCAAGCCCGAGCATGACAAAGGTGATGTGGTTACAGCTTGATCTCGACTTCCACAAAGGCCATCGGGGCGCTGCCTGCGTTGATCACGTCATGCGCCACGCCCTTGGGCCGCGAATAGCTGCCGCCCGCCTTCATCTCGATGATGCTTTCCTTGCCGTCCTTGTCGATCAGCTTCATGGTCGCGTCGGTCAGGTAGGTCACCGCATAGGGATATTCATGGACATGAAAGCCGGTTGAGGCGCCGGGCGCGAAGTCCCAACGCGTGATGCGCACGCGTTCGTCATCTGCCTGCTGGGTCGGTACGGCCTGGGTCATGACTTTCTCCTCTAGTCGGCTGGGGGCTTTTTGCGGCGTTGCGAATAGGGTGCCCGGCGCGGCCGGCCCAGCGCAATCGCTTTCAGCATGCCGCGAAAAGTGTGCACTTCCTGGGATGCCAGCGGCACGCGCTGCAGCAGGCTGCGCAGGTTGCGCAGGATGGTGCCGCGTTTGGCCTCCACATTGTGGAAGAAACCGGATTCATCCAGCTCCGTTGCCAGGTGCTCGAACAGGCCCTGCAACTCCTCCTGCGACGCAAAGCCGCCGCGCACGGTATCCATGCGGCTGGGCGGCGTATCGTCATTCGCCGTGAACCATTCATAGCCGAGCAGCAAAACGGCCTGCGCCAGGTTGAGCGAGGAAAAGCCCGGATTGAGTGGCACGGTGATGCCGATATGGGCCAGCGCGACATCCTCGTTGTCCAGCCCGGTGCGTTCGCGGCCAAACAGGATGCCGACACGATGACCTTCCGCCTCCTCCGCCCGCATGCGGTGCGCAGCTTCGCGCGGCGTGACGATCTCTTTCATCATGTCGCGATGCCGCGCCGTGGTGGCATAGACGCGATGCAGGTCTGCCACGGCCTCGGCGGTGGATGTGAACACGCTGACCGCATCCAGCACCGGGTCGGCCTTGCTGGCCAGAACATAGGCCGAGGGATTCGGCCAGCCATCGCGCGGATTGACCAGGCGCAATTCGGTGATGCCGCAATTGAGCATGGCGCGCGCCGCCGCGCCAATATTCTCGCCCAGCTGCGGCTCGACCAGCACAATCACCGGGCCACGACGCAGAGGGCCTGGCGGCGCGTATTTACCCAGCTTGGGCCGGTTGGTGCCGCTCATGGCCTTACTTCGAAGGCTGGGCGCCGTCGCGCAGCAGTTTCCATTGGATCGAATCCATCAGCGCCACGAAGGCGGCATCGATGATGTTGGGTGACACGCCCACGGTGAACCAGCGATTGCCCTGCCCATCGGCGGATTCGATCATCACGCGGGTGGTGGCTTCGGTGCCGCCATTGAGGATACGCACCTTGAAATCGACCAGCCGCAGGTCGTCGATATAGGCCTGGTAGCGGCCAAGATCCTTGCGCAGGGCATGGTCCAGCGCGTTGACCGGGCCATTGCCCTCGGCCACCGAGAACAGCGTCTCGCCGTCCACGTTCAGCTTCACGGTGGCTTCCGATATCGTGACCAACTCGCCCTTGGCGTTGTAGCGGCGCTCGACCATCACGCGGAAACTGCGGATCTTGAAGAATTCCGGCATCTGGCCCAGCGTGCGGCGCGCCAGCACCTCGAAACTCGCCTCGGCACCGTCGTAGGAATAGCCTTCCGCCTCGCGCTGCTTCACGTCGTCGAGCAGCAGGTTGAGCCTGCTGTCGTTCGGATCGTAAGGGATGCCAGCCTCGGTGAGCCGCACCAGCAGGTTGGAACGACCGGCCTGATCCGAGATCAGGATCTGCCGCTTGTTGCCCACGCTTTCCGGCGGCACATGCTCGTAGGTGCGCGGATCTTTCATCACCGCCGAGACATGCAGCCCGCCTTTATGGGCAAAGGCCGAAGCGCCGACATAGGCGGCATGGCGGTTGGGCGCGCGGTTGAGCAGCTCGTCCAGCGTGCGCGAGGTGGCCGTCAGATGCGTCAGGTCCTGCTCATTCATGCCGATATCGGCATGATCGCGGAACCAGGGTTTCAGCATCAGCGAGGGGATCAGGGCGATCAGGTTGGCATTGCCGCAACGTTCGCCCAGGCCGTTCAGCGTGCCCTGCACCTGGCGCACGCCGGCCTTCACCGCCATCAGCGAATTGGCCACGGCATTCTCGGTGTCGTTATGGGTGTGGATGCCGAGCCGGTCGGCCGAACCCAGCCTGGCGGCCAGTTCGCCGACGATGCGCTCCACCTCGTCGGGCATGGTGCCGCCATTGGTGTCGCACAAAACGGCCCAGCGGGCGCCGGCATCCAGCGCCGCCTTCACGCATTGCGTGGCGAAATCGGGATTGGCCTTGTAGCCATCAAAGAAATGTTCGGCATCGAGCATCGCCTCGCCGAATTTCTTGTGTGCGGCGGCGATGCTGTCGGCGATCAGTTCAATATTTTCGGCCTTGGTGATGCCGAGCGCGACATCGACCTGGAAATCCCAGCTTTTGCCCACCAGGCAAGCGGCGTCGGCCCTGGCATCCAGGATGGCGGCCAGACCCGGATCGTTGGCGGCCGAACGGCCCGGCCGTTTGGTCATGCCGAAGGCGACGAATTTCGCCCGCTTCAGCGCCGGCTTGACGGAGAAGAATTCGCTGTCAGTCGGGTTGGCGCCGGGCCAGCCGCCTTCGATATAGGCCACGCCCAGCTTGTCGAGCGCGCGCGCGATCAGGCGTTTGTCCTCGACCGAGAAATCAACGCCCTGGGTCTGCGCGCCGTCGCGCAGGGTGGTATCGAACAGATAAACGCGGTCCTTCGCCATGATGCTCACGCCTAACCCTAATGACCATGCAGGCGCGACAGCACCCGCTCCCGCCCGATCAGGGGCAGCAAAGGCGCCATTTCGGGCCCCTTGTCGCGTCCGGTCAAGGCCAAACGCAGGGGATGAAATAACGCTTTTCCCTTCGCCCCCGTCTTGGCGGAAATCGCCTGGCTCCAGGCTTTCCAGGTCATGCTGTCCCAGGGTTCGGGCGGCAGGGTCTCGATGGCAGCCTGAACCAGTGCCGCATCCTCGATCACGGGGCTGATCGTGCCTGCCACCACCGGCCACCATTCGGTCGCCTCGGCCAACCTGCCGATATTGCCGCGGATGGCGAGCCAGAAGGCCTCGGTCGCGCCTGCGGGCAGGCGGTCGCGCACGACAGAAAACGGCGTGACATGCAGGATGCGGGCATTGAGCAGGTCCAGCTCATGCGGATCGAGCCGGGCCGGCGCGCGGCTGAACCGGCTTAAATCAAAACCGGCCACCAGCTCGGCGGGCGTGAAATGCGGCTCGACCGGATCGGCGGAGCCGAGCCGAGCCAGCAGGGAGTTCAGCGCCATCGGCTCGTAACCCTGTTCGCGCAGATCGGCCAGCGAGAGTGAGCCGATGCGTTTCGACAGGCCGGCGCCCTCGGCATCCAGCAGCCAGGAGAAATGCCCGAAGACCGGCACGGCATAATCCAGCGCCTGGAATAACTGGATCTGCGCCGCCGTGTTGGTGACGTGATCCTCGCCGCGGATCACATGGCTGATGCCGAATTCACCGTCGTCGACCACGGAAGACAGCGTGTAGAGCGGATAACCGTCGGAGCGCACCAGCACCGGGTCGCTCAGCGAGGCCATGTCGATCTCGGTATGGCCGTGGATCAGGTCGTCCCAAGCAACATTCCCGGGCTCCAGCCGGAACCGCCAATGCGGCTTGCGCCCCTCGGCCTCCAGCTTCGCGCGGTCGGCATCGCTGAGTCTCAGCGCGGCGCGGTCATAGACCGGCGGCTTCTTCTGGCTGAGCTGGATCTTGCGGCGCAGCTCCAGTTCCTCCGCCGTTTCAAAGCAGGGATAGAGCCGGCCGGCGGCTTTGAGTTTCTCGGTGGCCGTGCGGTAGAGGTCAAACCGGTCGGACTGCTTGGCAAAACGATCCCAGTCCAGCCCGAGCCAACGCAGATCAGCCTCGATGCCGGCGGCAAACTCCGCCGTGGAACGGCCGGTATCGGTGTCGTCCAGCCGCAGCAGGAACGTACCGCCATGTTTGCGCGCATAGAGCCAGTTCAGCAGAGCGGCGCGCGCATTGCCGACATGCAGCCGGCCGGTGGGGCTCGGCGCGAAACGGACGGCAACGGCAGTCATTTAGACAAATCCCGGAAGGCGTTGGTGATCGGATAGCGGCGGTCGCGGCCGAAATTGCGCGCGGTGATCTTCACGCCGGGCGGCGCCTGGCGACGCTTGTACTCCGCGACATAGAGCATGTGCTGGATACGACGCACGACAGCCTCGGGCTGCCCGGTCGCCACGATGTCGCGCACCGGCATCTCCTTCTCGATCAGCATTTCCAGGATGGCATCGAGCTGCCCATAAGGCGGCAGGCTGTCCTGGTCCAGCTGGTTCTCGCGCAGCTCGGCCGTGGGCGGGCGCACGATGATGCTGTCGGGGATCACCTCGCCGGCAGGGCCGAGGCCACCGGCGGGCACATGGGCATTGCGCCAGCGGGAGAGCGCGAAGACCGTCATCTTGTAGACGTCCTTCAACACGGAATAGCCGCCGCACATATCGCCGTAGAGCGTGGCATAGCCGACCGACATTTCCGACTTGTTGCCGGTAGTGAGCACCATGTGGCCAAACTTGTTGCTGATCGCCATCACGGTGACGCCGCGCACGCGGGCCTGGATATTCTCTTCCGTCGCGTTGGCCGCGCGACCGGCAAAGATCGGGGCCAGCATGCCGGCAAAAGCCTGCACGGCGGGTTCAATCGGGATCGTGTCGTACTTGATGCCGAGCGCGGCAGCGCAGGAAGCGGCATCATCGAGACTCTGCTGCGAGGTATAGCGCGAGGGCATCATCACGCAATGCACCTTGTCGGCGCCCAGCGCATCCACCGCCACCGCCGCTGACAACGCGGAATCGATGCCGCCGGACAGGCCCAGCACCACGCCGGGGAACCGGTTGCGCGTGACGTAATCGCGCAGGCCCACCACCATGGCCTGATAGATCGCGCTGAGGCGATCCAGCGGTTCCGCCACCGGGCCGACCTCGCAATGCCAGCCATCGTTGCCGCGGCGCCAGTCGGTGATCTGCAGATGCTCGACGAAATCAGGCTGGCGCACCACCATGCGGCGGTCGGCATTCAACACGAAGCCACCACCGTCGAACACCAGCTCGTCCTGGCCGCCGATATAGTTCACATACAGCAGCGGCAGGCCGGTTTCGACCACGCGGGCGACGCCCAGGTTGAGGCGTGTATCCCACTTGCCGGCCTCAAACGGCGAGCCGTTCGGCACGATCAGCATTTCGGCGCCGGTCTCGGCCAGGCATTCGGCCACATCGGGCAGCCACATATCCTCGCAGACCATCACGCCCAGCCGCACGCCGCGAAACGGCACCGGCCCGGGCAGCGGACCCGCGCTGAACACGCGCTTTTCGTCAAACACGCCGTAATTGGGCAATTCATGCTTGAAGCGGGTGGCGGCGATGGCGCCGCCATCCAATAACAGCGCGGCATTGTAGAGTTTGCCGCCCTCGCGCCAGGGCGAGCCGACCAGCAACGCCGGGCCGCCATCAGCGGTGAGCGCGGCCAGGGCCTGCACGGCCGCCTCGCAGGCCTCCTGCACCGAGAGGCGCAGCACCAGGTCTTCCGGCGGATAACCGACCACGCAGAGCTCTGGGAACACCACCAGATCGACGCCAGCCTCGGCCGCGCGGACGCGGGCAGCCTCGATCAGCCGGCGGTTGCCGGCGATATCGCCCATCACGGGGCTGATCTGGGCCATGGCGATCTTGAGGCGGTCGGGGGCGGCGGACATCTTTGGACGGGTCTGGTCTGGGTTGGGGACGCAAGAGTTAACCCTACGGCAGGTTTATCTCAACGCCATCGACAGTTTACATTGCCAGATGGCACGTTAGATAGCCCCGCAGCGGGCAAAGGGAGGGCCAAATGGCCGGGAAAAATATTCAAGTCCTGATGAAACAGCACCCCAAGGGCTGGGTGACCGAGGAGGATTTCGAGATCGTCGAACGCGACATCCCGAAACCCGGCCCGGATCAGGTTCTGGTGCGCAACATCTATCTCTCGCTCGATCCCTACATGCGCGGCCGCATGGACCCAGTGCGCTCCTATGCCGCCCACCTCAAGCCCGGCGACATGATGGGCGGCGGCACGGTGGGCCAGGTGATCGAAAGCAACGTCGCGGCTTTGCCGGTCGGCACCTATGTCAACGGCATGCTGGGCTGGCAGGGCTATGCCGTGGCCAAGGCCAACGAGTTGCGCGTGCTGGACCCGAAGGTGGCGCCGATCTCCACCGCGCTGGGCGTGCTGGGCATGCCGGGCGTCACCGGCCATTACGGCCTGATGGAAATCGGCCAGCCCAAGGCGGGCGAGACCGTGGTGGTTTCGGCCGCCTCGGGCGCGGTGGGTTCGGTGGTGGGCCAGGTCGCCAAGATCAAGGGCTGCCGCGTGGTGGGCATCGCCGGCGGCCAGGAGAAATGCGACTACGTGGTGAAGGAACTGGGCTTCGATGCCTGCGTCGATTACAAGGCGCCCGACATGCAGGCCGCCTTCAAGGCCGCCACGCCTGACCGCGTCGACGTCTATTTCGAGAATGTCGGCGGCGAGATCATGGAGATGGTGTTCGGCCGGCTGAACAGCTTCGCCCGCGTGCCGCTCTGCGGCA
The DNA here is from genome assembly GCF_029255545.1 of Ferrovibrio sp. GTDB lineage: Bacteria > Pseudomonadota > Alphaproteobacteria > Ferrovibrionales > Ferrovibrionaceae > Ferrovibrio. The sequence goes on along the minus strand of NZ_JANLJJ010000018.1, from coordinate 67,956 downwards.
TCATCAGCCAGTATAACGGCCAGCCCTACCCCTTCACCGGCATGCGCCACATCCTGGTCAACCGCGCCAAGGTGCAGGGTTTCATCATCTCCGAGCATATGGGCTACTGGCCCGGTGCCATCATGGAAATGGCCGGCTGGATCAAGACCGGCAAACTGAAATACCGCGAGGACATCGCCGAAGGCCTGAACAATGCGCCACAGGCTTTCATCGGCCTGCTGAAGGGCAAGAACTTCGGCAAGCAGCTGGTGCGGATCGGACCGGACAAGGCATAGCCGCCCTGTATAGCGTCAGGCTCGGGGTTCCCGTGCAACCAGATCGGCGAGAATCTCGCCGCTAACCTGCAGCGGCACCGCTGACTGGGCGACACGCGCGGCAACCAGCGCGCCCTCGAATGCGGCAAAAATGGAAATGGCGAGCGCGGCGGCCCGCTCCTGCGGGATGCCGTCCCTGAGCAGACCGGCGGTGATCGCCGCCGTCCATGATTCGAATGCATTCCGGCAGGCATCGGTCATGGCCGGCGATGCGGGAACGGTCTCGAGCGCGACGGTGGTGACCGGACAGCCTTTCTGGAAGCCGGACCGTTTCAGGGATGCCGCCCCGGCCACGAACAGCCGGCGGATACCGTCCGCCGCGGAATCCGCCCGGGAAAAGCAGTCCTCCATCATTCCGGTGACGGAAGCCGCCGCCACCTCGACGGCAGCCACACCCAGCTGTTCCTTGCCCCCTGGAAAGTAATGATGCGCCGAACCCCAGGGCGCACCGGACTCCTGAACCAGGCGGCGCCACGATGTCGCGTGATAACCCTCCCGCTGGAACAGGTCCATGCCGGTCAGAATCATCCGGTCGCGCGGCGGAGAGGGGTGTTTTGGCATCGGCCTTGACTATGACGACTGTCCTATAATAGCGTCCACGCCGAACTAAGACAATCGTCATAATCAGAGGCCCCGCCGATGCAGCAACTCACCCTGACCGGGGTTCGGACCCTCGAATGGCTGGAGGTGCCCGAACCCCGCCTGCCCTCGCCTCTGTCCGCCATTGTCCGCCCGGTGGCCGTCGGTGTCTGCGACTTCGACCGGGCCGTTGTCACAGGCCGCTATCGCGCCCTGCGCCACCCGATTGCCGTCGGACATGAAATCGTTGCCGACATCGTCGAAGTCGGCACGGCCGTGCGCAACGTGACGGTCGGAATGCGGGTCGTCCTTCCGCTGCACATATCCTGCGGCACCTGTCCAAGCTGCGGTGCCGGCCGGACCAACAGCTGCAGCTCCCGCCCGGCTCTCACCAATTTCGGTCTCGGACCGGCCGGTGGCGACCAGGGCGGCGGGATGTCGGACCTGCTGGCCGTTCCTTATGCCGACGCGATGTGCGTGCCGCTTCCGCCCGGAGTCAGTGCGGCCGACTACGCGGCTGTCGGCTGCAACCTGGTCGACCTCTATCGGGCCATCGTTCCACATCTGGATGCCTATGCCGAACCTTCGGTGCTGCTGGTCGGCGGTGCCTTGCACAACATGGCACTCTATGGAATTGCCCTGGCCCGCGCGCTCGGCGTCAGCCGCATCGATTATCTTGATGACGATCCGGAACGGCTCGAAGCAGCGGAATCCATGGGCGCCCATCCAGTGACATCGGCAGCAAAGCCGACAGAACGGCATCCGATCATGGTGGACTGCAGCGGAGATCCCGAACGGCTGTCGCTTGCCCTCACCCGCGTCGACAGGGGCGGTGTCTGTACCCTCGTCTATCCCTATGCCGAAACCTTTCCGCTTCCGGTAGGGGCGATGTTCGCCAGAAATGTGACCACGATTGCCGGACAGCCGCATGCTCAGGCGCTGATCGCGCCGGTTCTCGACCTCATCCGGCAGGGCCGATGGAGTTCGACATCGATTCCCGTCGAAATCCTGTCCTGGGACAAGGCACCGGGAGCATTCGGTTATGGAACGACAAAACGGATTTTCGTGCGCGAGTAGCTACAACGGCGGATTACCGGTCAGCACCATTTCCCCGGTTGCGGTCAGCCGATGCCGTAGACGAAAATCATTGCGGCGCCGGCAATCCCGGCCGCCGCGCCGGTCAGCCAGTTTTTTGCCCCGCCGATCAGTCCATAAGACAGCAGCGTCAGGCCCAGACCGATCTTTGCCGTGGCGGCCAGCGCCAACCATGGCGCCTCGGCCAGCATCATCAGCGCCGGATTGGCGACAAAGCCGAGCGGGATAAGGAACAGGCCCAGGCCGATCCGCATCGCCATGCCGGCGACCGGCAGCCATGGCGTGCCGGCAATCGAGGCGGCAACGAACACCGTGCCGCAAACCGGCGGCGTGATGGTGCAGAGCAGCGCATACCAGAAGACAAACATATGGGCATGCAGCTCGGGCAGGCCGAGCTTGACCAGCGCCGGCCCGGCGACGGCCACGCAGATCAGGTAGGCCGCCGTGGTCGGCAGTTCCATGCCAAGGATAATGCAGGCCAGCGCGGTCAGGGCCAGCGCCGCCCATAGATGGCCTCCGGAAAGATCGAGGATCAGGCCGGTGATCTTCACGCCGAGCCCGGTGGCGTGGAAGACACCAACGATCAAGCCTGAGCAGATGATGATGGCGGCGATCAAGGCGATCTGCCGCGCCGCATCGACCAATGCCACGGCGAAACGGCCGGCGAATACGGCGGGCGACAGGCGCCGACGTGGCCCGTCCCACAGCAGCATCGCTACGGTGATGGCCGTCGCCATCATCGCCGAATAGGCAGGCGAATAGGCCAGCACCAGCAGCATGACGATCAGGATCGCCAGCGGTACGGCAAAAAACGGCGCCGTGGCCGAAGCCTGGCGCCAGCCCGGCAGCTGGTCGGCCGGCAGCCCCTTGAGCCCGAAACGCAGGGCAAAGTAATGCACGCCGACCCAGGCGACGAAAAAGAACAATACCGCCGGCAGGATCGAGGCAACGGCGATATCGGCATAGGGCTTGCGGATCAGCTCGGCCATGATGAAGGCGGCCGAGCCCATCACCGGCGGCATGATCTGGCCGCCGGTGGAGGCCACGGCTTCGACGGCGGCCGAGAGCGGCCGGGGATAACCCATGCGGATCATGCCGGGAATGGTGATGGCGCCAACCGAGGCGACATTGGCCGAGGCGGAACCGGAAATCGTGCCATACAGCGCCGAGGCCAGGACCGAGACCTTGGCGGCCCCGGCGCGATAGCCCCCGGCCATCTGGGTTGCCAGCGCCATGAAGCCCCTGCCCGCCTCGCCAGCCGAGACGGCGGCGCCGAGAATCATGAAGGGCACGATCAGGTCGATGGAAATACCGGTCAGTTGTCCCCAGAGGCCGCCTTCAGCCAGCACGAGGCTGCCGAGGAAATAATCGATCGGCAAACCGGGATGGCCGAGCGTGCCCGGCAGATGCTGGCCGAAAAAGCCATAGAGCAGACAGAGCACGGCGACGGCGGGCAATACGGGCTGCACCGCGCGCCGTGCCGCTTCCAGCGCGACCGCGATCAGGCCGAAGGCCAGCACAAACTGCCAGAGGCTGCCATCAAGCGAGCCATACTGATCGAGGATCGCCTTGCGGCCAATGATGAGATACGCCGCGCCAATCAGCCCGAAACCGCAGGCGGCATAACCGATCCAGCGCTCGATGGCATTGCGGTATGGGACGAACAGGAAAATCCAGGGCAGCGCGGCCGCAAAATGCAGCGGCCGGCTGACCAGATTGGGCACCAGACCGGTGAAGATGAGCCAGATATGGATGCCGACAGTGATCGCGGCGCAGAAAAGAAGAACCCAACCCGGCCGCGTGCCGGCATCCTGTGACTGCATGATATGCTCTGGTACCTGGCCGAGTGCTTACTGCATGCTGGCGGGAACGTTCACGCCAGCTTCCTTGTAATACTTCAACGCGCCCGGATGCAATTTGGTGTTGCCAAGCGCCCCAATCAGATCGGGCTTCACCGCCGCCCACCACGGATTGGTCTTGGCCATCTCGTCCTTCTTGGACCAGAAAGCCTTGACGATGGCATAGGCGGTGGCGTCGTCCATATGCGTGGTGCCATAGGCGCCGACCGGCACGCCGACGGTGGGCGTATCGACATCAACGCCCTTATAGGTGCCCTTGGCGATGGTGATCGGGCTGGACGACGGATCGTTCTTGGCCAGGGTTTCGGCCTGCTGAGCGCTGATCGGCAGGATGCGGATCGCGGTGGTGGTGGCCAGTTCCTGCAACTGTGGCGTCGGATGCGACGAACAGGTGGCATAGCCAGTGACCTTGCGGTTCTTCAACGCGTTGTCAGCCGAGGCCAGCTCGACATCGACGAAGTTCACCTTGTCCTCAAGACCGAGCAGCTTGAAGATCGTGCGGGTGCGGCCGTCGCAGAAGGTGCCGCGACCGCCGGAGATAAAATCCTTGCCGGCCAGATCGGCGATCTGCTTCACGCCGCTGTCATCGCGCACCACGAAATGCACGGTCACATAAGGCATGACGAACAGGGTGCGAATGACGTCGTAGCCGGTCTCGCCCTCGAAGGGCTTCTTGCCCTCACGGGCCGAGGCGATCAGGCTGGGTGGCGTGGTGAAAACGAAATTGCCCGGCCGCTTGCCGGCTTCCTTCACATTCTGCACCGAGCCCTGGCTTTCCTCGACCGTGGCCTGGATCTGCCCCTTGGTCTCGGCGCGCAGCACCTCGCCCAGCTGCACCATCATCACATAATAGGATGACGAGGCAGTGGCGGATTTCAGCGTGATGCGGGTCTGCGCGATGGCAGGTCCCGCCGCACACGCGGCGACAGCGGCGGCAATAGCAAAACGTGCGACCAGACGGCGCATGGATGATCCTCCCCAGGATTTCAAATGTAGGCGAACAGTTTTGGCTCAGCCGCCCGGCTTGCGCAACAGGAATTCGCGACCGACCTTCACGCTGGGCTGACCGTCATAGGCGACGATGTCCGCCGTGGCATAGGTTTCCGTCCAGCTGTCGGGCAGATAAGACCCGGTACCAACGATGTCGATCGGCGCCGACACGCTGGCCATCACCTTGCACTTGGCCGCATTGAAACCCGACGAGGCAACGATCTTCACATTGATGAAGCCGGCGCGATCAAGGCTGGCGCGCATGTGATAGATGGCTGCGGCCGACACGCCGGTGCCGACCAACCAGCGCAGCTCCTGCTCGGTACGGTACTGACGAATGGCATTGGGAACATGACGTTCCAGCACGGCATAAGATGCCTGCGGATCCAGTCCCTCTATATAGCGGCCGCCATGGGTATCCAGCCGCACTGCCAGCCGGCCTTCATTGGCGGCATCCGGGAAACGGTTACAGACCGCCAGCGCATCGGTGACTTCCTGGCCGTAGTAATCGACCAGCACGGTGAGCTGTTCGCCGGTGAAGGTCTCGGCATAGAGCTCGGCGGCGCGCAAGGTCGAGCCGGCATAGCCGATCAGGGCATGCGGCATGGTGCCGAAGCCCTTGTCATTGCCAAAATAATGCGCCGTGGCATCCGTGGCGTTACCGATGAAGCCCGCGGCACCCACATCGCGCCGCGCCGCGCGGCCGCCCACCGAGGCGGCATAGGCCATCAGCTCGGCCATCTCGGCGCCGGCGCAGTGCCGCGCATCCATCGCCAGGAAGCGCGCATTCGGCATGTCACAGCACATCGAATAGGCGTTATAGGCGGCGACGCAGGCGGGGCCGAGCTTTTGCAGGTAGATTGTTTCCAGATCCACGATCTGCGACATGGCACCGCTGATATAGAGCAGCGGCTCACCGGCGCCGACCCAGGTGCCTTCCTCGTGCAGCAGGTCGATCCTGACGCTGACGCCACGCGCGGCGGCCACCTTCTCGATCCATTCCACCATCAGGCGCGGACAGAATATCACCGGGCGGCGCATGAACACCGCATAGGTGACCGTCTTGTCGCCATAGCGCTGGACGATTTCCTTGGTCTTCTTGAAATAGGCGTCGGTATGCGCCGCGATCTGACGCTCCAGTTCGGCCGCCTGGGCCGGCGGCACGAGCTGGGTCACGGTCTTGCTGTCAGGCTTGGGCGACATGCCGCTGGCTGCCACGGTTCATACGCTCGAGCTTCAGCATCTCGGCGATCAGGAAGGCCAGCTCCAGCGACTGCGAGGCATTCAGCCGCGGATCGCAATGGGTGTGATAACGGCTGGACAGGTCATCGTCGCCGATGGCCTGGGCGCCGCCCATGCATTCGGTGACGTCCTGCCCGGTCAGTTCCAGATGGATGCCGCCGGCATGGGTGCCTTCGGCCAGATGCACCTCGAAGAACTGCCGCACTTCCGACAGGATGCGATCGAACGGCCGGGTCTTGAAACCCGATGCCGAGGTGAGCGTGTTGCCATGCATCGGGTCGCAGGACCACACGACGCTGCGACCTTCCTGGGCCACCTTGCGCACCAGCGCCGGCAGGTGCTTGTGCACCTTGTCATGGCCCATGCGGGCGATCAGGGTCAGGCGGCCCGGCTTGTTCTGCGGGTTCAGCGCATCGATCAGGCGGATCAGCTCATCCGGATCGGTGGTCGGGCCGCATTTCAGACCAAGCGGATTGATCACCCCACGCAGGAATTCGACATGGGCGCCATCGGGCTGACGGGTGCGGTCCCCGATCCACAGCATATGCGCCGAGGTATCGACCCACTCGCCCGAAGTGGAATCCACGCGGGTCATGGCCTGCTCGTAGCCGAGCAGCAGAGCCTCGTGGCTGGTGTAGAAATCCACGCTGCGCAGTTCCGGGGTTTTCTCCGGCGTAATGCCGCAGGCTTCCATGAAATCCAGGGTCTCGGTGATGCGGGCCGCCACATCCTGCCACCGCTCGGCTTCCGGGCTTTTCGCCACGAAGCCGAGATTCCAGCCATGCACGCGGTGCAGGTCGGCATAACCGCCACTGGCGAAGGCGCGCAGCAGGTTCAGCGTCGCCGCCGCCTGGCTGTAGGCCTGCAGCAGGCGGCCCGGATCGGGCTGGCGACCGGCAGCATCGAAATCCATGCCATTGATGATGTCGCCGCGATAGCTCGGCAGCTCGACGTCGCCACGCTTCTCGGTCGCCGACGAACGCGGCTTGGCGAACTGACCCGCGAGACGCCCGACCTTCACCACCGGCAAAGCGGCACCGAAGGTGAGCACAACGGCCATCTGCAGCAGCACGCGGAAAGTGTCGCGGATATTGTTGGCGCTGAACTCGGCAAAGCTTTCGGCGCAGTCGCCGCCCTGCAGCAGGAAGGCGCGGCCCTCCGCCACCTTGCCCAAAGCCGCAGTCAGGTTGCGCGCCTCGCCGGCGAAAACCAGCGGCGGGTACTTGGCAAGCTTCTCCTCGGCTGCGGCCAGGGCTGCCGCATCGGGATAATCCGGCACCTGCTTAATCGGCTTGCTGCGCCAGCTATCGGGGGACCATTTCCGCGCACTCATCGTCTTCGTCCTCGGCTCTATGTCTCTTGAGGGCCTCTTGGGCACTAACTGCTTGTAGACTTACGGGTTTTCAGACTTTTCAGCATAGGTCGGCAGCGAGCGCTTTTCCAGCGACACCAGCGGCCAAAGGCAACGATCGCCAGGTTTGGCCGCCACAAGAGCCAGAAAAGCCAAGCCGGCCAGTGTTTTGGCCGGATTTGCTTCAGATGCTAAATATCTTGCCCGGGTTCATCAGGTTGTCGGGATCGAGCGCCTTCTTGATCGCCCGCATCACCGCCACCGCCTCGCCATGCTCGGCGGTGAGGTATTTCATCTTGCCCCGGCCGATGCCGTGTTCGCCAGTGCAGGTGCCGTCCATGCGCAACGCGCGATGCACCAGACGCTCGTTGAAGGCCTCGATAGTCTCGATCTCGGCCGGGTTGTTGCGGTCGAGCACGATGGCAAGATGGAAATTGCCATCGCCGACATGGCCAACCAGCGGCGCGGTCAGGCCGGTTTTCACCACATCCTCCTTGGTCTCCAGGATGCATTCGGCCAGGCGCGAGATCGGCACGCAGACATCGGTGGCCCAGACCTCGCAACCCTTGCGCAACGCCTTGGCGGCATAGGCCGCATCGTGGCGCGCCTGCCACAGCTTGGCGCGTTCCTCGGGCTTGGTGGTCCACTGGAAATTGTTGCCGCCATGGTCGGAAGCGATGCCCTGAACCATTTCGGCCTGCTCGGCCACGGCCGCCTCGGTGCCATGGAATTCCAGCATCAGCAGGTTCTGCACCGGCATGTCGGTCTTGGAGTAGCTGTTGATCGCGGCGACCTGCACGTCATCCAGCAGTTCGATGCGCGCCACCGGGATGCCGGCCTGGATGGTCTGGATCACGGTGTTCACCGCCCCTTCCAGGGTGGCAAACGAGCAGATCGCCGACGACATCGCCTCGGGGATGCCGTAAAGCTTCAGCGTGATCTCGGTGATGATGCCAAGCGTGCCTTCCGAGCCGGTGAACAGCCGGGTCAGGTCGTAGCCGGCGGCGGATTTCTTGGCGCGCTTGGAGGTGCGGATGACGCGGCCATCGGCCATCACCACGGTCAGCGCCAGCACATTCTCGCGCATGGTGCCATAACGCACCGCATTGGTGCCGCTGGCGCGCGTGGAGACCATGCCGCCGATCGAGGCATCGGCGCCCGGATCGATCGGGAAAAACAGGCCGGTATCGCGCAGGTATTCGTTGAGCTGCTTGCGCCGCACGCCGGGCTGCACCACCACGTCGAGATCCTCGGCATTCACCTGCAGCACCTTGTCCATCTGCATCAGGTCGATGCTGATGCCGCCCTGCAAAGCGGTGACATGGCCTTCCAGCGAGGTGCCGGCGCCATAGGGAATGATCGGCAGGCCATGGGCGGCGCAGATCTTCACGATTTCGGCGACTTCCTCGGTGGAATGCGGGAAGGCCACGGCATCGGGCGGAAACGGCGGATTCCAGGATTCGTCGCGGCCATGCTGATCGCGCACCGCCTGGGCCATGGTCAGCCGGTCGCCGAGCAACTGCTTCAGCGCGGCAAGCGTCGTCTCGGTGGCGGCGGGGGACAAGCGGGACTGGACGGCGGCGACGGGGGCCATGGGCGTTTCTCCTTTTTGAAGAGCCGGAACATTACCGCGAATCGTCGGGCAGAATGGAGTCTTTTCCGGTCCTCAAAAAGCTGCGGCACGAGCCAAGAAAATCGACCCCGCAAAGGCCAGCACGGCCTCCTGAACCTGCCAAGCCTGCCGCTCGGCCCCGATGAAATGGGTCCCATGGCTGATTTCGACATAGCGCTTGACGCGTGTCCCGAGGCGGTCAAACAGGGCCAGCGCATCGCTGCGCGTGGAAGTGGTGTCGCGGCTGCCGCGCAGCAGCAAGGTTGGCATGGTGATATCGGCCGGGTCATACAGAGGGCGCAGCGAATACGCCTCGAACAGGTCCAGCAATGCCCCATTGGGTACCCTGAGGGCCGATGGCACGTCTGCGCCCGGCGGCAGCCCAGCGGCAATCTCATCTCGCATCATCGCGGCAAGGACCGTCTCGTCGCGGAACTGCGCGACGCTGCCTTCGGGAATTTCGGCATCCCAGCGGATTCGCGCTTCCGCCTCGGTCACCTGCCGGAAGGCCCCCAAGGCTGGATTCGGCCGTTGGCGGTTGCCCGGATCAGCGATCAGGTCCAGCCATCCTGAATTGGTCTCTGCGAAAATGGGGGCATGAAGCACCAGGCCGGACAGCTTCCCCTTGCCGGCTCCAGCGGCATAGCAACCGCCGGTGATCGTGCCCCATGACCCGCCCACCAGAAGAATGCGTTCGCAGCCCTCACGCGAACGGATGAAATCGGCCACCAGGTCGATATCCCGCACCGCCTGCTGCGCACGCGCATAGGGGGCGGCCGCTTTCGCCATGGCCTGCGAAGGTGAGTCCGCATACCCGCGGACATCGAGCGCATATGCCGCCATGCCGACCTGCGCGGCGCGCTCGAGGAAGCTCATGCCCGGCAGGCCGATATCCCATATCGCGCTGGCGAACGTGGCTCCGTGTACGAACAGGATGGCGCCGGCCGGCCTTCCCGGCTCTGCCGGTCGGCATTCGCGCACATGGATGCGCAGCTCAGGTTCGTCAGGTTGCGGCAAATGATGCGCGGCGCGGCGCACCGGCGTGAAATCGGCGCCCATCAGAACCTCTCAGGCAGGAAGGTGACGATGGCCGGAATCAGGGCCAGCACGAACAGGCCGCCGACGAAAATCGCGACCACCGGCCAGGCGGCGCGGAAGACCGCCTGCATCGACAGTCCGGGGACCGCCCCCTTGAGGGCAAACAATGTGTAGCCGAAGGGCGGCGTCAGGCTGCCGATGGTGAGGTTGATCAGGAATAACGTCCAGAACCAGATGGGCTCGAAACCGTAATGCTGCATGATCGGTTCGTATAGCGGGATCGCCAGCAGCATGAAGGCAATCTGGTCGATAAACATGCAGATAATGAAGGGCACCAGCATCAGGATGAACAGCATCAGCCATGGCCCCACCTGCAGCGCGGTGACGAAATCGACCAAACCCCGGGTCGCGCCTGAAAAGGACAGGACCTGGCCGAACAGCTTGGCGCTGGCCACGATCAGCAGGATCATCGCGGTCAGGCGGGTGCCGTCCCAGAACGCGGCGCGCAGCATGGCAAAGCTGAGCCGCTTGTAGATCGCCGCCACCACCATCGCGCCGAGCACCCCGGTTGCCGCCGCCTCAGACGGCGTCGCCACCCCGGCGAGGATGAAGCCCATCACCGAGACGATGATGATCGTGAAGGGCAGCACCCATACCACGGCCTTGGCTACCTCGCGCACCGTCAGCGACGGCGCATCCTCGCGGTCGGTCGGCGCGGCTGACGGCCGGCGCCACATGACAAGCCCGACATGCCCAAGCATCATCAGCGCCAGCAGGATGCCGGGGCCGATACCGGCGATCAGCAGGCCGGCAATCGACACGTCCTTGACCAGTGAACCGACCACCACGACCAGCAGGCTGGGAGGAATGATCGGCGCAAGGCTGGCGCCGCCCAGGATCACCGAAGCCGACAGGCTGCGGTCGTAGCCATGCTCCGTCATGCGCGGATAAACCGAACGCCCAAGCATGGCGGCCACGGCAACCGCCGAGCCGGACAACGCGCCGAAAATCGCGGACAGCGCAATGACCACGACATACAGCCGACCACGCACGCGGCCGATCAGGGTATTCACCGAGCTGAACAGGACCTCGACCGATCCGGAGCGAAACAGTATCTCGCCCAGCAGGATGAACAGCGGAATCGCCACCAGGCTTTCCGAGGTCGCCGTCTCATAGATCGAGTTGGCAAACAGCCCGAAAGCCCTGGTGCCGAACAACAGTCCAACGCCAAGGATATTCACGACCAGGAAGGCGACAAAGATCGGCAGGCCAAGCGCCATCAGGCCAAGCAGCGCGGCAATCGCCAGCACAAGGGTGGAAGCCCAATCCATCACCTGGCCTCTTCTGGTTTAGCCGTCAACAGGGCATGCCGCAGGAACTGCAGGGCGGTCAGAAACAGCCCGAAAGCAACCGTGCCGGTAATCAGGCCCTTCGGAATGGGATGCACGCCCAACGTGAGGATATCCTGCTCGAACTGCCGGATGGCCTCGCTGCCTACAATCCAGGCCGCCCCCAGCGTTGCCACAGTGGAAGCCGCCGCCAGCAGACGGATGACGACGGCCCGGCGCGCTTCGCCGAGCCGCTCGACCAGCAGGGCGATGGCGATATGCCCGCCGGTGCGCGCGACATCGGGGGCGGCAAGGAAAATCGCGCCCGCCAGCAGATAGGTGACGACATCGTTGGCCCATTCGGTCGGCGCGTTGAAAAAGAAACGCGCCGCCACTTCGTAGCAGTAGCTTGCCACCGTGCCGGCAAGCATGGCGGCTGCGACGGCCGACAAGGCGATTGTCAGACCGTCGAGCCAACCGGCGATGCGGGTCAGGGGGAGCATGACACTTTCCCCGATATCCGCCGGCGCCTCAGCGGGTCATCCCCGCCTTGCGCGCAAGCGCGCGCAGGCCTTCGGCATCCACCTTGGATTTATCCACGGCAACCTGCCAGACGCCCTCTTCCCACAACGCCTCAAGACGCGAAGCATCCTGCGGAAGGAATGCGGTCTGTATCATGCCAAGCTTCTTGAGGTCTTCCAGTTCGCGCTTGGCCAATTCATCGTACCGGGCCAGCGAAGCGATTTCGAGTTTGCGCGCCTCGGCTTCGATGGCTGCGCGATCCTCCTTGGACAGGCCGTTCCAGGCCTGCAGGTTCATGAAGATCATGACCCCGACCTGCCCGAAAACCGGATCGACGTAGTATTTCGCGACTTCATACCATTTGAAGTCCTTGGCCCCGGTCAGGCCCCATGCCGCGCCGTCGATCACGCCCTTCTGCAGGGCGGTATAGATTTCACCGCCCGCCATGTTGACCGGAGCGCCGCCAAGCGCGCGGATCATCGGATGATAGGACACCGTTCCGCGCACCTTGCGGCCCTCGAAACCGGGACTCTTGGTGATCGGCTCGCGCAGGAAATAACGGAAGCCCTTGCTGCCAGTGGCCGGCGCTGCGATCAGCTTCAACCCGTGTTTGCGGTAATGCGCGTCGATATAGTCGATGATGCCGGCTGTCCGGCGCTTCTCCGGGTCAACCGCGATCGCGTCGATCGCCAGCCCCACCGCCGTCGTGCCGGAATGATAGGCCGGATGGGTGAACAGCAGTTGGAAGACCCCAGCCTGTACCGGCTGAAACTGCTCGAAGGTGGGAACGGCATCCGGCCCGGACAGCGCGATACTGACCCGCCCTGCGGTCGCGGTCTTCACCTTGGCAATAAAGGGTTTGGCGATTTCTTCGGTATAAGTGAAATTGAGCGGGAAACCGGACACCATTTTCATGTCCGCCGCCGCCGGCCCCGACAGCATGACAGAGCAGATTCCGAAAGTGAGCATCGCGAATGTGGCGCGCATCGTGATTTTCCTCCCCGTTCCCGCCGTGCAGGCGGGTTTTTCTTTGTTACAGGCAGCATCCGTTATAAGTTCCATATAGAACCTATGTCAAGTTCTATATGGAACTATTATCCCAAACCGGAGTATCAATTTTGGCCAAGACGTCCCGGAAGACAGGTCGCCCGATCGCAGCAGAAACTCCCGCGAATGATGACCTGACTCGCAACATGCTGGCGGAAAATGCCATCGGCGAAGCATGGCGGATCTGCTACCTCGCCAACCTCTTCGTGTTTCCGCTCTATGCGCAATTCGAGAAGGAATACGACGTCCTGCGGCCGGAATTCGTAGTTCTGTTCTGTCTTTCCCATCACCAGCCGCTGATCGCCCAGAACATCGTCGACATGTCCGGTCTGCCGAAGAACACCCTCAGCAGGGGCGTGAACCGCCTGCTTGCCCGCGGCCTGATCCGGCGCAGCGACGATGCCGGCGACCGCCGCAAGGGCCTGCTCAGCCTGACCACAAAAGGCCGTGAGCTGTTCGACATGCTAATGCCGCAAATGATCGAGCGGCGCGCCCGGCTGCTGAGCGGACTGGATACCGCGGAAATCCAGCAGATCGGAAGGCTGCTGCTCAAGATGGCGGAAGCGGCCACAAAGAGCCTCGCCAGCACCTGAGGCGAATGGATCAATTCCACCGGCAGCGCGGGTGGCGAGCGCCGCACGCTTGCGCTATCTATCCGCCATGTCCGCTGACCCCTTCGACCTGTCCGGATTCGAGCCGGAAAATAGTCCTCCCGCCGACCCGGCCGCTGCGGCAGCATTGCCGCCGCCGGACTGGCTGACGCGGCTGAACGAGGCGCAGGGCGCGGCGGTGAACCAGCTGGACGGCCCGCTGCTGGTGCTGGCCGGCGCCGGCACCGGCAAGACCCGCGTGCTGGTCTCGCGGCTGGCCCATATCCTGTATCGCCGGCTGGCCTGGCCGAGCCAGATCCTCGCCGTCACCTTCACCAACAAGGCCGCCCGCGAAATGCGCGAACGCGTGGAGAGACTGGTCGGCAATGCCGTCGAGGGCCTGTGGCTGGGCACCTTCCACGGCATCGCCAACCGCATCCTGCGTCGCCATGCCGAACTGGTCGGCCTGAAACCGAATTTCACCATCCTGGACGATGACGACCAGCTGCGCCTGATCAAACAACTGATCGAGGCGGAAGGCCTGGACGAGAAGCAGGTGCCCCCTCGCCTGCTTAAAAGCCAGTTCGATCGCTGGAAGGATCGTGGCCTGGGCCCGGCCAAAATCCCCGACAGCGAAAGCGGTTTCGCCGAGGGCAAGGGCGCCGGGCTGTACCGGCAGTATTGCGCCCGCCTGCTGCAGCTCAATGCCTGCGATTTCGGTGACCTGCTGCTGCATAACCTGACGCTGTTCCGCGAACACGCCCAGGTGCTGCAGAAATACCAGCACCAGTTCCGCTACATCCTGGTGGATGAATACCAGGACACCAACGTGGCGCAGTATCTGTGGCTGCGGCTGCTGGCGCAGACGCACAAGAATATCTGCTGCGTGGGCGACGACGACCAGTCGATCTATGGCTGGCGCGGCGCCGAGGTGGGCAACATCCTGCGCTTCGAGCAGGATTTCCCCGGCGCGAAGATCGTGCGGCTGGAACGCAATTACCGCTCCACCCCGCATATCCTCGGCGCAGCTTCCGGCCTGATTGCCCATAACGAAAGCCGGCTGGGCAAGACGTTGTGGACCGACCTGAACGAGGGCGAGAAGGTCATCGTGCAGGGCGTGTGGGACGGCGACGAGGAAGCCCGCATGGTGGGTGATGAAATCGAGGCGTTGGAGCGCGAGAAGATTTCGCCCAACGAAATCGCCATCCTGGTGCGCGCCGGCCACCAGACCCGCGCCTTCGAGGAGCGCTTCCTCACCATCGGCGTGAAATACCGCGTGGTCGGCGGCCTGCGTTTCTATGAACGCCGTGAAATCCGCGACGCCATCGCCTATTTCCGCGTGCTGATGCAGCCCGACGACGACCTGGCCTTCGAGCGCATCGTCAACACGCCCAAGCGGGGCCTGGGCGAAAGCACCCTGCAGATGCTGCACAAGGCGGCGCGGGCCGCGGGCAAGTCGCTGACCGCCACGCTGTTTGACCTGCTGCAGACCGACGAGATCAAGCCCAAGCAGCGCAACACGCTGAAAAAACTGATGGCCGATTTCGAGCGCTGGCGCCGCCAGGCCGCCGAGCTGCCGCATACGGAAGTGGCAGAGATTCTGCTGGAAGAATCCGGCTATATGCAGATGTGGCAGGAGGACAAGTCGCCCGAAGCACCAGGCCGGCTGGAAAACCTGAAGGAACTGATCGGTGCACTGGCCGAGTTCGAGAATTTTGCCGGGTTCCTCGACCACGTCGCGCTCGTGATGGATACCGAGAACAGCGAAGACGCCGAGATGGTCAGCCTGATGACCCTGCATGCGGCGAAGGGCCTGGAATTCGACTACGTGTTCCTGCCCGGCTGGGAAGAAGAGCTGTTTCCCAGCCGTCGTTCACTGGAAAGCAACGGCACGGCTGGCCTGGAGGAAGAGCGCCGGCTGGCCTATGTGGGCCTGACACGGGCGCGCAAACGCGCGCATGTCACGTTTGCCGCCAACCGCCGCATCTATAACCAGTGGACTTCGGCGATCCCGTCCCGCTTCCTCGACGAACTGCCCGCCGAGCATATCGAGCAACGCGCGCAGCCGGGCCTGTATCACGGCAACCAACGCACCGGCTATATCGGCGGCGGTTTCAGCGAAAGCGCGGCCAAGGCCGGCGGCTATCAGGGCACGAGCTGGGATTTCTCGCCGCAATATCCACGCAGCAAAGGCGGCCTGATCGAAGGCCGCGCGCGCCGCATCGAGGATGACGATGTCGTGCAGCGCAGCCCCGACGACGCTGCGTTCAATATCGGTGACCGCGTGTTCCATCTGAAATTCGGCTACGGAAAGATTCGTGGCATCGAGGGCAACAAGTTGCTGATCGGTTTCGAAAAGGCCGGCGAAAAACGCGTGATCGCTTCCTTCGTCGAGAAAGCCTGAGTCGAGAAAGCCTGAGAATGCCCCTCTCCCCTGAATTCTGGTCGGTCGAACTGGATGTGCCGGTCGACCTGGTGGCTGCCGCCGAGGACATGCTGGGCGACGAGGCACTGGCGGTCACGTCGTATGAGGTACTGAAGCCCGGCGTGGCGGTCAGCCCTGACTGGCGCGTGCAGGTGCTGTTCGATACGCCGCCGGATCAGAAGCTCTGGCGCAGGCGGCTGGGCGAAATCGCCGATGCCCTGGGTATTCCCGCCGCGATCCGCTTTGCTCACCTGCCGGCGCAGGACTGGGTGCGCCATACCAACAAGCTGAACGCACCGATCCGCGCCGGACGTTTTTTCCTCCATGGCGCCCATGATTCCGATGCGGTTCCGCCGGGCAGTTTAAGCCTGCTGCTGGATGCGGGCCTGGCTTTCGGTACCGGCCGCGCGCCGTCCACCTATGGCTGCCTGCTGGCGATCGACGATCTCTGCCGCAGCCATGCGCCGCGGCGCATGCTCGACATGGGCACCGGCTCGGGCGTGCTGGCCATGGCGGCGGCCAAGGCCGGTGCGTGGCAGGTGCTGGCGGCCGATATCGATCCGGTTGCCGTCGCCGTGACGCAGGACAACATCCGCCTGAATGGCCTGGCCGGCCGCATCACGGCACTGACCGCAAGCCGGCCGGACGATCCACGGCTGAAGGCGGGCGGCCCCTATGATCTGGTGGTGGCGAACATCCTGGCCGAGCCGCTCTGTCGCATGGCGACAGGCCTGAGCCACCTGGTGGCAGCCGGTGGGCATCTCGTGCTGTCCGGCCTGCTGGCGCGCGAGGAGCGCCTGATCGTCGCCCGCTATCGGGCGGCGGGACTGCATTTTGGCGGGCTCAGCCTTGCGCGGCGCATTCCGCGCGAAGGCTGGCATACCCTGGTTTTTAAACGCCGCGCCTGAGGCGGCGTTCCGGCCCTGGTTTTTAAACACCGCACCTGAGGCGCGGCGCCGGCGTCGCCTTAAGCGGCGACGACTTCCTTCTGC
>NZ_JANLJJ010000018.1:0-50872 GCF_029255545.1 Ferrovibrio sp. | reverse complement strand
TCAGGGGGAGGAGACAGAAGAGGCGGACGCGATACTCAGCCGGTACCGGCGGGGGGAACTTTTGCCGCTTTAGGCCGCTTCGCGCGGCACCAGGCGGGTCACCTTGGCGGTGGCGACGTTCTCGTTCACATGGGCGACCGGGGCCGGGCGCTCGATCAGGCCGGCCACGGCGGCCGGGATCTGGGAGCGGCTGAGGCCGATATCGCGCAGCATGGTGTCGTCGAGGCCGTTCAGTTCGTCCATCGCACGCTGCTGGGCGAGATAAGCCTTGAAGCGGGTGGTCACGCCCTTCAGGGCGGTCCAGGCGCCGACGATCAGGTTGGCAATGGCTTCGGCGCGGATACGACGCGCGTAGGCCTCGATCTCGGCGGCGCTCATGGGCGCCAGGTTGGCCGGGATGGCAAAAGCGGTCTGGGTGCGCAGGGTGTTCATGGTAGTCTCCGTTCTGTGGTCCGGGCTTCTCTGTGCATCGCGGCCACGGGCAGAATATTGCACTGCACCTATGAAAAAACAATGACTTACCCATGATCGTTTGCTTACGCAGTATTGCAGAAACTGCATAGCTTGGTCTGGACGAATGCCCTCTGCCGCCCCATAATTTCAACGACACAGCAACGGGTTATCCCATGACACTGCATCAGCCAGGCCCGCTTTCCGCCCTCACCGCCGGCCTGCCGCCCGTGCTTACCAATTGGTTACGTGGGATTGCCGCCGCGCCGAGGGTTTTCGATGGTTTCCCCGGCCTCGCCCTGCTGCCGGCCGATGCGGCCCTGCCCGCCGACAAGGCCGCCGCCCTGGTGGCCGAGCTGGCCACCCGCTTTGCCGCCGCCATCGAGGATCGTAGCGCCGTTGCCGGCCGGCTGGCGAGCTTACGCGCCGAACTGGCCCGACGTGGCCTGGCTGGCGTGATCGTGCCGCTGACCGACGAATACCAGAGCGAATATGTGCCCCTGCGGGCCCAGCGCCTGAGCTGGCTGACTGGTTTCACCGGCTCGGCCGGGCTGGCTATCGTGCTGACCGACAAGGCGGCGATCTGGAGCGACGGCCGCTACACCCTGCAACTGGCCCAGCAGGTGGATGGCGCTTTGTTCGAGCGACTGCACAGTATCGACAATCCGCCGGTCGACTGGCTAAAGGCCACCCTCCGGCCCAACGCCCGCCTCGCCTACGATCCCTGGCTGCATACCGAAGAGAGCGTGAAACGCTTTGCCGCGGCCTGCGCCAGCGTGGGCGCTGAACTGGTTGCGGCAGACGGCAACCCGATCGATGCGGTCTGGGAGGATCAACCGCCACCGCCACTCGCCCCGGTCCGGATACAGGATACCGCACTGGCCGGCAGAACGGCGGCAGATAAACGCGCCGAGATTGCCACAAGCATCAGGGCACGCGGCGTCGAGGCGGTTGTGCTCACCCTGCCGGAATCGATTGCCTGGCTGCTGAATATCCGCGGTGGCGACGTACCGCATACGCCGCTGCCGCTTTCGATGGCGGTCATGGACGCCAATGGCGACGTCGATCTCTATATCGACAGCCGCAAACTGACGCCGGAAGTCCACGCTCACCTGGACGATGTGCGACTGCATGAACCACCCGCCTTCGCGGCGGCCCTCGACGTATTGGGCGAGACCGGCAAGACGGTACAGGTCGATCCCGCCACCAGCGGCGCCTATATCCTGCATCATCTGGAGCAGGCTGGCGCGAAACTGGTCCGCGCCGAAGATC
Organism: Ferrovibrio sp.; assembly: GCF_029255545.1. Lineage (GTDB taxonomy): Bacteria > Pseudomonadota > Alphaproteobacteria > Ferrovibrionales > Ferrovibrionaceae > Ferrovibrio. Next base: position 49,150 of record NZ_JANLJJ010000018.1, on the reverse strand, counting down.
CCTGCCTATTGCCCAAGGCCTGCAAGACGACCGCCGAACTGGATGGCACCCGCGCGGCGCATCGCCGCGATGGAGCCGCCATCACGCGTTTCCTGGCCTGGCTGGACCAGCAGACGGCGAAAGGCGTTGTGGTCGACGAGATCGGCGCGGCAGACAAACTGCAGAGTTTCCGCCGGCTGGATAATGGCCTGCGCGACCTGTCGTTCAGCACGATCTCGGGCGCGGGGCCCAATGGCGCCATCGTGCATTACCGCGTCACCCAGGCCACCAACCGCAACCTGGAAAGCGGCAGCCTCTATCTGGTCGATTCCGGCGGCCAGTATCCCGACGGCACCACGGATATCACGCGGACAGTAGCCATCGGCACGCCGACGGAGGAAATGCGCGACCGCTTCACCCGCGTGCTGAAAGGCCACATCGCCATCGCCATGGCGAAATTCCCCGAAGGCACCGCCGGCCAGCAACTCGATGCCCTGGCGCGCAAGCCATTATGGGAAATCGGGCTGGATTACGATCATGGCACCGGCCATGGCGTCGGCAGCTACCTGTCGGTACATGAAGGCCCGCAGCGCATCGCCAAGGCCGGCAGCGCGGTGCCGCTGAAGCCCGGCATGATCGTCTCGAACGAGCCGGGTTATTACAAGACCGGCGGCTACGGCATCCGCATCGAAAACCTGGTCGCCGTGCGCGTCGAGACCGAGAAGGCCGAAAGCGGCAAACGCTGGCTTGGCTTCGAGACGCTGACCCGCGCGCCCATCGACCGCCGCCTGATCGATCTCGGTCTGCTGACGCCGGCCGAGGTCGCCTGGATGGATGCCTATCATGCGCTGGTCTGGCGCGACATCGCGCCGCTGCTGGATGACGAGACGCGTGCCTGGCTGAAACAGGCGACCGCCCCGTTAGGGACCTGATTGATCCAGCGCAAGCAGCCTTAGAAAATCCGATTCCCCCGCTTGCCAGTCCGGGGCCGCCACGCCTAGCCTGCTTCTCCTGAGCGAAGGAGCGACGATTATGCTGGATGCACGGATCAAGGCCGCCCTGGAACTGGTCACCACGGCGACCCTTACGACGGTCCTGCTCAAGAAGGGCCTGCGCAACGTGTGGCTTCGCGGCGCCAAACCACTGACGCCGCAGGACAGGCGCATCGTCGGCGAAGCTTTCACCCTGCGTTTCGTGCCGGCCCGCGAGGACCTCGCCACGCCGGCCAGCTGGGCCTCGCCGCGCTCCACGCGCGGCGCCATCGAGGACATGCCGGAAGGCTGCATCGCCGTGGTGGATGCCATGGGCATCAAGGATGCCGGCATCTTCGGCGACATCCTCTGCGCCCGCATGCAGAAACGTGGCGTGGCCGCCCTGGTCACCGATGGCGTGGTGCGCGACGGCGCCGGGGTGATCGGCACGCAATTGCCGGTCTGGTGCGATGGCGTCGCGGCGCCGCCCAGCGTGGCCGGCCTGACCTTCGTGAACTGGCAGGAGCCGATCGGCTGCGGCGGCGTGGCCGTCTTCCCCGGCGACGTGATCGTGCTGGATGCCGATGGCGCCGTGCTGATCCCGCAGGCCCTGGTGACCGAAGTGACGGCCGAAGCCGTGGAGCAGGAGAAGCTGGAAACCTGGATCATGGGCGAGGTCGAGAAAGGCACGCCCCTGCCCGGCCTTTATCCACCCAATGCCGAGACCAAGGCGCGCTATGAGGCGGAGATGAAAAAGGGCGGCTGAGCCTTCAGCGCAGCCAGGGCGGCGGACGGTGGCGGCGGAAGGCCGAACGCCGTTCCGTCGCCGAAGAACAGGCTTCGTGATATCCCGGCTCCAGCCGGCCGGGCTTGATCCCAAACCGCGGCAGCAATCCCATCAGGTCGCCGCTGCCGGCATGCGTCATGGCGCGCAGGGCGATGCCGGCACAGGCCGCCGCATCGCTATCGGCCGCATGATGCTGCAGCGCGACGCCGATATGCTCGGCCACCGTGGGTAATTTGTGGTTCGGCAGGTCGGGCCAGGCGGCCCGGGCGATCTTCACCGTGCAGAGATAAGAGAGAGTCGGCCAGGCCAGGTCGTAATGGTTCAGCGCTGCCCGCAGCACGCCGATATCGAAGGGGGCGTTATGGGCCAGCAGCAGAGGCGTGGCCTCCAGATGCGGCAGCAACTCCTCCCACACCAAAGGAAATTCCGGCTCGAATTCCACGTCATGGGGCTGGATGCCATGGATGCTGACATGCCAGGGATCGAAGCGCATGTCATGCGGGCGAACCAGGCAATGCGCCGTCTGTGCCACCTGCCCGCCAACAATCCAGGCCAGGCCGACCGAGCAGATGCTGCCGGCGCTGGGGCTGGCGGTTTCGAAATCCAGCGCGATGGCGGAAGCACCGGATACGGCATCGACGGACGGAATCGCCTGCTGCACCAGCATGGTCAGCCGCCGATCAGCGTGAGCCACTCGTCTTCGGTCAGCACCGTCACGCCGTGTTTTTGCGCATCAGCCAGCTTGCTGCCGGCGCCGGGGCCGGCCACCACGTAGTCGGTCTTCTTCGAGACCGAACCGGCCACCTTGGCGCCCAGGCTCAAGGCGCGCGCCTTGGCCTCGTCGCGGGTGAACCGTTCCAGCGAGCCGGTGAACACCACGGTCTTGCCGGCCACGGGGGAATCCTGCGCCGGCTTTTCCGGCGGCACCACCTCGCGCAGTTCGGCCAGAAGGTGATCGATCACCGCGCGGCTGTGCCGGCGGGTGGCGAAGGTGACGATGGCATCGGCCACCACATCACCCATCTTGTCGATGCTGTTGAGGTCGCCCCAGGCCTCGCCCTCGCGGTCCTTTGCCGCATCCATCGCCTCCAGCCAGGCCTCTGGCGTGCCGTAATGCATCGCCACCAGGCGGGCGCGCTCCTGCCCGACATGGCGGATGCCCAGCGCATGCAGGAAACGGTCGAAGCCGATCACCCGGCGCTGCTCGATGGCGGCCATCAGCTTGGCCACGGACGTCTCGCCGAAGCCTTCCTTGCGCTGCAACGCCTCGGCATGGCGATGTAACAGGAAAATATCGCGCGGTTCCTTCAGCCAGCCCCATTCATAGAAGGCGGCGATCTGCTTTTCGCCCAGCCCCTCGATGTCGAAGGCGTTGCGCGACACGAAATGGCGCAGGCTTTCCATTGCCTGGGCCGGGCAGCTGATGCTGCCGGTGCAGCGGCGCACCACGTCCTCTTCACCCGATTTGGGATCGGCCTCGCGTTCGGCCGGCGCGCCGCAGACCGGGCAATGGGTGGGGAATTTGAACGGCTTCGCATCTTTTGGGCGATGCTCCAGCACCACACTCACGATCTGCGGGATCACGTCGCCGGCGCGCTGCACGATGACGGTGTCGCCGATGCGCACATCCTTGCGGGCGATCTCGTCCTCGTTATGCAGGGTGGCATTCGAGACCAGCACGCCGCCGACATTCACCGGTTTGAGCTTGGCCACCGGCGTGAGCGCGCCGGTACGACCCACCTGGATGTCGATATTCTCCAGGATCGTCTGCGCCTGCTCGGCTGGGAATTTATGAGCGATGGCCCAGCGGGGCGAGCGGCTGATGAAGCCAAGCCGGTCCTGCCAGTCGAGCCGATCCACCTTGTAGACCACGCCGTCGATATCGAAGGCCATGGTGGCGCGCTGGGCGGCGATCTTGCGGTAATAGGCGATCAGGTCCTCGAAGCTGTGGCAGACTTTCACCGGATCGTTCAGCGTGAAGCCCCAGTCGGCCAGTCTGCCGCGCGCCTGCTGCATCGTCTTGCCCAGCGGCTCGGACACCTCGCCCCAATAATAGCCGAAGAAGCGCAACGGGCGCTGGGCGCTGATCTTCGGGTCGAGCTGGCGCAGGCTGCCGGCGGCGGCATTGCGTGGATTGGCGAAGATCTTGGCGCCGGCCTTATCCTGCGCCTCGTTGAGGCTGAGAAAATCCTTGCGCGTCATGTAGACTTCGCCGCGCACCTCCAGCACGTCAGGCCAGCCACGGCCATGCAGCTTGTGCGGCACGCCATGTTTCAGCGTCAGGATATTGGCAGTGACATCCTCGCCTTCCTGGCCGTCGCCACGTGTCGCCGCCCGCACCAGCTCGCCATTCTCGTAGCGCAGGCTGGCCGACAGGCCGTCGATCTTGGGCTCGGCGATCAAGGTGAGATCGTCCTCGATCTTGAGATTGAGGAAGCGGCGGATGCGGCCGAGGAAATCGGCAACGTCTCCCTCGGCAAAGGCATTGTCGAGCGACAGCATCGGCCTGGCATGGCGCACCTTGGCAAAGCCCGCTGCCGGCGCGGCGCCGACGCGGCTGGACACGCCACCGAGCGCGGCAAGATCGGGGAAATGCTCCTCGATCTCCAGCAGGCGACGCTTCATCGCGTCGTAATCGGCATCCGAGATGACCGGCGCATCCTGCTGGTGATAATGCTTGTCGTGCTCGGCGATCTCTTCCTCGAGCCGGGCATGCTCCAGCCTGGCCTGACGCGGCCCGAGATCAGCCACAGGCTTCGCGCGCTGGCGGCTCATGCTTATGCTTCCTGTCCAGCCAGCAGGCTGTCGGCGGCCGCGCGCGCCGCATCGGTGACGGTGGCGCCGGCCAACATGCGGGCGATTTCCTCGCGCCGGTCGGCAACATCGAGTGGCGCAACCTCAGTGAGGGTGGTGCGATTCCTGGCCGGGCCGGTCTCGCGTTTGGCAATGCGCCAGTGACGGCTGCCCTTGGCGGCCACCTGCGGCGAATGCGTGACCACCAGCACCTGCACGCGCTCGGCCAGCCGGGCCAGACGCTGGCCCACGGCAGCGGCCGTCGCGCCGCCGACGCCGCGATCGACTTCATCGAAAATCAGTGTGCCGGCCGAACCGCGACCGGCCAGCACGACGCGCAGGGCCAACATGAAGCGGCTGAGTTCACCGCCCGAGGCGATCTTGGCCAGCGAGCCCGGCGCCGTACCCTGGTTGGTGCTGGCCAGGAACTGCACGCGGTCGGCACCCTCGGCGCTCCATTGCTCTGGCGGCAGCGCCTCGACCGATGTGGAGAATTTCGCCGCGCCAAGTTTCAAAGGCGCCAGTTCAGCCGCCACCGCCTTGTCGAGCTTGGCGGCTGCCTTGCGGCGCGCCGCTGAGATCGCTTCTGCTTTCGCTTGGTAGGCGGCCCTGGCAGCCGTCGCGGCTTTTTCCAGTCTGGCCAGGCTGGCCGCCTGGTTGTCGATCAGGGCCAGACGCTCGGCATAGCGGTCGGTCATGGCGGCCAGATCGTCGACGGCAACATTATGTTTGCGGGCAGCGGCACGGAGCGCAAACAGGCGCTCTTCCACCTTGTCCAGCCGCTGCGGATCGAGATCCAGCTCGCGCGCCGTGTGATCCAGCGCCGCGGACAATTCGCCGGCCTGCAACAGCACCTGGTCGGCCTGGGCAATCACCGCATCAAGTTTGCCGGCGGCCTTCTCGGCCACGCGTTCCAGCGCGCGCAGGCAGGCGCGCAGGCGCGCATCGACACCACCGCCCTGCTCCAAGGCACCCTGCGCCTCCTGCATGGCCGCCGCCAGCTTCTCGCCGGCCTGCAGCAGACTGCGCTGCTGCGCCAGTTCCTGCTCCTCGCCGGGCTTGGGCGAGAGTTCCTGCAGCTCGTTCACCACATGGCGCAGGAAATCCTCCTCGCGCCGCGCCTGTTCGGCGGTCTGGGCGGCATCGGTCAGGGCTTTCTCGGCATCGCGCATCGCCTGGTACGCGTCGCGCAATCCGGCCACGTCTTTTTCCAGCCCGGCATAGTCGTCCAGCAGCGCGCGATGGATCGTCGCGTCGGTGAGGCCCTGCTCGTCATTCTGGCCATGGATCTCGACTAGCATGTCGCCCAGGCGGCGCAACAAGGCGATGCTGACCGGCTGGTCATTAACGAAGGCGCGGCTTTTGCCATCGGCGCCAACCGCACGGCGCAACACCAGCTCATCCGCGCTGTCGAGGCCCTGTTCAGACAGGATGGTATGGGCGGGATGCCCGGCCGGCAGCTCGAAGACGGCGGAGACCACGCCCTGGGCGGCGCCGTTGCGCACGAGGCTGGCATCGGCGCGGCGACCAAGGGCAAGCCCCAGGGCATCGAGCAGAATGGATTTGCCGGCACCGGTCTCGCCGGTCAGTACGCCGAGACCATCGCCACAGGCCAGATCGAGCCGCTCGATCAGCACGATGTCGCGGACACTCAGGCCGGTCAGCATGGCGTCAGAAAATCGAGTTCCAGGTGCGGCCGAACCAGCCCTTGCTTTCGCCATTCGCCGACTTGGTGCCGGGCACCGCCTCGCCGGTTACCAGGGTATAGGTGTCGACATACCATTCGCTGCCCGGATAGTTGTAACCGAGCACGGCCGCCACATTCTGCGCTTCGTCCAGAACGCCCAGCGACATATAGGCTTCGGCCAGGCGATGCAGGGCTTCTGGCACATGGGTGGTGGTCTGGTACTTCTCGATCACCGCGCGGAAGCGGTTGATCGCGGCGATCTGCTGGCCGCTGCGCAGATAATAACGACCGATCGTCATTTCCTTGCCGGCGAGATGGTCGCGGGTCAGGTCGATTTTCAGGCGCGCATCGCGGGCATATTCGCTGTTCGGATAGCGGCGCACCACCTCCTCCAGGGCGTTCAGCGCCTGCTGGGTGATCTTCTGGTCGCGGCCGACATCGGTGATTTGCTCGTAATAGCAGATTCCGACCAGATAATAGGCGTATGGCGTTTCCTTGCTGCCGGGATGCAGCTGGATGAACCGCTCGGCGGCCGAGATCGCGTCGGTGTAGGAATTCTTCTGGTAATGGGCATAGGCTGCCATCAACTGGGCTTTCGTGGCCCAGACCGAATAGGGGTGCTGCCGCTCGACCTCATCGAATCCCCTGGCGGCCGCCTCCCATTCGCTCACCGCCACCGCGTCCATGGCGGTGTTATACAGTTCCTCGACCGGGCGCTCGACATAGGGGGGATCCTTGGCGCCGCAGGCAGCCAGGACCAGAGAGAAAAACAGCGGCAGGACCAGCCTGATGCCCAGGCTACGCCCCCCGGCCGCCCCCGGGTTTACGGCGGGAGTGGCAAAAGCGCGGCGCGCGGAGGGCACAACCCGCGACGAATCCAATCGGCGAAGCATCGGCATGGTGAATTCTGTCGCATGGGGCCCTGTGAAAATCAAGGTTGCCGCCTGATTCGGCAACCTGTCGGGCCGATAAGCCCCTGGCCAGCTACGCCTTTGGAACAACCTTCCCAAGGGCAGGCCGCTATGTATGCAATATTCCTGAGAATTTCCCCCCTCACTACAACCTATACTTCTGAACGATTTCCACTATCTGTAAATTCTCCTATTACATGTACCGACACTCGGTTTCGGACAGTTTGCGTTTACGTTTAATCGCCTGCCGCGAGTAGCGCCGGCTAAAAAGACGGATAGAATAGGCCGCAGTTAGATCAGGGTGCGGACGTTTTGTCGCCCTGTGTCATGCCAGCCCGGACAGCAGGACCGGTTTCGGGCACCATATGAAGAGTAAGCCGGCTGCGGCCGGTTCTCAGTGTTCAAAGGCCGGTTCGACCGGCCCCGCCATGAGGTGAGACTATGGGCAAGATCGCAACGCGTGTTGATGAGTATGTCGGTGAGCGGATTCGCGCCCGCCGCACGGAACTTGGCCTGACCCAGGAAGAACTCGCGAACTCACTGAAGATTTCGTACCAGCAGGTACAGAAATACGAAACCGGCGCCAATCGCGTCAGCGCCGGCCGGCTGTTCGAGATCGCCCAGCGCCTGCAGGTCGACATGGCCTATTTCTTCGACGGCCTGGAAGCCAAGCTGGAAAGCAAGCCGATGGAGCATGGCGGCAAGAACCGCTCGACCATCGAACTGGTACGCAATTTCAGCGATATCGAAGACACCACGATCCGTTCCGCCGTGGCCGGCCTGATCAAAAGCATCGCCAGCCGCTACAAGGACGAGGAAGAAGCTGCCGGCGCCGCCGACTGAGCTGCCGGCAGAACTTTGCCGAATAAAAAAGCCCCGCTTGCGCGGGGCTTTTTTGCTGCAGTATTTCAGCCCTTGATCAGAACGCGGCTTCGGCAGCCACTGCCGGGCGCTGCCGCAAGCCGGCCTCGGCCGCAGGCATGAGACGGGCACTTTCGCGACCCTTGGCATGCGTGGTCCAGGCATAGGCGCTCTGGTCGGCAAACAGCGTCTTGAGCAGCTTGTTGTTCAGCGCATGGCCGGAACGGTGGCCTTCATAACGGCCAATGATCGGTGCGCCGGCCAGATAAAGATCACCCAGGGCATCCAGGATCTTGTGGCGCACGAATTCGTCGTCGTAGCGCAGGCCATCGTCATTGAGGATGCGGTCATGGCCAAGTACCACGGCGTTCTCCAGCGACCCCCCGCGCGCCAAACCCATCGACCGCAGCTGCTCGACTTCCTGAACGAAACCGAAGGTACGGGCACGGGCAATGTCGGCCTTGAAGCGGCCAGGCTCGAGCTGGAACTCGGCGCTCTGGCGGCCGATCATCTGGTTGGCGAACTCGATCTCGAAATCGATGGTAAAGCCGTCATCGGGATGCAGGGCGGCGCCGGCATTGCCCTCACGAACTTCGATGCTCTTCAGCACTTTCAGATAACGGCGCGGCGCCACCTGATCGATCAGGTCGGCACACTCGATCAGGAATACGAACGGAGCCGACGAACCGTCCATCACCGGCACTTCCGGGCCATCGAGATCAACCAGCACATTGTCGACGCCCATACCCGACAGGGCGGCCATCAGATGCTCGACGGTACCGATCGATACACCCTCGCCGGCGGCAACCGTGGTGCACATGCGCAAATCGGAAACCTGGTCATAACGGGCGTGGACCAGCGGCTGGCCGGCCAGGTCGGTGCGGCGGAACACCACGCCGGTATCCGGCGCGGCCGGGTTGAGCACCATATGGACCTTGGCGCCGCTATGCAGACCGATACCCGAGCACTTGATGCGGTTCTTCAGCGTCTTCTGGGCAATTTTTCCAGCAGTCAGCACGCAGCGAACTCCTTGAACCGAAATAGCGAATCGGGCGACCCGCGTAAAAACAAAACCGGGGATGGTTGTAGCAACCACCCCCGGCAACAACAAATCACTCTATGTTTCTAACTGTAACGCCGCCGATACCTATTAACTCATTGTATCGACTGTACTTTTTAACACTCAATTGGCCTGCCGGCGCAGGAAGGCCGGGATGTCCAGCAGATCATCCTGCGGGCGGCTCGGAACCGGGCGTTCAGCCGTGGTGATCAGGCCCAGATCAGCCTGGCGCGGCGCCTGTTCGGTACGGGTGACAGTCGCGGCCGGAGCCTGCTGGGCCGGAGCTGGTGCCGCCGGAGCCTGCACGCGGGTGAATTGCGGCTCGGCCTGACGCGCCGGCGCCGGTTCGGCATCGCCAGCGCGGCCACGGGCCACGCCCGTGATGCGATCGAACAGACTGGCCTTCTTCTTCGGCTCGGCCGGCTTGTTCACCATGTCGGCCTCGGCGAAGGGATTCGGCTGGCGCAGGCCCTCTGGTGCGCGCGGCGGCAACGCCTGCGCAGCCGGCGGCACGAACTGCGGCGCGGCAGCCTGGGCTTCGGCGAGTTGGGCGGCAAACGGCCGCGCCATGGCTGGCTGAGCCTGGGGTTCGATGGCCGGCGTTGCCGCGACGGCGACTGCCGGCTCGGCAACAGGCTGGGCCACAGGCGCCATTGCCGCGTCCGGTAATGCGGCCGGTGCCGGCAATTCGATGCCGGTTTCGGCTTCCGCGGCCATTTCGGGCATCGCCAGCGCCGTGGCGCCAGCCGTCATCGGCTGCGGCGCCATCACGGCCTGGGCAACGGCCGGCTGGGCCGGCATGGCCGGACGGGGCATGGCGCCAAAGGCAATCGGCTTGGCCTGAGGCGGCGTCACCAGGCGCAGCGACGGATTGGCCTGCGGCTGCGGCATCATCTGAGCAGCAGCATCGATGCCGGTAGCGACGACGGAAACGCGCATCTTCCCCTGCATGTTGGCGTCCAGGGTGGAGCCGACGATGATGTTGGCTTCGGGGTCGACTTCCTCGCGGATGCGGTTGGCCGCTTCATCGACCTCGAACAGAGTCAGGTCAGGACCGCCGGTGATGTTGATCAGCACGCCGCGGGCACCCTTCATCGAGATGTCGTCCAGCAGCGGGTTGGCGATCGCCCGCTCGGCCGCCTCGATGGCACGGTGCTCGCCATCGGCCTCGCCGGTGCCCATCATCGCCTTGCCCATCTCGCTCATCACCGAGCGCACGTCGGCGAAATCGAGGTTGATCAGGCCCGGCATGACCATCAGGTCGGTGATGCCGCGTACGCCCGACTGCAGGACGTTGTCCGCCATCTTGAAGGCATCGGCGAAGGTGGTCTTCTCGTTGGCCACCCGGAACAGGTTCTGGTTCGGGATGATGATGAGGGTATCGACATACTGCTGCAGTTCGCGGATGCCGGCTTCGGCCAGCTTCATGCGCTGGCTGCCCTCGAACGAGAACGGCTTGGTGACAACGCCGACGGTGAGGATGCCCATCTCCTTGGCGGCGCGGGCAATCACCGGGGCAGCGCCGGTGCCGGTGCCGCCGCCCATGCCGGCGGCGACGAAAGCCATATGGCTGCCCTGCATATGCTCCAGGATCTGGTCGAGCGATTCTTCCGCCGCGCCCCGGCCGACATCCGGCTTGGCGCCGCAGCCCAGCCCCTGGGTGAGCGAAACGCCCAGCTGGATGCGCCGCTCGGTGAGCGACATGTTCAGCGCCTGGGCATCGGTATTGGCGGCAACGAATTCGACGCCCTCGAGCTGGGCGGCGATCATGTTGTTGACTGCGTTTCCGCCGGCGCCGCCGACGCCGAAGACGACGATACGGGGCTTCAGCTCCCGCGTGGTCGGCATGGTGAGATTGATACCCATGTTCTCCTCCAGGGTTAACTGTTGCAATGACCAAAGTCGCGTTGCGATGCAAGCGACAATGCAAAAACCGCGTGGATGCTGGTTGTTTTGAGTGTGGTGTTCATCGTCTTGGCCACGCGGTCAGAAATTGGTCCGCAGCCAACGGCCGATTCGCGAAATCGCGCCGTTGGATACGGGCTCTGGTTCAGGCAGTCGGATGGTGCGTTCAGCCGCCTGCTGTTGTGCATAAGAGAGAAGGCCGGCACAGGCCGAAAAGGCCGGACCGCCGGTTGCTTCCGCCAGGCCGCCGACTCGAATCGGCCGGCCCAGACGCACCTGTTTGTCGAGAATGCGGGCGGCCAGTTCACGCACGCCCTGCAGCTGGCTGGCCCCGCCGGTCAACACGACGCGGCGGCCGGCCAGCTTCTCGAATCCCGATTGCGCGAGTCGCTCGCGCACCTGCTCCAGCGTCTCTTCCAGACGCGGCTTGATAATGCCGGTGAGAATCGAGCGCGGCACCTGGTTATGGGCATGATCGTCGGTCTCGCCGACCTGCGGCACGTCGATGGTCTCGGTATCGTCCGAGGGGCTCGGCAGCACGGTGCCGTACAGGGTCTTGAGCCGTTCGGCATGGGCCAGCGGCGTGGAAAGCCCGCGGGCGATGTCGTTGGTGACATGGCCGCCGCCCAGCGGCACCATATCCACATGCACCAACTGGCCGTCGTAGAACACCGCCAGGCTGGTGGTGCCGCCGCCCATGTCGAGCAGGGTGACGCCGAGATCCATCTCGTCCTCGACCAGGCAGGCCAGCCCGGCGGCAAAAGGCGCGACGATCCGGCCGGCAATACGCAGATGACCACGAGCCACGCAGGTAGCCAGGTTGCGCAGTGGGCCGGAGCCCGCGGTGATGACATGCATGTTGACGCCGAGGCGCTCGCAGGCCATGCCGCGCGGATCCTTGATGCCGCGTGAACCATCGATGGTATAGCCGACCGGGATCGAATGGACGATCTCGCGGTCGCCCGGATGTTCGTGGCGGCGACCCTGGTCGAGCACCAGGGCAACATCATGCTCGGTCACCTCATGGCCGGCCAGGTCGACCTCGACGCCAACGCTGTGCGACTGCGGATTGCCGGCATTCACGCTGACATAGACGTCGCGGATGGTCTCGCCGCACATGCGCTCGGCGGTTTCCACTGCAGCCCGGATCGACTGCTCGGCGCCTTCCATGTCGATCACGTTGCCGTTGCGCAGGCCGCGCGAGAGCTGGTGTCCGATGCCGATCACCCGCAAGGTGCCGCCATCGGCGCGGGCGATGAAGCAGCAAACCTTGGACGAGCCCACGTCCAGAGCGGCAATCAATCCATTGCGCGATACAGCCATGGCTTACTTCCCCTCGCGTGCCAAGCGTTGTGTCATGTGCGTTTCCCCGCCGGTTTCCTGCCCGGTCCTGCCTTCGGCACCGGCGATTCGGCGTCCGGGTTGAGCTGAACGGTCAGGCGGTCTTCCAGCCGCAGGTCCACGGTCTTGATGTCGCGACGCAGCAGGCCGTATTGCCGTTCCAGCTCGATCAGGCGGCTCCAGGCCTGTTCCGGATTTTCCTCCGGCAGGCGGGCGACAATGCCGTTGTCGAATTCGATGTCCCAGCGCCGGCCGCGCACACGGATCGCATTGACGACGCGGCTGGCCAGAACCGGTTCACGACCCAGCATGTCGAGCAGGTCATGCGCCTTGTCGGACGCGCCGGCGCCCACAAGCAGGAAGAGATGATGGAATTCTGGGCGATCGCCCTCTTCCAGCACCTTGCCGATGGTATCAATCAGATAGACGCGGCCGTCGATCTGCCAGCGCGCGAAAGCCTCGCGCTCGACGATCTCGATATGCAGCGTATCGGGCAGCTGGCGCCATACGGTTGCCTGCCGGACCCAGCCGATGCCCTCGACACGACGGCGGATGGCATCCAGGTCAAGCGACAGCATCGGATCGCCGCGTTCGACTCCCACGGCCTCGGCCAGAGCTTCCAGCGGGGCATGCACACGGCCCTGCAGGTTGACTTCGCCCAGCCGCATGTCGACGGTGGCGCCCGCCTCGCCAGCCATGTCCTGTACGGCCAGGCGGACCTGCGCCGGCAGGTCGGTCTTGAACCAGACATAGCCGCTGCCGCCGGACAGACCGATCAGGGCAGCCCCCAGCAGCACCCATTTCAGCCGCCGCCACAGCACCGACCTGGGCTTGCGGCGTGCCGGCGGCAGCGGCCGGCAGTAACCCTTGGGCCGCGCCGGCGGCTGGCTCGGCGCACAGGGCGCGCAGGGACGATCTTCCGGCAGCACGACTAGCGACCGCATGAGGCGTCCTCCACCATCCAGCGCACCAGCTGGCCGAACGAGATGCCCTGGTGCGCGGCGATTTCCGGCACCAGCGACAGTGGCGTCATGCCCGGCTGGGTGTTGATCTCCAGCAGGTAGAATTTGCCCGGTTCGCCATTGGTATCGTCGTAACGCCAGTCTGAACGCGTCACGCCACGGCAACCCAAAGTCTGATGCGCCTTCAGCGCCAGCGCGCAGACTTCGTCATAGGCCGATTTCAGGATTGGCGCCGGCATCAGATGCGTGGCCTTGCCGTCGGTATACTTGGCTTCGTAATCGTAGAAACGACCATGGGCGCGGATCTCGATGGCGCCCAGCACGCGGTCGCCCATCACTGCCACCTGAATCTCGCGGCCGGGAATATAACGCTCGACCAGCACATGCTCGCCGAAATGCCAGCCGGCATCGTCCTGCGGCTGGTAGTTGTCGCCGTTCATGACGATATGCACGCCGACCGAGGAACCCTCGTTCAGCGGTTTGATCACGTAGGGATGCGGCATCACGGCGCCGCCGGTGAAGGCCGAGCGGTGCACCACGCGGCCCTCGGCCATCGGCAGGCCATGGGCGCGCCAGACATCCTTGGCCATCGGCTTGCTCATCGCCAGCGCCGAAGCCAGCACGCCGGAATGGGTGTAGGGAATGCCAAGGATCTCGAGCAGGCCCTGCACGGCGCCATCTTCGCCATAGGGGCCGTGCAAGGCATTGAAGGCAATATCGGGCTTGATCCGGGCCAGTTGTTCGGCCAGATCGCGGCCAACATCGACTTCCGAAACCCTGAAGCCTTCCTCGCGCAGGGCTTTCGCGCAGGCGCGGCCGGAGGTGAGCGAGACCTCGCGCTCCGACGACCAGCCGCCCATCAGGACCGCGACGTGCTTACTCATGGCCGCCATCCTTCTGCCTGCCGATACGCTTGATTTCCCAGCGCAGGTCCACGCCACTGGTTTCCTTCACCCGGCGGCGCACCGTTTCGCCCAGCGTCTCCAGATCGGTGGCGGTGGCATTGCCGCGGTTGATCAGGAAGTTGCAATGCTGCTCGGAAACCTGCGCATCGCCGACCACCAGGCCGCGACAGCCGGCCGCGTCGATCAGCTGCCAGGCCTTGTGTCCTTCCGGATTGGCAAACGTGCTGCCGCCGGTGCGCGAGCGGATCGGCTGGCTGCCTTCACGGGCGGCCTGGATCTCGTCCATGCGCGCCTGAATGTCCGTCTTGTCGCCCGGCCGGCCTTTCAGGCGGCAGCCCAGGAAAATCCAGTCCTCCGGCACGCCGCAATGGCGATAGCCGAATTTCATCTCGGCGGGTGACAGGCGATGCAGGTTGCCCTGAACATCCACGGCCTCGGCCCAGACCAGCACGTCCTTGAACTCGGTGCCGTAGGCGCCGGCATTCATGCGCAGGCCGCCACCGACGGTGCCCGGGATGCCGCGCAGGAATTCCAGCCCCGCGATGCCATGCATCTGCGCGGTCTGCGCCACATTCACGTCCAGTGCGCCGGCGCCGGCCTCGATTTCGTTATTGTCGCAAGCCGTGACAATGGCGAAATCGCGGCCCAGGCGGATCACAACGCCATCCACGCCGCCGTCGCGCACCAGGGTGTTCGAGCCCACGCCCAGCACGGTAACCGCCACATCGGCGGGTTTGTTCTTCAGGAAGGCGATCAGGTCGTCGCGGTCGGCCGGGCGGAACATCACGTCCGCCGGACCGCCGACGCGGAACCAGGTGATGTCGGCAAGGCCGGCCTGCGCCGACAGCCGACCGCGCACGGCGGGCAGCCGCGCGATCAGGTCGTCATGCCGGAGCTGTTCGGCGGCCATCATGCCTGCTCCTTCGCCTGCAGGGCCTGCAATTCGCCCGGCAGGGCATTCGCCCAGGTGGTGATGCTGCCGGCGCCGAGGCAGACCACGAGGTCGCCGGGCACGGCTTCCTGTTCAATGATGCTGGCAAGCTGTTCCGGCGCTGGCAGCGGCAGCACACGGCGATGGCCGCGGTTGCGCAGACCTTCCACGAGGGCCTCGCGGCTGACGCCGTCGATCGGCGCCTCGCCGGCAGCATAGACATCGGCCACGATCACCGTGTCGGCATCGTTGAAGCAGGCGCAGAAATCCTCGAACAGGTCGCGCAGGCGGGTGTAACGATGCGGCTGCACCACGGCGATCACCTTGGCTTCCGGCCGATCGCCGACCGCCAGCCGCGCGGCGGCCAGCACGGCGGAGATTTCCACCGGATGATGGCCGTAATCGTCCACCACGGTGATGCCGTTCGCCTCGCCGGTGATGGTGAAGCGGCGCTTCACGCCACGGAAACCACCCAGGGCGCGCTTGATCACGTCGGCGCCAAAACCCATTTCGCGGGCAATGGCCGCGACGACCAGGGAGTTCTGAACATTGTGGCGACCGAACATCGGCAGATATACGCCGGCAACGATGTCGCTCTCGCCGCGGGCACGATCTGCCATCAGGATGTCGTAATGGGCGCCGCGGTTGTCGAAGCGGACATTGACGGCGCGTATATCGGCCTGCGGCGAGAAGCCGTAGGTGACGATGCGGCGGTCGGTGATGCGACCGATCATCGCCTGCACTTCCGGATGGTCGATGCACAGCGCGGCAAAGCCATAGAATGGAATGCTCTCGACGAACTGCTTGAAGCCCTCGCGCACGCGGTCGAAGGTGCCGTAATGGTCGAGATGCTCGGGGTCGATATTGGTGACCACGGCGATGGTGGCTGGCAGTTTCAGGAAAGTGCCGTCGCTCTCGTCGGCTTCCACCACCATCCATTCGCCGGCGCCAAGGCGGGCATTGGTGCCATAGGCATTGATAATGCCGCCGTTGATCACGGTGGGATCCATGCCGGCGGCTTCCAGCAAAGCGGCGACCAGCGAGGTCGTCGTGGTCTTGCCATGGGTGCCAGCGATGGCGATGGCCCATTTCAGGCGCATCAGCTCGCCCAGCATCTCGGCGCGGCGCACCACCGGGATCAGGCGGGCGCGGGCCGCTTTCACTTCCGGATTGTCGGGCTTCACCGCCGAGGAGATTACCAGCACTTCGGCATTGGCGATGTTCTCTTCGCGGTGCCCCTCGAACACGGTGATGCCGAGATCGCGCAGGCGTTTGACGTTGTAATTGGCCGACAGGTCGGAACCCTGCACCTGGTAGCCAAGATTGTGCATCACCTCGGCAATGCCCGACATGCCGATGCCGCCGATGCCAACGAAGTGGATGATACCGATATCGAGCGGCAAAGCTCTCATGCCGCGGTCCTTTTCACTGACGGGTTCGCTGACTGGGACTGATCCTTCGCCGCCGCCGGTTGCGGCTGCGGATTGCGCTGTTCGGCCACGGCGCGCTCGACCAGATCGGCTAGCGCCTGGGTTGCCAGTGGCCGGCCCACACTGCGGGCATGAGCCGCCATGTCGGCCAGCTGCGCCGTATCGCCGAGCAGATCGGCGAAAGCGGCGGCCACGCGTTCAACGGTGAACTTGTCCTGGGCGATCACCTGCGCACCACCGGCCTGGGCCAGCGCCTGGGCGTTGGCGGTCTGGTGGTCGTCGGTGGCGTGGGCATAGGGCACCAGCAGCGAAGGCCGGCCGACCACAGCGATCTCCGCCGTGCTGCTGGCACCCGAGCGGCTGACCACCAGATGCGCAGCGGCCAGGCGGTCGGCCACATCGCTGAAAAACCCGGCTGTTTCGGCCGCAATGCCGGCGGTGGCATAGGCGGCGCGCACGCGCTCAAGATCTTCCGGACGGCATTGCTGCTGCACGCGCAGGCGGCGCTTCATCTCGGCCGGCAGTTGCGCCAGCGCGGCCGGCACCACATCGGACAATACCCGCGCGCCCTGGCTGCCGCCCATCACCAGCAGGCGCAGGGTCTGCTCTGGCGCCGTATAGGGCACGTCGGCGGCAGTCAGGATCGCCGGCCGCACCGGATTGCCGGTGACGGTGACGGCGGCCTGGGCCGGCAGGAAATGCGTGGCAGGAAATGACGTGGCGATGCGCGCGGCCCGTTTTGCCACCAGGCGATTGACCCGGCCGAGCACGGCATTTTGCTCATGGATGAGAATCGGGATTTTCTTCAGCCGCGCCGCCAGCAGCAGCGGCAGCGACGGATAGCCGCCGAAGCCAACCACGGCAGTCGGCCGGGTCAGCGCCAGCAGCGACAAAGCCGCCAGCACGCCCTGCGCGATTTCGACCACGCTGAACAGCTTGCCCATGAAACTGCGGCCACTCGGCGTGCCGGCCGGAATGCGATACAGCGGCAGTTCCGGCAGCGACTGGCCGAAGCCCTTGCCGCGCGTATCGGTCACCAGGCCGACGCGATGGCCCCGGCGCAGCAACTCGGCCGCCAGCGCTTCGGCCGGGAAGACATGGCCACCGGTGCCGCCGGCCGCCAGCAGGATCGGGGTATCCGCTGCCGCAGTCATCGCACCGCTCCGCTGTCGGGCCGCCAGCGCGTCAGCGCCAGCAGCATGCCCATGGCAAAGGCCAGCGCGAGCAGCGACGAGCCGCCATAGGAGATGAATGGCAGGGTCATACCCTTGGTCGGCAGCAGATGCAGGTTCACGCCGATATTGATCACGGCCTGCAGGCCGAACTGGGTGGTCAGGCCTGCGGCAGCCAGCAGCACGAACAGGTTGTTCTCGGTCATCAGGCGCGAGAAGCAGCGCAGCACGATAAAGGCGAAGATGCCGACGATGAACAGGCAGGCAAACAGGCCGAATTCCTCGCCGGCCACGGCGAAGATAAAATCGGTATGGGCGTCGGGCAGCACGCTCTTGACCGCGCCCTCGCCCGGCCCGCGACCCCAGATGCCCCCTGTGGCGAAAGCCTCCATGGCGCGCTCGATCTGGTAATTCTCCTTGTTGGCCGGATCGATGAACCTGTCGATACGGCTGGCCACGTGGGGGAAGACCAGATAGGCGCCGAAGATGCCGGCCAGGCCGAGGCCGCCCAGCGCCAGCACCAGCACGATGGGCAGGCCGGCGATGAAGAACTGCGCCAGCCAGACGGCGCAGACCACCACCGCCATGCCGAGATCGGGTTGCAGCAGCAGCAGGCCGACCACCAGGGCGCACAAACCGGTCGAGATCGCCCAACCGGGAAAACCGGTGCCCTTGCGCCATTCGGAAAACAGCCAGGCGGCCACCACGGCGAAAGCCGGCTTGACGAATTCCGACGGCTGCAGCGAGACGCCGCCGAAGGAAATCCAGCGATGCGCGCCTTTCACTTCCATGCCCATGAAGAAGGTGAGCCCTACGCCACACAGCGCCCCGAGGAAGACGATGGTGGCCACGCGACGCACGCCGATGGGGTCAAGCAGAGAGGTGCCGATCATGATCAACAGGGCCGGCATCAGAAAAACCAGCTGACGCTGCACGAAATGGAAGCTGGCCAACCCAATGCGGTTGGCCACCGCCGGCGAGGCTGCCAGGGTCAGCACGGTGCCCACGGCGATCAGTACGGCGATGGCAACCAGCAGCCAGCGGTCGACCGTCCACCACCAGCGGCCGAGCACGGAGGTATCGGTGCGCGAGAAGGTGATCATGCCGCCGCCCCCTGTTCCGCCTGGCCGCCACGGCCGGCCACCAGCCGGATGAATTCATCGCCGCGATGCTCAAAACTCTTGAACTGATCGTAGGAGGCGCAGGCCGGCGACAACAGCACGACGGCATCCTTCAGCCTGTCGCGCTTCGCCGCGGCCAGCGCATCGTCCAGTGCCTTGTCGAGCGTGCCGCACAGCGTATGCGACACCGCGTCGCCCAGCGTGGTAGCGAAGGCAGATGCCGCATCGCCGATCAGGCTGGCATGGCGGATGCGCGGGAAGAACGGCTTCAGGCTGGCGATGCCGCCTTCCTTGGCCTTGCCGCCGGCGATCCAGTAGATCGTCTCGAAGGACGCCAGCGCCTTGGCTGTGGAATCGGCATTGGTGGCCTTGGAATCGTTGATGCAGGCGATGCCGTCGATGCTGCCGACACGCTGCAGGCGATGCTTCAGGCCCGGGAAGGAGGCGATGCCCGCGCGGATGGCTCCCGCATCCAGTCCGGCGGCACGGGCGGCGGCATAGACGCAGGCGATATTCTGGCCGTTATGCGCGCCTGGCAGGGCCGGGAAATCCAGCGCGAAGACCTCGCGGCCATTATCATACAGCCTGCCGCCCACGGCACTGACGCCGTCTTCAAGAATGCGGTCGATGGAGACCGGCACGATGTGGCGGCCACTATTCTGGGCAACCAGCGCAGCATGGATGGCGCGGCAATGCTCGTCATCGACGCCAATCACCGCCGTATCGCCCGCGCCCTGGCCGGCGAAAATCCGCGCCTTGATGGCGGCGTAATTCTCCAGGCTGCCATGGCGGTCAAGATGGTCCGGCGTAATATTGAGCAGCACCGCGATCCGCGCCTGCCACCCGGGCGTCAGGTCGATCTGAAATGACGACATCTCCAGCACATAGATGCCTTCGCCCATGCCAAGACGCGGCAGCGCCAGTACAGGCATTCCGATATTGCCGCCGAGTGCGATCCTGCGCCCCGCACCTGACAACACATGCGCCAGCAGGGCCGTGGTGGTGGATTTGCCGTTGGTGCCGGTGACGCCATAGATTGCCGGTTTAAGTTCGCGCAACAGCAATTCGATATCGCCCAGCACCGGCACACCCGCGCGATGGGCATTCGCAACCACCTGATGCGGCATCGGATGCGTGAGCGGCACACCAGGTGCCAGCGCCAGTCCGGCACAGCCGGCCAGGGCAGCTTCGTCCAGCGGCGTGGCGCGGAACCCGGCTGCTTCAGCCGCGGCCCGCGACGCCTCGTTGTCGTCCCACAATCGCACCTCCGCGCCACCGGCAACCAGCGCCTGCGCCGTGGCCAGCCCGCTGCGTGCGAGGCCGAACACCGCCCAGGTCTGTCCGCGTGTATGCGTGAGTGCGATCATGCCGGCATCACCGCAGCTTCAGGGTGGACAGGCCGGCCAGCGCCAGGATCACCGCGACGATCCAGAAGCGGATCACGATGGTCGGCTCTTTCCAGCCTTTCTTTTCATAATGGTGGTGCAGCGGCGCCATGCGGAAGACGCGCTTGCCGGTCAGCTTGAAGCTCGCCACCTGCACCATCACCGACACGGTTTCCAGCACGAACAGGCCGCCGATGATGGCCAGCACCAGCTCATGCTTCACGATCACGCTGACGGTGCCGAGCGCGCCGCCCAGGCTGAGCGAACCGGTATCGCCCATGAACACCATGGCCGGCGGCGCGTTGAACCACAGGAAGCCGATGCCGGCACCGACCAGCGCGCCGCAGAACACCGCCAGTTCGCCGGCGCCGGCGACATTGTGGATCTGCAGGTAGTTGGCGAAAACGGTATTGCCGACCAGGTAGCAAATCAGGCCGAAGCTGGCGGCGGCGATCATCACCGGCACGATGGCCAGACCGTCCAGGCCGTCGGTCAGGTTCACGGCATTCGACGCGCCGATCATCACGAAGGCAGCGAACGGGATCATGAACCAGCCGAGATTGAGCAACACGTCCTTGAGAAAGGGCACCGCGAGGCTGGTGTTGAGCGGCGCCGCGGCGATCTGGTTGATCCAGACGGCGGCGATGCCGGCAATCACGATCTGCAGCGCCAGCTTGAGCTTTCCCGGCACGCCTTTCGGATTCTGCTTGGTCACCTTGAGATAGTCGTCATAGAAGCCGATCAGGCCGAAGCCGAAAGTGACCAGCAGCACGACCCAGACATAGCGATTGGTCAGGTCGGCCCAGAGCAGCGTGCCGACGCCGATGCCGAGCAGGATCAGGAAGCCGCCCATGGTGGGCGTGCCGCGCTTGACCAGATGGCCTTCCGGACCATCGTCACGGATCGGCTGACCACGCCCCTGCTTGGCGCGCAGCCAGTTGATCAGTGGCTCACCGATCACAAAGGACAACACCATGGCGGTCAGGATCGCGCCGCCGGTGCGAAAGGTGATGTAGCGGAACAGGTTCAGGATGTTGAACTCGTCCGCCAGGGGATACAGCAGGTGATACAGCATTCTGTCGGTGTCCTTGTCACCAGCCGTTGGCGGCGCGCGGCTGCGGCGCCGGAGTCAGCAGATCGTCAACGATGAGGCGCATGCGACTGCCGAGCGAGCCCTTCACCAGCAGCACGTCGCCGCCGCGGATGGCCCGACGCAGGGGCTGCACCAGTTCGGCTGAATTGGCGGCGTGGTGGCCACGCTTCTGGGCTGGCAGGCCCTCGTAAAGCGCGCGCATCAGCGGGCCGGCGGCAAAAACCAGGTCGATATTCTCGCGCACCAGGTCTTCGGCCAGCCCGGCATGAGCGGCTTCGGCATCGGGACCAAGCTCCAGCATGTCGCCCAGCACGGCGATACGGCGGCCGCGCGCCACGCCCGGCTTGGCCATGGCCAGCACCGAGATGGCCGCCCGCATGCTGGGCGGGCTGGCATTGTAGCTGTCATCGATCAGCTCAACGCTGCCGCCATCGCGCCAGTCGAACTTATGGCGCTCGCCACGACCCTTCGGCGCCGTGACGCCGGCCAGCGCCATGCCGGCCTCCGCCAGATCGGCGCCGGCCAGATGGGCCGCGGCCAGCACACCAAGAGCGTTGAGCACCCAATGGCGGCCCGGCGCGCCAATCTTGAAGGTCATCGGGTGGCCGAGGATGTCGGCGGCCACACATGAACAGGCGCTATGCGGCGCATACTTCACCAGCTTTGCCTGGGCCTGTGGATGCTCACCGAAACCGATCACTTCGGCGGCGCCCGCGGCACGGGCAGCGGCGGCAACGCGCTCGAAATGCGGATTGTCGCGATTGACGATCGCGATGCCGCCCGGTTCCAGGCCGGCGAAGATTTCCGCCTTGGCATCGGCGATGCCTTCGATGCTGGCGAAATTCTCCAGATGGACGCCCTCGACCGCGGTGATGATGGCGATATGCGGCCGCGCCAGCTTCGACAGCGGCAGGATTTCGCCGGCGTGATTCATGCCCATCTCAATGACGGCATAACGGCTGTCGACCGGCATGCGCGACAGCGTCAGCGGCACGCCCCATTGATTGTTCAGGTTCCCGGTCGTGGCATGCGTCGCCCCCTGATCGGCCAGCACAAGGCGCAGCATTTCCTTGGTCGAGGTCTTGCCGACGCTGCCGGTGACGCCGATCACCTTCGCGCCACAACGCTGCCGCGCCGCCGCCGCCAGATCGTTCAGCCCCTGGAAGGTATCCTTCACGCGCAACAGGTTAGTGCCGGCCTGCAGCGTTTCCGGATCGCGGTCCACCATCGCTGCCGCCGCGCCCTTGGCCAATGCATCGGCAACAAAGACATGGCCGTCGAAATTCGGACCGCGCAGGGCGATGAACAGGTCGCCGAACGCAACGCTGCGGCTGTCGATCGAAACGCCAGTGGCGGTCCAGAAGCCGTCGCTGTTGCCATGGGTGGCGGAGGCGGCTTCGGCGGAGGTCCAGAGCGCGAAAGCTTCCATTAATATTTACCCCCGTATGGTGCGCTGCCCGAAGCAGACCCTGCATCCGCCGCAGACACGGCTTCGCGCGCGACGGACAGGTCAGCGAAGGGACGCGTTTCGCTGCCGATGATCTGGCCCTGCTCATGCCCCTTGCCGGCGACCAGCAGCAGATCGCCGGCCTTGAGTTCGCTGACCGCGGCAAAGATTGCGGCGCGACGATCGCCGATCTCGGTGGCGCCGCCTGCTGCCGCCATGATCGCGGCACGGATCGCGTCCGGCTGCTCGCTGCGCGGATTGTCATCGGTGACATAGACGCGGTCGGCCAGTTTGGTGGCGACGGCGCCCATCAGCGGCCGCTTGCCGCGATCGCGGTCGCCGCCACAGCCGAACACCACCACCAGCCGCTGCGCGGCATGTGGCCGCGCCGCCTTCAGCACGGTCTCCAGCGCATCGGGGGTGTGGGCGTAATCGACATAGACGCTGGCGCCATTGGCACGGCGCGCCGCCTGCTGCATGCGGCCGGGCACACCCTCAAGGCCTGCCAGGGTTTCCCAGGCTGCCGCCGGATGGGCGGCGCAACCGATCACCAGGCCATAGGCCGCCAGCACGTTGCCTGCCTGGAAACCGCCGATCAACGGCAGATCGACCGAGCGGCGCACGCCGAAAACTTCCGCCTCAACCTGTAAGCCACCGGCATGCGGCATCGCCGAGAGCAGCTTCAGTTCACGGCCCAGCAGGCCGTAGCGGATCAGGCGGTGACCGCGGCGCAGGCAGACCTCTTCCACCCGCTTGCCGAAATCGCTGTCCATGTTGATCACCGCCGCGCCCTTTTCCGGCAGCAGCGTATCGAACAGCCGCAGCTTGGCGGCGAAATAGGTTTCGACCGTCGGATGGTAGTCCATGTGGTCGCGAGTCAGGTTGGTGAAAGCCGCGGCTTCGGGCGCGACGCCATCGAGGCGGAACTGGTCGAGGCCATGGCTGGAGGCTTCCAGCGCCAGATGATCGATGCCCGCGCCCCTGGCAATGCTGAGCAGTTCATGCAGCCGCACCGGATCCGGCGTGGTATGCGCCACCGCCTCATTCAGGCCGGCGCCATGCAGGCCAAGCGTGCCAAGGCTGGCGCTTTTCAGGCCGAGCCGCTGCCAGATCTGAGCGGCGAAATTGGCCACCGAGGTCTTGCCGTTGGTGCCGGTGACGGCAGCGATGTGTTTCGGCTGGGCGTTGAAAAAGGCAGCCGCCATCAAGGCCAGCCGGCGACGCGGATTGGCATCGGTGACAAAGGCGATCTGGTCGGCATAGGCCGGATCGACATGGTCGCTCAGCACCGCCACGGCGCCCTTGGCGCGCGCGTCGGGGATGAAGCGGTGACCATCGGCCTGCACGCCCTTCAATGCGGCAAAGACATAACCCGGGCGCACCGCGCGGCTGTCGGCCGTCAGTCCGGCGACATCCAGCGCCGCGGCCCGCGGGTCGAGCTTCAGGTCGGCGCAGAGGTCACTGAGACGCAAGTTTTTTCTCCTGCGTCCGGCCGGTGATGGTGACATTCGGATTGCTGAAATTCGGCAGCGGCTGGCCCGGGATCGGCACATACATCGCCTGCTTGAGCGCCGGCGAGGATTCATCCACCGGCGGCACGCCCAGCAAGGGCGCGATGCGGCTGATGATGCGGCCAGCAGCCGGCGCGGCAGTCCAGCCGGCGGTGGCGAAACCGTAGGTGCTCTTGTTGCCCTTCGGTTCGTCGACCATCACCTGCACGATGTAGCGCGGGTTATGCATCGGAAAGCCGGCCACGAAGGTGTTGAAATTAGCTTTCTTGTTGTAGCCGCCGCGGTCGTTGACCTTTTCCGACGAGCCGGTCTTGCCACCGACCAGATAGCCGTCGACCTCCGCCTTCTTGCCGGTACCCTCCTCGACGACCAGCAACATCAGCTTGCGCATGGTGTCGCTGATATCGCGGCGGATCACCTGACGGCCCGGTGCCGGCAGGCCCAATGGCCGCTTGACCAGGGTGGGAGGATGCAGCACGCCGCCATTGACGATGGCAGCGGTAGCAGTGGCGAGCTGCAGCGGCGTGACCGACAGGCCATGGCCGAAGGCAATGGTCATCGTCTCGACGGTCTTCCAGTTGCGTGGCACCAGGGGACCGCCGACTTCCGGCAGCTCGATGGTCGGCTTGTTCAGCATGCCCATGCGCTGCATGAACTCGCGCTGGCGCTCGGGGCCGACGTCGACGGCCATCTTGGCCGAACCGATATTGGACGAATACATGAAGATTTCCGGCACGCTCAGCCAGCGCTTCTTGGCATGGTCGTCCTTGATGGTGAAGCGCGAAATCTGGATCGGATGCGTGGCGTCGTAACCGCCATTCAGCTTGACGGTGCCGTAATCCAGCGCCATCGCCGTGTTCAGCGTCTTCATGGTCGAGCCCATCTCGTAAACGCCCAGCGTGATGCGGTTGAAACGCGCATCCTTGCTGGCCGTGCCGGGTTCGGCCGGATCGAAATCCGGCAGGCTGACCATGGCGATTACCTCGCCGGTATGGACGTCGAGCACAATGCCGCCGCCGCCGATGGCGTTGAAAGCCTCGACCGCCCTGGCGACTTCGTCGCGCACCACATGTTGTACGCGAAGGTCGATGCTCAGCTCCAGCGGGTCGCCGGTACGCGATGGATCGCGCAACTGCTCGTCGAAATACTGCTCGACGCCGGAAATGCCTTTGCCGTCGATATCGGTATAACCAAGCACGTGCACCGCCAGCGGGCCCTGCGGATAAACGCGGCGCTGTTCGTTGTGGAAATACAGGCCGGGAATGCCGAGGCGGTTGACCTCATACTGCTCACGCGGCGTCAAACCGCGCTTGAGCCACACAAAGCTCTTGCCCGAGATCAGCTTGGCCTGCACCTCGCCGGTGGCGAGCTCGGGCAGCGCCTGCGCCAGGCGAGTCGCTGCTTCGCTCGGATTCAGCACCTTGCGCGGATCGGCATAGAGCGAGGCGATCTTCAGGTTGGTCGCCAGGATATTACCGCTGCGGTCAACGATCGACTGGCGTTCCATCAGCGCGGTCTTGGCGATCAGTTCCGGATTGACGCCGCGCGCCACCACCGGCTCGGCGGCGCCGCGCAAAACCGTAAGCTCGACCAGCCGTCCGGCCAGCAGGATGAAAGCCAGCGAGAACAGGCCGATGCCGATCACCAGGCGACCGCGGCTGGCATCCAGCGCCTGCTTGGCGGCACCTTCCAGCCGGACCAGGGCAGGACTGCCCGGAATATCCGCCGGCGTGCAGGGCGGTTTGGGCTTCAGCTGACGGCGAAGCAGCGCCATTACGGAGCCCTCCGCTTGTCATTGCCCGGACGCTGCATGGCGCCCAGCACGGCCGCCACTTCGGCGTCGAAATCGTTTGCCTGGGCGGGCGCCGCCTCCGGCTTGGCGGCAACCTGCACCGGTGGCACGACCGGAGCTGGCGGCGCGGCGGGAACAGCCGCCGGCTGGGCCGGCGCCGCAGCCGGCGCCGCGGCCATGGGCGGCAATGCCGGCGCGGGCATATTCGACATCGGCTGGCCACGATCCTGGCGCCAGGGCAAAGCCTCGATGGCAACGATATCCTTGGCGGTGGCCGGCCGCATCTGCAGCAGGCGCTGCGCCTTATCCTGCAGGTATTCCGGCCGGCTCAGATAGCTCCACTCGGCCTGCAGCACGCCGATCGTTTCGCGCTCCTGACTCAGAGCGCGGTTCATCTCGATCAGCTCTTCCTCCAGCCGCTGCACTTCATAGGACAGCTGGTAAAGGCCGAAGGAGACCGCGGCGAGCAGCAGCAGAGCGATCAGGGAGAGGCCGCGGCTCATGCTGCCTCCCGCATGTCGTCGTCAGGCCAGGCCGGTGCGGCCGTGCGTTTCGCAGCCCGCAGCTTGGCCGAACGCGCCCGCGGATTGCCGGCGATTTCCGCTTCGCCGGCCACCAGCGCGCCCTTGTGCAGCGGCACGAAAGACGGCGCGCGCGCTTCGCCGATAGCCTGTGGCAGATGACGCGAGGCGCCGGCCTGCTTGCCGCTGCGACGATCCAGGAAACGCTTCACCACACGGTCTTCCAGTGAATGGAACGACACCACGGCCAGGCGGCCTTCCGGCTTGAGCAGTTTCTCGGCCGCTAGCAGGCCGCGCCTCAGTTCGCCCAGCTCGTCATTCACCACGATGCGCAACGCCTGGAAAGTGCGGGTCGCCGGATGGATGCCCGGTGCGGCCCGTACCACACGGGCGACGATTTCGGCCAGTTGCCGTGTGCGGGTGATCGGATTTTCCGCGCGGGCAGAAACGATGGCGCGCGCCACGGCGCGGGCCCGCCTCTCCTCGCCATAGAGGAAGATGATGTCGGCCAGCTCGGCCTCGTCACGGGTATTCACGATATCGGCCGCGGTCTCGCCGGCCACGCCCATCCGCATGTCGAGCGGACCATCCTGCTGGAAGGAAAAGCCGCGTTCGGCCTGGTCGAGCTGCATGGACGACACGCCGATATCGAGCGCCACGCCATCCACGGCAGCGATACCAATGGCGGCCAGCAATTCGGCCATGTCGCCGAAGCAGCCTTCCAGCAGGCGGAAACGGTCGGGATATAACGCGCTGAGCCGGTCGGCATGAACGCGGACGCGAGGGTCGCGGTCAATGCCGATCACCTGGCACTCCGCCGCCGCCAACAGGGCTGAACTGTAACCACCCGCACCGAACGTACCGTCCACCACCAGGTCGCCGGCACGAGGATTGAGCGCCGACACCACTTCCGCACACATCACCGAAAGATGCGCTGTCCTTGCGGCTTTTTCGTGGCCGGTTTCTGTCGAGGAGCGGAAACGGCCCGCCGCGCTCACGATTTACTCTCCCCGCGCAGATAGGCGGCTGCCTTGGCGCGCGCCTCGGCGGCGCGGGCATCCCAGGCCTTGGGTTCCCAGATCTGGAAGGAATGGCGACGACCGACGAAGACCGCCTCGCCCGGCACGGCGAGGCCGGCATGATCCAGGAATTGCGGGCCGAGCTGGATGCGCCCCTCTTGGTCGAGGCTCAGTTCACTGAGAAAGGGCAGCAGGCCGTCGATCAGCATCTCGCGCTCGGGATGCAGGTCGGGCAGTTCGTCGATCCGGCGATTGACGCCGTCGAGATAGTCGCGGCCGCCAGCGACCAGGGCCGGGGCGGAAATGTCGGGACCGAGGATCAGTCCGCCTTCCGGCTGCTTGCGGGACAGCAGAGCACGATACGGCGCCGGCACGGACACCCGTCCCTTTGCGTCGATCCTGTTCCGAAAGGTTGAGAGGAAGAGTTCCACTCAGCCGCCCCCAAGCTGCAATTCCCGGTCGCGCACCCCCATTGGGCGCCCACGATCTGGGATGAGATGGGATAACATGGGCCTATATGGGCGTCAATGGATTTTAACGGTTTGATATGGCGATTCGAGCCAATGATCACGGGCACTTGCGCCTAAATCGATCCTATAAAATTCATACTTTGTTCGTTTAATATTCCTTCGATCTACACTTGTCTCCAACCCCCTGTCCGTTTACACATCGACGCAGCAGGGTGCCGTGGCCGAAACACTGCTTCCTGCGGCGGGATGCAACCAAAAGAAAGCCTTCATGCGGGCAATTCTCTTTTTATGCGCGATGTTGCTGGCCACCGGCGCTGCCGCCCAGACGACCGTCAACGAGTTCCTGCCGCGCGATGTTCCGGCCCTGAAACGCTTCGCCATCGTCGCCGGAACCGCCAACAACCAGTGCTTCACGGCCCAGTTGGTCAATAACGACCCCAAGCGCATCCGCGCCGCCGTTTTGCTGTCGCCCTGCGAGTTCAACATCGACAACCAGAGCCAGGGCTTTTTCGTCAGCCGGCCCCTGCAACAGGATGGCTATCAGGTCTTCTTCGCCGCCAATCCCGCCTATTGCCTGGCCATGGAACCGCGCAGCCAGCTGCTGGTGGTCTCGGCCTGTGCGCTCAACACCACGATGCTCGAGCAATTGCCCCAACTGTGGGACATCAAGGCCGGCGGCCTGTCGCTGAAGGGCACCGATGGCAAGAAATGGTGTCTCGACACGCGCTCGAAACCGGGCTTCTCGGCAATCTTCGAGCCGCATTTCAGCGAATGCCCGGAGCAGATCCCGGATGCCTTCCTGCTGCGCGTCAACCGCTAGGCAAGGTACCCTTCCCACCAGCCTCATCGAGGAAAAGGTGCCAGACGGCCTGTAAGCCGGGTTCTGTCCCCCTACTCGCGTAGGATGGACGGCCATTCCTCTGGGACGCCCGTTACCGGACGCCTCGCGCGACCGACCCGGATGGCGAGCCGAAAACCGCTCCGCAGGCTTGCGCCTGCTGCCATCCCTATTTGGTCTTGCTCCCGGTGGGGTTTGCCGTGCCGCTTCCGTTACCGGTCGCGCGGTGCGCTCTTACCGCACCCTTTCACCCTTACCGTCAGGCTCCAACCCGAAGATTGGCGCGTGATGGCGGTCTGCTCTCTGTGGCACTGTCCCTGGGGTCGCCCCCGCCGGGCGTTACCCGGCACCGTGTTTCCGTGGAGCCCGGACTTTCCTCGGCACCCCCATCATTGCTGACGAGCGCGCCGCGACCGTCCAGCCGTCTGACACCGGGCACAGGTAGGCTCGCCCGCCGCCGCCGTCAAGGCAGAAACCGGGCCTGATCAGGCGGTTTTATCCGTGCAGGCGCGCCGCATGCTGACCTGCTCCGAGATGTGATGGATCAGGCTGGTGGTTTCCGGATCGCTGACCCCGTCCAGCAGGGCCGGCCGGTAATGCCGCTGGAAAGCGCGCACAACAGCCTCGGTAAGCTGGTCGTAAACGCCGCTGCCTTCGATGCCATAACCGATGCGGTCCAGCGCCACCTGCAGTTCCAGCACGGCGCCGCCGCGATCACCCGGATGCAGGGCCGGAGCATGCGGCGAAACCTTGAAATCCGGGGCCCACCAGCGACCGAAGCCGGCCGCCGCCAGCCGGTGCCAGGGAAACAGCTCGCCCGGATCATCCTTGCGCTGCGGCGCGATATCCGAATGGCCAACATAATTGCCTGGCATCACCTCATGTCGCGAGGCGATATCGCCCAGCAATTCCAGCAGGCCGTCGATCTGCGCCGCCGGGAATTCGCGATAGCCGAATTCATGACCCGGATTGACCAGCTCGATGCCGATCGAACGCGCATTCACATCGCGCACCCCGCGCCAGAACGACACGCCGGCATGCCAGGCCCTCTTATCCTCGGGCACCAGACGGTAGACCGTACCGTCCTCATCAATCACGTAATGCGCGCTGACCTTCGATTCCGGATCCGACAATCGCTGCAACGCCACGGCGGCATCCGGCATGCCGGTATAATGCAGCACGACGATATTGACCGGACGGCGCCCGCTGCGCTCGTCGAAATTTGGCGAAGGATGATCGATCAGACGCATGACTACTCGCCCGCTACCTTACCAACAATCTTGTCTGGCGCCTCGGCGGGCGTCAGTCCGCGTGCCTCTGCCGCCTGCGCCTCACGCAATGTCACGATCAGAACGCCCACAAGCGTCATGGCCGAACCGATCAGCACCCGGCCGCTCAGGCTCTCGTTAAGAAAAACGATGCCGGAGGCGATACCCAGGATCGGCGCCAGAGTGAAACCGGGATTCACGATACTGACGGGATAGCGGCGCAGCAGGAAATAGGCGCCGCCATGGCCGATCAGAGAAACGCCGAGAACGGCATAGCCGAGCGTCGCCCAGTGTGTCCAGTCCGCCATCATAGCGCTGTCGACCTGGCCACTTTCGGTCATGAAGGAGATCAGCAAAAGGCTAGGCGCACTGATCGCGCCGACCCAGGCCTGCATGGTGAAAGTATCAACTCCGCGAATGCGGCGTACGAGAATCTGGCCATACGACATGGCCAGCACGCTGCCGATACAGAACAGGATGGCACCCTGATAACCCATAACCCTGGTGTCGAAACTGATGACCATGGTGCCCAGAAAGGCCAGAGCGATGCCCAGCCCACGTTTCCATCGCACGCGCTCTCCTAGCATGCCCCAGGCCATCAGGGTGGAAATCGGCACGCCCAGTTGCACCACCACGGCCACCACAGACACGTCGTCGGCCAGGGCGATACCGTTGAACATCAGCGAGAAGTGCAGGGTCCCCATCATCAGGGCGGCGGGCAGGACCAGATGCATCTGCCCCTTCTGCCATTTTAGCCACGGCGCCATCAGCAGGGCGAGGCCAAGAAAACGCAGCCCGGTAAAGAATACCGGCGGAAACTGCGAAACCGCTATCTTAGAGGCGACAAAATTGTAGCCCCAGATGGCGCAGATCAGCAGCATCAGGGCAAGGTGCTGGGGCTTCATGGGCGGGGACCCTAGCAAACCCGACCGGTCAGGGGCTACGCTTCTTTCCGGTATGGTTATGCGCCGCATGCAAGGGGGGTATGCGAAAGCCCTCCGGCCGGCGCGGCCTGCCCGCTTTCGCGGCAGGTCAGGACAGCAAACAGGCAGCAATATGGGAAAATCAAAAACAAGCGGCGCAAGCGGCAAAGCCAGGACCGGAAAGCCTGCACCCCGGCGGCGCCCCATCGTCTCCTCGGCCCATCTGGCCAGCGAGAAACTGACAGCCCTGAGCGAATTCGAATTCGCCCTGATGATGAGCGGCAATGCCTTCGCGCGCTGGATCGTGCGCTGCATGACGGCAGCCGGGCAGCCCGACCTGGCCGCGCTGGACGTCATGGTTTTGCACAGCATCAACCACCGGGATCGCCCCAAACGGCTGGCCGATCTCTGCCTGGTGCTGAATGTCGAGGACAGCCACACGGTGAATTACGGCCTTAAGAAAATGGTGCGCCTGGGCTTGGTCAGCGGCGAGCGGCGCGGCAAGGAAATCTTCTATTCCACCACCGCCAAGGGCCGGGCGCTGTGCCTGGAATATCGCAAGATCCGCGAGGAACTGCTCGGCGAGGCCTATGCCCTGATCGGCCAGCCCCAGATGGGCCAGGCCAAGATCGGAGAAGGCCAGGCTGACCTGTCGCGGATCGCTGACCTGATGCGGGCCCTGTCTGGGATGTACGACCAGGCCGCCCGGGCCGCCGCCTCGCTGTGATGAAAATCCGCCGGCCAACGTTGACAATTTATCAACGTTTTGTAACCGTCTGGCCCTGATCCATCCTGGCCGACCTTCCGGAGCCTCCTCAGATGACCCAGACCGCCTCCCCCGCATCCATCGCCGGCCCGTGGGAATTCTGGATCGACCGCGGCGGCACCTTCACCGACATCGTCGGCCGCAAGCCGGATGGTGGCATCGTCACCCACAAGCTGCTGTCGGAAAATCCGGAGCGCTACAAGGATGCCGCCGTGCAGGGCATCCGCGACCTGCTGGGCCTGAAAGCCGGCGACCCGCTGCCCAAGGGCAGGATTGCCGCCGTAAAGATGGGCACCACGGTGGCGACCAATGCGCTGCTGGAGCGTAAGGGTGATCGCGTTCTGCTGCTGGTGAGCGAGGGCTTCGCCGACCAGCTGCGCATCGGCTACCAGACCCGCCCCAAACTGTTCGCGCTGCATATCGTGCTGCCCGAAATGCTATACGAGCGCGTGGTGGAAGTGCCGGAGCGCGTGCGCAACGACGGCAGCATCGAGACTCCGCTGGATCTCGCCGCAGCCGAGAAGGCATTGAAGGCCGCCTATGCCGATGGCATCCGCAGCGTGGCGATCCTGTTCATGCATGGCTATCGCTACACCGCCCATGAGGCCAAGGTGGCCGAGATGGCCCGCAAGCTGGGCTTCACCCAGGTCTCGGCCAGCCATCAGGTTTCGCCGCTGATCAAGTTCGTCAGCCGTGGCGATACCACCGTGGTGGATGCCTATGTCTCGCCGATCCTGCGCCGTTACGTGAACCAGGTGGCCGATGAGCTGGATGCCGCCAATACGGCTTTGCGGCTGATGTTCATGCAGTCCAATGGCGGCCTGGCCGATGCCAACTTCTTCCAGGGCAAGGACAGCATCCTGTCCGGCCCGGCCGGTGGCGTGGTTGGCCTGGTCGAAACCTCGACCCGCGCCGGCTTCGACAAGGTGATCGGTTTCGACATGGGCGGCACGTCGACAGACGTGAGCCACTATGCCGGCGAGTATGAGCGCGCCTTTGAGACCATGGTCGCTGGCGTACGCATGCGCGCGCCGATGATGATGATCAACACGGTGGCGGCCGGCGGCGGCTCGATCCTGCATTTCGATGGCGCGCGCTATCGCGTCGGCCCGGATTCCGCAGGCGCCAATCCCGGTCCGGCCTGCTACCGCCGCGGCGGGCCTCTTGCCGTGACCGACTGCAACGTGGTGCTGGGCAAGCTGCAGCCCGATTTCTTCCCCGCCGTCTTCGGTCCCAATGGCGACCAACCGCTGGATGCCGAGGTGGTGAAGCGGAAATTCGCCGAGCTGCAGGCGCGCGTGAAGGCCGAAAGCGGCGATACACGCAGCATCGAGGAGATGGCGGAAGGTTTCCTCGCCATCGCGGTCGAGAACATGGCCAACGCGATCAAGAAGATCTCGGTGGCGCGCGGCTATGACGTGACCAAATACGTGCTGTCCAGTTTCGGCGGCGCCGGGGGCCAGCATGCCTGCCTGGTGGCCGATGCGCTGGGCATGACGGAAGTGCTGCTGCATCCGCTGGCTGGCGTGCTGTCGGCCTATGGCATGGGCCTGGCCGACCAGCGTGTGCTGAAGGAGAAGTCGGCGGAAGTGGCGCTGGAGCCCGCCGCCCTGCCCGGCCTGGCGCAGGAACTCGACCGGCTGGCGGACGAGTCGCGCAACGACATGCTGAAACAGGGCGTGGCACCTGAGAAGATCACGGTGATCCGCAAGCTGCATGTGCGCTATGGCGGTTCGGACTCAGCCCTTGAGATCGAATTCGGCGATATGGCGGCGATCAAAAACGCCTTCGAGACGGCGCATCGCCAGCGCTTCGGCTTCATCAGCCCGGAAAAGGCTCTGATCGCCGCCTCCGTAGCCGTGGAGGTGGTGGGCCAGGGCGAACGCGCGCCGGATGCCGTCGAGACGATCACCGATCCACGTAGCCAGACCGCGATCCCCACGCTGGCCAGCCGCAAGGCCTATATGGCCGGCGCCTGGCGCGACACGCCGGTCTATGACCGCGCCGCGCTGCGGCCGGGCGAGACAATCAAGGGGCCTGCGATTGTTATCGAACCGACCAGCACCATCGTACTCGAACCTGGCTGGCAGGCCCGCCTGACCGAGCGCCGCGACCTGGTGCTGAAGCGCATCGAGGCCTTGCCTGCCCGCAAGGCGATCGGCACCGACGTCGATCCCGTGATGCTGGAGATTTTCAACAATCTGTTCATGTCGATCGCCGAACAGATGGGCTCCGTGCTGGAAAAGACCGCCTATTCGGTGAATATCAAGGAACGGCTGGATTTCTCCTGCGCCATCTTCGACCTGGATGGCGAACTGATCGCCAATGCGCCGCACATGCCGGTGCATCTGGGGTCGATGTCGGAGAGTATCAAGACCATCATGCGCAAACGCGCCGGCCAGATGAAGCCGGGCGACGTGTACATGCTGAACGCGCCATACGCCGGCGGCACGCATCTGCCCGACGTCACCGTGATCACGCCGGTTTTCGACAAGGCCGGCCAGGACGTGCTGTTCTACCTGGGCAGCCGCGGGCATCACGCGGATATCGGCGGCACCACGCCGGGTTCGATGCCGCCCGACAGCAAGACGGTGGAAGACGAAGGCGTGCTGCTCGATAACGTGCTGCTGGTGGATGGCGGCAAATTCCTGGAAGCCGAAACCGTCGCCATCCTGAAATCGGGCAAATATCCCTCGCGCAATCCGGCGCAGAACATCGCCGACCTGAAGGCGCAGATCGCCTCCTGCGAGAAGGGCGCCCAGGAACTGCGCAAGATGGTGGACCAGTTCGGCCTGGATGTCGTGCGCGCCTATATGCGCCATGTGCAGGACAATGCCGAGGAATCCGTGCGCCGGGTGATCAGCCGCCTGAAGGACGGCGCATTCACCTATCCGATGGATGACGGGTTCGAGATCAAGGTGAAAGTGACGGTCAATCACAAGGACCGCACCGCCAAGATCGACTTCACCGGCACCTCCGGCCAGCATCCGACCAACTACAACGCGCCCAAGGCCGTCTGCGTGGCGGCCGTGCTGTATGCCTTCCGCTGCCTGGTGGATGCCGACATTCCGTTGAATGGCGGCTGCCTCAAGCCGCTGGAGATCGTGATCCCGGAAGGCTCGATGCTCGATCCGGTCTATCCGGCCGCCACGGTGGCCGGCAATGTCGAAACCAGCCAGTGCATCACCGATGCCCTCTTCGGTGCGCTGGGCGTGATGGCCGCAGCCCAGGGTACGATGAACAACTTCACCTTCGGCAACAACGATTACCAGTATTACGAGACGATCTGCGGCGGCAGCGGCGCCGGCCCGGATTTCGACGGCTGCGACGCGGTGCACACGCATATGACCAATGCGCGCCTGACCGATCCGGAAGTGCTGGAATTCCGTTTCCCCGTGCTGCTGGAAAGCTTCCGCATCCGGCGCGGCTCGGGCGGCAAGGGCCGGCACAAGGGCGGCGACGGCACCATCCGCCGCATGCGCTTCCTCACCGACATGGTGGCCACGCTGCTATCGTCGCATCGCAAGGTGCCACCGTTTGGCCTGGAGGGCGGTAGCAATGGCGAGACCGGCCGGCAGTGGGTGGAACGCAAATCGGGCGAACGCGTCGAGCTGGAAGGCCGCTGCTCGACGCCCATGCAGCCGGGCGACGTCTTCGTCATCTCCACACCCTCGGGCGGTGGCTTCGGCAAGGCGGAATAGCCTACAACAGTATTCGCCCGATCAGCCGGCGGAATGATATCAGTGATATCACTGATATTATTTCGACCCTTTTGCGTCGGTTTTCGACGTGATTGAGCCTTTCCTGACGCTTTCCGGCAAAAGCCGCCGCTTGCCAGCCTGCACGATCCGTTTTCCATCAAATCCAATCACTTTGCGGGATTCTCGCCATTCGGCCGGTTACCGCTGGACAGGCGATTCAGGAACATATATGGAACTTTGACTGTCTCTATCAACCCGGGTCCATCCGTGGCCGACGCCCTGAAGGATTTTTATAACAGCGCCATCGTGGGCGACATCGCCGAGCGGGTGAGCGCGGCCCATCCGGCATTCCCGGTCGATCATTTCCGCAAGGCGGTGATGGCCGTGCTGCCGCCGCTGTCGCTGATGCAGCGGGCACGGGCGATTGCCGATGGCCTGCGCCGCCATCTGCCGCCGGATTACCCCGACGCGCTGGAGATCCTGCTGAACAGCCTGGGTCCCGATGACAACACAGGCGGCATCGACGGCATGGGCGGTTTCCGCCATCTGCCGCTACTGAATTTCGTTGGCGCTTACGGGCTGGACCATCCCGAGCTATCGCTCGATGCCCTGCGCCAGATGACGCGGCATTTCAGCGCCGAGTTCGATATCCGCTATTACGTGGAACGGCATTACGACCTGGCCATGCAGGCCGTGCGTGGCTGGACCGACGATCCGCACTGGGCGGTGCGACGGCTGTGTTCGGAGGGCCTGCGCCCGCGCCTGCCCTGGGGCTTGCGGCTGAAGCGGTTCATCGCCGACCCGGCGCCGGTGCTGGAGATCATCGAAACGCTGCGCGCCGACCCGCACGAGTCCGTGCGCCGCTCAGTGGCCAACAACCTGAACGACATCGCCAAGGACAATCCCGACGCCGTGATCGCCACGGTCCGACGCTGGCAGGCCGAGGATCGCGACGGCACGGCCGACAGCGTGCGCCACGGCCTGCGCACCCTGGTGAAGAAGGGTGACCGCCGGGCACTCGACCTGCTGGGCTTTGATCACAGGGCACCGGTCGCCGCACTGGATTTCGCCATCGCCAAACAACGCTACCGCGTGGGCGACACGCTGGCCTTCAGCGTCAGCCTGCGCCATGACGGCAAAAAGGCGGCCCGGTTATCGGTGGACTACGCCATCCATTGGCGCAATGCCCGCGGCGGCCTGCAGGCCAAGGTGTTCAAGCTGGCCAAGCCTCGGCTGGGCCCCGGCGAATCCGTGACACTGGACAAGGTGCACTCGCTCAAACCCATCACCACCCGCCGCTATTATGCCGGCGAGCATAAGCTGGAAATCCTGGTGAATGGGCAAAGCCTGGCGGACGGGACGTTCAGGCTTCTGCTATAACCTTCAGGCCGTCGCGCGTGGCAGGCGCAGGCCCTTGAGGATTGCTTCGGCGGCCTCGGCCGGCTGCAGCTGCGACGTATCGACGGTCAGGTCCGCCTTGGGCATATGCGCCGTGCTGAATACGCCGGCCGCTTCCAGCTTTTTGTAATCCTCGTGCGAGGTGAGTTTGCCGGTCTTGCGGCGCGATTTGCTGTCGATGCGGCGATAGACCTCGTCCATCGGGCAGGTCAGCTCGACGAAATGCACCCGGCTGCCGGCCCCGGCGACCACGTCGATGACGCGGTCGATGAAATTCTTCCGTACGGTCGTCTCCGGCGCGAAGTTGAAGATCAGGCCAGACAGGCGTGCCCTTGCCGCCTGCTCGATCACCGACAACCAGATCTGTTCGCGCAGTTCGACAAAGGATGGGCTGCCGAATTCGAAAACCGGCAGCAGCAGGTCGACCGTCATCTGGTTGTGAAACAGCTTGTAGCCGGTGAGCGCCGCCAGCTCGCGGGCGACGGTAAGCTTGCCGGTGGCGGGTTTGCCGTAGATGAACACCAGTTTCATGGCTTGGATCGGGTTTCCTTCATGCGCAACCCCTATTGCCTAACCGCAGCGCCGCAATCTTGCCACAGGAATCTGCGTTAAAGGTGCGATTGGGATTTCGCAGTCGATGGCTCCGCCTGATGCCGGCCATCGCCAGCGTGCATTGTGGGGGGCATCCTGGCCCGCAGATTCGCCATTCTTTTTCTGTTGCTGCCTGGCCTGTGGATGCATGGCCTGTGGGCGCAGGCCGCGGTGGCGCAACAGGCCCTGCCCGACTGCCCGCTTTTCGCCAGCGCCGCCGCCCCGGCCTATTGCAGCATCGAGCCGATACTGCCGGCTGCCCTGCCGCAGTCCATCTTGCCGCTCAGTTTCGATCCCGATGCCGGCCTGCGCCTGCTGGCGCGCCGGCCGCTCTTTGGCCCGACCGACATCGCCGGCATCGCCAACCCGCCACCCTTCTACGGCCGCGATGCCGAGGATGACCTGAAGCTGCGGGTCTACAGCGAGGAGCTGGCCGCCCTGCAGCCCGGCGCGGTTTCCGCCGCCTATGACCTGCCGGTATTCGGTGGATTGCAGCTCACCAATGCCAGTGCGGTGAACCAGATCGAGAGCGGCGCGGACCAGGACGAAAAATCCGTCAGCAGCCGCTTCGGCCTTGCCTATGAAGATTACGGCATCCGTTTCCGGGTCAATCCGAATGCGGCGATCAACTGGGGCGAACTGGCTGGCAGCGCCAGCCGGCGGGTCGGCGTCGACAACCAGATCTCCACCACGCTGGCGCGCGACCTGACACTGACGCTGTCGTCAGGCTATGATGCGCAGTTCCATCCCGGCAATCCGGCCGCGGATAACAGCACCGAACGCCACCGCATCGCGCTGGCGCGGCATTTCGCCGGCGGCTGGCGTCTCGGCGCCTCGGCCCAGCGCCGCAACGAATACAGCTACCAGCAGGAAAAGGACCTCAACATCCTCGGCCTGATGATTGGCCTGCCGCTGGGCGAGGACCTGGCCTTCACCGCCAACCATGAATTCGGCCTGAGCGAAAAACGCGATTTCAGCACCGGCAGCGCCCTGCCGCTGGCCGGCAGCCGCCAGAGCCTGGATTTGCAGCTGCACTGGACACCGGCGGTGCTGGCCAGCCGGGCGATGACCCTGATGGCCGGCTACAGCGTCAGCCAGGAAGCCACCGATGGCGTGGCCGATCCCTACCTGACCCGGGCCCGGCTGAATCTGGCGATGAAGTTCTGAGTCATTCAGCTTGCCCAAAGAAGTGAAACATGTTTCACTTCTTTGCAGGAGGAGACACGGCAGATGGCCTATCGCCGGACCGAGACCGTGGTGGCGCGCCTGGCTGAGACGCGGGAGCGCATCGTTACGGCTGCCCTGAAGCTGGTGGCCCGGGAAGGCTATGGCGGCGCCGGCATTCCGGCGATTGCCGCCGAAGCGGGTCTGAGCACCGGCGCGCTGTATCGCTATTTCCCCTCCAAGGCCGAATTGTTCGACGAGGTGTTCCGTCGCGGCTCGCAACGCGAGATCGACGTCTGCGCCGAGGCAGCCGCCCAGGGCGGGCGGGCGCGCCAGCGGCTGACCCGCGTGGTGGAGGTGTTTGCCCGGCGCGCCCTGAAAGGCCGGCGACTGGCCTATGCCCTGCTGGCCGAGCCGGTCGACCCGCTGATCGAGGCCGAGCGCTTGCGCTATCGCCTGCCCTATCGCGACATCTTCATCGGCATCATCGAGGACGGCATGCGCGCGGGCGAGATCGCCGCGCAGGATGCCCTGCTGACGGCCTCGGCCATCGTCGGCGCGCTGAACGAGGCCCTGATCGGGCCGCTGGCACCGCAGGCGAAAAAGACCGACCAGGAGAAACTGATCAACGGCCTGGCGCTGTTCTGCGTGCAGGCCCTCGGGCCGATGCCGCCGCGAAAATTATAAGAATGAAAGGGAACGCCATGAGCACCGCCGCCTACGAGACCCATGAAGTACTGAACCAGCCGCCCGCGCTGGAGAATTACAACCTGTTCACCACCGACCGGGCATTGATGGACGCCGCCGATCGCAATGGCGCCGGCTGGGCGAAGGACCGCCTCACCGTCTATGGCAGCCGGCTGGGCGACGCCGAGACCATCGAAATGGGCCGGCTGGCGCATAAATTTCCGCCGCAGCTGAAACTGTTCGACCGCTTCGGCCATCGCCGCGACGAGGTGGAATTCCATCCCGCCTGGCACGGCATCATGAACCTGATCATTGGCGAGGGCCTGCATTCCGCCCCCTGGGCCGAGCCGAAAGCCGGCGCCCATGTGGCCCGCGCGGCCGCCTATATCATGCATGCGCAGATCGAACCGGGCAGCCAGTGCCCCACCACCATGACCTATGGCTGCGTACCGGCGATCAAGCGCGATGCCGCGATTGCCGCCGAATGGCTGCCCAAGATCTATTCCCGGCAATACGATGCCGCCAACAAGCCGGTGGCGCAGAAAACCGGCGCGCTGATCGGCATGGGCATGACCGAGAAGCAGGGCGGCTCGGATGTGCGCGCCAACACCACCAAGGCAATGCCGGTAGGCGCCGGTGGTCCCGGCGCGGAATACATCATCAGCGGGCATAAATGGTTTTTCTCCTGCCCGCAGATTGATGCGCATCTGGTGCTGGCACAGTCGCCGGGAGGCCTGAGCTGCTTCTTCGTGCCGCGCTGGCTGCCCGACGGATCCAAGAATGCCATCCATATCCAGCGTCTGAAGGAAAAGGTCGGCAACAAGTCGAATGCCTCGTCGGAGGTCGAATTCCATAACGCCCATGGCTGGCTGCTGGGCGAGGAAGGCCGCGGCGTGCCCACCATCATCGAAATGGGCACCTATACGCGACTGGACTGCGCGCTCGGTTCGGCCGGGCTGCTGCGCGGCGCGGTGTCGCAGGCGCTGCATCACGTGTTCCATCGCCGCGCCTTCCAGCGTCACCTGATCGACCAGCCGCTGATGACCAATGTGGTGGCAGACCTAGCGGTGGAATCGGAAGCCGCCACCATGCTGGCGATGCGGCTGGCGCGCGCCTTCGACCGGGCTGACCATGACCCGCAGGAGGCCGCCTTCCGCCGCCTCTGCACCCCGGCGGTAAAATATTGGGTGTGCAAGCGCGCGCCCAATGCCGTGGTCGAGGCCATGGAGGTGCATGGCGGCAACGGCTATGTGGATGAAGGCCCGCTGGGCATGCTGTACAAGGAAATCCCGCTCAACTCGATCTGGGAAGGCTCGGGCAACGTGATGTGCCTCGATGTGCTGCGCGCGATGCAGAAAAACCCGGACGGGCTGGAAGCCTATTTCGCCGAACTCAACCCGGCGCGGGGCAGCGACCGGCGGCTGGATGCCGCCATTGCCGACCTGAAGACCGAATTCGACGACCTGGGCGAAATCGAGCATCGCGCGCGGCGCGTGGTGGAAAAGATGATGGTGACCCTGCAAGGCGCCCTGCTGGTGCGCCATTCCATACCGGCCATCGCCGATGCCTTCTGCGCCAGCCGCCTCGGCGGCGACTGGGGCCATGCCTTCGGCACCCTGCCCAAAGGCATCGACACGCGGGCAATCGCGGAGCGCGCCAGGCCAGTGTGATTCAGGCCGGTGTGATTCAGGCCGGTGTGATTCAGGCCGGACAGAGCTGAGTAGCGGCAGAAAGGCGGCCTTGCGGCCGCCTTTCCACGTTTCGGGTACCGTTTCGGGCCGGCTTCACTCGGCCTCGCGCCCCTCCGGGTCGCGGATGCCACGGAAGGTGCGGCTGAGCTGGGCGCGGCGCGACAGCATGTTCAGCGCCTCGACCGCGACCGAGAAACCCATCGCGCCGTAGATCATGATCTTGGGGATCTCGACGTCGAAGCCCTCGGCCACCAGGGCCATGCCGATCATCACCAGGAACGACAGCGCCAGCATCACCACGTTGGGATTCTTGTTGACGAAGCGGGCCAGCGGCTCGGCCAGAGCCACCATGATGGCGACCGACAGCAGCACGGCCACCACCATGATCTCGATCTGGCGCGACAGGCCGATGGCAGTGATCACGCTGTCCAGCGAGAAGACGATGTCGAGCACGGCGATCTGGCCGATCACCGCCCAGAAGGCCGGATATTTCTTCTTCGCGGGCTCGGCGCCGCCGGCGCCGTTCTCATCCATCTCGTCGCTGGATTTCGGCGTGACGCGCTCATGGATTTCCATGGTCGCCTTCCAGATCAGGAACAGACCACCCAGGATCAGCACCAGGTCGCGGCCGGAAATCTCGACGCCGAATACCGTGAACCAGGGAGCGGTGAGCGTGATCAGCCAGGCGGCCGAGAGCAGCAGCATGATGCGGGTGATCACCGCGCCGAGCAGGCCGAGGCGGCGGCCCATTTTCTGCTGCTCGGGCGGCAGGCGACCCGTGAGGATGGTGATGAAGATCAGGTTGTCGACGGCAAGGACAAGTTCAAGCGCGACAAGACCGGCCAACGCGAGCAGGGCCGCCGGTTCGAGGAAAACCGAGAGATCCATGGAGATATCCTGGGCGGGGCTTTTTAAGAGAAGCCGTCCGACATCGCTGCCATCCCGTACATGGCAGCCAGAGGGGCCCGGACGTGGAGGGAAATCTATAGCCGTTTACGGCGATTTCAAGGCCCTTGCCGTTCAGTCGGCGGCCCCGGCTGCCGGCGCGGCAGCGCGCAGATCGGCACGGGCATGGCGCAGCACCTGGGCCGAGCCCCAGAGCGCCAGGCCGGCCATGAAGGCGGCGACGGCCAGATCGGGCCAGGGCGTGCCGGTGGCGAAAACGCCGCTGGCCGCCAGCAGCACGGCGATGTTGCTGAGCGCATCGTTGCGGCTGCAGATCCACACCGCGCGCATATTGCTGTCGCCGGCGCGGAAGCGATAGAGCAGCAACGCGACCGTCACGTTCACCACCAGGGCGGCAAAGCCGACCACGCCCATCGTGAAAGCCTCGGGCATTGTGCCGGCCAGCAGGTGGCGGATCACCATGCCCGCTACCCACAGGCCAAACAGGCCCATGGCGATCCCCTTCAGCAGGGCAACGCGGGCGCGCCAGGCCAGCGCCATCGAAAGAACCGCCAGCGCCAGCGCGTAATTGACGGCATCACCCAGGAAATCGACGGAATCGGCCAGCAGCGAGGTGGAGCCGGCGGCCAGGCCGGCGCCGATCTCGACCACGAACATCGCCGCATTCAGCACCAGGGCGATCCACAGGGCGAAACGCGGGCTGCCGGCGCCATGATCGTGCTCATGGCGGTGATGCTGATGATGGTCGTGCTGGCAACAGGAAGCACCCATGGCTTCAGCCTTTCTCATCGTGATGCGGTTCGCTGACATGCGCCACCATGTCGGCCAGCATGTGGCGCACATGGTCGTCGGCAACGTCGTAATGGATCTCGCGGCCCTTGCGCATCGCCCGCACCAGCCGAGCCGCTTTCAGCAGGCGCAGATGGTGGCTGGCGAGTTGCGGCGACAGGCCGGCCCGGGCGGCGGCGGCCGAGGCGGCGCTTGGCCCCCGGCAGAGGATCAGCACCAGCTTCAGCCGGCTCGGATCGCCCAGCAGGCGGAACATGTCGGCCAGCAGATCGGCGCGGTGATCAGGGATGGGTTCCGGAGCAAACATTTAAACAGGTATTTAAATGTTTGCTCCTGACCTGTCAACCAGCCTGCCCTCCGTATCATGACAATTGGCACAATTGTCACCTCGCCCGCTTATGGCATCGCGGCTATGCTGCGGTTTCATAAGGATAACCCGGTCCGTTTCGCCATGCCGTTCCGCCCCCTCCCATGCCTGTCCCGTCCGCATCCTGACGACCGGGGGATCATGCGATGATCCTGCAGGCCCTGCTGCGCCGCCCGCTCGATTTCATCGGCCGGCATGCCACCAAATTCCTGTTCGGCGGCGTGCTGGTCGGGCTGGCCCTGCCCCCGCTGGCGGCCCTGCTGCGGCCGGGCCTGGTGGTGTTCCTGCTGCTGCCGCTGACCATGGCGCTGATGCGGCTGGACTGGAGCGCCTTCCATGCCTATGCGAAGCGGCCCCTGCTGGTGCTGCCGATGGTGGCCTTCCTGCTGCTGGCCTGTCCGTTGCTGGTGTTCGCCGCGCTTGAGCCGCTCGGCCTGCCGCGCCCACTGATGGAGGCGATCGTGCTGATGGCCGCGGCGCCGCCGATCACCGGCACGGTGGCGATCGCGCTGATCCTCGGGCTGGATGCCGCGCTGGCGGTGATCGTCATGGTGATCGCCACCGCCCTGGTGCCCTTCACCCTGCCGCCGCTGGCGCTGATGCTGCTCAACATCGAGATCCAGATGTCCCTGGTCGAATTCATGGGCCGGCTGGCGCTGATGGTGGGCGTCGCCTTCGGTGGCGCGCTGCTGGTGCGCTGGCGCGTGAAGCCCGAGTGGCTGCGCGAGAACAGCCGGCTGATCGATGGCTGCTCGGTGGTGGCCCTGGTGCTGTTCGCCATCGCCATCATGGACGGCGTCGCCGCCAAGCTGATGGCCCAGCCGGGCTATGTGATCCTGGCCACGGCATCGGCCTTCATCGCCAACCTGCTGCTGCAGGCGCTGGGCTATGGTGTCGGCCGCCATCTCTTCCGGCTCGGCCAGCCGGCGGCGCTGACGCTCGGCATCCTGACCGGCAACTGCAACATGGGCCTGGTAATGGTGTCGCTGGCCGACCGCGCGGTATTCGACATGGTGGTGTTCTTCGCCATGGGCCAGCTGCCGATGTACATGCTGCCCGGCCTGCTGCAGCCAGTCTATCGCCGGCTGGCAACGCGGCCAGCCTAGAGCAGGCCGACCCAGATCGAGGAGAGATAAATCATGCCGACCCTGCTGATCACCGGCGCCAATCGCGGCATCGGCCTGGAATTCGTCAAGCGC
The DNA here is from genome assembly GCF_029255545.1 of Ferrovibrio sp. GTDB lineage: Bacteria > Pseudomonadota > Alphaproteobacteria > Ferrovibrionales > Ferrovibrionaceae > Ferrovibrio. The sequence goes on along the minus strand of NZ_JANLJJ010000018.1, from coordinate 4,808 downwards.
TATGCCGCCGAGGGCTGGCAGGTGATCGCCTGCTGCCGCGACCCGCAGGCCGCCACCGCCCTGCAGGCCGTGCCGGGCAAGGTGACAATCGAGAGACTGGAGGTCACCGACTATGCGGCGGTGGATACGCTGGCGGCGGGATACGCCGACACCGCCATCGACCTGCTGCTGAACAACGCCGGCATCTACGGCAACCGCGATGGCGCGCTGAGCATCAGCGATTTCGATACCTATCTCAAAGTCCTGCAGGTCAACAGCGTGGCGCCGATGAAGATGGCGCTGGCCTTGCTGCCCGCACTGAAAAAGGCCAGGGCAGCGAAAATCGCCACCATCTCCAGCCGCATGGGCTCGATCGGCGCCGGCGCCGGCGGCTCCTATGTCTATCGCGCCTCGAAAGCCGCGATCAACGCGGCGATGCATAACCTGGCGCTGGACCTCAAACCCGCCGGCATCACCTGCATCGTGCTGCATCCCGGCTGGGTGAAGACCGACATGGGCGGCCAGGGCGCCGATATCACGGTGGAAACCAGCGTCAGCGGCCTGAAACAGGTGATCGATGGCGCGGCGCTAAAAGACACCGGAAAATTCTTCAACTACGACGGCAGCGAAATCCCATGGTGAAAACAATCCTGATCACCGGCGGCAGCCGGGGCATCGGCCGGGCGGTGGCGATCATGGCCGGCCAACGCGGCTGGTCGGTCGGCGTGAATTATGCCGGCAACGAACCGGCGGCGCAGGAGACGGTGCAGGCTGTTCTGGCCGCTGGCGGCAAGGCCATTGCCATCAAGGGCGACGTGGCGGTGGAGGCCGACGTGACCGCCATGTTCGACGCGGTGGAGAAAGTTTTCGGCAAACTGGACGGCCTGGTGAACAATGCCGGCATCGTGGCGCCGACCGCCGACCTGGCCGATATGCCGCTCGAACGGCTGAAACGGCTGTTCGACACCAATATCCTGGGCAGCGTGCTTTGCGCGCGGGAGGCCGCGCGGCGCATGTCATTACGACGCGGCGGCAAGGGAGGCGTGATCGTCAACCTGTCGTCGGTGGCTGCCAAACTCGGCTCACCCAACCTGTTTGTCGATTATGCCACCTCAAAAGGCGCCATCGATACGCTGACCATCGGGTTGTCGAAAGAGCTTGGCCCTGAGGGTATTCGCGTCAATGCCGTGCGCCCGGGCATCATCGAAACCGAAATCCATGCCAGCGCCGGCGAACCGGACCGCGCTGCCCGCCTGGGCCCCACTGCGCCGCTGGGCCGAGCCGGCACCGCGATGGAAGTCGCCGAGGCGATCATCTGGCTGCTGGATGATGCCAGCAGCTATGTCAGCGGCGCGCTGCTGGACGTGGCTGGCGGACGCTAAAGGGCAGCAGTTCAGGTCGCGCTGTCGATCAGCCCGAGGATATGGCTCTTGCCGATCCCGGCCAATGCGCCAGGCTGGATCAGCCCCGGCGCGACGGCAGCGCCGATCAGCAGGGTAAACCCGGTGGCAACCGCCAGATGCAGCATATCCTTGTCGTCGATATCGTATAAAACGCCCTCGATCTGCCCGGTCCGCGCACGCCGGGCAAACAGGGCCATCGTCTCGACCTGCTTGATCGATTGCTCGGCAAAAGCAGTGGCTGACGTCGAAAAGGCGTGGCAGCCGGCAGACCGATAGAGGTCGATCAATCGAGGATCTGGCGATACCCGCACCGATTGCCGGACCGAAACCGGCTGTAGATAAGAGATAATGTCGGCGATCCGGCCGCTCGGCGTGCCGCTGGGCACACCGACGACGCTGAAGGCAAGATGTTTGTAGAGGCCGGCCGGCACCTCGCGCAGGCGCTGCAGGTAGGTATTCCGCGTCTGACCCACGGTCAGGGTTTCGCAATGGACAGGAATGACCATGATGCCGTCTGGGTTCTGTTGCAGCATCGGCTGCAACCCCAGCGCGGCGCTCAGCAGGGCATAACGGTCGAGGTGGAAGCGCAGCTCCTCCGGATTGTCGACCAGAGGATCGTCATCGCCCAGCGCGGGCTCGCCACGGAACAGGGGGGTAACCAAGAAAGCGGTGAACATCCGCCGCCTGACATTAAAAACCGGATCGAACCGGATGCTGCATTCCTTCAGATAAGCGGCCGGACTGATCTTCTGGAACAGCCCGGCAAGGGACTGATCGAGATCGGTCAGGTCGGGTCCTGGCCCAACGCGGCCGGGATCCACCCCGGCAGCGGCCTGTGCGTCGCCGACCTCATCGAATGAGAGCAGGTCCTGCATCTCTTCCGCGAAAGCACCAGACTCGACGTAACGCAGCAATTCATCGAGAGTCTGGACCTTTTCGGTCAGCAGGCTGTGATCAACCTCCGCGACCCTTGACTTGATCGTGATGTCGCAGCCCGGCCTTTCACCCAGGATCAGCCTTTCAATCTCCCGCGCCATCGCCTCGGCCTTAGCTTCGGACTGCTGGTGCGTCAGGCGCGTGAACAGAACCAGGAAACGTTCGTCGTCGATCCTGTAATAAGGATCGACCGGCTCGAGATAACGCCGGAACACGTTTTCAACGATTGCCTGAATCTCATCGCGCCACAGCTCCCACTGCGTCCCTAGCGTTGCGCGGATATGGTCCAATCCGACCAATTGCAGCGTGCCCGCCTGCATCCTGGCCGGTATCGGCGCGGCTGACTGTTGCACGACGCCAGTTATGGGGGCAGAACTGGCCACCCGCGATTTGTGCGCCCGTGCTGAGTCGGCCTGCTCTGCTCCGAAAAGAAAATCGCCGACCCGCTGCAACGGCGTTTTTTTGTCAGGCGTCTTGTGATCCGGATCGTTCATTTCAGCCGCCCATGATCAGGTCTGGGTAGAATACCCACAGGCCGGGGAATGCGCATAGATGTCAAACGAAGGAAAATGGAAATAGTTGCCAGGGCGGCATAACAGAATCAGCCGAGGGGAAGCTTCATCCCGACATGGCTGGCCTTGAAGCCGAGCCGTTCATACAGGCGATGCGCGCCCTGGCGACTGTTGTCGGAGGTGAGCTGCACCAGCTTGCAGCCGCGTTCCCTCGCCCGCGCGATGGCATGGGCAATAAGCTGCGAACCGAGACCCTTGCCGCGCAAAGCAGATTCAATGCGCACCGCTTCGATCTGCGCGCGTTGCTTGCCCAGGCTGCCCAGGCCGGGCAGCACCAGCAGCTGCAGGCAACCGATGACGTGCCCGGCATCGTCCAGCGCCAGGATTACCTCAGCGCCGATCTTTTGCAGGCCATCGAATGCTGCGCCGTATTCAGCGGGCAGCGGATCGATGTAGCGCTCGCGTGAGCCGCCCAGATGGTCATCGGCCAGCAGCCGCACGATCTCGGGCAGGTCGGCCCTGGTGGCGAGCCGGAATTTCACTCCGCCGCCTCGGCTTCCGCACGCGATGGATCATAGGCCAGATTCGGCGCCAGCCAACGCTCCATGATGGCGAGATCCATGCCCTTGCGTTTGGCATAATCGGCTACCTGGTCGCGCTCGATGCGGCCAATGCCGAAATAGCGCGCCTCCGGGTGGCTGAAATACCAGCCGCTGACGGCGGCAGAGGGCCACATGGCAAAGCTTTCGGTGAGCGTGATGCCGGCCTTCTCGGTGGCATCCAGCAGTTTGAACAGCGTCGCCTTCTCGGTATGGTCCGGGCAGGCCGGATAACCCGGCGCCGGACGGATGCCGCGATACTTTTCGGCCACCAGATCATCGTTGCCCAAAGCCTCGTCGGCGGCGTATCCCCAGAATTCCTTGCGCACGCGCTCATGCAGGCGCTCGGCAAAGGCCTCGGCGAGGCGGTCGGCCAGCGATTGCGCCAGGATGCCGGAGTAATCGTCATGCTTCGCCGTGAACTCGCGTCTGATCCAGTCGTCCAGGCCGATGCCCGCGGTGACGGCGAAGGCGCCAACATAATCGGCCAGGCCGCTTTCCTTCGGCGCGACATAATCGGCCAGACAGAAATTGGCGCGGTTGCCATCACGTTTCATCTGCTGGCGCAGCATATGCAGGCGCGCCACTTCCTCGCTCTGCGCCTCGTCGGCATAAAGCGCGATATCGTCATCACCGACCTGCGCGGCCGGCCAGAAGCCGATCACGGCCGAGGCACGGATCGGTTTTTCCTCCACCATGCGTTTCAGCATCGCCTGGGCATCGCGGAACAGGTTGCGCGCCGCCTCCCCCACCACGGCATCCTGCAGGATGTCTGGGTATTTGCCGCGTAATTCCCAGGACGCGAAGAAGGGTGACCAGTCAATGCGTTCGATCAGGTCGGCCAGCGGATAATCCTCGAAGACCTTGAGGCCGAGGAATCCCGGGCGTGGCGGGGCATAGCTGCTCCAGTCCAATCTGGTCTTGTTGCGGCGGGCGTCGGCAATGCTCTGGCGCGGACCGGTATTGCGCTCGCGGGCATGGATGTCGCGAATCTTCTGGTATTCGTTGGCGATCTCGCCGGTATAGGCCGGCTTGTCGTTGGCCGAGACCAGCTTGCCGGCCACGCCGACCGCCCGCGAGGCATCGGTGACATAGACCACCGGGCCCTTGTAATTGGGCGCGATCTTCACCGCCGTATGCACCTTGGACGTGGTGGCGCCCCCGATCAGCAGCGGCAACGAGAAACCCTCGCGCTGCATCTCGCTGGCCACATAGCACATCTCGTCCAGGCTCGGCGTGATGAGGCCCGACAGGCCGATGAGGTCGACCTTGTGTTTTTTCGCTTCTTCCAGGATGCGGGCACAGGGCACCATGACGCCGAGGTCGATCACCTCGTAATTGTTGCACTGGAGCACGACGCCGACGATGTTCTTGCCGAT
>NZ_JANLJJ010000017.1 GCF_029255545.1 Ferrovibrio sp. | reverse complement strand
GCGAGATCTTCGTCAGCGCCGCCACCATTCTGCAGATGCCGTATCTGGTTACCGCCAAGACCACAGCGCCCTCGCGCGTACTGCTGATTCCCAGCGCACGCTTCCGCCAGGCTCTGGAAACCGAGCACGCCTTGGCGCTGATGATGGTGGATCGGCTGGCGCGACACTGGCGGTTGCTGGTCGAGCATCTGCGGGAACTGAAGCTACATACCGCCATCGAGCGGCTGGCCAGCTATCTGGTCCGACACAGCCCGGTCACCAGCGGTGCGGCCAGCTTCCGCCTGGCCGATGACCGCAAAACCATCGCTGCCGAACTTGGCATGAGTTCGGAATGCCTGTCGCGTACCTTTCAGCAGCTGCGCAGCTATGGCATCCGCGCCAGTGGCAGCCGAATCGAAATTGCCGAGGTGCGCAAGCTGCGCGACCTGTACCGGCCGGTGGCACGCCCCAAGACGGCAATCCATGCCGACAGCGCCATGCCGCAGTCGGATATGGCACTATCCTGAGCGTATCAGCGTTCTATCTGTAGGCGGCGCAGCCTTCGCAGACCGTGCCGCTCACATCGCCGGCCAGATGTGCGCGACGCAGGGATTGGAAGATTTCCGAATTCCATGCCTCGGCGAAACCTTCTCTGGTCAGATCACCCATATGAAAGCGACCATCATGGTCGAAACAGCAAGCCGATAATTTCCCATCCCAGGTGACATGCCCTTCGGTGAACACAGCCCAGCAGGGCAGCGGATCGCGCAAAGCTGCCGCCCGGCCGCGATTGCCAGCTACCGCGGACCAGCCGCGCATATCCTCTTCACCACTGACCAGGTCAGCCTGGCTGTAGAGCGGCAGCGCATAGATTTCATCGACATAGGGCCGGATTTCATCCAGCGCCTGCTGCATGCGTTCACCCTGGACACCATCGTATTCGATATACGAGGCATAAAGGCCGCAGGCATGGTTTTCTTCATCGCGAATCCTGCGGGCGGCGCGGATATTGGCCTTGATGGCTTCAAAATAGCGCGGTTTCACGCCCGCCACGTCGCTGAACTGTTCGGCATCGGCGAAGTTGTAGGAGAATTTCAGGGAATCGAGGCCGGCGCGCATGCAGGCGCGGACCCGCTCCGGCAAAGCAAGCGAACCATTGGTGGTGAGGAAGACATATGGATAACCGCAATCCTGCTTGGCATAAGCCACCGCCTCAGGCAGCCACGGCACCATGAAGGATTCACCCAGATAAAACAGGCCAAGCTCCTCTACGCCGGCACCGCGCATCTCGCGCACCAGTTGGCGGAACAGGCCTTTATCCATGTCCTTCTGGTCGCGCAGACGCATGTCGCGGGCACAGAAGGCGCAGGCGAAATTGCAGCGGCCGGTCAGTTCAATCTTGACCGCGCGTGGTACGGGCGCGATGGCATGGGCGCGAAGGGGTTCGATAGAGGTGATGGCATCGATACGTTCGGTGATCGTCATGGTCGCATCCTTTCCGGAGATCACGGATACGACGACGCTGCGCCCGAGTGTTGAATCGGCGGTTAACAGGTACTGCGGTGTTTTGCCGCGTTATGCGGTTCGCTGCACGGCGCCGTTGATCCGCATCAAAATTCCACCTGTTCAAAACTTGTAAAAGCAAGTTGTTGGCATGACGGTTCGCCTGGAAATCCGGAGATTAGAATCATGACAAGCATACCGATCGGCGTGGTGACGGTTTCGGATCGGGCAAGTACTGGAATTTACGAGGATCGCAGCGGACCGGCCATCATCGCTGAATTGCAGCGGATTCTGGTCACGCCATGGCAGGCCAAAACGCGGGTGATCGCCGATGAACGCCCGCTGATCGCCTATACGCTGACCGATCTCAGCGACCGGCTGCATTGCCCCTTGATCGTCACCACGGGCGGCACGGGGCCGGCCCTGCGCGATGTGACGCCTGAAGCGACCGAAGACGTCTGCGAGAAAATGATGCCGGGTTTCGGTGAACTGATGCGCAACGTCAGCCTGAAATCTGTGCCGACCGCGATCCTGTCGCGCCAGACCGCCGGCATCCGCGGGCAGAGCCTGATCGTGAATCTGCCGGGCAAGCCGACGGCGATTGCTGAATGCCTGGCGGCGGTCTTCCCTGCCATACCCTATTGCATCGACCTGATCGGCGGTGCGTATCTGGAAACCGATCCGGTCATCTGCCGCGCATTTCGGCCGGCAAAATGATCAAGACCACGAAACGGCGAATACTGGTTCCATCGCAGCCGGGAAATTTTTATCGAATCTCAGATCAATTGAGCCCCAACCTCGGGATGCCTCTCGCGGCGTGCTGTCCTGAGAGTTTCGACAGCGAATCTCCAGATAACCCGTCGAAGCAACACTGATAATCTAGGCCGTGCGTAGGTCCTATGTGCACCCAATCAAGGGCCTATCCGCACAGACTTCGCGCTAATTGCCCATGATTGATTTATCGGCGCGCCTCAAGCCCATGCGGGCTCGCGCGATAGCCAGTCAGCGTCTTGTCGGCATGAGCCAGACGCCAGTTCAGCATTTTCTGCGCGTAATCCAGCATCTTCGGCATATAGGCCGGATCGTTGGCCACGTTCTTCAGCTGCCCGGGGTCTTTCTTCAGGTCGAAGAACAACGGCGGCAGGGCGGCGCAATGGACGTATTTATAGTCGTCGTCCTGCACCACGGCCAGCGAACTCTGGTCCATCGGCGTGCCCAGCACGCCTTCTGGCTTGGAGTAGAAGATGTCGCGGAAATCGAATTCGTAATGAACTTCTGTACGCCAGTTCGCCGGCACGGCCCCATAGGTGAAATCCAGCAGCGAGCGCCCGTCGCATTGGCGCGGGATATCGGCTCCGATCCAGTCCAGAATGGTGGGCATGGTATCCACCGTTTCGGTATAACGATCAATGATCTGGCCGCGTGTCGACTCGGCGGCACGATCGGGATTGCGGATCACCATCGGGATGCGGAAGCTGCCGTCGAAATAGGCCAGCTTGCCAAGCAGGTAATGGTCGCCAAGCTGCTCACCATGGTCGCAGGTAAAGACGATCAGCGTGTCATCCCACTGGCCGCTGTCTTTCAGGAACTGGAAGACGCGACCAAGATGGTCGTCGATTTCGGTCATCAGGCCGAAATAGGTGGCGCGCATGACACGCACCTCCTCCTCGCTCATCGCCGAGCCCAGTTTGTCGGCCCCCTGGAAGAAACCGCGCTGGTTCACGCTGTCGATATAGAATTTGTGCAGCGGATGCATCGCCGCCGCCTCTTCCACCGATGCATGGCGCACCGGCGGCGCCATGTCGGCCGGGTCATACATGCTGTTGTAGGGTTCCGGCGTGACGAAAGGCGGATGCGGTCGGTAATAGCCCAGATGCAGGAACCAGTTGCGGTTGCTGGCGCCATTCAGGTAGGTCAGCGCGCGTTCGGTGAACCAAGCCGTATCGGACAATTCCTTCGGCAACTGGCCCGGTTCGCGCGTCGCGCCCGGCTCGCCGGCCCGCGGACGCCAGACATCCTCGGGATTTTCCGGCAGCTTGTAGCCCTTCGAGGCCATCCAGGCGAAATAGGCTTCCTTGTAGGGCTCGAAGGCGCCGACGGGACGGAAGCCGTCCATGATATCGCCCAGCACGAAGAAACGCGGATCGTTCGGACCGGTGGTGCGCGGATCGGGCGTCGTCGTCGTATAGCCGATCAGGGCCGGATCATAGCCGTTCTTGCGCAGTTCATGCCCCAGATTGGTGAACCGCGAATCGAGCGGAATCGTATTCTGCACCGCGCGATGGGTCATCTGGTACAGGCCGGTCAGCAGCGAGGCGCGCGCCGGGCCGCAGGGTACTGCGGTAGTGAAGTGATTGCGGAAGGTGACGCCCTCACGGCACAGCATGTCGAGATTCGGCGTCTTTAGACCCGGTGTGCCGAGATAGGAAAACATGTCGCCGCGCCACTGGTCGACGACGATAAGCAGGATGTTCTTGCGAGCCTTGTCAGACATGTCCTGGTTTCTCTTGCTTGACTAACGGAGTGTTGGATCGAGGCGGTCGCGCAGCCAGTCGCCCAGCATGCTGATCGAGAGGGTGGTAAGTACGATCACGGCGCTGGGCGCTAGCATGATCCAGGGCGCGCGGGTGATATATTCGCGGCCATAGCCAACCATGTTGCCCAACGAGGTGAGCGGCGGCTGCACGCCCAATCCCAGGAAGGATAGCCCGCTTTCCAGCAGGATGATCTCGGGGAAGGTCAGCGTCATCGACACGATCAGCGTCGAGGCGATGTTCGGCAGCACATGGCTGCCATAGATGCGCCAGCTGCCGGCGCCGAGATTGCGCACGGCCGCGGCATAACCCTGCTCGTTGGCCGACAGCGTCAGGCCACGGGCGATGCGGGCATAACGCTCCCAGCTATGGAACCCCATCAGCACGACAAACAGCGTGATGTCGTTGCCGAAGAAGGCCAGCACGGCCAGGGCGATGATCATGAAGGGCATGCTGGCCTGAAAATCGATCAGCACCAGCACCAGCGCCTCGAAACGGCCGCGCAGATGGGCGGCGAGAATACCCAGGGTGGTGCCCATGGTGGCGGCGATCAGCGTGCCGAAGAAAGCGATCAGCAGGCTCATGCGGATCGACATGATCAGGCGCGACAGCACGTCGCGCCCCAGTTCGTCAGTGCCCAGCGCATGGGCCCAGGGCCCACCCATGCCGATGGGCGTCTGCAGGCGGGCCTTGAGATCGAAAGCCGTGAAGCTGTAGGGCGCAAGGATGTCGGCCCCCAGCGCCACCACCAGCATCAGCAGAACCCAGCCCAGGGCGAGCAACATGGCAGGCGGCCAGGCGGCGAAGAAACGGCGCAGCTTTGCCGCCTGCTTCGGGGCGGGCTTGGCGGTAACAGGCAGATCGGCGGCAAGATCGGTCATGGTTTGGCGCGCTCCTTAAGCATGGGCGCGGCCGCGCCGCGGGCGGGGGTCGAGCCAGCCATAGGCGATATCGACCGCCAAGTTGGCCGCCACCATCGAAATGGCGATGGCCAGCAGGATGGCCTGCACCACGGCAAGGTCGCGGTTGGCCACCGAGGCGACCAGCAGTCGGCCCACGCCGGGCCAGGCGAAAACGCTTTCCACCACCACGGCACCGGCGATCAGGCTGCCGATCATGAAGCCGACGATGGTGACGGTGGGGATCGCCGCGTTGGGCAGGGCATGGCCAGACACCACGCGGCGCCAGGGCACGCCCTTGGCCGAGGCCGTGCGAATATAGGGCTGTCCAAGGACTTCCAGCATGGCTGAACGGGTGAAGCGCGCCAGCACGGCGGCGCCGGCCACCCCAAGGGTAATGATCGGCAGGATGGCATGCTGCCAGCTTTCGCTGCCGCTGGAAGGCAGCCAGCCGAGCTGCACCGAGAAAACCAACACCAGCAGCAAAGCCAGCACGAAGCTGGGCACGGTGAACCCCGCCACCGACACGGTCATGGTCAGGCGGTCAAGCACCGAATTGCGATGCAGGGCGGCAAAGATGCCGGCCGGGATACCCAGGCCGATCTTGATCAGGAAAGCCGGAATGGTGATGGCCAGCGTCATCGGCACACGTTCCAGCACGAGCTCGATGGCCGGGCGTCCGTCGCGCATGGAATTGCCGAAATCGCCGCTCAGGGCCTTTGCCGCATAGGCGACGTATTGCTCCCAGATCGGGCGATCCAGGCCCCAGGCCTTGCGGAAGGCCTCGATGGCCTCGGGCGGCGCATCGACCGACATGATCAGCATCGCCGGGTCGCCCGACAATCGCAGCACCACGAAGGCGAAAGTGACGACAAAACCGATGGTGAGCGCGGCCCGAGCAACACGGGAAGCAACGAAACCAAACATCCTAAGCTCCCATCATGTCAGGCGGCGGCCAGGCCGGCGGCCGCATCCGGCTCGACGAAATGGCAGGCAACTTTGCGACCCCCGCCCGTCTCGCGCAGGGCCGGCATGGCTTCGGCGCAGATCTGTACCGCGCGCGGACAGCGGGTGCGGAAGGCGCAGCCCGAAGGCGGCGCGGCCGGATCGGGCGGATCGCCCTGCAATGGCGTCGGCCGTGCGATGCCGCGCTGCTGCACGCTGGGGATCGCCGCCAGCAGGGCCTGGGTATAGGGATGCTGCGGTGCATGGAACAAGCTCTCCGCCCCGCCGTATTCCACGATGCGGCCGAGATACATCACGGCCACGTCGTGGCTGATCTGGCGCACGACTTTCAGGTCATGGCTGATGAAGACGTAGGTGAGGCCGAAGCTGTGCTGCAGGTCGAGAAGCAGGTTCACCACCTGGGCCTGGATCGAGACATCCAGCGCCGAGATCGGTTCGTCGCAGACCAGCAGCCTGGGCTGCAGGATCAGGGCGCGCGCCAGCACCACGCGCTGGCGCTGGCCGCCGGAAAGTTCATGCGGATAACGGTCGGCATGATGCGCCTGCAACCCCACCGCCTCGATGGCGGCAGCAACGCGATCCCGGTGGATGCTGCGGGAAAATTCCGGATGGTGGATCTCCAGCGCCTCGCCGATCTGTTCGGCCACTTTCAGGCGACGGTCGAGCGCACCGAGCGGATCCTGATAGACCATCTGCATTAGCTGGCGCTGGCGCCGCCAGTCCGCGCTGCCGGCCTTGGCGAGCGGCTGGCCCTCGAACAGCACTTCTCCAGCCGTGGGATCCAGCAGGCCGAGCAGCAACCGTCCGGTGGTGGACTTGCCGCAACCGGATTCGCCGACCAGGCCGAGTGTCCTGCCCTTACCGACGCTGAGCGAAACGCCATCGACGGCGCGCAGCAGTGCCTTGTGGCTGGCCGGCCAGGAGCCCTGCCGCACCACGAAATGCCGCGTCAGGCTGCGAGCCTCCAGCAGAGGCGCAGTCACAGTACAGCCTCGCGGAAGGCAGCATCCTGTAGCGCGGGTACCGGTTGCGGCTGGGAAGCAGGCGCATCGGGGAAATACCGGGTGCGGAAGCACAAAACACGCTCGGCCGCATTCACCGGCACCAGCGGCGGCTGACTGCCATGACAGGCCTCGTCCGCCTCGCCGCAGCGCGGCGCGAAGGCACAGCCTTTGGGCAGGTTCCAGGGCTCGGGCACACTGCCCGGGATGGAGACCAGCCGCGTGCGCGGCCCGTCCAGCGCAGGCAGGGCAGCCAGCAATCCGCGCGTATAGGGATGGCGCGGCCGATCGAACAGCGTGTCGGAGGCTGCCTCCTCGACCAAGCGGCCAGCATACATGACGCAAACACGGTCGACATTCTCGGCCACCACGCCCAGGTCATGGCTGATCAGCACTATGGCCATGCCGCTCTCGTGGCGGATTTCCTGGAGCAGAGCAAGGATTTGTGCCTGAACGGTCGCATCCAGCGCCGTGGTCGGCTCGTCGGCGATCAGCAGGTCGGGTTCGCCGGCCAGCGCCATGGCGATCATCACGCGCTGGTTCATGCCGCCGGAAAGTTCATGCGGATAATCGCGCAGGCGCCGTGCGCCATTGGCAATGCCGACACGATCCAGCAGCCGCTTCGCCTCGGCCTCGGCCGCGGCGCCCTTCAGGCCACGATGCAGGCCAAGCGCCTCGCCGATCTGGCGGCCGATGCGAAAAACCGGGTTGAGGCTGGAAGACGGGTCCTGGAAGATCATGGCGACCCGCCGGCCGCGCAGGGTTTCCAGCATGGAACGTGGCGCGCCCACCATCTGGCGGCCATCCAGCATAACGCTGCCCCTGATGCTGGCCGTGCCGGGCAGCAGGCCCAGGGCTGCCAGCCAGGTAACGCTTTTGCCTGAACCGGACTCGCCGACCAGGCCGACCGCCTCGCCGGCGCCAACATCGAGATCGATACCGTGCAGGGCACGGATACTGCGGCCGCCCTGGGCGAAATCAACCGTGAGGCCGCGAATTTCAACGAGCTTGTCCATTGCCGGATGCCTTCTTCCGTGTTGAGGAAAAGAAGGCGGCGGGTATTACCCCGCCGCCATGGGCATCAGAGCGTGAAGTTGTAGTTGCGGAAGTCCATCGCGAAGGCCGGCGCCGACTTCCACTGGATGTCCTTGCGCTTGGCCGTGAAGGTGGCGTTCTGGTGCAGCACCGTGTAGGCCGGGTCTTCGCGTTCGCAGATTTCCAGCATGCGCTTGAACATCGCCTTGCGCCTGACCATGTCGCTTTCGGTTTCCATGGCGATGGAGAGACGATTCATCTCGTCGTTCTCCCATTCCTGGGCCTGCTGCTGCTGGCCCTGCGGACCATGCTGGTTCACGATGGACGAGATCGGATCGGTGAACGGCGCGCTGTTCGACCAGTCACGCACGGCGCGCTTGCCGTTGTTTTCGAAAATCTGCTGCCAGTTTTCCTTCATTTCGATCTGCACGTTCAGACCGACCTGGCGCCACATTTCCAGCATCACCTGCGCCGTGGAATTCTGGTTGGTGTAATAGTTGTTCAGCACGCGGAAGGGGATCACCTCACCCTTGTAGCCGGCAGCCTTGATCAGGTCCTTGGCCTTCTGCGGATTGAATTCCGGCACGCTCCAGCCCTCGACGAACATCGGGCCGTAGAATTCCCATTGCAGGCCAGCCGGGATGCGGGTGCGGCCCGCCCATAGGCTGTCGACGATGGCCTGGCGGTCGATGGCATGGGTCATCGCCTGACGCACGCGCGGATCCCTCAGCGCCGGATAATGCTTGTCGAACACGACCAGGCGATGGTTGGCGATAAGGCCGCCCTGCACCTCGAATTTCGCGTTCTTCTCGATGCCCGGAATCTGGTCGGGCGGCATGTCGCAGATATAGTCGAACTGGCCCGAGAACAGGCCGTTGATGCGGGTGGCCACTTCCGGCACCACGACCAGGCGCACGCTCTTCACCGGCGGGCGGCCGCCCCAGTATTCGTCATGGGCATCCAGCACCAGTTCCTGGTCGGGCTTGAAGTCGCGCACCTTGTAGGGGCCGGTGGAAACCGGCTTGCGCGCCCATTCCAGCCAGGTTTTGGCTTCCTCGAAGGCGCGACGCGAGATGATCTCGCTGCCGTAACGGGCGATGCGGCCCTCCATGGTGACGTCGGGTGTGCGGTTGACGAAACGGACGGTGTATTTGTCCACTGCTTCCACTTTCTCCAGCGCCGGCCAGGCGCGCTTGGCCACCGCCATCACTTCCGGCGGCAGAGCCTTGCCCTCGATGCTGTCACGGATCAGCACATTGGCGAACAGCGTCTTGCTGCTGCCGATGTCGTAATCGGGCCCGAACATGCGTTCGCGGCTGAAGGTGAAGACCACGTCGTCGGCATTGACTTCGTCGCCGTTGTGGAACTTCACGCCCTTGCGCAGCTTCAATTCGACCGTGCGATCGTTGATGCGGCTCCAGCTCTCGGCCAAGCCTGGAATCGGTTCCATGCCCTTGAGCAGGTCGCGGCGGATCAGGCCCTCATAGATGAAGGAGAAGGTGCGCTCACCGACATTGGACTGCTCACGCAGCGGCTCCAGCGAGGCGCTGTTGGAGATCTGCTGCACCGCGATGGTGATACTGGGGCGGTTATCCGCCTGCGCGATGGCAAAGCGCGGCAGCGCCAGGCTGCCGGCGGCGACGCCGGTGCCGATCAGGAAGTTACGACGATGGAGCTGCATGATTCCCCTCCGATGCAGTGGACAGCGCGATGGAGGGGGACGCTAGGCAGCGCAAATGACGCTGCGGTGACGCATGCGTGAACTGCAGATGAACTCTCAGGCGCGGCTTGTGTTTTGACCCGACCAATGAGAAAGAGGTCGAGAGCACGGAAGTCACCCACGCGTACGGCGTCAGCACTCAATTCTTTCGAAACGGAAACATCGGATTCCGATTCGTTCGCAGGTTATCTTGAGGTTTTCCACGAGAGATTTTGAAATAACCTTGCAATATTACGAATATGGTGATGTTACTTGTCATACTGGGGAGGTGCCGAATTGTGCGGTTCAGCAGTTCAGGCCCATTTATTTATTGCATAACATTTCCGGACTTAACTTGCTCGGCAGCATGCCAGACCACAACAAATCCAGGTTCGCCCTCTGAGGTACAGGGTGATTGGCAGTTTAAGAAACGGCCTTAGATTCTAGCTTCATGTGGTTGTACTAGACTTATCGTGTGATGAACCGGTTGAATCATCTTGTTCGCCCGGGTCAATCTCCCGATCACTGGCAGACAGTTGCCCCATCCCCCTGACTTCGACTTGCCTATGCGGCAGAGGCTGTGTCTATTTCATCCTGCCAGCGGGCCGACCGGTCCAAGATTCGACATAAGCGCACCCCGTCCTCGCCAGCCACGAAGCTGCTTTTCGGCATGGCCAGCAGTCTGGCCCGGCATTCGGCATGAGCCGCCGGCGGCAGGCTGCAGAAGAAGGCGACCAATGCATCCTCGTAGGGCGCATCGAAGCCCCACCCGCTCTGGTCCCGTTCAACCAGTCGGCCGACCTCGAAGTCACGTGCCGTCAGGCAGGGCACGCCAAAAAAGCCGGCCTCGTAATACCGGCAAGGAAGCAACCAGCGCGAATTGTGCTCGGTATTCTCCAAGTCTATGGCCCATGCGAAATCAAGATCGCTGTATACCTCGGGAAGGTTTCGCGGGCTGACATAAGGCCCTTCGTAAACGATATTTTCATTCTGCGCGATCGCGCGGTTAAAGCCCTCACGATCGACAGTTGTGACCAGACCGTGAAACTTGAACAGCACGATCCCTCTGAGACGCTGGGCCAGTCGTACGATCAGGTTGAAGGTTTCCTGCCCGCGGATCAGACCGCAATAGCCGACTGTCCAACGGTAGTTGCCGGATGGCAAACCAGTTGGCGACTGTGCCGACCGACGCGGCTGAGCACCGAATTGGGGCGGCAGCTTGTTTTCGAGGAGAAACCATGGCTGCCGGCAACCCTGCAAGGCGGAAAAGTAGTTATTCCAGAACCCCGGTGACGACAGCACCAGCAGATCGATGCGGCGTAGCCCGAATCGCTCCACGCCACGCAGAATCCGCGACAGCCAGCGCCTGCCCACCAGAATGGGCTGAATATCCAGGACCTCGTAAACAATCCGGATATTCCGCCCCACTAGCCATCGGGCCGCCAACGCCAGCAGGAGTTGATCGACGTTGCGGGCATAAAACAATTCTGCCTGTTGCAGTAGCCGGCGATATCTGGCGATGCGAGGAAGCGCTTTCAGCAAAGCCAGCAACCGCTGGCCATAGCGCCCGTCCTCTGTCTGGCCCAGCATCACGCACGGCCAGTCCGGCTGATAGCCGCGGTTGTAGCGCTGGCGGCGGAAGCTGAACATTGTCAGCCGATAACCATAATCGAGGAAGGTTCGCGCCCTTTTGATTGTGCTGACATCGGTGACGTCCGGCGAAAAGAATACGATTGCCGTTGGCGAGGATGCGGAAGCTGGCGGCATTAACGACTCCACGACCTGAGATTGGCACCCGGGCAATGAAAGGATTGCCCGGCAATCCAACCCTAGGGCAGTCCGCCAGACATGGGTGTGATCAAAGTGTGCCGACGGCACCGGAACATCTGTCACAGGTTGATCACTGGCTATTGGCTCGGCGCTCCTGTTCGATGCATTCACAATCAGCGATCGAGAGGCCAGACGTGTCTGCATTTCCACTCCGCTTCGAATTGCCGGAACCGCAGACGTCCGCGCTCGCCGGAGTTAGGCATCGACGCTTCGAGCGGCTGGCCGTCAGCAGCGTATTTGGTGACCCTCTCGACCGCGGGACCTGGTCTGGCGCGCCCTATAACGTGATACACAGCTTACAGAAGCTGGGCATCGCGGCTGAGGGGATTCATTCCGGCTTTAGCCGGGGCGAACGCGCCCTGCTGGGCGTGCATTACCTGATGCAGGGTTATGGTCGGCCGCCCTCAGGCGAGGCCCTACTGCGAATCCGCGTCGCGCGGCAACGCGCAGCCGAGCAACTGGCCTCCATCGCCCGGCGGCGGCATATCCGCCATCTCCTGCATACCGGCACCCTGGATCTGCCGATACAGCCCTGTCGCGAATTGGTGCATTACCTCTACTGCGACCATACCTGGGCATTGTCGCTGCCCTATCGGCCGAAGCGCGAGGCTTATAGTGCCGGCGCCATCGAGGAGTTCGACCGACTGGAGCGCGAGGCGCTCGGGAATGTCGAGCATGTCTTCACCTTTGGGGCCTATGTGCGCGAACACATGATCAGTCATTACGGCTTGGCGCCAGACCGGGTGACGGCGGTTGGATCCGGCATGGGGCAGATCGAGCCGTATGCCGGCGCCAAGGATTACACGCGCCCGGATCTGCTGTTCATCGCCAAACACCTGTTCATGACCAAGGGAGGTGGCCTGGTGATCGAGGCTTTCCAGTTGGCCCGACAACAGCGCCCGGAGCTGACGCTGACCGTTGTCGGCGACAAACGCAGTCGTGCGCATATCCCGGCATTGCCGGGCATCAGGGTATTCGATCATCTGCCCTGGCGCGAATTGCAGCGCCTGCTGCGGATGTCGACCCTACTGGTACAGCCGATGCTGAACGATCCCTGGGGGCAGGTCTATCTTGAGGCCCTGCTGTCGCGTACGCCGGTGATCGGCCTGCACCGCAATGGTTTGCCCGAAATCCTGGAAGATGGCCGCCATGGTTTCCTGGTGACCGAGGCAAGCCCCGCGGCCGTGGCCGACGCCATCCTAGACGCACTGGCCGACCCGCTGCGTCTTGCCGCGATGGGCCTGAGCGGTCAACGCCATGTGCTGCAGACCTATTCCTGGGATCGTGTTGCGCAAGCCATGGCAACCCTGTGATGCGGCAATCCATTTCCACCTGCCGGCGGAGCGCCGGGCATCTTTCTGACCCAAAACGGAAAAGGATAGAGCAATGGCCGAAAAGGCAGCCTTGATCACCGGCGCGACCGGACAGGACGGTGCCTATCTGGCGGAATTCCTGCTCAGCCGGGGATATACCGTGCACGGCATCAAACGGCGGTCATCGTCGATCAATACCGGCCGCGTAGACCATCTCTACCGCGACCGGCACGAAACCGATGTGCGCTACTTTTTGCACTACGGCGATATGACCGACGCTACGTCGCTAATCCGCCTGATCGACGAGGTACAACCGCTCGAGATCTATAACCTCGCCGCACAGAGCCATGTGCAGGTCAGCTTCGAGACACCGGAATACACTGCAAACACCGACGCGCTCGGCACCCTGCGCCTGTTGGAAGCCATCCGCATCCTGCGCATGAAGGAACGCGTTCGCTTCTACCAGGCTTCCACGTCCGAATTGTTTGGCAAGGTGATGGAGACTCCTCAACGCGAGACAACACCGTTCTATCCGCGCAGCCCTTATGCAGCCGCGAAACTCTATGCTTACTGGATCACCATTAACTACCGCGAGGCGTATGGCATGCATGCCTCGAACGGAATCCTCTTCAACCACGAAAGCCCGATCCGCGGCGAAACCTTCGTAACTCGCAAGATCAGCCGCGCCGTCGCCGCCATCGAGCAGGGCCTGCAGAAATGCCTCTATCTTGGCAACATCGATGCCAAGCGCGACTGGGGCCATGCCCGCGACTATGTCGAAGGCATGTGGCGTATCCTGCAGCACGATACGCCAGATGATTATGTACTGGCCACCGGCGAGGTACATTCGGTACGCGAATTCGTCGAATTGGCGTTTCGCAACATCGATCGCAGAATCGTCTGGGATGGCAAGGGCATCAAGGAAAAAGGCTATTGCGATCGCTCCGGCGATATTCTCGTGGCCGTCGACCCTACCTATTACCGGCCCACCGAAGTCGACTTCCTGCTCGGCGACCCGACCAAGGCCCAGCGCGAACTCGGCTGGCAGCATCAGACGAGCTTCGAAAAGCTCGTTGCAGAAATGGTGGAAGCCGATCGCGTCATGCTCAACCAGGAACAGTTCCGCAATGCATACAGCCATGTCTGAAACTATGCTTTTTCCCTTATCCGGCCGGCGCGTTTGGGTTGCCGGCCATCGCGGTCTGGTCGGATCGGCATTGGTCCGCCGCCTGGCGCGGGAAGATTGTGAAATCCTCACCGCCGGGCGCGACAGCCTTGATCTGCGCTCGCCCGACCAGGTCGACCTGTGGATGAAGAATGTGCGCCCAGAGGCAGTATTCGTCGCTGCGGCCAAGGTCGGCGGCATCCATGCCAACGACACGCAGCCCGCTACGTTCCTGTACGATAACCTGATGATCGAAGCGAATGTGATCGAGGCCGCGCGCCGCTATGGCGTGGAAAAGCTGCTGTTTCTCGGCTCGTCCTGCATCTATCCACGCCTGTCGCCGCAGCCGATTCCGGCTTCCGCCCTGCTGACCGGCGCCCTCGAGCCGACCAATGAATGGTATGCCATCGCCAAGATTGCCGGGCTGAAACTCTGCCAGGCGTATCGACGGCAATATGGCTGCGACTTCATCTCCTTGATGCCGACCAACCTGTATGGCCCCGGCGACAATTTCGACCTGCAGCAGAGCCACGTGGTTCCTGCGTTGATCGCCAAAGCGCATCAGGCCCGTGTCACCGGAGCGGTGAGCCTGTCGGTCTGGGGCTCCGGCACACCTTTGCGCGAGTTCCTGCATGTTGACGATGCCGCTGACGGCATCGTCTTCGCCATGCAGCATTATTCCGGGGAAACGCCCCTCAACCTTGGTTCCGGCGAGGAAATTTCCATCGGCGACCTCGCCCGCATGATCTGTCACATCACCGGCTATTCCGGACGGATCGCTTTTGACATCACCAAACCCGATGGGACGCCGCGCAAGGTGGTGGATGGCAACGCGCTTCGAACCCTGGGCTGGCAGGCCTCGACCAGCCTCGAAACCGGCCTGCGGCAGACCTACCGTTGGTACCTTGATCATGCCGGACTGAGCGGCCACACCGGGACCTCGGGCCCGCGACGCGCCTATGGCTGAGGAGCGGCCGGTCAGGCGCCGACCAGCGCACCATCTTCCTCATTGTCGGGTTTACCCTTCTTGATCCGCAGCCGCTCCTTGCTGTCGACCCAAAGGGAATAATCGCCCAGCCTTGGTAGGTAACGGCTGTTCCAGTCAGAACCGAAGCGCACGCTTTCGCCCGGTCCGCCGATCATCAAGGCCTCGAAACCCGGATCGGTCTGTACGACGCCGCGGCAGCCAATCAGCGTTGCCATGGCCGTACCGGTTCCATTCAGACGCGCCAATCCGGCCATGGCGGCGTCACCACCGCCGCTGCCGGTACAACCGATCATGGTGAGCTGGCCCGCAATATAGCCGCGCAGCAGGCGGGTCTGGTGTCGGATCGAATAGGCGGTACAGCCGATCAGCGTGGCAAAGCCCTGCAGCCAGATACCGGCATCGCCGACGGAAAAAGCAGTGGCCTTCTCGTGATTATTCTCGAAACCGCAATGCGACAGCAACGTACAGCCATTGCGCGCCAGCAGGCCGAATTTCTGGTTCAGCAGGAAATAACAGCCGTGAAAGCCGACGTCGTAGCAACCGCGCAGCAAAGCCACGCCGTTGTCGCCGTTCTGGCCGAAAACACACCCCATCACATGGATGGCAGAGAGAATCCCTCCCGGATCGCCATGGGCAAAGCTGGCGCCGTTACCGCGATTATTACGGAAGTAGCAGTTGATGACCTGGCCCTCAAAGACATTGCCCGCCATCGCACAGCCATCGCCGCCGCAATTCTGTACCACCAGGTCGCGCAGACAGAAATTGTAGATGTAGCGACCGAAGCTTTCGCAATTGAGCTTGAGGCCAGCCCCTTCGCTGCCTGTACCTTCAATGCCCAGACCATCGATCAACAGATAACGCACCGTGCTTTCGCTGAAGACCTCGACGACTGGCGAGCCATCCGTAATGGCCGAAACCAGTCGCGCGCCTGGCGCCAGGATGCCACCTTGGCGGGTCAAGGGTTTGATGAAGTGAACCCGCAGGGTGCGGGTCACTCGATAGGTGCCAGGTGGAATCTGCAGCAGCGTGCCATCAGCGGAGAATGTCGCATCAAGGGCGGATTGCAAGGCGACGGTATCGTCGGTTTGGCCGTCGCCTCTGGCGCCGAAATCCGCCGCCGACAATACCCATTGCGCACCCGCCGACGGAACGGCAGCCTGCAGAGCGCTTGGTCCAACCAGGCCGGCGCCTGCCAGCGCGCCCCCTGAAGTGAGAAAATCACGACGTTGCATGGGTCGCCTCATTATCGCGTGGCAGGAAAAACGCTGGGCGCCCATTGCGGCGCAGCCGCATTTGGCGCGATGTTCGCCATACGACGCACAAGAACCGATAGGCCGGCCGCCAGCAGAAATACCGTCCAGGTTTTTGGGCCGACATAGGCTCCGGAGGCCTGACCGAGTACGGCCCAGACCGCCCAGCAGAATAGAAAACTCGGCACGCCGAGCAGGCGCAGCCAGACCGACAGCCCCACTATGGCGATCCCGCCCCAGATGGCGCCGAGATAGATCCAGTGCAGCCAGAAATAGTTGGTTAGCGCCGAAGATATCTTGTCGATCCGCCAGGCCGCCGAATACTGCGACGATTTCACGAATACGGTCATCACAAGATCGGCAATGAACGGCTCGCCTGTCAGGCCGGCCCCGGCCCAGGGATAGGTTTTCAGCACCTTCAGGCCGACCAGGGCTGGCCCAATCACACGGTAGAAGAAACTCGGATCCTCACCGGCGAGGATATCGCTCAGACGCTCGGCATAGACTGTCATGCCGAGGATTACGGCGACCAGCAGCAGCAGCACGGCAAGCAGCAGGATACCTGCACGGTTGCGCGTATTCGGGTCGACGAACAAGTAGCAGGGAACCACCAGCGGCAAGGCTAGCAGCAAGGTCGGTCCCGGCATGGCAGCCAGACCGGCGGCGAGCAGCAGCAGGAAAATGAGCAGCTTGCTGCGGCGCTGCGATATCATGAACCAGGAAAAACTAAAGAACGTATACCCGAAGGTGACCGCCGAGGGCTCGCTGGTAAAGAGCTTCGGCCTGATGCGACCGTAAAGCAGTTGATCGCGCAAATCGGATTCGTAGACGCCATAATCATAGAGCATGACGCGGACGGCATCGCTGACCGGGCGAAGGCCCGCATATGTCTCAAGCAGGCAACCCACCAGGATAATGATGCAAAAACCGAAGAACAAACCGGCCAACTGTCGTCGACCGGCCTCGACCACGGTGAGGAACAGCGCGTAGCCGATCACCAGCGAATAGATCAGTTGTACAAGGCCGGTGAAGCGTTTGCCTAGAAAGCCCGCATCGCTGGCCGAGAGCGTGGCTGCCATATAGATCACGATCACACCCGACAGGCCTGCCAGATGCAGCGGCTGGATCGCATTGCGCCGCCGCCACAACAGGATCAGGCCAGCAATGCCGGCCGGTGCGGCGGGCAGCGGAACCGTTGGCGTGATCCGAATCTCGACCCCGAGATAGATGCCAATCAGGAAGACCGATAGCAGGACCATGTCGACCAGGTCCAGCCGCCCATCCTCTGTGGGGTGCCGCATCATGGTCCGGCAATCGCCGCCAGCAACTGGCGGCCCCGGCTGGCCCAGTCGAATTGATCGCGGCAGATCGCGTAGGCGCGCTCCTGCAGATGGTTCAGTCGGTCGTAATCGTCGATCACCTGCAATACACCGGCCGCCAGGGCCCGATAATCGCGATAGAGCAGGATGCTGTCTTCATGCCGCAGCGGCATGCCGGCAACCGAACCTTCCAAGGCCAGGATCGGCAGCCGATTGAAGATATAATCCAGGACTTTCAGCTTGAAACCGCCGCCATGCCGCTCCGGCACCAACGCAATGCGCGCTTCTTGCATCAATGCCGACAAGCCGGAAACCGGTCCGGTGAACTGCGTGGCCGAGAAACGCCGTCGGACTTGCTTGAGGAACGCTTCGCGAGCCGTGCCGATCACCTGCAATTCGGCATTGTGACTGGCAAATAGCGGATCGGCCGCCGCCAGGAATTGTTCGAGATTGAGACGCTTGGCGATCCAGTCAAAGCTGCCAACGATCACGGCGCGCCGGGGCTGGCGCGCGCTGATGCAGCGCTGATCGACATAGGCGCCGCCATATCCGGGCGTGATCACAGCGATATTGCGGCCAGGATGATCGGCCAGAAACCGGTCACGGTCTTCCGGGGTGATCGCCGTTACCGCATCCGCCGCGCGAACCATCGCCTGTTCCAGACGCGCCACCTTGGCCGCATCACGCAGAAGAATGCAGCGGCGCAGCGGGTCTGGGTGTTCGCGGGCCACTTGCTGGCGCAAGCTCTCCTCGTGGTTATGCGCGATATACACCAGGCGCGGCCGTCGGCCGCGGCGCGGATAGCGTTTCAGCACCGGTGCCAGTGCCCAGCCTGCCGACAGGCTGTCGAAAACGATCACATCCCAGCCATTCTCGTCCAGCCGCCCTTCGAGCAGGCGCTGCAACTCCGGCGTCCAGTTGCGGTCGGCGACATTGGGCAGGGGCGACAGCAGCGTGTGCCATAGCGCACGCGGTTTCTGCTCGGCGAGAAACCAACGCAATCCTGCCTGGCGGTCAAACGGCCGATGCGGCGAGCCTGGCCGCATTGCGCCGACAATATCCACCCGCACCCCGCTTTCGCCGATCGCATCGATCAGCCCGCCGGAATAGATTAGCTGGCCGTTGTGCCTGGGCTCAGGGTCGGCCTGGGTCAGCCAGAGACACCTCATCGCCGCGCTCCGCCATGCCGGTAACGTTCAAAAGGCCTGGCGCCCGGTAAACCCGCCCATGATGGTGCGCAGAATAATCTGCGCATCCAGGAACAGGGACCAATTCTCGATATAGCGGATGTCATGCTCGACCCGTTTGCGGATCTGATCGAGGGTTTCGGTCTCGCCGCGCCAGCCGCTGACCTGAGCCAAGCCCGTGATGCCGGGCTTCATACGGTGCCGGCAGTCGTAATTCGGCACCGCGTCCTGATAGAGCAGGCCTGCGGCTTTGGCGGCTGTCGCATGCGGACGCGGCCCCACCACCGACATCTCGCCCAGCAGGACATTGATGAATTGCGGCAGCTCGTCGAGGCTGGTGCGCCGCAGGAAATGGCCGATCCGCGTCACCCGCGGATCGTTGCGTCGGGTCAACTGACTGGCCGTCTGGTCGCACATATCGTGCCGCATGGTGCGAAACTTCATAACATCGATCAGTCGATTGTTCAGGCCGTAGCGTTTCTGACGGAACAGTACCGGTCCAGGGCTGTCGAGCTTGATCAGGATGGCAATCAACGCCAGAAGCGGCGCTATCAGCAGAAGCGCAAAAGCAGCAAAGACTCGATCCTCGACAGCCTTGGCAATGCCACGCCAGCCGCATAATGGCCGCCGCTCTGCCAGCAGCAGGGGTACGCCGCCGATCTTTTCGAAGGCGGTTTGTCCGCCTGTCATCTCCGGAATATCCAGATGCACGTAGATATCGGCCGCAGCCTGCCGCAACCGATCGACCACGACCCCGGGATTCCCTTCGCCTGGTGCCGGCGCCACGATCACCGCGTCGACATGCTCGCGCCGGATTTCGCCAAGCAGATCCTGGAAGTCGCCGCACAAGGCATGCACGGACCGTTCCTGCATGGCCCGATTCGGCATGACATCCGCCCGTCCAGAATGCGCCGACGCAATATCGCCATAGACGCCGACTACAATATGATCCATGGTCGATGGTCGGCCTTCCGTCAGGCGCTGCAACAGAGCCTGCGCCGCGGTGCCACTGCCGAATACGGCAATGCGTCGGCACAGCCGCCCGGCCTGTCGCCACTGGTCGACGCGGACGACCAGGATCGCCCGCAAAGCCAGCAGAACGCAGCCGCTGGTCACGAGCCACAGCAGCAGCCAGTTCTGACTGCTCGCTAGGCCAACGCCGCTGACCGCCACGACGGCCGCAACGATTGCGACAGCCGCACTCCAGGCCATGATCACGCGGCCGAATGGCAACCCGCCCCCCTGCAGCAATTCCAGTCGGTAAAGGCCGGCAATCGATAGGGCATTCATCATGATAATCGTGCCAAGCAACGCAATGGCGATATAGTATGCTGGCGCCAGATGCAGGTCGGGCATTGTCACGAGCAGGGATGCCAGGGCCGCCGCAAGACAGACCGCACCGTCGAGCAGTCGGAAGATGCCACTGGCAATATCCAGCGACACCGGTTTCCTGTGATGCAGCGGCGCCGATATCCTCAATGTAGAGGCCCGGCCCGGAGAATGTCGTTCGATTGACCGCCGCGGTGGCGTATCGGCCATGTGCCGCATCGCATTCGACAGGTCGTTCAAACTGGATCTGGCTTCGAGAGGCATGCTGCGGCTCCGGAGCTGTTTCTGTTCCGGATGTGCCATAACGATGCTGCAACCGCCCGTGACCAAACAGAGGCGTTTTCGCAAACACTATCATCATGCAGCCTTTGCCGTCGCCAGGATCGTCGCGGCAAAGGAAGTCGGGCTGCGCGCGGCCGCAAAGGCTTCGGCGGCTGTAGCATCGAAGCTGCTTCCGGGCCCCTCGGCGACCATGCGCGTGATTGCGTCGGACAGAATCCTCGGGTCGGTCACATCGACAGCCACGCCCAGTCGATATTCCCGTACCAGACGCGCGATCAATCCATAATCCTGCGTCAGAACCGGCACGCCGGCTCGCGCCGCCCATAACAATACACCGCTGGATCCGACAAAGCGCTGATAGGGGGCGAGCACCACATCGCTCGCCCGCACCAGACCGGCAATCTCCACATCCTCCAACCAGCGATCTTCAAGATGCAGCCAGAGCTGCGGCCGGCATTTCCGCAGGCGGGCCAGTGCGCGCCGCACCACCGGCCGTATTTCCGAAGCCACCTTGCCGGCTATCACCACGGCAATGCCCGCAGCCGTCATAGCCGGCACGTGGCACAGTGCCTCCAGCAGGCACAGGATTCCCTTGCGCTCGCTGAGCGCACCGAACAGCAGCAGCAATTTCCGCTCCGGCGGCACCGACATTCCATGCAAGCCGACATCCGCCACCGGCGGCGCAAAGGCCGGGTCGGGCAGCGCGACCACCTTATGCCCACCGCGATAGGATTCGGCCGCATAATCGGGAAAGAACGGATCCAGCGTCAGCACCACGGACAAGGTCCGGTTGAGCAACATCAGTCGATACAGCACGGATTTTCGCAGATCGCGCACGAACTCGCCCCAGCCGCGACTGCGAAAACCCAGACTGGAATAATGCACCGATGGCCGGAACAGGATGCCGCCGACCGGGCGGCCGACCGCGCCGAGGCCAAGGGCAAAGGGCAGCGAAAGATGATCGAGGGCAAGGAAATGCCCCGCCGTGGCGCCGGTAGATTTGAGATACCGCCGCATCACCCACCAGCGGGCAAAACCACTAATCACCAAACCGCGATGCAGACAGGCTCGTTCCTCTGCAGTCGACAGGGGCACCAGCCTGATTCGGCCACGAGCCTGTGGCGCAATCCTGCCACGTAGGGAATCGCACAGATTCTGGGCCAGAACCAACCACAAAACCTCATGATCGGTTTGCTCGGTGGCCCGGTCGATGATATGGCCTAGCCATTCGCGGGTATGGCCATTGCTGTCCGGTTCCAGAACGAGTAGCCGTGGCCGGCGCGGCAGGATTTCACCATCGCGGGACAACATCGTCAGCAGGTCATCCAGCCGGGCCAGAAGCCGATCCCGGTCGTGATGTTGCTTGATGTATCGCCGGCCATTCGCTTCCATGGCCGCCCGCATGCCGGGATTGTCAGCCAGTTGCAGAATGGCCGCTTCAAAGGCCGCAGGATCATGCGGCAGCACGCAAAGAAAAGCCCCGGTTTCCGCGGCCAGACGCCATACTGCGCTGCCTTCCGGCGCCGTTGTCACGCAACTACGACCAGCCGCCATGATATTATAAATCTTAGAGGGTACTGCAAAATCGGCACCCTTAGGATTCTGCGGCACCAGATGAATGTCGCCTTCTGCCAACCCGTCAGCCAGATGTTCGCGCGGCACCAGGTCTTCCAACCGCACATTCGGCACATGGCGGGCAGCCAGGGCCGCTGCCAGCGCACCATATTCACCACCTGCACCACGGATGAGAATGCCGATCTCCGGACGCGAAACCGCCAGTCGTTCGGCCAGACTCACAACCTGGTCCAGCCCCTGCTTGCGGCCAAGGTTGCCGCTATAGAGCAGCAGTGGCGCCGCCCGGTCGCGATGCGGTTGCGGGTGGATCTCTGTCGGATCGACCCAGATAGGCAGAATCTCGATACTGGTCCGCACACCCATATGCCGCAGCCTGGTCCGCATATCCTCGGACAGGACCAGCAATCCATCGGCACGGTTAAGCGCAATGCGCTCGACAATCCGCATCATCCGCAGCAACAAGCCGAACCGTACCATGCCCAGCCCACCAGCCAAGCCAGACTGGATGTCATGCATGACGACAAGGTGACGGCCGTCCTTCGCCGTGGCTATTTGCCCAAGTACAACGGCGAATATCGAGGGGCACAGCGATAGGACAACCTCATGCCGCCGCACGCTGCCGGTGAACAGCCCCCATATGCCACCGAGGAGGAACAATATTTCGCTGGCAATCCGCCCCGCCACCGAACGCCGGCGCGGCAGCCAGTGCCGCAGCCGTTTGATGACCGGCCCCTTCCGACCCGACTGGCGATCGCCGGGCTGAAATCCAGCGAAACGCGCCGCGTCCGGGTAATGCGGCCAGCCGGTTAGCACAGTGACATCGCGCCCCTGGGCATGCAGGTATTCCGCAATATCCGTGCAATAGGGCGCGGAGCCGATTGTCTCCGGCGCGTAATGCTGGGTGACGAATAGGACCGGCTCGGACAAGATCAACTCCAGTTGCCCGAGCGAGCCAGCACTGGCCGTTCATATTCGTAGTTCAGATGCCCATAGGTGTATTTGCGATAGCCCTTGGGATCGACTCGGGTCAGCACGGCGCCGGCAAAATCGGCCTGCACATCGATCAGGCTTTTCAGGGCCTCGCCAACGGCTTCCCGACGCGTATGTCCCCAGCGCACGGAAAGCGCCACTTTGTCGACCATACGGGCCAGGGTCAGCACCTCGGAACCGACAAGCACCGGCGCCGCGTCCAGCAGGATCATATCATAACGTCCCGAAAGGCTGTGCAGCAGCCGCTGCATTCTTTCGCCACCCAGATTGCGCATCGACTGGGCCGTAAACTGACCGGCTGGAATCAGATCCAGGCCCGACAACGCATCGGTGACGATGGCCTGCCCAAAAACCTGCGTGGCGGCCTGTTCGTCGTCTTCGCAGATCAGATCGGCCAGGCCGTAACGATTGCTGCACTGAAGCAAGCGATGCAGGCGGGGGCTGCGCCAGTCGCAGTCAATCAGCAGGATTCGGCGCCCCTGGCAGGCCAGCAGCCGGCCGAAGGAAGCAACCAGCACTGACTTACCTTCTCCCGGCACCGCAGAGGCGAACAATATCGTCTTCGGTGACGTTTTCGCCTGCGACAGCTCAAGCCCGATATACAGCTTCCGCAAGGCTTCACTATATGGAGAGAACGGCTGCCGCATGACATGCGCCAAGGCGGTCATGCGGCCCTTCAGAGCTGGGATGAGGGCCAGAACCGGCAGGCCTGTGTAAGCTTCAATCTGGTCGCCACGGCGAAAACTGCGATCTGCATTATCCCGCAACAGCGCGATCATGATGCCGATCAAGACACCGCCAACCGCGCCTAGAAATACGATCAGGATACGTGGCGGAAAGCCCGGGGCCGCAGGCGGCGCGGCGGTAGATATGAGCTGGCCATTCGGCCGCTGTAGGCGATCCTGGCCGAAGGTTTCCTTGGCGCGGCTCATCACCTGGTCAAGCAGGTTATGGTTGACCGCCGCTTCACGCTCCAGCGATTCCAGTTTGATCGACTTTTCATTCACCCCGGCCTGCCGGGATTGCAGGCGATCGAAATTCTGCCGCAGCGCCTGGTAACGTGCATCTGCCGTCCTGGCCTCATGGCGCAGGCCGTCTATGATGTGATCCATCTCCTGCCGCAATCTGCCGCGAATTCCGGCGATTTCGGCCCGCGCACTGAGAATGCGCGGATGCTGCGGACCGAAATTGCTGGACAGGTCGGCCAGGCGCCGTTCGGCTTCGACCTGCTGCTGTTTGAACGACTGGATGACCGGGGAATTGAGCACCTCTGGAACACTCTCTCCGGCTATGCCGGTCTTTTTCAGGCTCTGCGCCTCATTGAGGCGCGCTTCCGCTTCGGCCTTGGCGGTCTGCGCCACGATCAACTGCGTATTAAGCTCGGTTAGTTGTTGGGTGGTGACGCCAACGTTTGCGCCCTTGTAAAGCCCATTCTGTCGGCGGTAATCCTCCACGGCCTGATCCGCTTTCTCCACCTGCTGGCGCAGCATGGCGATCCGGTCCGTCAGGAATTGTTCGGCTTCGTCGTTGGCTTTTACCTTCTCCAGTCGTTGCCGGGCCAGATACGCATCAGCGAAGGCATTGGCGATGGACGCGGCGCGCGATGGGTCCTGCGCCTTCGCCTGGATCGACAGCACATGCGAACGCCCCAGGGTCGACACATCCAGGCGCGACAGCAGGGTATCGATCACAGAATCCGTTTCGAACCGCGCCCACGCCGCCGCATCCTCGGACTCGGCGGTGGAATCCGGCAGCCACGCATCCGGCAGATAGCGCGCAGGATCGAGCAGGCGCCGCCAGAGCGGCTTGGACTGCAGTAGCGGATTGAATTCCGGATCGTCATCCAGACCAAGCTGGCCAATCACCTGCTCCGCCAGGGCGCGCGACTGGACGATATAGCCTTCATTCTGGATTCGCTCGGCATCAGGGCTGATATCGGCCATCACGGCTTCGATATTCATCACCCGCAGCAGCGGCATACCAACCAACACTCTTGCTTCGGCGATGTAATAGACCGGCATGGCACGCGCGACCAGCACGGCAATGCCGGCGCATAACAACCCGATCGACAGGATTAGTACCTTTTGCCGCCACAGCTGCAACATAAGGTCAAGTATTCCTGTCTGCGCCGGAGGTGCGGCTGAATATAAGGGCGGCATCAACTGCGGTGCCAATTGCGATGGCTGAACTGGCGGCTGCGGCGATCGGGCAATCAGGCGATCCGGCAGATGCATCAGAAATACCGCTCCCGCACGGTGATCACGTCACCCGGCAGAACCGGTGTATCGGGCATGGCCTGCAGCCGGCCCTTTCCACCTTCCGCCGTTTGGCGCATGACGTAGAAATCGCCCTCCCGGGCGCGATAGGTGAAACCGCCCGCCAGAGCCACGGCATTCAGCACGGTCATCCCCGAAACATACGGATAGCTGCCTGGCGTGCGAACCTCACCGACGATATAGAATGGGCGATAGGTCAGTATCTCGACGCTGACGCTCGGATTTTTCAGGTAATTGGGCTGCAGCCGGTCAACCAGCGTCTTTTCCAGCTCGCCTGCGCTCCGCCCGCCCGCCCTGACCTGGCCGATCAACGGAAAGGAGAGTGCACCGCTGCCGTCAACGGCGTATTCACCGGTCAGTTCGGGCTGGCCGTAAACGGTGATCCGCACACGATCGCCCGAGCCTAGGCGATAGCCGGCATTGGCCGATAGGGCTTCCGCAGTCACGGCGTCGGTGTGGCCCGCTTGTTGCGCTGTCACCGGGCCGCAGGCCACGATGGGCAGAACAACAAGAAACAGACTGCACCGGAGAAGACGCCGGAGAGGACGATGGTGTCCGAAGAAGCTTGGCATGGCCGGCCGCCCCGTTGATAGCAGGAACTCCGGATGCCCATGCGGCATCCGGAAAACCATCTGCTTCTACCAACAAAGCGCCTGAACCGGCTGTGATCAAAGAGGGGCAATCGCCCCGATCAGAGATATGTGCTCAGCCGCAGAAAAACCACATTTTCTGAAAAATCGCTGTTCGTGGCGGAGGAATCGCGCTGACGATAGCCGTAACCACCCGACAACGCGAAATTCCGGCTGATCAGGTATTTCGTGCCAAGGCCGGCGCTGATGTAGTCGTCTTCGCGACCGATGCCTTCAAAGTCGTCCTGTTCGTACCCTACCCTGGCGTTCAGCAGCAGATTACGCAGGAGTTCATGATCGATGCGCAACTCGGTCCGCGTGGCAAAATAACCGGAAGCGCCGGCCAGAGTCGTTTCCTCGATATCGCGGGTCAGGCCGGCCGTCACGGTGGTCAGCCGCGTCACGTTCCAGGTGAACGTGGCACCTGCGGTCCATCCCGCCATGCTTTTCAGCCGGGCATCATCGTAATCCTGCTGGCGGTAGCCGGCAAAGATATCGAGCGATGTGACGCCGGTCAGATCGTATTCGGTGCCGACGACCAGCGCGTAGCCGTCCGAACTTCTGGCATAGCCACTGGCATCGCTGCCATTGTCGTAATCGCGGGTATTGACCGATCCCTGCAGGTAGACCACGCGTAGCGGCGCCAGTTCATAGCCTGTGCGCAGCGACAGTTCTCCCTGATTGCGGTCGCGGCCGCTCTGGTCGACTGTGCTGCCGCTGGAATTCTGCACGTCGCTGAAGGCATAGCGTTCGCCCTTGCCATCCAGGCGGACAGACATGCGGTTGAACACTTTCTCGATGGCGGCATTTGCCGAATAGACCGTATATTCCGTCGGTTCGGTGCCGCCCTGATTGTCCGGCGATGAGCGCGCTTCATGCCGCCGTGCGAGTCCGGCGCCGCCAAAGATCCGCAGATCCTGCAGCACATCAACGCGGCCATCTGTCAGCAGCGTGTAATCCGTGTGGTTCTCCGACTGGTGGTCGGCATAGCGCGCCAGCGTGGTATCCGCATGCAGGCGCAGAGCATGGTTGTTCCAGTTCGAGCGCAGGTCCAGACTCGGCGTGATCGTCGTGATGAAATCGTCCTGCCGGTTGTTCTGCGTGGCATAGATGTTGGAATTGTAGCTCTCCTGCACCGCGAGGCCGGGATACAGCAGGAAACCGCCCAGCCGGATGCCGGCGGCATCGTAATCGGGCCGTGGCCGGTCCATGACCGTGGCGCCGCGCGGCACCTCATCGGGCAGCGGAGCCTTGGGCGCCGCTGACTGCGAGGCCGCCTGAGGTGTCGCTTGAGGTGTCGTCTGTGCAATACTGGCCCCGGGCAGAGTCAGCCCTGAAGCCACAAAACCGAATGCCATCGCATGCAAAAGACGATTGGCGGAGGAAACACCGCAAGGCCGCATGGGACTCCACCCTGGTAACTGGTCGCTTTTTATATCATGGCCTTGCGACGATGCAGTATTTTCTGGTGCCAGAGCCAGGCCGTGGAAATCATCGTGTCGAGATCGGACAGCCGCGGCTGCCAGCCGAGCAGCTGAAGGGCGCGCCCGGGATCGGCTAGCAAGGCCGCAGGATCGCCTGGTCGCCGCGACGCAATGTTTAGTGGAATTATTCTTCCGACAATACCCTCTGCAGTTCGAATAACCTCGCGCACCGAGGCGCCACTGCCGCTGCCCAGATTGAAGGCATGGGCCCCCACCGCACGATCCAGATACCGAAGCGCCAGGACATGCGCATCGGCCAGATCGGTGACATGAATATAGTCGCGGACACAGGTGCCATCCCGGGTGGGATAGTCCGTGCCGTAGATGGCAATCGCCGGCCGCAATCCCGCAGCGGCATCGAGCACCAGCGGGATCAGATGGCTTTCGATCGGATGCGCCTCGCCGATCTCGCCGGCTGGGTCGGCGCCTGCGGCATTGAAATACCGCAGCGAAACCGAATGCAGGCCATAGGCACGGGCATAATCCTGCAACGCGGTCTCGATCACCAGCTTACTCGTTCCGTAAGGATTGAGTGGCCGCCGCGGATGCTGCTCGGGGATCGGCGTGACATCAGGTTCGCCATACACGGCGGCACTGGAGGAAAAAACCATCCGTTCGATGCCGTTCCGCCGCATCGCCTCCAGCAGGGTCAGGCTGCCGGCGACATTGCTGGCATAATACGGCTCGGGGTCGCGCACCGAATCGCTGGACACAATCAGTCCGGCCAAGTGAATGACCGCGACGGGGCGGTATTTGCGCATCACCTCGTCCAGCCGACCGGCATCAACCAGATCGCCGCCTTCCAGCGGGCCCCATTGCACGGCCCAGCCATGGCCCGACGACATGTTGTCGTAAACGACGGGCTGCAGCCCGGCAGCCGACACCGCCTGACACACATGGCTGCCGATATAACCGGCACCACCGGTAACCAGAACGTTCTCCGGCATCTCAGCACCGGCCATAGTTATCGGCCAGCCGAACGATGTCATCCTCGCCCAGATAGGCGCCGGACTGCACCTCGATCAGGTGCAGTGGCAGCTTGCCGGGATTCTCCAGCCGGTGGGCGGCGCCGATGGGGATGTAGATCGATTCATTCTCGCGCAGCAACATGCTCTCGCCATCGCGCTCCACCAATGCCGTCCCGCGCACTACCACCCAGTGCTCGGCACGATGGAAATGCTTCTGCAGGCTTAATCGAGCGCCCGGCTTCACCGTAATACGTTTGACTTGGAAGCGGTCGCCCATATCGATCGAGGCGTAGGAACCCCATGGCCGGTAGCAGGTGCGGTGCGACAATGGCTCCGGCCGATTGCGCAGCCGCAGCTGTTCGACCACCTGCGACACCTCGTCGACCCGATCTGCCCGTGCCACCAGGACAGCGTCATCGGTCGACACCACTACAACGTCCTCCAGGCCAATCACCGCCAGAAGCTTGTCCTCGCTGCGCAGGTAGCAGTTTCTGACATCTCGCGCGATCACGTCGCCACTGAGAATATTCCCGGCACCGTCGTCGGGCAGCACGCTGCGCAAGGCCTGCCACGAGCCAAGGTCACTCCACGCCATGCTGACCGGCACTACTGCCGCACGATCGGCACGCTCCATAACTGCGTGGTCGATCGATAGAGAGGCCGCCGCCCTGAACGCTTCGGCATCCAACCGATAGAACCCAAGATCGGATTGGCCGCCCAGTACGGCTTGCTCGCAGGCCTCCAGTACAGCGGGATGCAGACGGCGCAATTCCTCAAGATAACGGTTGGCACGCATCAGAAAAATGCCGCTGTTCCAGAAATAGGCGCCACTGTCGACATACGCTTTCGCAGTGTTGCGATCTGGCTTCTCAATGAACCGGTCGACGATCCGTACATGATCGGAGCCCTCCAGCAGCGGGCCGCCCTTGATATAGCCGTAACCTGGTTCCGGCCTGTCCGGCGTGATGCCGAAGGTGACCAGACGCCCCTCCTCGGCAGCCGGCAATCCGGCGCGAACGGCAGCCTGCAGGCTGGCCAGATCGCCAATTGCGTGATCGGCCGGCTGCACCAACATCAGGGCATCCTGATCACGGTCGCTCAGAAGAAGCGCCGCCACGGCCAGCGCGGGGGCCGTGTTGCGCCCGACAGGTTCCAGAATGATCTGCTGCGGCTCTACGCCGATTGCGGCCATCTGGTCATCAACTAGAAAACGATGCTCATCACCGCAGACCAGAACCGGCGCGGCGAAACCCAAGGTGGCCTGATTCCGCTCTACCGTCTGTTGCAGCAAGCTGCGCTCTGTCACCAGCGGCAGCAACTGCTTTGGATATGCCGTACGGGACAACGGCCACAACCGCGTGCCCGATCCGCCAGCCAGGATGACGGGATGGATCTGGAATGCGCGCTGCTCGAGAACACTGCTGCTTTCGACCACTGCATTCATCGCGGACTCCGTTCTGGCTATCGTGAATTTTTGCCTAGCGACTATGCGCAGGCCGGCTGGGTCGAGCCAGTGATCAAGCTGTGGCTGCGGGGATACCGCATCGAACTTCCGGTAGGCTCAGGCCGCTGCCGGAAGTTCGATGCGGATGCTCAATCCGCCCCTGAGGCGGTTATGGGCAGATACCGTTCCGCCTAGAGCCTCGACATTGCGATGTACGATCCACAGGCCAAGTCCGGCATGACTGCCAGGACTTCCGCCCGGCGTGCTGCGGCGTCCGGTCTGATTGGGCGATCCAGCGCGCGAAGAGAAATAGCGATCAAAAACCAGCCCTATCTGCTCATGATCTATCCCAGGCCCCTCATCGTCGACATGCAGCATGATGCTGCTGTTCTGA
Source organism: Ferrovibrio sp. (assembly GCF_029255545.1). Lineage (GTDB taxonomy): Bacteria > Pseudomonadota > Alphaproteobacteria > Ferrovibrionales > Ferrovibrionaceae > Ferrovibrio. The sequence continues at coordinate 50,531 of NZ_JANLJJ010000017.1, read as the reverse complement.
CGAAAAACATAAACCGATACAGTGGACCGCTCCGGGGCGAAGCCGATGGCATTGTCGAGGATATTCTCAAATATCGTGTCTATGACGCCCCGCCCGGCCAGGACACAAGCTCCTTCCTCCAGAACCCTGACAAGGCGGACATTATGCTCGGCCAGGACCTCGCGGTAACGCAGAACGATATCGGCGACGATCTCCGACAGATTCACACGAATCCGTGGCGCATCGATCAGGTTCGCCGTGTTGTAATCAATGCGCTGGGTCGCATTGACCAGGGAATGCAGCCGTCGCAGGGAGGATTCGACCAGACTGACGGCTCGGGTGGCGCGGACATTGCCTGTCGGCACCACCCGCTTGATGGGTTCAAGCGACGCCTGGATGGTGCAGATCGGCCCTTTCAGTGAATGGGCGTTGTCCTCCGAGGCCTGGCGCATGTCGTGGGCGATTTTCCGCAGGTCCCAGACAAAATGATCGAAATCGGCAGCGACGCTGGTCAGTTCCGGCACGACGTTGCGGGCCGCAAATGTGCGTTCCCAGCCGCGGCCCTCGCGGATCTCGCGGGCGACATGCCGGAAATGATGCAGGCTGCGCCAGACGCTTACCGTTACCAGGATTGCCAGCAGCGCAAATACGAAATAGATGGCGGCTGCCACCTGAATTTCCCGGGTCTGCCAGTAGGACCGGCCAATTGAGATATTGAGAAATTCGGAAGTCGGATGCGCCGACAACAGGACCCAGCAACCCCAGCGCGACTGGATCGGTACGACCGATGTCATGATTTCCTCGTGGCCATTCGGCTGCCGGTAGCGGATATCGATCGGAGCATCCCAGGCACAACTCTCAGAGAGCTGCTGCAAAACGCCGTGCTCCGCCAGGCTTGCGAGTTCAGTACCCACCAACTCGGGCTTCGATTCGGGCGCCGAGGCAATGTAATAGAAACTTCCGCCGGGCGGCACGCCGGCCGGCCGGAACATCAGTTTCAACAGCGTTCGGCTATCCTTGAATCGCTGCAATTCATGATTGAGAGATTTGTGCGGAGGGCCGGACGGTTGATCGAGGACCGGCGTCAGCGCCTGGGCAATCAGCCAGCTGCGCTGTTGGATGCCCCGCACCACGAGATCACGGCGCTGGTTGTCGGCGCTCTCGAACTGGCCATACAGAACCACTGGCAATGCAACAAACACCACCACCAGGCCGATCATCTTTAGGGTGAGCGATGCCGCAAGGCGCCGCAGTGCATGCAGAATGTCAGCCCTGCCCGTCGACAAGCGCGCGCCAGCGGTATCCGAAGGCAAGGAAATTCTCGATCTGGCTGAATTTTGCATCGATCGCCCGGAATTTGTTGCGGATACGCTTGATCGACGAGCGGACATTGGTGCGATAGCCGTCCTCGCCCGTTCCGGCTATGAACCCCGCATGATGCACGCAGTCATATATTGCGCGGTAGGTGACATATTCATTCAGGCGCCGGACCAGGAGGTGCACGATATTGAACTCAACCACCGTGAGATTAACGTCAATGTCTCTCCACATCGCCCGGCTGATTTGCGGGCGTAGCAGCAAGTCGCCGCAGACGATTACCTCTTCGCGGCGATGCTCCGGCAGCTTCTTGCCCGCGGCAACGATCAGGCCGATCCGCTTGGCCAGAACCGCTGCGCCCCGTGACTTGTTCACGAAATCAACCGCGCCGTTATCGAGCGCGGCATTCTCGTAGGTTGTCGACAGCATGCCGGTCAGCACGATCATCGGCACATGAATGCCGCGCCGGCGCGACTGCCCCAGCAGGTCGAGGCCCGAGGCGCCGGGCAGCCGCCAGTCCAGCACCACCACGTCGGCACTGCCACCATTCGAAAAATACTCGAACATTGCATCGCCCTCGGCGAGATCGACTACATCGAAACCATGATCGGCCAATTCGCCGCTCATCGCCTCTCGGTAATCATCATCATCATCGATGAACACAATCCTGATGGGACGGGCGGTCACTTCAACTGCATGGGAACCGCGCAGCTCATTTTCGATTGGCCCATGACTGTAGCTCTGTCGCACATCGGTGCTTTCCGTTGTCAGAACCGTCATCTCCAGTCACCTCATAGTTCAGGCTGCGAAAAGTCTGGGTTTGTACATCAGGGTAAAGCCGCACATCGAGGATGCAATTTCCGGCATACCGATAGCGCCATAGCTTGCCAGGCCCATGCTCCCATTCCTCGCTGGGCCGCCCCAGCCGATTGCGCAACTGTTCGCCATCCAGGCCCATTAAATGTAACTGCGTATACTGACCGTTCGCGGCATCGGCCCGCTGCGGCAAGGACACCGTGGCAACCACGCCCGGATTGCTGCGCCGTGGCTGCTTCTTCGGGGCTTCAACGGATGACGGGGGGGGAGAGTTTCCTGGGCCGGGCTGCAACGCAGCAATACCGCTGCACGCGGAAAGCGCAGCGAGGCCGACACCACACGGAAACCACATCAGGACCCTGTTCATCACTCCGCCTTTCCGCCTGGTGTTCAAACTCTCAGCACACCATCGCGAAACATCGATAGGTCCACACTCGGTTTCCTGCGCCCGCACGCGGGCGCAGCGTTGCCAGTCTTCTCCGGTTTCCCCCGTTGCGACGCGCCGTTCATGCAGGCGTTCATATATGAAAATTATCCGCAGACCTGCACAGGCTTGCCTGTACGGAACCGTTTCCGACCAAGCCTGCATATGCATGTCCACCACAGGGCATGCATTCGATTGCGGTGCCGGAATATTAAAAGCCAGCCGCCCGATCCTTCAAGGGTACGGCGACCCGATTGTGACCTGGCCACAAATTAGTCACAGCACATCCAGCCGTTGCACCAGCACCGCGGCTGAATGGCCACGGCATGACCACACTGCACGAACCCGCCAGCGGATAAGACAGCGGCTACGACATTGCCACCAACCTGCTGTCATCGGATCAGGAGAACGTCGATGCCGGATCGTCATCTGGACAAAAGCATTCTGCGTGAATACGACATCCGCGGGATTGTCGGACAAAGCCTGCATATCGCAGACGCCGCCGCCCTCGGCCGCGCTTTCGGCACCATGATCCGGCGTGCCGGCGGGCGCAGTTGTGCGCTTGGCCGCGACGGCCGGCTCAGCTCGCCCCAACTGGCCAGGGCTTTCGTGCGCGGACTGAAGGCGACCGGAATCGATGTGTATCGTATCGGTGTCGGCCCCACCCCCATGCTGTATTTCGCCGAGCACCATCTTTCCGCCGATGCTGCCGCCATGGTGACCGGCTCCCACAATCCGGCTGACTACAACGGCTTCAAACTGGTGCTGCAGGGCCGCACCATGCATGGCGCTGACATCCTTGAGCTTGGCCGCATCATCCGTGACGATGCTTATTCCTCGGGCAACGGCCGCACGCTGCGCCGCTCGGTTCTGGGAGCTTACACCATGCGCCTGCTGCGCGATGCGGAACTGGCGCGGCCATTGTCGGTCGCGTGGGACCCCGGCAACGGCGCGGCCTGCCCCGTTATCGAACGAATGGTGCGCAATCTGCCGGGCCGCCATATCGTTCTCAACGGTGAACTCGACGGAACCTTCCCCGCGCACCATCCCGACCCGACGCTGCCGGAGACCCTCGATCACCTGCGGCATACCGTGCTGACCAGGAACTGCGATCTCGGCATTGCCTTTGACGGCGATGGTGATCGCCTCGGCGTAATCGACAATCGTGGTAGCATCTTGTGGGGCGACCAGTTGATGATGCTGTGGTCAGAGGACATTCTGCGTCGGCAGCCTGGCGCGACGATCATTGCGGATGTCAAGACCAGCCAGTCCCTGTTCGATATTGTCGAGAGATTGGGCGGGAAGCCGGTGATGTGGCGGACAGGTCATTCGCTGATCAAGGCAAAAATGCGGGAAACCGGCGCGGCACTGGCCGGTGAAATGAGTGGCCACATCTTCTTTGCTGATCGCTATTTTGGCTTCGACGATGCCCTGTATGCCGCAATCCGGCTGCTCAACCTCGTTGCCCGCGGCAATCGGAGCCTGGCTGATCTGCATGACCGGCTGCCGAAAAGCAGCACCACGCCCGAATTGCGCATCGACTGCGATGACACCCGTAAATTCTCCGTCGTCGACGAAGTTCGCGGCCGCCTGCAGGCGGCCGGAGCCGATGTGAATGATATCGACGGCGTCCGCGTTCGCACCAGTGGTGGCTGGTGGCTGCTACGCGCCTCGAATACGCAGAATGCCCTGGTAGCGCGTTGCGAAGCATCCGACGCAGCCGGGCTTGAGCGGCTGAAGGCATCCCTGGCTGAACAGCTGCTGGCTAGCGGTCTGCCTGAGCAGCAGATCAGCGCCCTCCTTGGCAACGGCAGCGACACCGCCGAACGCATAATGGCATCCCATCCTTCGCGCGCCAGCGCCGTGGCGTGACCGCGACGCATGCCGAAGCCAAAGTCGAACCCAGAGTCACATTTTCGCACCGAGCACCTTGCCCGCGACCTGACCGGCCGTTCGGTGCGAGGCGGCATGGTGACGATGCTTGCGCAGCTGGCAAAGATGGCCGTCCAGTTTGCGACCACGGTCATTCTTGCCCGCCTGCTGTTGCCCGAGGCCTTCGGCCTCGTCGCCATGGTGGCCGTGCTGCTGACTTTCCTGGAAATGTTCAAGGATCTTGGCCTGTCGGCAGCGACTGTGCAGCGCCCGTTGATCAGCCATGCCGAAGTCAGCGCGCTGTTCTGGATCAATGTGGCGCTGGGTGCAATAACAACCCTGCTGATGATACCGCTGGCGCCGGCACTGGCCTGGTTCTATGGTGAGCCGGCCCTGCTGAATATCACGCTTGCCTTTGGCATCGGTTTTCTGGTCAGCGGTTTCTCCACGCAGCACCTGGCCCTGCTGCGGCGGCAGATGCGGTTTTCCCTGCTGGCTGGCATCCAGATGGGTGCCGAAATCCTTGCCATGGCCGCCGCCGTGATCGCCGCCCTGGCGGGTGCGGACTACTGGGCCCTGGTGATCCAGCGGCTGGTCTGGGCAGCCTGTTTATCTGCCGGCAGCTGGCTGTTCTGCGGTTGGCGTCCCGGTCATCCAGCACCGCTGCGGCAGGTGCGCGATCTGCTCGGCTTCGGCAGCAATGTCACCGGGTCCAATCTTGCCAATCTGCTGGTCCGCAACCTCGACCAGATCCTGATCGGCTGGTACTGGGGCGCCACGCAGCTTGGATATTACGACCGCGCCTACAAGGTGCTGCTGGTGCCGGTCACCAGCCTCAACTTTCCGCTCTTCTCGGTGGCAATGCCGACCCTGAGCCGCCTGGCCGATCAGCCGGAGCGCTATCGTCGCGCCTATCTTCGTGTGGTCGAGAAACTCAACATGGCGACCATGCCGGCAGCGGCCGTTCTAATCGCAGCGCCAGACCTGGTGGTGCATTTGCTGTTTGGACCGCAATGGGCGGCGGCAGCGCCAATCATGGCCTGGCTCGGCCTTGCCACCCTCTACCAGCCGATCCTGCAGACCTTCGGCTGGCTGTTGATGACACAGAACCGTACGGCGGAAATGCTGCGCTGGGGGACCATCTGTTCGGCGATGACCGCCGTCGGCGTGGTTGGCGGCCTGCCTTTCGGCGCGGCCGGAGTCGCCACCGGCTTCGCGCTGAGCGGACTGTTCATCCGCCTGCCCTGCCAGTTCTGGGTAATTGGACGCCGCGGCCCGGTCACCGCACGCGATCTCTATGTCAGCATGCTACCATCGTTGCTTGCGGCGCTGGCTGTGGCGGCCACAATCTGGGGGCTGCGCCACAGCAACTTCTGGACGCCGATGGATGAGCGACCGCTTGCCGCACTGGCCCTCTTGGCACTGGCGGCGGCGACCGTCAGCCTTGCCTGCTTTGTCCTGTTGCCGCAGAGCCGGCATTCGCTGCGTGACATGCGCACGCTGGCCGGCTTGGCGATCCGCCGCCGCGCCCCGGCTTGATCCGCCTGGCCTGACCCGCCCAGCCTGTTCCAATGCGTGCAACAGGTCTACTGCGCCGCCACAAGACTGTCGGCGTCAGACCGCCGTTCCCGCAGGATTCTCTCATACAGCGCATGATAGCGCGCGGCCACCACATCGATGTCGAAAGCAGCTTCCACTTTCGCTCTGGCAAGGCGGCCCAGATCGGTGCCGGCCGCCACGGCCGTCAGGCTCCAGGCGATGCCGTTTGCCAGATCGGTCGGATCGCCATGCCGCGCCAGATATCCATCGATGCGATGATCGATGATGTCGTCAGGTCCGCCGCCGCCGAAGGCCACCACCGGCGTGCCGCAGGCCATCGCTTCGATCAGGGTCTTGCCGAAGGCTTCCTGCAGCGACGGCATCACCGCCACATCGGCCGCGGCATAAAGCTGCGACAACCGAATATTGTCGCGAATATAGCCGACGTAACGGATTTCGACCCCGCAATCGGGGATGTCACCCGGCTGCAGGTCGCCGAAGACCACCAGCATCGGGCGCTCAACCGCCGTATCGCGGCCCAGAATTTCCAGGGCCGCCCGCAACTCGGCGAAGCCCTTGCGGATATCCGTCGTGGCGTTCACGGCGCCATACACCGCGATCGGCCGGCCTACCGGCAACTGCCACGCGGCACGGCCGGCCGCCTTGCCGACTGGCGTGAACAGGCCGGTATCAAGGCCGTTCGGGATCACCTCCAACGGATACTGGCGCGTCAGTGGACTGGCGCGCACGCAATCGCCCAGCCAGCGGCTGATCGGCACCAGATGAAGATCAAGATTGCGCCAGTGCCGTTGCTTGCTGTGCCAGATCGCGCGGCTGAGGTCGTTGTCATCGGCGGATCGCAGCTGCGGGCAGGCACCACAGACATCGCGATACTTCTCGCAGCCTGCGGTATAATGGCAGCCGCCGGTCATCGGCCACATGTCACGCAGCGTCCAGACCACGGGAAAGGCAAACTGCGCCAGCGCCTGTATCGGCAGGAAACCAGCGCCGACCCAATGCAGATGCACGATGTCGGGGGCGAAATCGGCGGCCATCTGCGCCAGCCGGCTGGGCAGCCAGCCGATGGTCCAGAAGGAGTCGTCGGTCTTGTGGTAGCGTCGTAGCGGCAGGCCGTCAAACCGCATGCGCAGTCTGGCCGCAAGCTGAGCAATCATGCCTGGCAAAAGCCGCACCGCATTATCGGTACGCTTCTTGCGCCCAGCCAGCATGATCGAATCGACACCCCGCCGCCGTAGCGCATGATGCAGCCACAACGAGCCTCGCGCCGCGCCAGTATCCGCGTCAAAAGTGCTGAGATGGAGGATACGCATGCCTGGCCTGCAAACACGCCGCCCATGGCGGCCGGAAAACGCATTACAGCAGACTGCAGGCTGGCGAGGCCAGTGACCAACCGGTGGTCCCGCCCCGGCAACATTGCGCCCCAGCTTGATCACAGGCCATCAGCCGCCGTCGGGTTGAAATCTGCCGCGGCCCTAGAGAGGTTTAGGGGGCTGCCGCCAGAACAGGAGACAAGCGACCATGCGCTGGAATCCCCGCACCTTCGTCGACCGCCTGCTGTGGATTCGCAGTTATCCGGCCTATCGCGAAGCGCCGCTGCGCTTCGCCGCCCGGGCCATGACCTTTACCTGGCGCGAGCAGGCCAGTGCAGCGGGCGACGTGACGTTCACCGCCTGTAACGGTCAGCGCTTCCTCTCGCCGCCCAACAATATTTCATCGTTCATCGCCGCCACATTCGGCGAGCGCGACTTGAATATCACCCGTTTCTGGAAACATGCGCTGCCACCCGAACCTGTCATTTTCGACATCGGAGCCAATATCGGCCTCTATACGTTATCTGCCGTCCGACACGCCAGCCATGCAGGACGCGTCATCGGCTTCGAGGCACATCCGGCGACGTTTCGCTACCTTCAGCACAATGCGACCTACCTGTCCGATCCGCGCATCGTCATCGAAAACCTGGCAGTTGGCGCGGAGTCCGGTAAGGCACGGATTGCCTTCAATGCCGCAAATCCAGGCGAGACGCATATAGCAACAGGCGAGGAGCATGGCATTTTGGTTCCCATGGTGACACTGGACGATTACTGTCGGCAGCACGGCATTCCGCGGATTGATTACATGAAGATCGATGTTGAGGGATATGAAGCCAATGTCCTGCGCGGCGCAGCCGACATCATTGCGGCAAGTCCGAATATCCTGATCCAGACTGAATACGAACCGCAGCACATGCGTCGCTATGGCGACACCGCGATGGTGCAGCGCCTGCTTGAGGGCTGGGGCTTGCAACCTCATGTAATCGGCTGGCAGGCAGGTCAGGCCTTTACATTGCCGACGCTTGCCGATTTCCGGGGCGAGATCATCTGGTCACGACGGCCTCTGTGCTAGGCAGATCGTTGCATACGAGGGACGTGAATGGGCGCGGAGCCTCATTGATGTCACGGCCAGCCCTACACCTCGGCAGTCGTGATCCGAGTTACCGCATTTCTGCTGTGGCGCACGAAATACTGGCGTTCCTCTCGGCATTCAATCGCGGTGGAAATGGGGCCGCAGCGGCGACGGAACAGGGCGGCAAATGCCGCTGGGCCGCATGGGCTGGCCGGAACGCCGGCCAGCCCACCTGGCAATCACTTGCTGGCAAGCATGGGGTTGGCGAACAGCGTGGCAAACACCTGACCAGCCTTGCCGGGATGTTTCATGGCCTTGGCCTGATCTTGGTTGACCGGCACGCCGACCGCCACCATGCCGACCATGCCCATGCTGTAATGCGGTTTGCATTTAAAGCCATAGATGCCAGGCTTGTCGAATTTCACCGTGATGGCCTCATTGACCTTGCCGGTGAACGGCGTCACGCCCTCAGGCAGCATTCCGGCAATGGCCTCGACATTGTGGCCCTTGCTGACCGGCACAAATTTCACCGTATCGCCTGGCGCGACCTTGACCAGGGCCGGCTCAAAGACCATGACGCCTGCGGCACCCTTGTCGAGCATTTTCACTTCAACCTCTGCGGCCATGACCGCACCGGAAACCGCATAAGCCGCCAGGGCGGCGCTGAAAAACAAAGATGCGCGCATTACCATTCTCCATGTATGGCGACGCCGGATATGGCACCGCCTTTCGCGCAGGTAGATAGCGCCGGGCGTATCCGGATTATTTGTGCCGCCGCAAACAGAAACGAGAATCCAGCGGTTGTGGCCTGACTGGAAAGCCGGCCGCTCACTTGGTATCCTGCTCTAATCCGTTCTTCGGAAGGGCCGGCCGAATGACCGCCATTGATCCATCGATTGTTGCCGAACTGCCCCTGTTCCGCGATCTGTCGCGCGATCAGATCAGGGATATCCTGGATGGCGCCGTGTCGCGCCGCTATCCGAAGGGCAGCAATGTCTTCGAGCAGGATGGCAAGGCGGAGTATTTCTTCCTGCTGCTGAACGGCCATCTCCGTGTCGGGCGGCTGACCCCGGACGGACAGCAGGTGGTGGTCCGCTATATCGTTACCGGCGATATCTTCGGCATTGCGATGGCGATCGGGCGCGACACCTATCCGGCCACGGCCACGGCCATCGTCGAGAGTCTGGCGCTGGCCTGGCCATCCTTAGCCTGGCCGCCGCTGGTGGCGAAATACCCGGCTCTTGCCGCCGGCACGATGCAGGCGCTAGGCAATAGACTGCAGGATGTGCAGGCCCGGGTCGTGGAAATGTCGACCGAGGAGGTCGAGCGCCGCGTTGCCCATGCCCTGCTGCGTCTGGCCCGCCAGTCCGGCCGCAAGACCGAACGGGGTATCGAGATCGACTTTCCGATCTCCCGCCAGGATGTGGCAGAGATGACCGGCACCACCCTGCACACCGTCAGCCGCATCCTCAGCGCCTGGGAAAATCGCGGCCTGGTGCAGGGCGGGCGGCAGCAGATCATCCTGACAGATGCGCACCGGCTGTTCCTGCTGGCGGAGGGTCAGTCCGAATCCTGACCGCCCGCAGCCAGCCGCAGGGCGGACAGAAAAGTTTCAGGCGCGATGCTGTGGGCCCGGCAGGCCTCGTCGATGCTGTGGAAGCAGGCGATCGGACAACCGACGCAGCGCATCCTGTGATCGAGAAAGACGCGGATGATCGCAGGCCTGCGGTGCAGGACATCGTCCACGATATCATCAAGTTCAATTGCCATGCCGCCATGGTAAGAAAAATCAGCTGCGCGTCTTTGTCGCAGCGCAAGTTGGCCGCCTGGTGGAACTGCGGTACCGGAATTTGCGGCAGCACAAAGAAGAACCTCGCCCTGCGGCGCATATAGGCCCTGTCCATACGAGGTTGCCCATGACACCCCCTGCTATTCCAGCCGCACTCGATACCGATGTCCTCGATACGCTCCAGGCCGTGATCGATCCGGAGGTGGGGCTGAGCATCGTCGACCTCGGGCTGGTCTATCATGCGATGCGGACGGCGGATGCCATCGACGTCGCGATCACGCTCACCACGCGGGCCTGCCCGCTGGGCGCCATGATCGTACGCGAGGCGGAAGACCGGTTGCGGCAGCGGTTTCCCGATGCCGGCATGGTGGGCGTAAAACTGGTCTGGGAGCCGCCATGGAGGCCGGACCGCATCACCAAACAGGGCCGGGCGCTGCTCGGCCGCCATTGAGGAGCCCGCGATGAGCGCTGATACCGTCACCACCACCATCGATGTCCGCGAGATTGCGCCACGCATGCGCCATCCGCTGATTCTCCAGACTTTCCTCGATCTCACTCCGGGGCAGGCTTTCCTGCTGGTCAATGATCACGACCCCAAGCCGCTTTACTACCAGTTCAACGCCGAATTCCCCGGCCTGTTCGACTGGGCCTACCAGGAGCAGGGCCCCGATGTCTGGCAGGTGCGGATCGGCCGTGCCGCGGCTTGAGCGACATCTGTCGGCAGGGATGCGGAACCCGCAGTGGTTCCGCATCCTTCTGCTGTTGCTTGGCGGCATGAGCCTGTTCATCGGGCTATGCGGCGGCCTGTGGCGGCTGGGCTGGATACTGCCCCATGGGGCCTCCTTCGCCCAGTTGCACGGCCCGCTGATGATCTCGGGCCTGTTTGGCACGTTAATCAGCATGGAACGCGCCGTCGCCTTGGGCCGGCCCTGGGCTTATCTCGGCCCGATATCGGCAGGACTGGGCAGCCTGATGCTGGTTGCCGGCCTGCCGTCGATTTTCGGTGCGTCGGCCTATCTGCTGGCCAGCGGCGCGCTGGCACTCGCATCCCTGCTGATCCTGCGTCAGCAGCCCGCCCTGTTCACTGCCGCGATGCTGTTCGGCGCCCTGGCCTGGCTGACCGGCAATATGCTCTGGCTGCTGGGAGGCGCGATGCCCGATCTGGTGGGCTGGTGGCTGGCTTTCCTCATTCTCACCATCGCAGGCGAACGGCTGGAGATGAGCCGCCTGCTGCCACGCAAGGCCGGTAGCGAAGCGTTGTTCGTCATGATTATCGGCCTGCTGGCCGCTGGTGCCCGCAACGGCCCGACGGATGACAATGGAGCCGTGCTGTTCGGTCTCGGCCTGCTGGCGGCGACGCTATGGCTGTTCCGCCACGACATTGCCCGCCGTACCGTACAGCAAAAAGGCCAGACCAGGTTCTTCGCCATCTGCATGCTGCTTGGCTATGTCTGGCTGGGCCTAGCCGGCGCGGCGTTGCTGCTGTGGCCGCCTCCGGCCATGGCCTTCGGCTATGATCTCGCCTTGCATGCGGTGCTGATCGGCTTCGTGATCTCGATGGTATTCGGCCACGCGTTGATCATCCTGCCGGCCGTGACGCAATGGCGCGTTGCCTATATGCCATGGCTCTATATGCCCCTGACCCTGCTGCACCTGTCGATGCTGCTGCGCGCAGTGGGCGGCCTTGCGGAATGGCCCGAACTGCGACAGGTCAGCGGCATTCTCACGGTGCTGGCGATTATGGCCTTCATGTTGACCATGGCTGGCGCGGCATGGCGCTCCCGCCGGCACAGGAGGAGTGGTCAGGCAGCGCTTCTGCCGCCTGGCAGCGCATTGCCCAAGGCGCGGAGCTGAGCCAGCCGCATCACCGCGCGCGCGGCCAAAGCCTGCGCTTGCGCGATCTCGGCCTCATTGGCGGAATGATCGCCGATGTCGAGATAATCCTCGGCCAGGCGCTCGGCCATGGTCAGGATGTCTTCCTCACTGCTGGCCTCATCCTCGGCCAGATAAGTGCCGTCCGACTGCGCTGCCATTTGGCGCGATTCCAGCGCCAGCCGCTGCAACTCCTGCGCCGTTCCACCTTGTGCTCCGGCCGTCGCCTGTTCAAGGTGCCGCGCCAGCCGAAGCTCGACCCGGCCGAGGCCAGCCAGTGTTTTGGCGCCGGCCCGCGGCGTCTTGTCCAGCCCCTCGGCATGATAGGCCTGGCGGCGGGCGCGGCGCAGGTCCCAGGCATGCTGCAATTCCTGGCGTGCCATCGTTTCCGCCGCCTCGCGGATGGCGCCGGCATCCGCATGAGCCGCGATATAACTCCACAGCGCAAAAGCCCGATCCTCGTTCTGCACCGCGACCGCGAGGATGCGATAGGCGGTGGCCAGCCGCGACGACGCCAGCTCGGTGCCGCCGGCCAGATCGAAGGTTTCTGGCAAGTCCCAGCGGATCGCGGCGATATCTGGTGCCTTGCCCGAATGCTGCTGCGCCCATGCCTGCACATAATGCTCGTGATGTCGTTCTTCCGCAGCCAGCTTCTCGAACAGATCGGCAAGATCCGGCAGGTTTTCCCGCCGCGCCTGCGTGGCAAAAGCGGTGTAGTGCTCGGCGGCCTCATGCTCCAGCGCATAAGCAATCGCCAGAAGCTCGTCGAGCGACCGGACGGGGGCGGGCGGTTCCGATGTCAGATGGGTCATCCCGCATCTCCTGGCTGTCGTGATGCCACAGGAGTCTCCCCGCTTCTGCGGGGCTGGTCAAATCTTGACATTAGTCAAGAAAGACGGGGGATTTCTCTGAAGACGGAGAAATATTTGACATAGCACAACGAATACCAGGGCCTCGATTTTTATAGCCTAGACGCAAGGCCGTTCTCGACCTCCCCGCAGCCGGCCACCGAAAGGGAACATGCGTCTCTCCCCCCCGTTTTTAGCTTGGGAACAATCTGAATTCTCCGCCCTCCAGCGGGGGAGGGAAAAACTGCGGCTTGGGCGCATTTATTCTCTGACGTGGCGCATCGCCGCGCTGGTCATCTTTCTGCTGGGCGCCATGCCAGCCATGGCGGACTCGCGGCTGGCGGAATTCCTGCCCAAAGCTCAGCCGTCCGAACTGGTTCCCGGAGCGGATCGCTTCGGTCCGGCACTGGGCGCTCCGCCCATCGTGCCGGCCTACCAGGGCGACACGCTGCTCGGCTATGTCTACCTCAATGCCGACTTCACCAATGCGGTGGGGTATTCCGGCAAGCCGATCCACATGCTGACCGGTATCGATCCGAAGGGGACCATAACCGGTATCCGCCTGGTCGATCACAAGGAGCCGATCGTGCTGATCGGCATTCCCGAGGCCAAGGTCGTGGCGACGATGAACAGCCTTATCGGCCGTAACATCGGCGCCATCGCCAGGGGCGCCGAACGGCCGCCGCAGGTCGATATCGTCAGCGGTGCCACGGTCACCGTTCTGGTCATGGCCGATAGCGTGATCCGCTCGGCGGTGCGCCTGGTCCGCAGCAGCCGGCTTGGCGGCGTGGCGCCAGGAACCTTGGCGGCGACGCCGGTCCAGGTCCGGGAGGTTGATCCAGAGCGCAACGAAATCCTCGGCTGGGATGATCTGGTGGGTGATGGCTCGGTCCGGCGCTTAAGCCTGAGCATCGGCGATGTGAATCAGGCTTTTGCTCGCGCCGGCAATGCCGAAGCATCGCGCAACGCGGAAACCGGCCAGGCCGACGACAGCTTCATCGAAATGTTCGTCGCGCCCGTCTCGGTGCCGGCCATCGGCCGCAGCCTGCTGAGCGAGGAGGTCTATGCCCGCCTGCGCGAGCGCCTGAAGCCGGGCCAGCAGGCCATCGTGGTGGCCGGGGACGGCGCCTATTCCTTCAAGGGATCGGGTTATGTGCGCGGTGGCATCTTCGACCGCATCGAATTGCTGCAGGATGGCGGCAGCACACGTTTCCGCGATCGCAACCATACGCGGCTGGGCGCGCTGGAGGCGGCCGGTTCGCCCGAGCTTCGCGAGATCGCACTGTTCGTCATGCCCGATGATTTCCGCCTCGACCTGACCCAGCCCTGGCAGTTGCAGTTGCTGGTTCAACGCAATGTCGGAGCGCGCGACAAGGCATTCATTACCTTTGACCTGGACTACAGCCTGCCGGAGAAATACCTGCGGCCGATCGCGGCAAGCGCGCCGACTGCAGCCACACCGGCCACCGCCGCCCCAGCCACCACCACGCAGCTGGCCGGCGCGCCGGATTCACTCGACGGATCACTCGACCAGCCGCTGTGGCAGCGTATCTGGTGGGCCAATGTCTTCGAGATCGGCGTCACCGTGACCGGCCTGCTGGTCCTCACCGCGATTTTCTTCTTCCAGGACACCCTGGTACGGCGGCCGCGGATGTATGCCTGGATCCGGCGCAGCTTCCTGCTGTTCACGCTGGTCTGGCTCGGCTGGTATGCCAATGCCCAGCTTTCGGTGGTGAATATCGTCACCTTCACCAATGCGTTGATCACGGGCTTCAACTGGGAATTCTTCCTGGCCGCACCGCTGATCTTCATCCTCTGGGCTGCGATTGCCGCCGCCCTGCTATTCTGGGGCCGCGGCCCATTCTGCGGCTGGCTCTGCCCGTTTGGCGCGTTGCAGGAGTTGCTGAACAATCTGGCGCAGTGGCTGAAGGTGCCACAAATCAAGGTACCCTGGGCCCTGCATGAGAGGCTCTGGCCGATCAAATATATCATCTTCCTCGGCCTGTTCGGCCTGTCCTTCTATTCAGTGGCGCTGGCTGAGGTATTCGCCGAGGTCGAGCCGTTCAAGACCTCGATCATCCTGAAATTCAGCCGCGACTGGCCGTTCGTCATCTATGCCCTGACGCTGCTCTCGGCCGGGCTGTTCATCGAGCGGTTTTTCTGCCGCTACCTCTGCCCGCTGGGCGCGGCTCTGGCCATTCCCGGCCGCATCCGCATGTTCGAATGGCTGAAACGCTGGCCGGAATGTGGCTCGCCCTGCCAGCGCTGCGCCAAGGAATGCCCGGTGCAGTCGATCCATCCCGAAGGCCACATCAACGTCAATGAATGCATCTACTGCATGCATTGCCAGGAGCTGTATCACGACGATCACCGCTGCCCGCACATGATCCAGATCCGACTGAAGCGCGAACGCTACGACGCGCTGGCCGCGCCCCTGACGAAAGCCGGCGGGCCGAAAGCCGCCTATGCCGATCGTAACCGCAAGCCGGCCGAACCGGCTGTTCCCGCAAATTAAATTCAACGCGAAGGAGACCATCATGACCAAGGAAGACGACAACAACAGGAAGGGCTTGAGCAGGCGCCATGTGCTCGGCACGACGGCCGCCGTGGCCGCGGCCGGCGCCACCGGCCTGGCAGGCGGGCTGGTGACGGGCCGTGATGGGACGGTCAGTTCGGCCGAGGCGCAGCCGCGCCAGGCCGGCAGGCCGACCACGGGCGGCAAGTATGAAGTCAAGCCCGGCGAACTGGACGAATATTATGTCTTCTTCTCCAGCGGTCAGACCGGCGAGGTCCGCATCGTCGGCCTGCCGTCGATGCGCGAGCTGATGCGCGTGCCGGTATTCAACCGCGACAGCGCCACGGGTTGGGGCCAGACGAATGAAAGCCTCAAGATCCTGACTGAGGGCCTGACGCCGGAAAGCAGGGAATTCCTCAAGACCCGCGGCGGCACCTATATGAATGGTGACCTGCACCATCCGCACCCCTCTTTCACGAACGGCACTTATGACGGGCGTTATCTCTACGCCAACGACAAGTCGAACACCCGGATCTGCCGCATCCGGCTCGACATCATGAAATGCGACAAGATCGTGCAGATCCCGAACCAGGCCACGGTGCATGGCCTGCGCGTGCAGAAATACCCCAAGACCGGCTATGTCTTCTGCAATGGCGAAGACCGCGTGCCCGTGCCCAATGACGGCAAGGTGCTGGACGACCCGACGAAATATGTCTCGTCGTTCACCGCCATCGACGGCGAGACCATGAAGATCGCCTGGCAGATTCAGGTCAGCGGCAACCTCGACAACGTGGATGCCGACTACCAGGGCAAATATGCCTGGTCAACCTGCTACAACTCGGAAGAGGGCGTCACGCTCGCCGAGACCATGGCCAACGAGCAGGACTGGGTCGTCGTCTTCGATATCAAGCGTATCGAGGATGCCGTGAAACAGGGCAAGGCCAAGATGATCGGTGGCGTGCCAGTGCTGGATGGTCGCAAGGGCTCTCCGTATACGCGTTATATCCCGGTAGGCAACAGCCCGCATGGCATCAACACGGCGCCGGACGGCATTCATTTCGTCGCCAACGGCAAGCTGTCGCCGACCGTCACGGTGTTCGATGCCCGCAGGCTGCCCGACCTGTTCGACGACAAGATCAAGCCGCGCGAAGTGGTGGTGGCTGAACCGGAACTGGGTCTCGGCCCGCTCCATACCGCCTATGACGGCAAGGGCAATGCCTATACCACGCTGTTCCTCGACAGCCAGATCGTGAAATGGAACATCGACGCGGCCAAGCGGGCCTTCAAGGGCGAGAAGGTCAACCCGGTGATCCAGAAGCTGGATGTGCATTACCAGCCGGGCCACAACCACACCTCCATGGGCCAGACCAAGGATGCCGATGGCAAATGGCTGATCTCGCTGAACAAGTTCTCGAAGGACCGTTATCTCAATGTTGGTCCGCTGAAGCCCGAGAACGATCAGCTGATCGACATCTCCGGCGACAGGATGGTGCTGGTGCATGACAGCCCGAGCTTTGCCGAGCCGCATGACGCCACCATCGTGCACCGCTCAAAGATCAACCCCCTGCATGTCTGGAAGCGCGACGACCCGTTCTTCGCCGATGCGGTGAAGCAGGCCAAGGCCGATGGCGTCGAGCTGGAGACGGATTCCAAGGTAATACGGGCGGGCAACAAGGTGCGCGTCTACATGACCTCGGCGGCGCCGGCTTTCGGCCTGGAGAAGTTCACTGTCAAGCAGGGCGATGAGGTTACCATCTACATCACCAATATCGACGACGTGGAAGACCTCACCCACGGCTTCTGCCTGAACAACTATGGCATCAACTTCGAGATCGGTCCGCAGCAGACCTCCTCGGTCACCTTCACGGCCGACCGGGCGGGCGTCTACTGGTACTATTGCAGCTGGTTCTGCCATGCCATGCACATGGAAATGCAGGGCCGGATGCTGGTGGAACCGCGGAACGCCTGAGGACGGGATGCGGGTGTTTTCCGTCATAGGCATGGGGCTGGCGGCGACCTTCGCCGCCGGCTCCGTCCTGTCCGTCCGGGCGACCGAACTGCGCGTGCCGCCGGGTACGGCCTTGCAGGCGGTGCTCGAGCGGGCGGCGGAAGGCGATGTGGTGATCCTGCCGGCCGGCGACTATCGCGGGCCGGTACGGATCGACCGCCGCCTGACCCTGCAGGGCGAGCCGGGAGCCACCGTGACCGGCCGGGGCCAGGGCAGCACCATCACGGTTCTGGCACCCGGCGCCGTGGTGCGTGGCCTTACGATACGCGGCTCGGGAACCAATCTCGAAACGCTCGATTCAGGGGTTTTTGTTGCCAAGACCGCCACCGGCGCGGTGGTGGAGGGCAACCGGGTCGAAGGCAACCTGTACGGCATCTATCTGCATGGCGCAGAAGATTCCGTAGCACGTGGCAATCTCATCACCGGCATCAGCGAAGGCCGGCGGAACGAAGCCGGCAACGGCATCTCGGTCTGGAATGCGCCTGGCGCACAGGTGCTGGATAACGCTATCAGCTTCGGGCGTGACGGCATTTTTGTTGCGGCGAGCAAGCGCAACCGGTTCAGCGGCAACCACTTCCGCGATCTGCGTTTCGCCATCCACTACATGTATACCAACGACAGCGAGATCAGCGGCAACGTCTCGACCGGCAACGCGGTTGGTTTCGCCGTGATGTATTCGCACCGTCTGGTCGTGGAGAGCAACGTCTCCAACGGTGACCGCGATCATGGCTTCCTGTTCAACTACGCCAACGGTTCGCGCATCACAGGCAATGCCGTCTATGGCCGCCTCCAGCCGGCCGAGCGCTGGCTGGGTGCCGGAAGCCGCAGCCAGGGTGGCGAGCATGGCGTGCCGGCCAGCGAACTGGCCTCGGGCAGCATCGCCGGCATGCGGCTTGGACCGGAGAAATGCGTCTTCATCTACAACGCCAACCAGAACCGGTTCCGCGACAACCGTTTCGAAGGCTGCGAGATCGGCATCCATTTCACCGCCGGTTCGGAAGGCAACGAGATGAGCGGCAATGCCTTCATCCGCAACCGCAACCAGGTGAAGTATGTCGGCACCCGTTATCTCGACTGGTCGAAGGGCGGGCGCGGCAACTACTGGAGCGACAATCCTGCCTTTGACCTGAACGGCGACGGCATCGGCGATGCCGCCTATCGCCCGAACGACCTGGTCGACAAGGTACTGTGGACGGCGCCGCAGGCCAAGCTGCTGGTCAACAGCCCGGCCGTGCAGGTGATCCGCTGGGCCCAGGCGCAGTTTCCTGCCCTGCTGCCGGGCGGCGTGGTTGACAGCGCACCGCTGATGACGCCGCCGGCGCAGGCCGCCAGGGCAGATCGGATAACAGAATGAACAACACCGTTGAAATCGACAATGTCAGCAAGCGCTACGGTCGCATTGAGGCGGTGCGCAGCGTTTCTTTCTCCCTGCCGGCGGGTGAAACCGTGGCCCTGGTCGGCCATAACGGTGCTGGCAAGACCACGTTGATCAAGCTGATGCTGGGCCTGATCCATCCCAGCGAAGGCATGGTGAAGATACTGGGTGAGCATCCGGCCGCCGGCGAATTCGCCGCCCGCCGCCGCCTGGGTTACCTGCCCGAAAATGTGTCGTTCAACGCAGCCCTCACCGGCCGCGAATTGCTGGCCTTCTACGCCCGCCTGAAAGGCGAAGCGCCGGCCCAGGCCATGGCGTTGCTGGACCGCGTCGGTCTGGCCGCTGCCGCCGGCCGGCGGGTCGGCACCTATTCCAAGGGCATGCGCCAGCGTCTCGGGCTGGCCCAGGCGCTGATCGGCGCGCCGGCTTTGCTGCTGCTTGATGAACCCACCACCGGCCTCGATCCGGCCCTGCGCCAGAGTTTCTACGAGATCGTGCAGGAGCTGCGCGATCGCGGCGCCACCGTGGTTCTGTCGTCGCATGCGCTGACCGAACTGGAAGAGCGTACCGACCGGGTTGTCATCATGAACCGCGGCCTGATGGTGGCCAACGGATCGCTCGATGCGTTGCGCCGTATCGCCCGGCTGCCGACGCGGATCCGGCTGCACCTGACCGGCGGCCGCCCGGCGCAGATGCCCGGCTGGCTCGAGAGTGCCGGCACCTGGCACCCGGTCAATGGCCATGTCATCGAACTCGATGCCCTGCCCGAGCAGAAGATGGACCTGCTGCGGCAGGCGATCCATGCCGATCACGCGCTTGAGGATATAGAGGTGGTGCCGCCCACGCTGGATGAGCTTTACGCTCATTTCCTGCGCAGCCAAGGGGATGCCCGATGAAAAGCCTGTGCATCATTGCGATCAAGGAAATCCAGGAAGGCCTGCGCAACCGCTGGGTTTTGGCCACTACGCTGCTGCTGCTGGCCCTGTCGCTGACCCTGAGCTTCCTCGGCAGCGCGCCGACC
Organism: Ferrovibrio sp.; assembly: GCF_029255545.1. GTDB lineage: Bacteria > Pseudomonadota > Alphaproteobacteria > Ferrovibrionales > Ferrovibrionaceae > Ferrovibrio. The sequence goes on along the minus strand of NZ_JANLJJ010000017.1, from coordinate 30,753 downwards.
GGCAATGTCGGCGTGCGCGCGCTGGATGTGGTGATTGTCAGCCTGTCCAGCCTGTCGATCTTCCTGCTGCCGCTGATTGCCCTGCTGATCTCATATGATGCCATCGTCGGCGAAGTCGACCGCGGCACCATGCTGCTGCTGCTCAGCTATCCGGTGGCGCGCTGGCAAGTGCTGCTGGGCAAATTCTGCGGCCACCTCGCCATCCTGGCCTTTGCCACCATTCTCGGTTATGGCGCGACGGCAGCGGCCCTGGCGCTCACCGGTACGCCGATCGGGGCCGACAGCTGGATGGCCTTTGCCCAACTGATCGGATCTTCCATCCTGCTGGGCGCGGTATTCGTCGCCATCGGCTATCTGGTCAGTGCCCATGTGCAGGATCGCGGCACGGCGGGCGGTATTGCCATCGGCATCTGGCTGCTGCTGGTGCTGCTCTACGACATGGCGATCCTCGGCTTCCTGGTGGTCGATCAGGGCCGCACCCTGTCGGCCGACATGCTGAATGTCCTGCTGCTGCTCAATCCCACCGACACCTACCGGATGTTCAACCTGGCCGGCTCGGCCGGTGTCAGCAGCCTGTCCGGCATGGCCGGCATCGCCGAAGTCCAGACCCTGCAGCCGCCTGTACTGCTGGGCATGCTGGCAGTCTGGATTCTCCTGCCGCTGGCCGCCGCCACCACCATCTTCTCGCGGAGGGAATTATGAACCGCCTCGCCTGCACCATTGTCATCATGACCGCCGCATTGCTGGCCGGCTGCAGGGATGACGCCAGGACATCGGACCTGCCGCCGCCGCGCACCCTGACCGCCGAAGCCATCGGCAATTACTGCGGCATGAACGTGCTGGAGCATCCCGGTCCGAAGGGGCATATCCTGCTGGCCGGCTGGCCCGAGCCGGTCTGGTTCTCGTCGGCGCGCGATACCCTCGCCTATACCATGCTGCCGGAGGAGGCGAAGACTATCAGCGCCATCTACGTCTCCGACATGGCGCGGGCGGCAAGCTGGGACAATCCGGGCATCGAGAACTGGATCGAGGCGCGCCAGGCCAGCTTCGTGATCGGCAGCCGGATGCGCAGCGGCATGGGAGCCGACGAGGCCGTGCCTTTTGGCGACCGCGCCGCAGCCGAGCGTTTCGTGGCCGAGCATGGCGGCCGCATCGTCGGGTTTGCCGACGTGCCGCGCGACTACATTCTCGGTGGCGACAGCGACAGCAGCCATATGGATGGTGCCGGCACCCCGCAGCGGGTCGCCGAGGGACGGGCCGGCCATGCCCACTGATCGCAACCTCACCCGCCGGCGTTTCCTTGGCATCTCGGCCGCGGCTGCGGGTCTGGGCCTGCTGCCGCTGGCCGGACCGGCAAGGGCGGAAGCCGGGCTGGTCGAATGGCAGGGGATTGCGCTTGGCGCCAATGCCAGCATCCGGATTCACCACCATGATATCGCGGTGGCCGAACAGGCCCTGCGACTGGTGTTGCAGGATATGCGCCGGCTGGAATCAGTGCTCAGCCTCTACCGGCCGGATTCCGCGCTCAGCCTGTTGAACCGCCAGGGCAGCCTGGTTGCGCCCGCACCCGAACTGGTCGATCTGCTGCAGGCCAGCCGGCAGTATGCCGCGCTCACCGATGGCGCCTTCGATCCAACCATCCAGCCGCTCTGGGCGCTGTACAGCCGCCACTTCGCCCAGCCGCAGGCCGCGCAAGGCGGTCCGCCCGCTACCGATATTGCCGCCGCATTGCAGGCTGTTGGGCTGGACCATCTGCTGGTCAGCCGGGATCGTATCGCCTTCCGGCGACCCGGCATGGCGATCAGCCTGAACGGCATCGCGCAAGGCTATGTCACCGACCGGGTGGTCAAGCAACTGCACCGGCACGGCATCGCGCATACTTTGGTGGATATGGGCGAAAGTCGTGCGCTGGGACATCATCCCGATGGCCGACCATGGCGGGCCATGATCGCCGATCCGTTGGAGCCAGGCCGGGACGAGCTGATCGTTCCGCTGGCGGACGCGGCGCTCGCCACGTCCGGCGGTTATGGTTTCCGTTTCGATGCGGCAGGCCGTTTCCATCACATCTTCAATCCGCAAAGCGGATACTCGCCCCAGCGCTATCGCAGCGTCTCGGTGGTCATGCCAACCGCGATGGCAGCCGATGCGCTGTCCACCGCCTTTACCCTCATGGCTCCCGAAGCGATTGGCGGAGTCCTGCGCCGCCAGGGCGCCGGTCGCGCCCATTTGATCACTGCCGAAGGTCAGACCGTGACGATTTCAACCTGAGCCCCCGCAACCAGCCGAGAGAATCTCGCTATGACAATCACAGAACGTATCGACGCCATTACGCATATCGAACCTGCCCGCGCCGCGGCCTATGCGCCGGTTCCCCGCTCGGTCAAGATCGAGCTGACGGCGCGCTGCAATTTCAACTGCGCCTTTTGCGCCCGTGGCATGCGGCTGCGCGACCAGCGCGACATGGATCGCGGCACCTTCGAGCGGCTGCTGCACGAAATGCGCGCCGCTGGCGTTGAGGAAATCGGTCTGTTCTATCTGGGCGAATCCTTCATGATCCCGTGGCTGCACGAGGCGATTGCCTTCGCCAAGCAGGAATGCGGCTATCCTTATGTCTTCCTCACCACGAACGGATCGCTGGCGACGCCGGCGCGCGTGGAAGCCTGCATGAAGGCTGGGCTAGATTCGCTGAAATTCTCCTACAACTATGCCGATGTCGAGCAGTTCATCAGCGTTACCCGGGTCAAGGGCAGCTATTTCGACAAGATGAAGGAGCATATCATCGGCGCGCATCGCGTGCGCGAGGCTGGTGGTTATGCCTGCGGCCTCTATGCCTCGTATATCGAATACGACGGCGAACAGCGGGCACGCATGCACGCCGCGCTGGACGAAATCCGGCCCTATGTCGACGAGGTCTACGCCTTGCCGCTCTACAGCCAGGCCGATCTGGTCAGTGATGAAGAAACCGGGCGCGGCTGGTCGTCGGTGGCCGGCAACCGTGGGCGCGCCGCGGCGATGCGCGATCCGCTGCCCTGCTGGTCGATCTTCACCGAGGGGCATGTCACCTGGGATGGCAAGCTCTCGGCATGCTGTTTCGATCACGATGGCCGCTTCCATATGGGCGACCTGATGGAGGAGAGTTTCGAGGCTGCGTGGAATTCGCCGAAATTCCAGGCCCTGCGGCGCGCCCACCTGGCCCGCGACGTGCGCGGCACAGTGTGCGAAAGCTGCACGGCCTATGGCTGATCCAGCCTTTCAGGGCTGTCCGCGCGCTGGATGGGACGATAGAGGCGGCTGATCCGGTCGACGTCGTCGATGTGAATCACGCTGCCACTGGCGCGCACGCCATGCTGGCGCAATTGCTGCAGGCCGCGCGAGACGAATTCCGGACTTATGCCGAGCAGCGCGGCAATGGTCTTGCGATCATGCTCCAGCTTGAATGTCGCGGTTCCGTGCTCGACTGGGCTGCTCTGCACCAGGAAGCGCGCCAGCCGCTCCACGCCGCTGTGCAGCTTCAGGCCTCGAACGTGATCGACCAGGAGGCGCCAGTGCTCCGCCTGGATGGCAAGAACGGCAAGCGCAAGGGCATGTTCCGTCTGCAGCGCCTGGCGGAAGCGTTCGGCGGGAATAGCCAGGATCCGAGAGGATGCAGCGGCCCTGGCGGTGACCAGATACGGCATCTGCAGGATGGCGGCAGCGGCCACAAGAACGTCGCCCGTCTCGAAAGCGGCGATCACCGTGCTGTCGGCATCCTCGCATTCGGCCAGCAGCAATACGCGTCCGGCCAGGACAAGATGAACATGCTCCGCATCGGCATCCTGCTGGGCCAGGATGGCGCCCTTCTGGCAGGTCCGCACGACGCAGTCACGCGTCAGCCTCGCCACGGCTTCCGCGTCGACGCCATGGAAAAGGGGAAATTCCAGTAAGTCTATCCCGGTCAGAGGCATGCGAAGGACTTTCGCTTGTATGATGCCTGATATTTGCATGTGCAGGTTAACAGCAATGCTCCGGAAACCGGAACACAACAATCCGTCTGATTTGCTCTGGCGCAAAGATGGCATGACCGTCCCGCATATTCTCGCGGCATCATCATGGGCAGGCCGCTGACGGGCCGCAGAATTGTCCAGCGAGGGTGACCATGCAGGATTTCTTACCTGGCCCGGCATCGTTTTCGTCCAGGACTCTGGCCGAAATTGTACGTTCGTTTCCCTCTGCCGCAGCCGTTCTCCGATCGCACCGGATCGATTTCTGCTGCAGGGGCGATCTCACGCTGTCAGAGGCCGCGCGGCATTCAAATCTGATACTGCCGCAGATCGAGACGGAACTCGCCGCAATAGCACAGCCTGCGTCGCGCCAGATGCCGACCATGACGCGGGACCTGATCGATCACATCACCGAGCGCTATCACGAAACGCACCGGCGGGAGTTGCCCGGGCTGATCGATCTGGCGCTGAAGATTGAAGCGGTCCACGGTGGACACCAGGCCCTGCCGGCAGGGCTCTCAAGGCTGCTTCAGACGATGCGCCTGGAGCTGGAGATGCATATGTGCAAGGAAGAGCATATCGTGTTTGCCCTGATCAAGGAGGGTGAAGGTCCGCTGATCGGGAGCACGATTGAGATGATGATGCTCGATCACGAGAGCCATGGCGCCATGTTGCGCCAGTTGGAAACCCTCACTGCGGGGTGCATGCCCCCTGCCGATGCATGCCGGAGCTGGCACGCATTATACGCAGGGCTGCGCAAGTTGATCGACGATCTGGTCGACCATATCCACCTGGAGAACAACATCCTATTCCCCAGGTTTCTGAACAGAGGGCTGGAAGCGGCGTCGCGCTGAGCGATCGGCGCCGGACCTCGTTTAAGGTTATCGCTTTTCTCGCAATAGTTTGTTGAGTCTCAACAAACGTGAGAACTGACAGCGGAAAAAACCAATTTGTCAGAGAGAAGATTGGCTGGGGGACTAGGATTCCCAGCAAAAACTCTATTTCATAAATAAGATCAAATACTTATTAAGCGGCAATTTCTCCGTGTGTACCGCCCTTGTGGACTGCCGCTGATGATGAGTCCTTGACCGGCATTTCGTCAATAGCATTGCTCAATTGAGCAATTTCAGCGTTCCTACGGGCGGAAATTTGGCCAAATACAGCCAAACTTGACAAGTGTCATGTTATAACGTTTCATTTGTCAATAGCTAATTTCATCAAGGCAGGCACTTTCCATGATCTACGTCGCTTCGCGGGCAGTCCATAACCAGATCAGACAGCATCATCTTGACGTGCCGTTCTGTGCTGGCATCGCTCTCGCTCCGGCTCCTTCCAACATGGTCGGCGTATTCTCCGGCATCGATAGCGATGCGGAACGGCTCACTGCCGCAGAAGCCGCCAAGCGCCTTGTCGCTGTCGTTCAGCAGGCAATCTCATGCCGCGTCGAGGTTCTGACCACGCTTTCCGACGCGCAGGCTGTCGGCGATACCTACACCGACGATCTACGGAAGCTGGCAAAGAAGGGAGCGGCTTCATTCGAGATTGCCGCTCAAGCCCGTGTCTACGGCGCCGACCTAGCAGCCTCGCTCGCCTTCGATACAAGCTGTCGGGAGATCGACCACGCGAACTTTCTCTCACAGAATCTCGGGCTGATCGCCTTCGACGCCAGCGAGATCAAGGCCAAGCTGTCTGATCTTGCCGATATCGAGGCAGCTATCGAGGCGAAGCGGGCCAGCATCCGCGCCCAGGCGGCAAAGATTTCTGCCATCGCGGCCGAGGCTGCTGCTGCCAGCACCCCGGACCACAGGCCGGCCATCGCCCCCAGCGTCATGGCCGAGATCATCGAATTACGGGCCGCCACTGCCGCCATTCTCGGCCAGATCGATGCAATCGCCGGCCATATCAAGGCGGTGGCGTGATGGATGAGCGGACAGTGACTACTCTCGCCATGTCACCAGAGCACGTTGCGCTCGCGGAACACGTTAAGGGCAACATCGACCGGCTCGGAGATATGACCAATGACGAACGCGCAGCGTTCTTGATCTCCATAACCGACCTTGTTTACCACGAATTGCGCTTCTCCCAGACGATGAAAAGGACCAAGGCTTGATGTCTACCGAACGTCAGGAACTCGAAGAACGCTATATCCGTCTGGTTGATGGCGATGAGAATGTCGATTTCAACGAAGCCGACTACAAGCGTCTCATGCAGCTCCGGCAGGAACATACGGACGCTCGAAAAGCCATCCTCGCCGAAGCCGCAGCCGAGCAGCAGCGTTCCCTGCTTCGTGGTGCTGCGCGTATCCGCGCCGGCCTCGACCAGCGCAAGGCGGCGAATGTCTGATGCTTTGCGGACGGGTTGACCTCACCCCCGAAGATATTGCTGGGGTGGAAGCCGGGACTGTGACGATGTCAGAGATCGCCGCCCGCTGCGGCGTCACTCGGGCGGCCGTGTCCCGCGTTCTAAAGGCACGGGGTATCAAGCATGACCTGAAACCCGGAACCAGCGTCCGGGCGGTGCGCGCGGAAAGCGACCGCCTGTTCGCCAAGCTGATGGCGACCGAGAACGAGGAAGAACGGCAGCGCCTTATCCTGAATTTCCGGGCTGCCACCTTTATCAACCTGATGGACGAAGCGTCCCGCATCGCTGCCGCTGGCGGCCTGGCCCCCAAAAGCCTCCGCGACCTCACCGCAGCGGTAGCCGATCTTGAAGATCGGATGGTAGCGATTGGGTTGATTCCGGGGCAGGCCAACGAGCCTGAGAAGCTCTCGACCATGCACATTCGGGTGATGACGGACGAGGAAGCGGCCGAGATGAGGCAGTCGGTCGAGGCGGATCACTCTGCCGCGTTTGATGACGGCGATGCGACCGAAGAGGAAAAGACGGACACCTCTACCCCGACCTCAGACAAACTGGGGGCGGCTGTCAGTGAGGCCGCGACACAGCGCGAGGCCGCAAAGAGCGCCATTGTCGCCGAGGCCGTCGCTCGGCAGTTGGGAGTAGCGAGGGGTAACCTTGATAAAATCCATACCGCGCAAGGGATGGCCGGCCTTCGTGCACTCGCCTTGCGGATCGGTATCAAGGCAGGCTTGCCCCGGAAGGATGCAGAAAAGGTCAAAGCCATGATCCTCGACAAGTGCCGGGAACAGCCGGACCTCATATCGAGCAAGATAGCCGCATAACGAAAAAGGGCCGCCCTAGCAGGCGGCCCTTCGATTTTAGGAATAGCCGGGGGTCAGGCTGCCACTCGGTCCAGAACCCGCTTCACCTGCACAGCTTGCCATCTGCCGCCCCGAGTGGTCGGGATGCCTTGTTCATTCAGGGCTTCGGCAATGGCCCTCAGGGACGACAGGCCCGTGGCCCGCAGTCGGGCGATCTCTTGAGCATAATCGGCCGCCCTCGCCTTCGCCCTCTCCTGTAATGCTGCCGTCGCCTGCTGCTGGCCCGCACCGGGGACTAGGTGATGCTTGGCCTTCCGGTCCCACTGCCCGTCACGGGCCACCTTGGCAGCGAGAGCGGCCTTGGTACGGGCGCTGATCCTCTCCGCTTCATCCTCTGCCACGGCCGCAATGATATTGATTGTCAGCTTATTGGCGTCCGGCATGTCGCAGGCGATGAAATCCACCCCACTGTCCCGGAGGCTGACGAGGAACCCCACGTTACGGGTCAGGCGGTCCAGCTTGGCAATTACCAGCTTGGCCTTGTGCAGCCGGCAGGCCGCCAACGCCTCGGTCAGCTTGGGGCGGCTGCTTTTACGGCCGCTCTCGACCTCGGTGAACTCAGCGATGGGAGGCCAGCCCCGGTCAGCGAGGTACTGCCTGACCGCTTCCCGCTGCGCCTCCAAACCCAGCCCGCTCCGGCCCTGCCGGTCGGTCGAAACTCGGTAGTACGCCACGAACTTGGTCATATTACATTCCTTCGCTACGTCCGTTGCGATGAAATGTAACAGCCTCCCGGCCTGCTGCCAAGAGGTTTTCTTCGCCATTTTCAGTCGGGCGACGCGCGGTTGCCGTCTTAGGATTGCCGGCAATCAAAGGGAGGCAGCTATGGCCAGCCTGAACACTGAAACCAAGCACGACCGAGGGTTTGAGATCACATGGCTTAACCCGCCACTTATGAGCCATGAGTGGTCAGCCAATGTGGCATCTAACGACCCCGCCCTTATGAGGCTGGTTCAACTATCGCCTAGCAATGGGATCATCGCCGGCCCGACCCGCGATGCCATGCTCATCAACGTCAAGCTCTACATAGACGGGCTGCTGACCAAGGGCTAAGCGGTCGCTTAGCATGAAGCAAGATTGATTCGCACATCCGAAATGCGACGCAATAAAAAAACGAAGGTCTAGATGAAATCGAGGCCCATCAATATTTCGCGAGGCCCCAAAAACTTGTCAACATTGTCAACTCAACAGAACTGGAGTGCCATCTCAGTCTTGGAGGAAGGCACACTTTTATTAAACAAAGAACACGCACGGCAAAAAGGTGATCAATGACCAAAGAAGCCAATGTGTTGCTTGCCGGAGAAACGCGGCGCCAATCGTACCCACTACTGGATCACACCGACCTCGCGCAGTTTGACTGGATTATCTGGAACTCCATCAATGATCATCCTGACGGGCAAGCCGCGCGCAAGGTGATGGCATCGCTTTCCAACAGCAATAAGATTGTGCCGCTGAAAAACACAAAAGAGGCTCGGGACTATCAAGCAAAAGCATCAAAGCTGCAGCGCTGGGTCGCTGCGGGTGGAACCTTGCTTTTTCCACTAAACTTCTCAATTCAGAACAACGAAGACGAGCTGCGAGAACTTGTCTATTCGACCTGGCCACTAACTGATCTGACTATAGAACCGAATGTTGGGTCTGATCTTGAGCCTGACAATTCCGTCGCTGAGCCAATGCCAACGGCAGCGGAATTTAATGTTGCAATCCGAGGGCCTCACATAGCCCCCGTCCTTTGGGCTACTCAGAAGGTAAAATATGGCCAGCGCAAGATCGTTGCTGGTGCATTTAGGCACGGAAGTGGACTAGTTGTGATCGGTCCCAGCTACCAGCCATGAGTAGTATCCTCGATTAAGACCGTGGTAGCCCCTGCTGTTGCACTCGATTTTCTCACAAGAGTTCAGAGTGCAGATAAGACAGATCGAACAATCCCAGATTTTCTGATTGGTTTAAAATCGTCAAAATTAAAAAGTGAAGCTGGAGCGCTAGTCGAGAAATGGCTGAGCGAGAGAAAATTCCTGTGGCAACTTGCAATTTACGAGCAATCATCAAGCCCAATCGACACAGGCCACTTAAAGATTTACACCGATGCTGCGCTTGATAACAAAGATGAAATGCTAGCAGTTCTAGTTTTTGGAATTGCTTTCGAAGCAAGTGCTGATTTCGTTTCATACTTGGAAGCCAACGTCTTCATTCCATGCTTGGATTTCTTCATCGATATTCACAGCGGAAAATGGGTCAATGCCGTCTGGTATAGAAAGCGGAATTGGATACTCCCTCACCTTTCTGAGACAGTTGCCGAGAGAATGGCCTCGACTCTGATCTACAGCTCAAAAGTCGATATCCACGAGGAGTGGGTACTTGCGGGACTAACTGAAAGGTACCCAGAAATCGTTCTAAAACTGTTTTCAGACCGTATTGAACTATCGGATAAAAAGGACATTGCGCCAGAGAATTTTGAGCCGGTTCCCTATGAATTTCACAATCTAAAGGATGCTTTCGCCCCACACTTTGATTTGGTAGCGGAAGCTGCACGACTAATCCATCGCGGGTCCGGGTGGCACCAGAAGGAATATTCCGCGCGCCTACTACACAACGCTTTCCCAGAATTCCCGGACGCGCTGTCTGAATACTCAAAGCGGATCATTGCCGGAGGGGAAGTTAGCGACCTCAAGTTTGTCGTTAAAGTTCTCCGTGAGTATGAAGGCGACGCTCGGATGGATGATGTTTGTCGTGACTTAGTTGAGGCTATTCCTGAAGAGGATGAGATTCTTACCGAGATTCGAATTGCAATTGAGAGCAGTGGCGTTGTCTCGGGCGAATTCGGTTTCGTGGAAGTATATCAAGATCGCCGGCAGCGGATGGAAGCTTGGTTGACTGATCCGAGAGCTAAGGTCCGTGGCTTTGCTGAACGCTTTATCGTCGAGCTAGATAACGCGATAGCCGCAGAGCAGAAGCGCGCAGAGGACGGCATCGAAGCGATGAAGCACACATATGGGGACGACGACACGCCGGAAGAGACGACAAGCGATACCGCCGATCCTTCCGACCAATCAAACCCGCCATAGGTGCCCGCTTATGAACACACTCAATAGGCCAGCAGCATGATAAGCGATGACCTATAAGACATTGATATAATTGATTTTTTAAAGAATCTGAGTATAAGTGTTCGCCTGACAACACAGGAGGCCAACAATGACTCAAGTACAGATTTCCATCACCGACACCCGTTTCGACGGCATGGGCATGAGCGAGGCTGACATTCGGGAGGCCATCGCTGAGATGATCCGCACCGACAGCTACCCGCTCACCGACAAGCACATTGCACTGTCTGTCGAGGTGAAGGCTGACTAAGCGAATACCAAGTCCAAGACGGCAGGACGGCGGCTCCCAACGGGCCGCCGTTCGGCGTTTGAGGGGGCGTTTTTGACTCAATCCTGGATCAGCCGTATGATTACCGCCAAGCGGCCGAGCGACTGTGCTGCTCCCTGAAAATCGACGAGTCCAAAAGCGCCCTTGTGGCGTCATGGCCTCAGAATGAAAAAGCCCCGGCAATCGGTGCGACTGCAATCGCATTGATCCGACATACCGGGGCATGGAGCGAGTAGATGATAACAGACGCCCTTGCCCGTCGCAAATCGGTGCCCTCTGAGGAGGCTCCGAACTTGCATCCGAACGTTCAAGCTTCCCGCCGGCAGCGTTCCAAGATGCTGCTAGAACTCGAAAATCAGACCACTAACACCCTCCCCACAGTCTCCTCGGATAGACGTAAGAAGCCCCTTCTCTCTGCTAACGATAACAACGCAAAGCAGATTGAGAACACTTCGGTTCTGTTGGGATATGCAAAGCTCTACGTTGAAGATTGGAAGCCGAAAAAGCGTTTTTCAAACTTCGACGACGCAACAAAGCTGGGCCTGTTTGGCCTGTCAGCCGCCCTTGGCGGCAAGCAGCCGAATACGGCCATGAGCATCAACTTAGCCTCCGGGGAAACCCCTCGACAGTTCCTCGACAAGCTCAATCAGGCGATCCGCCGGGCCGGCGGCGACACTCTCTCGTTTGTCGGACTGGCAGCTACGCTGCCGCACCGTCATCTGCATATTGCCGCCCATCTCCCGAGGCGCAGCAAGGCAATGAAGGCCGTCCATGACTTCCTCTGCCGGCGTGAAGATTGCGGGCCGTGGGAGCTTTGGCGGCGGGGCCGCCGCGACGAACCTGAGAAGCCCGTCTACCTGCACGCCATCACTGACGCCCCGCGCGGCTACACTGGCCTTGCCGGCTTCATCGCGTACCTCCAGCACCATTTCGCAGACGCCGAGGCGACAGGAATCCCCGGCCAGTTCCCCATCGAACTGCTCGCCAGCAGCGATGTCCGTGACCTAGCCCGCGAGCTTGGTCGCTACCTGCCGGCCGACATCGTCAAGGCGCTCGAGGCTTCCGGTGCCGATTGGGCGCGTCAGTTGGAAGCCGATGCCCCGGTTCTGATCTGGGTGGTCCAGCAGCGAAACCCGCGTTGGTCGGGCCAGGACGCGATCCGCCGGGTGATGGAGGGGTATATCTGCTTAAAGATGGGCCTGCCGCTGCCGATTTCTGACTCGCCCAGCGCCTGCGGCGACCCGTCCGCAGGGGGTGTAGCTGCCGGAGGCAGAAACGACTCTACGGGCTTCTAATGGCGTTTTTGAATCTACCGACCGTATTTCGGCAGTGCCGGGGTCCGAGGATCGCCCTTCGGCCATGCCTCCCGCCGGTAGTTCGAGGACTTCGGATCGTAGATCGAGCCGGGCAGGATCAGCCGGTCGGGCTGGCGGTCAAACCTGTAGCTGCCGCCCTGCTCGGGCCGGGCCACCCCTCTCAGGATGCCATCCTCGTATACCCGGATATTGCCCGGCGTGCCGGGCTGACGCTCAAGCCTGAGATCACCAGCGATGCCGGGAGAGGCACTGACCAGCAAGACCAGCACCGCCCCGCCGACTGCCAGTCGGATGAGTCGCCACAGCAGGACGGCCGGCAAGGTGACGGCGCCGATCAGGAACCGGGCCAGTGCCGCACCCCACCCAAAGAAACCAAGGACGGCAAGGATCACGAAAGCGGCGATCAGCATGGCGGTCAGAGCCGGAATAGATCGGCAGTGATGCCTTCGTATCGGATAGCATCGATGGCCGGCTTTAACACCGTAAGGGGCGACCGCTTACCATAACGCTTGCGCTCACCTTCGCCGGCATGTCCTTCCAACTCGTCCATGACATCGGTATGGACGCCAGCCCACTTCATTGCCGATACCGCGTTGTGCCGCAGGCTATGGAAATCTACCCCTTTTTCATCGGGCTTATTGATCGCCACGTTCAGCGCCCGAGTATACCGAGAAAACCATTTCGAGAAGGCATACCCGAAGCGGTCTGCCACCCCTCCAACAGAAAGATCGTAGAACACGAGCCCTTTGCCCCTCTGCCGTGCTGACTCTAGGTAGTTCAGAAAGCCGATCTCAAGAACGAGGGAGTGAAGCGGAACCCTTCGCCGCGCGGCGGGTGACTTCAATTTCTTTTCGGGCAAGCCGGCAATCGGATCAGCGCCGCCGGGGGTGATATCGATAAACCAAACACCTTCTTCACTCTTGATATCAGCAATTCTGAGCTGCGACATTTCTTCGAGCCGAACAGGATGGAAGGCGCCAAGAATCGGCAACCAGTACCTCGCGTCTCTTTTGATAAAATCTCCGGGCGTTGATCGCATCCACTCTGATTTTGCCCCCCGGTAAAGCGGCGAAGAAAAAAGGCGAATAAGCTGCTCTACCGACCAAGCAGGGCGTTCTTCTGACGGCAGCCTGTCGTCCTTATAAGAATACACCCCTCTAGCCGGGTTTTTATCAACATAGCCTTTATTTTCGAGCCATTTGAAGAAGGTGCTTATATTGCTGACGTGCTTCTTCACAGACTTCGGCGCCAAACACTCGATATTCCCATCCGCCTTGGTCATGGCAACCAACTCGGCAAGTGTCTTTCCACTAAATGCAGGCACCTTACCTCGCAAGCGCGGCAACGCCTGAAGCATCGTGGCGAATTCGGCAATTTCAGTCCTGTGGTAACGATCCACCCGCTTATCGCCGCACCACTCAATAAACATAGCTTTGGTATTGCGGTTATCTCGCTGTTGATCTGGACCCCACTGATCCATGTGTAGCTTCTCGGCTACAAAGAGATCGAACCCGGCGGAGAATTTCGGCACAGGCTTACGAGCGTCGGCCTCGGCCCCTTTGAACAGAGAATCAGCCTCGACCACGCCATGATCACCGCTGAAACGTGCCTTGTGAACGCGGGCAACTTCCACATATGCGCGCAAAATATACTCACACAGACGCTTGAAGCCATCACTCTGCTCATCCACCTCCAAACCGCGTGACTGCAATAACTCGATTGCGTCCGGTGCAGCGTTACCGAGGAAGCCCATACGAAGCTGCTCTTTCGCGCCTTCAACCCTTCGCTCAGCTTGCACTGCGCCCTTTTCCGAGTACCGCTTCTTGGCCTTTTCGAAGTCCCTCAGTGTCGTCGCATAATATTCACGAGCGAGTTCCTCGATCTGCTGCTGTGTCAACTCGACTTGCTGCCGAACCATCCGAAATAACCGATCTGTTGCCACCGCGAGACGGCGGGCGCGCTCCAATGCTTCGGCGTGCGGTACGCTGCCGATGCTGCGGATCAACTCTTGCTGACCGCCAAACCGAGAAACAAGTGCCGGAGGGATGCGGCGCCGGAAGTCATATCGGCCGCCAACAACGCGCAGAAACCTATTGCTCATGCCTCGCTCCTGTGGACTGTCAGAGCGGACACGGCGAAAATCGCCCTGCCTTGTCGGCAGATTTCATAAGTATTTGAAATATTTAAGAAAGTTTTGGCTGGGGGACTAGGATTCGAACCTAGACAACCAGAGTCAGAGTCTGGGGTCCTACCGTTAGACGATCCCCCAGCAGGGATCGGGTGCGGGATATAGCCGGTCCCCGGCCGCTTTGCAACCCCTGCCCCTGTTCCTGTTTAACGCCTGAAAAGGCTGATGATTTCCAGATGCGGCGACCAGCGGAACTGGTCGATCGGCACGGCCCTCTCCAGCCGCCAGCCGGCATCGGCGAGCGTGCGGGCGTCGCGGGCGAAACTGGAGGGGTCGCAGGCCGCCATCACCACCAGCGGCGGCGCCGCGCCGGCCCCGGCTGCTTCGGCCAGCTGCTGCACCTGGGCCTTGGCGCCTGCGCGCGGCGGATCGAGCAGCACGGCATCGAGTTTCTTCAGCTCCGCCCGGGTCAGCGGCTGGCGCTCCAGGTCGCGCGCCTGGGCATTGAGCCGCCCGGCCAGCCCGGCGGTTTTGACCGCCGCCTGCAGGGCCGCAATCGCCGGCCGGTCGGCATCGGCGGCCAGCACGGTCTTGCCGGCCCCGGCCAGGCGCAGCGCAAAAGCGCCGCAGCCCGAGAAGAGATCGGCGACGCGCCTGGCGTCTTTCAAAGCCTCCAGCGCGAAATCCGCCATCGCCTGCTCGGCTTCCACCGTCGCCTGCAGGAACCCGCCCGGCGGCAGGATCACGCCATGTTCGCCGAACCGCACCCTTGGCGGCGCCTCGCCCTGGTAGAGCAGTTCGGCGTCGCCGCGTGGATCGAAGCGCCAGCTCAACCGCGCCAGGCCGATGGCCTTGGCGGCCTTGCTGAGTGCGATCCGCTCTTGCACCCGCATCTTCAGCTTGCCGGTGATCAGTGCATCCAGCCCGGTCTCGGTATCGGTGAGTTTCAGGTCGATGGCCCAGCCATCGCCCAGCACCTCGATCAAGGCGGCGCGCAAGGCCGGCAGCGGCGCCAGCAAAGCCGGCCGCAGCACGGTGCAGTCTTCCAGGTCGACGATCTTGCGGCTGGCGGCTTCATGGAAGCCGAGCAGCACCTTGTCCTTCACGCGGCGGACGATGAACTCGGCGCGCCGGCGTGACTGCGCCGGCACGGTGACCAGGTTGTCCACCGCCGGGTCGACGAAATCCCGCCGCGTCAGCGCGGCAGCCAGCTTGTCGCGTTTCCATGCGTTATAAGGCGCCTCGGCCCAGTGCTGCAGGGCGCAGCCGCCGCAGGCCTGGAAATGCCGGCAGGGCGGCTCGACGCGGTCGGGCCCTTCCGCTTCCAGCACGCTGACATGCGCGGCGAAACCGTCGCCACGTTCCTCGCCCACCTTGGCGGCCACGCGGTCGCCCGGCACGGTGAAAGGCACGTAATACCGGATGCCGTCATGGGTCAGCACGCCATGGCCCTGCCCGCCCATCCGCTCGATCACGCCGTCCACGTCACGCATCAACTTTCCCGCCAATCTCTTTTTCGGCTGCGATCAGGAACTCGCGGTTGCCTTCGGGGCCCAGGATCGGGCTCGGCTCGATGCCGATCACCCGCCAGCCCGGCAATCCGGCCCACCAGTCATGGATGCGGGCACAAACTTCCTCGTGCAAAGCCGGGTCGCGCACCACGCCGCCCTTGCCAACCCGCTCGCGCCCGACCTCGAATTGCGGCTTGATCAGCGCCACCGCCCAGGCCCCCGGCCTGGCCAGCGACAAAGCCGCCGGCAGCACGGTCTGCAGCCCGATGAAGCTGGCGTCGCAGACCACGACATCAATCGGATCGGGGATCCGCGTGGCATCCAGATGCCGTGCGTTGGTTTTCTCCAGCACCACCACGCGCGGGTCGTTGCGCAGGCGCCAGTCGAGTTGCCCCTCGCCTACATCGACGGCATAGACCCTGGCCGCGCCGTGCTGCAGCAGCACGTCGGTGAAGCCGCCGGTGGAGGCGCCGACATCGATGCAGATGCGATCCTGCGGGCTCAGGGAGAAATGCTGGATGGCATGCGCCAGTTTCACGCCGCCGCGGCTGACCCAGGGATGCGGCTTGCCGCGCAGTTCCAGCGGCAGGTCGCTGGCAATCGACAGGCCCGGCTTGTCCAGCCGCTTCTCGCCCGAGAAGACCAGGCCAGCCATGATGGCGGCCTGCGCCTTGGCCCGGCTTTCCGCCAGGCCGCGCTCGACCAGCGCCTGGTCCAGACGCAGCTTGGGGGCCTTCATGCCGCGCGCTCCTGCATGCGGCGCAGCCTATGGCTCTGCCGGGCAAAACGCCAGAGCAGCAGGGCGGCCACCACGGCCAGCCCGACCACCAGGCCGATCCACACGCCGATGCCGCGCAGCGGCGTGTAGAAGCCGAACCAGATGGCAATGGGAAAACCGATCAGCCAGTAGCCCACCAGCGTCATCACCATCGGGGTTGCGGTATCCTTCAGGCCACGCAGGGCGCCGTTGGCAACTCCCTGGGCGCCATCGACCAGCTGGAACAAAGCCGCCATGCCCAGATAGGTGGTGGCGAGCAGGAAGACCTCCGAATTGCGGTCGGCCACGAACACGCCGATCAGCGTCGCGCCGGCGAAACCGAAGATCAGCGCGGTGCACAGCATGAAGGACATGCCCATGGCAATCGCGATCCAGCCGGCATGCGCCACGCCGGCGGCATCGCGCGCGCCAGCGGCGAGGCCGACGCGCACCGTGGCCGCCTGGCCCAGCCCCATCGGCACCATGAAGGCAATCGCCGCCCATTGCAGGGCGATCTGGTGCGCGGCCACGTCTGTCGCGCCCAGCCGGCCCATCAGCAGGGCGGCGGCCGAGAACAGCCCGATCTCGGCGCCCAGCGCCAGCGAGATCGGCAGCGCCACGCGCAGGAAGGCGGTCATGCGGCGCGGCGTGGTGCGCCACCAGCCGCGCGACAGCTGATAGGAGGCGAACTGCGGATCGCGCGCGATGTACCAGACAATGCCAAGCAGGATGGCCAGGTTGACGATGCTGGAGCCCAGGCCGGCGCCGACCACGCCAAGCGATGGCACGATCCAGAAACCGAAGATCAGCACATAATTCACCGCGGCATTCAGCAGCAGGGCAATGACCGTGAGCACCAGGGCAACGCGCGGACGCTCCAGCACCGAGACAAAGCCGCGCAGCACCATAAACCACAGCGATGTGATGAACATGCCGCTGATTGCCTGCATGAACGGCACGGCCAGCGCAACCAGTTCCGGCGGCTGGCCGATCAGCACCAGGAACGGCTCGATGACGATCATCAGCAAGGTGCAGATCAGACCATAAAGCCCGGTGGAGATCAGGCCGTCATGCACGGCCTGGCGCACGCCGTCACGATCGTTGGGATCGTAACCACGGGCCTGGGCCGCCAGCGCCGGCGTGGCGGTGGCCATGCCCAGGCCGATGATCCACAGGAAGCTGAAGATCGCCACG
Source organism: Ferrovibrio sp. (assembly GCF_029255545.1). GTDB lineage: Bacteria > Pseudomonadota > Alphaproteobacteria > Ferrovibrionales > Ferrovibrionaceae > Ferrovibrio. The sequence goes on along the minus strand of NZ_JANLJJ010000017.1, from coordinate 13,277 downwards.
CCCAAAGCGGCGGCGCCCAATGCCTGTTCGCTGTAATGCGACAGCAGCCAGACATCGGTGGTGTGGATCGCCATCTGGGCAAGCTGGGTGCCGGCAATCGGCAGCGCCAGCACGAGCGTGGCCCGCGCTTCCCTGAGGATCATGACGGGCCTGCTTTATGCGCGGACGGAAAGGTCGGAGCGACCAAGCGCTGACAGCGCCATGGCGACGATCTGCGGCGCATTCAGCCCCGCCAGATCATACTGCTTCGCCGGCGCATCGTGATCGATGAAGATGTCCGGCAGCACCATCGGCCGGATCTTCAGGCCGTGATCAAGCAGGCCATCATGGCTCAGGAACTGCAGCACATGACTGCCGAAGCCCCCTACCGAACCTTCCTCGATGGTGATCAGCACCTCGTGGTGCCGCGCCAGCTGGCGCACCAGATCGGTATCCAGCGGTTTGCAGAAGCGCGCATCCGCCACGGTGGCGGTCAGGCCGCGCGCGGCCAGGTCGTCGGCGGCCTTCAGCGCCTCGGCCAAACGCGCGCCGAAAGACAGGATGGCAATCGAGCTGCCCTCGCGCAGCACGCGGCCCTTGCCCAGCGGCAGGATCGAGCCCCGGCCAGGCAGCGTGAGGCCAAGCCCCTCGCCACGCGGATAGCGGAAGGCCGAGGGCCGGTCGTCCAGCGCGGCGGCCGTGGCCACCATATGCATCAGCTCGGCCTCGTCGGATGCCGCCATCAGCACCATGTCGGGCAGGCAGCCGAGATAGGCGATGTCGAAACTGCCGGCATGGGTCGCGCCGTCGGCGCCGACCAGCCCGGCGCGGTCGATGGCGAAACGCACCGGCAGCTTCTGGATCGCCACGTCATGCACCACCTGGTCAAAGGCGCGCTGCAGGAAGGTGGAATAGATCGCCGTGAAGGGCTTGAAGCCCTCGCAGGCCAGACCGGCGGCAAACGTCACCGCATGCTGCTCGGCGATGCCGACATCGAAGCAGCGGTCGGGGAAGCGCTGGGCGAACAGGTCGAGCCCGGTGCCCGACGGCATCGCGGCGGTGATCGCCACGATCTTGTCGTCGCGTTCGGCTTCCGCGATCAGGCTCTGGGCAAACACCCTGGTATAGCTGGGCGGGCCGGCCTTGGGCTTGGCCTGGGCGCCGGTGACGACATCGAATTTCGACACGCCGTGATACTTGTCGTCGGCCGCCTCGGCCGGACCATAACCCTTGCCCTTCTGCGTCACGGCATGGATCAGCACCGGGCCGCTCTCGTCGTTGTCGCGGATATTCTTCAGCACCGGCACGAGATGCTCGAGATTATGGCCGTCGACCGGCCCGACATAATAGAAGCCCAGTTCCTCGAACAGCGTGCCGCCGGTGACCATGCCGCGCGCATATTCCTCGGCCTTCTCGGCCGCCGTGGCCAGGCCCTTGGGCAGGATCTTGTGGCCGAGCTGCTTGGCCAGCTGGCGCAGGCCCATGTAGGAGCGCGAGGAGAGCAGGCGCGACAGATAGGCGCTCATCGCGCCGACCGGCGGCGCAATCGACATGTCGTTGTCGTTCAGGATCACGATCAGGCGCGAATCCATCGAGCCGGCATTGTTCATCGCCTCATAGGCCATCCCGGCCGACATCGCGCCGTCGCCGATCACGCAGATGACGTTGTTCTTGCCATGCTTCAGGTCGCGCGCCACCGCCATGCCGAGGCCGGCGGAAATCGAGGTCGAGGAATGCGCGGCGCCGAAGGGATCGTATTCGCTCTCGGAGCGGCGCGTGAAGCCGGACAGGCCGCCGCCCTGGCGCAGGGTGCGGATGCGGTCGCGCCGCCCGGTGAGGATCTTGTGCGGATAGGCCTGGTGGCCGACATCCCAGATCAGCTTGTCGTCGGGCGTGGCGAAGACATGATGCACGGCAACCGTCAGCTCGACCACGCCGAGGCCCGCGCCGAGATGACCGCCGGTCACCGAGACGGCGTCGATCATCTCGCGGCGCACCTCGTCGGCGAGCTGCTTGAGCTGGTCGATGTCGAACTGCCGGATGTCGGCCGGCGTCCGCACCTTATCCAGCAGGGGTGTGCGGTTACTGATCATTGCTGATCCGATCGTGTCACGAGCGGCGGGTTATAACAAACTCCGCCAGCTCCTGTAAAACCTTGGCGGCCAGGCCAAAACGGTCCAGACGGCCCTGGGCCGAACTGGTTAACGTCCGGGCCTTGGTTTTTGCGCCCTCCAGGCCCAGCAGGCCCACAAAAGTCGCCTTCCCGGCCCCGGCATCCTTGCCCACCGCCTTGCCCAGTTCGGCGGCCGAGCCCTCATGGTCCAAGATATCGTCCGCGATCTGGAAGGCGAGCCCCAGATCGGCGGCATAATCGCGCAGAACCGCCCGGTCTGCCACGGATGCCCGCCCCAGGATCGCCCCCGATTCAGCGGCAAAGGCGATCAGCGCCCCGGTTTTGAGCGCCTGCAGATGGGCGATCTCGGCGTAATCCAGCGGCTGGCCGGCCGCCGTGCGGGTCTCGGCCGCCAGGTCGATGGCCTGGCCGCCGACCATGCCGCGCGGACCGGCCGCCCGGGCCAGCCCCAGCACAAGCTCAGCCCGCACCGCCGCCTCGGCATGGGTGGCCGGATCGGCCAGCACCTCAAAAGCCAGGGCCTGCAGCCCGTCGCCGGCCAGTACCGCCGCCGCCTCGTCGAAGGCCCGGTGCAGCGTCGGCTTGCCCCGGCGCAGGTCGTCATCGTCCATGCAGGGCAGGTCGTCATGGATCAGCGAATAGGCGTGCAGCATCTCGATGGCCGCCGCCACGCGCAGGCTGCCCGCGCGCGGCGCGCCGAACAGGTCGCCGCCGGCCACTACCAGCAGGGCGCGCAGCCGCTTGCCGCCGCCCAGCGTGGCATAGCGCATGGCGTCATCCAGCCGGGCGGTCGGGCCAGCGGGCTGGGGCAGCAGGTGGTCGAGTCCGGCCTCGACAGCCGCCGCCACATCCCGCATGGCCGCCGCAAGCACGGGCGACGGCGAATCATTCATCTTAATCGGCCTTGAAGGGCTGGCTGCCGGGCTGGCCATCGGCGCCGACCACGATTTTCTCGATCTTTTCTTCGGCGGCCTTCAGCTTGGCCTCGCAATGGCGCTTCAGCAGGGCGCCACGGCCATACAGGGCGATCGATTCCTCAAGATCGACCCGGCCGCTTTCCAGCTTGGCCACGATCTCGTCCAGGGCCTTCAGGGCCGCCTCGAAGCTCAGACCCGCGATATCGGCCGGAATGGTCTCAGGGGCGTTTTCCGCCGCATCCTTCGCCTTCGACATGCCGCCTCCACTCCACAATGCCGCCACAGTCTAGGGATGGGGTGTGGTCCCAACAACCCACGGCCGCCCCCAGGAGTCGGGGTGCAATGCCGTGGCCGAAGCAATATATTGCGATCATGGCTTTGCCAACCCGGAAAGGGACATCCCCATGTTGACCCGCCGCCATTTGTTGACGACCGCCGGCTTTAGCGCCGGCCTGCTGCTGGCCTCGCCCTGGACGGCCCAGGCCGCCGAAGACCAGAACCTGATCGATGCCGCCCGCATCACCGTCGACCGTTTCGCCGGCGACAACCAGTTCACCGACATGCGCCGCCGCCTGGCCCAGGCCAGGGGCGTCTTCGTCGTGCCACAGCTGCTGAAGGCCAGCTTCATCATCGGCGGCGAGGGCGGCTCTGGTCTGCTGATGGCCCGCACGGGCACGGGCTGGAGCGAGCCGGCGATCTATACGATGGGCGCCGGCTCGATCGGCCTGCAGATCGGTGGCGAGGCCTCGGAGGTCATGCTGCTGCTGATGAACGACAAGGCGGTGGATGCCATCCTGCGCAACGAGTTCAAGCTCGGCGCCGATGCCACCGTGGCGGCCGGTCCGCTCGGCATGGGCGTGGAAGCCGCCACCACCACGCATCTGGGCGCCGACATCCTGTCCTACTCGCGCAGCAAAGGGCTGGCCGCCGGCGTCGCCATCGAAGGCGCGGTGATCACCGCCCGGCACAGCCGCAACACCGCCTATTACGGACGCGAGGCGCATCCGCGCAACATCCTCTACGACAATGCCGTGAGCAATCCGGGCACCAGCGCCCTGCGCCAGGCATTGTCGGCCGCCGAAAGGCCGTGATCAGCACGACCACCCTGCGGAGTTACCGCGCCACCACCTATGCGGTGACCCTGCCCGATAACAGCCTGATCGGCCTGCGGCTGGACGAACCCAGCCCGCAGGCCGATGCGTTTCTGCGCCGGCAGGATGCCACATCACTGACCTGCCTGAATGCCTGGAACCCACGCAGCAAATGCGTGCCGGTGACACGCAACATGGCGGCGCATCAGCGCCTTGGCCGCGACCTGGCGTCGCGCGGACTGGCCGCATTGCCGCATATCGGCGTACCGGATCGCCACGGCTGGCGGCCGGAGCCGGGTTTCGCCGTGCTGGACCTGGAAACGGAAAAGGCCATGGCGCTGGCGGAGCGCTATGGCCAATTCGGTATTGTTCGTTACACGCGCGGCGGGGTGGCGGACCTGATCCTCACCCGCCACGCGCTGCGTTAGGTCAGGCCACTTCAAAGAGACCAGCACCGCCCTGGCCGCCGCCAATGCACATGGTCACCACCACGTATTTCGCGCCACGGCGCTTGCCCTCGATCAGGGCATGGCCGGTCATGCGCGCACCCGACATGCCATAGGGATGGCCGATGGAAATCGCGCCGCCACTCACGTTCAGCCGCTCATCCGGGATGCCCAGCTTGTCGCGGCAATACAGCACCTGCACGGCGAAAGCCTCGTTCAGCTCCCACAGGCCGATATCGTCCATCTTCAGGCCGAAACGCTGCAGCAGCTTGGGGATCGCGTAGATCGGGCCGATGCCCATCTCGTCGGGTTCGCAGCCGGCCACCGCCATGCCGCGATAGATGCCCAGCGGCTGCAACCCGCGCTTCTCGGCCAGCTTGGCTTCCATCACCACGCAGGCCGAAGCGCCATCGGAGAGCTGGCTGGCATTGCCGGCGGTGACGACCTTGTCCGGCCCGCGCACCGGCTGCAGGGCGGTCAGATTCTCCAGGGTCGTCTCCGGCCGGTTACCCTCGTCCTTGGTGAGCGTGATGTCCTTGTAGGAGACTTCCTTGGTCTCCTTGTTCACCACCGCCATCTTGGTCGGCATCGGCACGATCTCGGCATCGAACTTGCCGGCCGCCTGGGCGGCAGCCGTGCGCTTCTGGCTTTCCAGCGCATAGGCGTCCTGCGCCTCGCGGCTGATCCCGTAGCGCTTGGCCACGACTTCCGCCGTGTCGATCATCGCCATGTAGATCTCGGGCTTGTGCTTCATCAGCCATTCGTCGCGGGCGCGGAAGGTGTTCATGTGCTCGTTCTGCACCAGCGAGATCGATTCCAGGCCGCCGCCCACGGCAATCGGCACGTTGTCGTGGATCACCTGCTTGGCCGCGGTGGCAATCGCCATCAGGCCCGAGGCGCATTGACGATCGACGCTCATGCCGGCCACGGTGACCGGCAGGCCGGCGGCGACGGCACACTGGCGGGCGATATTGCCGCCGGTCGAGCCCTGCTGCAGGGCGGCGCCCATCACCACGTCGTCCACCTCGCCCGGATCGATGCCGGCGCGCTTCACGGCCTCGCGGATCGCGTGCGCCCCCAGGCTGGCGGCGTCTGTGTTGTTGAAGGCGCCGCGATAGGCCTTGCCAATCGGGGTGCGGGCTGTGGAGACGATGACGGCTTCGCGCATATTCTGTTTCCTCCGTTATACCGGTATGGCGCAGACGCTAGCGCCAATCTTTTTGCGGCGCAAACCTTCCGCAGCGGCAGCTTTACGTTCGCGTCAAGCCGGCCAGCGTTTGGCGATCTCTTCCAGCATCACTTCGGTGGCGCCGCCGCCGATGGGGTGGATGCGGGCGTCGCGGGCCATGCGCTCGATCTCGGACTCGCGCAGATAACCGGCGCCGCCATGGAATTGCAGGCAGTCATACATCACGGCATTGACCAGTTCGCCGCACAGGGCCTTGACCATGGAAACGTCACGCACCGCGTCGCGGCCCTGATCGACCGACCAGGCGGCGTGATAGACCAGCTGCCGCGCCGCTTCCGTGCGCGCCTCCAGCATGGCCAGGCGCTGGCGGATCGCCTGCTTGTCGGCCAGCACGCCGCCGAAGGCCTTGCGGGTCGTCACATACTGCCGGGTGATTTCCAGCGCGCGGCGGCATTCGCCCACCGCCATGGCGCCCAGCACCAGGCGCTCGTTCTGGAAATTCCTCATGATGGCGTAGAAGCCGCGATTCTCCTCGCCCAGCCGGTTTTCGGCCGGCACGCGGCAATTGTCGAAGACCAGTTCGGCGGTATCCGAGCAGAGCCAGCCATGCTTCTTCAGGCTGCGCCCCACGCTGAAACCCGGCATGCCTTTTTCCACGGCGAAGATCGAGATGGCGCGCGAGCCCTTGGCCTCCGGGTCGGTCTTGGCCGCCACGAAATACAAATCGGCATGCACGCCGTTGGTGATGAACATCTTACTGCCGTTCAGCACGTAGGCATCGCCGTCTCGCCTGGCGCGGGTGCGGATCGCGGCGACATCAGAACCCGCGTCGGGTTCGGTGACGGCCACCGCCGTGATCAGCTCGCCGGCGATGACTTTCGCGAACCAGCGGTCAAGCTGCTGCCTGTTGCCGGCATGGGCCAGATGCGGCGAGGCCATGTCGGTATGCACCAGCACGGTGGCGGAAAAACCGCCGAAGCCGGACAGGCCGCATTCCTCGGCCAGGATGGCCGAGGCCAACGCGCCCTGCTCACTGCCACCATAGGCTTCAGGGTAGCGGATGCCGAAGAAGCCGAGCTGGCCCATCTGGCGCAGCACGGCGCGCGGCACCATGCCGGCTTCTTCCCAGGCGGCGCCATGGGGGCGGACTTCCTGCTCGACGAAGCGCGCCACCTGCTCGCGCAGCTGCGCGTGCTCGTCGGTCTCGTAGATCAGCCTCATGCGTTTCCTCTTCCGAACTTTTCTTTTTTATTTGAGCTGCGGTACCAGCCGTTCGAGCGCTTCCGACAGCTTGGGCAGCGAGGCTGCGTAACAGAGCCGGATGCGGCCCTCGCCGGCCGAACCAAAGGCGATGCCGGGCGCCAGGCCGACCCTGGCGTTGCGCGCCAGCTCGACGCAGGTATTCAGGCTGTCGGTCATGCCGTCCAGCGCGAAGAAGGCATAAAAGGCGCCTTCCGGTTTGGCCAGCCGCACCCGCGGCAGCGGCGCCAGCGCCTGATAGACCATGTCGGCGGCGCGGCTATAACGTTCGACCAGGCCTTCGATGTAGCCGTCGCCCTCGTTCAGCGCCGTCACGCCGCCCCATTGCACGAAGGTGGTGGGATGCGAGATGTTGAACTCGGTCATCTTCTCCACCGCCGCGCAGAGCCTGGGCGGCGCCACGATCCAGCCCAGCCGCCAGCCGGTCATCGACCAGCTCTTGGAAAACGAGTTCACGACCACCACCGGGTCTTCCGGCTGTGCCAGCGTGTAATAGCTGGGTGCGTGTTTCGCACCACCGTAGATGATGCGGCCGTAGACCTCGTCGGAGAGAATCCAGATGCCGCGCTCCCGGCAGAAATCGAGGATCGCCTTCAGCTCGGCCTCGGAAGCCACCCAGCCGGTGGGATTGCCCGGGCTGTTGATCATGATCAGCTTGGTGGTTTCGTCGCAGGCATCGAACAGCTGCTGCAGGTCGAGTTTCCAGCGGCCGTCGTCCTGCGGCTGCAGGAACACGTCGCGCGGCTCGCCGCCCATCGCCTTGATGGCGGCGCGGCCATTCGGCCAGATCGGGCCGACCACCACGGCGCTGTCGCCCGGTTCGATCAGGCACTGGATGGTGATCATGATGGCGTTCATGCCCGAGGCGGTGACCACGATGCGGTCCGATCCGATCTCGGCGCCGTAGGCGCGCTTCAGGTAATCGCGGATCGCCTGCAACAGCGGCGCGATGCCGCGATTGGGCGCGTAGAAGGTCTCGCCTTTCTCCAGGGCGGCGGCGGCGGCCTTGCGCACAAAAGCCGGCGTCGGCTCGTCGCCTTCGCCGAACCACAGCTTGATCATGTCGGGGATGTCGGCCGAGGCGCGGGTGACAACACGAATGCGGGAACCGGGCAGGTCGAGAATGGATGGGCAGATGACGGCTTCGGACATGATCACTTCTGTTGTGGCAAACGGGAAACAAGCAATTCAGTCAGGCTCAGCAGGGCGCTGTCGATATCGCTGCGGCCGGACAGCACGGCATCGGCCAGGGCATCGACCTCGGCCGGCGGCAATTCAGCCAGGCCACGGCGCAGGCGGTCGAGCACCAGATTCTGCAGCAGCCGTCGCGTGCGGGCACGCGGATCGGGGCGTTTGCGCTTGCCTACGGCGGCGATGGCATCGGCCAGTTCCGGCACGCCTTTACCGGCCGTGGCGCTGGTCTGCAGCACCGGAACCGGGCCGTGACCACGCTGCGCCGACATAGCCGCAAGCTGCCGCGCCGAGCGTTCGGCGAAAGGCAGGTCGGATTTGTTCACCACCAGGATATCGGCGATTTCCAGGATGCCGGCCTTGATCGCCTGCACGTCGTCGCCCAGTCCGGGCGCATTCACCACCACACGCACATCGGCGATCTCGGCGATCTCGACTTCCGACTGGCCAGTGCCGACGGTTTCCACCACCACCACGTCGCGGCCCGAGGCGTCGAACACGTCGATCACGCGGGCCGCCGTGCGCGACAGGCCGCCGAGATGGCCACGGCTGGCCAGCGAACGGATGAACACGCCGGGATCGCCGGCATGCTGGCCCATGCGGATGCGGTCGCCCAGGATGGCGCCGCCGGTGAGCGGGCTGGACGGGTCGACCGCCACCACGCCGACGCTCAGATCCCGCCGGCGCAATTCGGCGACATAGGCCGAGACCAGGGTGGACTTGCCGGCACCCGGCGCGCCGGTGAAGCCGACCACCAGGGCATGGCCAAGCCGGCTGCGGATACCCTGCAACACGGCGGCGGCCTCGTCGGTCTCGTTTTCCACCGCCGTGATCGCCCGGGCCAAAGCCGCCCGCTCGCCGGCCAGCAGGCCGGGCAGCCAGTCCGGCGCGGAATCGGGGGCGGCTTTTTGCCCGGCTTGCTTTTGCATGGCAGCACCATACGCGCTATGTAGGCGGCCAGACAATAATCCGCCCCGCCTTCCCGCCCGGTTTGACCCATGCAGCCTTCCGCCACCCGACAACCCCGCGATTATGGACTGGTCAACTGGATCGGCCTGTGGACGCTGTATCTCAAGGAGGTGCAGCGCTTCATCAAGGTGATCACCCAGACCGTGCTGGCGCCGGTGGTGACCACGTTGCTGTTCTTCGCCGTCTTCGCCCTGGCGCTGGGCGGCGCGGTGCGGCAGGTGGGCGGCATGCCTTTCATCGAATTCCTGGCGCCCGGCCTGATCATGATGGCCACCACGCAGAACGCGTTCGCCAATACCTCGTCCTCTATCATGATCTCGAAGGTGCAGGGCAACATCGTCGACGTGCTGATGCCGCCGCTCTCGGCCGCCGAACTGCTGGTGGCCTATGCCATGGCCGGGGTGACGCGCGGCCTGATGGTGGCGCTGGCGGTTGGGCTTTCCATGCTGCCCTTTGCCGAGATCCGCGTGCATGACGGACTGGCGGCACTCTATTTCGTCTTCGCCGGTTCGCTGATCCTGAGCCTGATCGGCATTGTCGCCGGCCTGTGGAGCCAGAAATTCGACCACATGGCTGCCGTGACCAACTTCGTCGTCACGCCGCTGGCCTTCCTGTCGGGCACCTTCTATTCGGTGCAGCAACTGCCGCCCTTCTGGTATGCCGCCGCCCATGCCAACCCGTTTTTCTTCATGATCGACGGCTTCCGCTACGGCCTGACCGGCCATACCGACGGCGACGTGCTGGTCGGCGCCGTGGCGCTCGGCGCGGTGGCCCTGGTCCTGTGGGTGCTCTGCCACCTGCTGCTGAAGCGCGGGTATCGCCTGCGGCCGTGAGCAGCCCCGATTTCCGCCTTTCCGGCCCGTTTAGCCGGGGCTAAACGCGCCTGTCTGGCCAAACCCGGCCAAACTCGACCAAACTGAGCCAAAGTCAGCCAAACTTTGCCAAACTCGACCAAAGTTGGCCAACCCCGATCAAGGCGGGCCGCGCTTCCCGTCTGTCTCCACGATGTCCAGCAGCGGTGGCGGCGGAATCCGTCATCAACCCCATATGAAACATAAAAAGAACATTTCAAGAGGAAAAAAGACGCGCAAAGACCATGCCATGCCATGCCATGCCTTGCTGCCGGAAGACCGCGCCGTGCTGGACGCCGCCAGCAGCCGCCATGTCGAACGGCATGGCCTGCCGCTCGACAATTACCGCCAGTCCTGAGCGCGGCCGGTTCGCTTCAGGGAATGCCGCAGTTCCTCGCCGCCGCGCCGCTGCGCAAGGTGGGCGAGGCGGTGGGATCGCTGCAGGAGCAGGATTTGAACCACATCGCAATCAGCCCCGGCGCAGCGGCTCGGCCAGCACAGCCATGATGCGGTGCCAGGCCTGCTGCTGTGCCGGCGAGGCAACATCCAGTGCTTTCTGCATGGCATGGCGTTCATGCTCGGTGGCGGTCTGCTCCAACCGCCGCCCGGCGGCCGTGAGCGACAGCAGCTTGAAGCGATGGCGCGCCGGATCGCGGGTCACGGCGACGAGATTGCGCTCGGTCAGTTGCTTGAGCGGCCGATGCAGCGCCTGCTTGCTAACGCCGAGGATAACGAGCAGGTCGCCCACGGCGACATCATCGCGCCGCGCCAGGATATAGAGGATGCGGTGATGCACCCGCGTCAGCCCGTGGCGATCCAGATAGCGGTCGGCCTCCACGGTCAGGCCGCGGAAGCCGAAATGCATCAGTTCCAGCGCCTCGTCGAGGGGATGCAGCTTTCTCAGGTCAATAATATTGACTTGTGAAGCCTGACGCGGGATCATGACCGCACCATCACGGCAGGAAAGCTGCAATGACCAGAAACGACGCCGAACGCTTTGCCGCCGCCTGGGCGATGGCCTGGAATGCCGTGGATATCGATGCGGTGGTGGCTCATTTGGCCCTCGATGCGGAAATGCGCAGCCCGCTGGCCCAACGCCTGACGGGCCAACCGAGCGTGCGGGGACGCGAGAATATCCGCGCATACTGGGTGAAAGCCTATGGCCATATCAAGCACCCGAATCTGCGGCTGGAAACCTGCAGCTGGGATGGCGGCCTGCGCCGCCTGACCGTGTGGTGGCAGGCCGATCTGCCCGGCGGCACCACGCGCGCCAGCGAATACATGGATTTCGATGACGACGGCCTGGTCCGGCGCAGCGAAGCCTTTTACGGCGCAGCCTAGGAGGGATCGCCATGGACGGATTGAGTTTCCTGCGTCACCTGCTGGACAGCGGCACCACCCCGCCCGGCATCGGTCACACCCTGGATTTCAGCCTGCAGGCCGTGGACGCCGGCAGCGTGACGCTGACCGCACGCCCGTCCAAGGCGCATTACAACCCGCTTGGCACTGTGCATGGCGGCTATGCCGCCACCGTGCTGGACGGCGCCATGGCGCTGGCGCTGCATTCCACGCTGCCGGCCGGCCAGGGCTACACCACCACGGCGCTGACCATCCATTACACACGGCCGATGACGGCGGAATCGGCACCGTTGCGCGCCATCGGCAAGCTGGTGCAGCGCGGTGGCCGCGCCGCCAGCGCCACGGCGGAACTGTTCGACGCGGAAGGCCGCCTTTGCGCGCATGGCTCCAGCGCCCTGATGATCTTCGACATACCGGCGGCGAAAGCCTAGCAGGGCCGTTCCACGCGTTCTTTTCCAACAAGCACAAAAACGTGGATGCCCGGCCATGACGGATGAGTAGAAGCGAAGCCCCTTACACCGCCAGCATCTTCTCCAGCGCAACTATTATTTAGTCTCGCCCCTTGTGCGCCGGTAGACAGCAAGAAGCTCCTCCACCGGCACACCGGCCAACCGCATGCCCTTGAAATTGCAATTGGCGGTGATTTCGGCATTGACGAAATTGATATCGTCGAACCGCGCCGACGCGAGATTGAGGTCGCGAAATTCCGCGCCGGAAAGATCCTGACCGGCAAAAATTTTAGCATCCTTGCCGCCGAGATAGCCTTTCAGCCTGTCCACACCCAGCGGGCTGCCACCAGTCCAGGCTTTGACGCTGAAAACCTGCGGCGCGGCGTCGCCGCCGATGCCAATCAACATCTCACCTTTGACCGGATCGCAAACCATGGTGTGCAGCGTGCCGGCAAAGGCGGCATAGTTATGATGAAAGGCCGGCGAACGAGCATCATTCAGCAGATGAAACAAGGCAAAGGCATCGACTGGGTTTTGCGCCCAATGCTCCAGCGGCGGCAAGCGGCGTTTTGATGAACCATGGTTGGGTCGATTTGCCGCCTGCATCTCCCCGGCCTGAAAGTGATTGGTGCAAGTCAGCCAATCCCCACGCCGCACCGCAAGCCTGTCTGGCATGGCTTCCACGACTGCGGCGGCGCCGTCTGCATCCAGCAGGGAATAATTCGCGCCCAGCCCATGCGGCAACCGTTGCAGCAAGCCAATGGCTGCTTCGGTTGAGGCACATTGATCGAGCAGGATGCGTACAATCAGGATCGACACGAGGCCTGGACGCCAAATCGCCTCATTAACGAAATGCAAGCCGATGCAAAGTCCACGCTCGTTCATGCCGTCGACCCGCCCGGTATAACGGTCGGCGAAACCGATGCTGGCGAAGCTACCAGTGGACTGCGCGGCCACCAACGCGCGGTCATAGCGGCGGGGGCTGAAATCATAATTGCGGCCATACAAGCCACCCGACATGACAGCGGAGCAGCCGCGTTGCGGATATTGCAGCCGCCCATTAGAAAAGGCTGCGACTGCTTCCCCGAATGTTATCTCCAGCCCGTCGGCGATGCCGCGCAGCTCCTCCCATATATTTGGGGCGAAGCTCAATAAGGTGCGACGTGCATCCTCAATATCGAAGCTTCCAATGCGTAGTTTGCCCTGCGGCCAGCGAGCCCGAGTCCTGCGGACTTTCTTATAACCTGTCGCGAGTTGGTAACCGACATCGTACGGGGAGCCACGGCATTCAAAGACATCAACCGGTAGGGTCTTGAGCATCTCCGCACCTCTAGCCAGTTATGTGGTGCCGCCTACACCAGCAGCTTCTCCAGCGCGGCGCGTATCTTGGCCGGGATCGGCACCGGCTTCTGCACGCCGCGCTCGACGAAGACATGCACGAA
>NZ_JANLJJ010000016.1:79029-81552 GCF_029255545.1 Ferrovibrio sp. | reverse complement strand
CGCCCAGTACCTCTTCGGCCTTCTCCGCCAGGTGGATCACGAAATTCGGCGCCCCGACGACGCAGCGCGGGCGGACGTCGGCGCAGGCGCGAAGGAGCCGGTCAGCACCGCCATCGGCGCCCACCGGCACGTCGATGGCGCCCATATACTGAAGCCCCTGCATCACTGGAACACCACCGACAAAGCCTTTGGCCAGCGAAAAAGCATGAAGTACCATATCGCCGGGCCGCACGCCGTTGGCGAAGAAGCAGCGTGCGCTCATCTCGTGCCACATCTCGGCGTCGGATTCTGTCAGCGCCACATAAGACGGGTTGCCGGTTGTGCCCGATGAAGCCTGCATCTGGATGATGTCTTCCATCGGGGCGGCGCGGTGGCGGCCGAAAGGCGGCTCGGCCGACAGGCTTTCGCGGATTTCGGTCTTATAGGTGAAGGGGAGCCTTTGCAGATCCTCGATGGTGCGAATATCATCGAAACCGATGCCGGCCGCCGCGAATTTGTCCCGATAAAATGGCGAGTTGGCCCTGAGATAGGCCATTTGCTCGACCAGCCGCTCCTCCTGGATTCGGCGCACCCCGTCGAGCGGCATGCCCTCTACCTCGTGCCAGAACCGGTCGTTCGCCTTTGCGCTGGCACAGGCCCGCCGAAAGCGCATTCCGTATTGCATACTCTCCTCCCAGGGCACTTTCGGTCAGTAAGACCGGGGCAGGCCCATCACCTTCTCGCCGATGAAGCTGAGGCACAGTTCACGATTCACCGGCGCGGTGCGCAGCAGACGGACCAGCGGATAAAGCTCGTAGAGCCCGGTGTCTTCCGTGAAACCCGACCCGCCATGCGCCTGAAGGGCGGCGTCCACGGCCTCGATTCCGGCCTCGGCGGCGGCGTATTTCGCCATGTTCGACGATGCGCCGGCCGGAAGTTTGTTGTCGAATTCCCAGGCCGCGCGGCGGGCCATCAGGCTCGCCATCTCCACGGCCGTATGGGCCTTGGCCATCGGGTGCTGCACGCCCTGATGCGCGCCGATCGGCTGGCCGAATACGTTGCGCTCGCAAGCATAGGCCACTGCCTTCCGTAAGGCGAACCGGCCGATGCCGCAGCAAAGAGCCGCCAGAATGATCCGCTCGGGATTGAGTGAATCGAACAGGATCGAGAAGCCGTCGTCCACATCGCCCACGACGTCCTCGGGACCGAGGTCCACCTCGTCGAAGAACAGGGTCCACTGTTCTTCCGGGAGTGGGATCGAGACCTTCACCCGCTGCATCTCTACGCCCTTCGCCTTCAGGTTCACCGCGAAAAGCGTGAAGCCGTCGGTCTTGCGCGTGACCTCGGTGTGCGGCTTGGTGCGCGCCACAACCAGGCAGTAGTCGGAGACGTCGGCGCCGGTGATAAAGGTCTTTTCCCCTGAAAGGCGGAAGCGGTTGCCATTGCGCCTGGCGAGCGTCGTGGCCTTTATCGTGTTCGAGCCTGCACCTGGTTCGGTGATCGCGAAACAGAACTGGATTTCGCCCCGGCAGGCGGCCGGTAAGAGCTCCTTGCGGTGGAACTCGGTCCCGTGGCTGGCGATATGGGCGAGCGACATGGTGGGGCCGACCACCATCATCAGGAGCGGGATGCCGTAGTTAGCCGTGCCCTCCATGAAGAGCGCCATCTCGGTCATGCCGAGACCGGCACCGCCATATTCCACGGGCACCATGATGCCGAGGAAGCCGTCATCGGCGATCTGCTGAAACATCTCGCGGGGAAAGGCATGGCGTCGGGCGTGATCCAGCCAATAGGCATTGTCGAATTTCTGCGCGAGCTGCGCCCCGTATTCGTAAATCTGGCGCTGCTCATCGTTAAGCGTGAAGTCCATTCCCGCACCTCTTGTCATGCTTTGAAGGCCGGCGCGCGCCGACCTTCAAAGGCATTCAGCCCTTCGGCCACGTCCTCGTTCGGCAGCGCACGCAAGGCAGCGTCACGCTCCAGCCGCATCTGCTGGTCGATGCCCATGTCGGTCCCCTCGCGTGCCAGGCGCTTCATCTCTGCAATGCCCGGGCGTGAGCGGCTGGCGATTTTCAGACAATAGTCCAACGCTGCCTGGCGCAGCTTTTCCTCCGGCACAATGTAGTTCACCAGTCCCGCCTCCCTCGCCTCATCCGCCTTCAGCCAGCGCGCCGAGAACATCAGATCGAGCGCCCGGCGCAGGCCAATAAGTCGGGTCAACCGCTGGCTGCCGCCCCAGCCGGGGATCAGCCCGAACTGCGCGTGCTGGTCCCCGAACTGAGCGCTTTCCGCAGCGAAACAGACATCGCAGGACAGCATCAGCTCGAGCCCGCCGGCCAGGCAAAGGCCCTGGACTGCGACGATCACGGGCAGCCGGCTCTGTTCCAGTTTGCGGAATGCATCCATGCCAAGGGCGAGGAAATGGTCCAGCATCTGCGCGTCGTATAACTTCCTTTTCACTTCAGTCAGATCAGCGCCGGTGCAGAAGTGCTTTCCCTGCGCGCAGATCAGAATCGAGCGAATATTGCGGTCGGCTTCAAACGT
>NZ_JANLJJ010000016.1:30312-78929 GCF_029255545.1 Ferrovibrio sp. | reverse complement strand
CCTTCTTGTCGTATTGCAACGCCATGCGGCCGACTTTTTCCCGCGCAATAACGAGCTTCTGGATTTGTGCCGTTCCATCGCCGATCTGCAGACCCAGCACGTCGTTGTAGCGCTGATGGTAGGGCAGGTCGGCAGTATATCCGTAGTGACCGTGCAGGATGAGGCACTGATGGATGATTTCACAAGCGGCCTTCGGCACGTACCATTTGCACATGGCCGCTTCTTTGGTGTGCGGGAGGCCACGGTCGCGCAAATCGAGCGTGTAGTAGCAAAGCTGGCGCATCATGGTGAGTTGGGTTTCGGCTTCGGCCAGCGGAAAGCTGACACCCTGATATTGCGCCAGCGGCGCGCCGAAAGCTTCGCGTTCCTGCACATATGCCCAAGTTTCGTCCACGGAGGCCTGCGCCGCGCCCAGACATTGCAGCCCAATCAGCGCTCTGGAATAGTCGAAGCCTGCCATGATCGTGCCGAAGGCACGATCTTGCTCGGCCATGAGGCACTGCGAAGGGACGAAGACATCGTCAAAGAAGACCGACCCGCGCCCAACGGGCTTGGTGCCGATATCGTCGAAATGGGTTCTTTTGACGCCCTTTTCGTTCAGGTCCACAAAAAACGCACTGACCCCCCGCGAACCGCTCTCGGGATCACCCGTACGGGCAAAGACCACCGCCGCATCAGCCTGCGCAGCAAAGCTCATCGAGGTCTTCTCGCCATTCAGTCGCCAGCCGTTACCGGACTTGGTAGCCCTAAGTTGCAGGTTCGCCGCATCGGACCCGCCGCGCGGCTCGGTCAATCCCAGCCCGATCACCGCCGTACCCGCCGTGACACGGGACACCCAATACTTGGCGATTTCCGTGGAGGCGTGTTGCGCGACCATGCCGCCCATTAGCGATCCCAGAAGTTGAATGTAGCTGACATTGAAATCGGCCCGCGCGATTTCCTCGACGATCAACCCCGCGGTAACCGAGCTTTCGCCCAACCCGCCGAACTCCTGGGGCAGATCGGCACCGATCAGACCAAGCGCCCCCATCTCCGTGACCAGTGCGCGATCCATCACGTGCTCGGTGGCTCGCTTCTGATAACTCTGGGCGAGTTTCTCACGCGCGAAACGCTGTGCTGTCCGTCGAAACGCCTGTTGGTCATCTGTCGGTTGAAACTGCACGTGCGGCCTCCCGAGCCTGTAAATCTCGCTTTTCTTAAAACCTAACAGACGTTAGAATATCTGGCAAGATGTTAAAGGTGAGGAATGTGAATATGTCCAGCAGGAACGACAGGACGTTCGAGAAATTGCTGTCTCCGATCCGGGCAGGTGCCCACAACCTGCGAAACCGGGTCCTTATGGGCTCGATGCACACGCGGCTTGAAGGCGAACCCGACGGTATCGAAAGACAGCTCGCGTTCTATCGTGAACGCGCTCGGGGCGAAGCGGCGGTCATCGTAACTGGCGGCTTTGCGCCCAACGCCGAAGGCATGTTCGATCCGGAAGGTCCGCGGCTCGACGATCCGCGGCAGGCGCTGAGCCTCAAGCCGATTTGCGATGCAGTCCATCAAGAAGGGAGCTTGATTTGCGCGCAGATCTGCCACGCGGGGCGTTATGCTAAGTTCGAAGGTTGCGTGGCACCCTCGCCGATCCGGGCGCCGATCAACCGCTATTCCCCGCGCGAGATGACCGCTGCGGATATCCGACGGACCATAGACGATTTCGCAACTGCCGCGGCAAACGCGCAGGCTGCAGGTTTCGACGGGGTCGAGATCATGGGTTCGGAAGGTTATCTCATCAATGAATTCACCGTGACCCACACCAACAAACGTCAAGACGGCTGGGGCGGCAGCGCCGATAACCGGCACCGATTTCCTGTGGAAATCGTGCGCGCGGTGCGCGACCGCTGCGGACCGGAGTTTCTGGTAATATACCGAATCTCGGCAGCCGATCTTGTCGATAGCGGCGCGCCCGCAGAAGAGATTGCCATGCTCGCACGCAAGATCGAGATCGCCGGCGCAGATATCCTGAACACCGGAATTGGCTGGCATGAGGCGCGCGTGCCGACGATCGCTTATCCGGTGCCGCGTGGCGCCTGGCGGCAGGCGGCGGCGAACGTGAAGGCGGCGGTCTCAATCCCGGTAATAGCCTCGAACCGGATCAACACCCCTGAGGTCGCCGAGGACATCCTGGCCTCTGGAGATGCCGACATGGTCTCGATGGCGCGGCCCTTCCTCGCCGATCCTCATTTCGTGAGGAAGGTGCGCGAAGGTCGAGCCCATGAGATCAACACCTGCATCGCCTGCAATCAGGCATGCCTAGATTTCATCTTCTCGGATCGTCCGGTAAGCTGCCTGGTCAATCCGCGCGCCGGCCGCGAGGCGGAATTCCGTGACACGCCGAGCGAGACCCCAAAGAAATTGGCGATCGTCGGCGGCGGGGCGGCGGGTATGGCCACCGCGGCCGAGGCTGCGCGGCTTGGCCACGCGGTCACGCTTTTCGAGGCCGAGGACCGGCTAGGCGGACAGCTCCAACTGGCGCGTGCGGTCCCGGGCAAGCGCGAGTTCGACGAAACGTTACGTTATTACACTGCTCAGATGTGCAAGCACGGTGTCACCCTCCGGCTGGGCTGTCGCGCAACTGCGGACGATCTTGCCGGGTTTGATCATGTGGTGATCGCCACCGGCGTGACCCCTCGCATCCCGGGCGTTCCGGGCGTCGATCATGTCAAGGTCGCGACATATGCCGAGATCCTCTCCGGCGCACGGGAGGCAGGACAGACCGTGGCCATCATGGGCGCGGGCGGGATCGGCCATGACGTAGCCGAGTTCCTTGTTACCCAATCGGCTGAGGCCAACGAGAACGCAGCCTTTTTCGAAAGATGGGGTGTGGACGGACAGTTCAGGAAAGACGGCGCGCTGGCGGGCGATCCGCTGGCTGAGTTGCCTGCGAAGCGCAAAGTAGTGATGCTTCAACGCAAGACGAGCAAGCAGGGGCAGGGACTTGGAGTTTCGACCGGCTGGATCCTTCGGAACGCGTTGCGCAAACATGGAGTCGAGACCTTGGCAGGTGTGGTCTATGAGCGGATCGACGACAAAGGGCTCCATATTGTGTTGAACGGCGAGGTAAGGGTTGTCGCCGCGGACACGATTGTCCTCTGTACTGGACAGGAACCGGATCGGACGCTGTACGATATGCTGACGGCACGGGGAATTTCCGCCTCGATGGTCGGCGGTGCGGCTGAGGCGGCTGAACTCGATGCGCTGCGTGCCATTGATGAAGGGGTGCGGCTGGCCCAGTCTTTGTGAGAATCGGGATCGAACACCTGGGAGAAGCATCATGGTGCCGGAGGTGGACCGAGCGGGGCAGGCCGATGTCTATTCAATGTTTCGCACGAGAGCGCGCGTGCAAGAAGGGGCGCTTGCACTCGAGGACGGAGAAAAAAGGCTCAGCTACGGCACCCTTCTGGACCGTGTGGACCGTCTCGCGGCGGTGCTTCTGGCGCGGGGTGTGAGGCCGGGGGACCGGGTGGCGATCCTATCGCATAACCGCAGCGAGTATCTGGAGCTGCAACTGGCCGCTGCGGGAATCGGTGCCATTGTCGCCTGCCTGAACTGGAGACTGGCCGCACCTGAGCTGAAGCACTGCATCGACCTGGTCGAACCGGTTCTGGCCGTAGTAGAGCCTGAATTGCGCGCGGCCTTAGACGCTGTCTCGAACCTGCCGGTTCTGGAAATCGGTCCGGACTGGGAGACTGCACTGGCGGGAGCAGTGTCCGACCCGCGCATTGGCGCGCTGGTCAATGACGTTGAGTCGGGCCTGACCATTCTCTACACCTCCGGCACCACGGGGTTGCCCAAGGGCGCGCTCATCAGTCATCGCGCCCATATCGCGCGTTCCCTGGTCTTTGCGGCGCAACTCGGGCTCGAACCTGATGACGCCTTCATCGCCTGGGCGCCGATGTTCCATATGGCTTCGACCGACCATGCGCTCGCCACGGTCTTGCGGGGTGGCCCCGTGGTGATCGTAGACGGCCTGCAACTGGCCGTTATCAATGAGGGGCTGAGCCGCCATAAGGTCGGCTGGTTCGTTATGATGCCCGGTGCGATCGAGACCTTCATCGCAGAACGTCACGCCAATCCCCTGCCGATCAGAGGCGTCAGGGTCTGCGGCGCCATGGCCGATCTGGTGCCACCGCATCAGATTGCAGAACTCACGTCGCTGATCGGCGCGCCCTATCTCAACTCCTTCGGCGCGACCGAAACGGGGCTGCCGCCGGCCACCGCCGAGCTGATTCCGGTGGGCGCCGCACCGAAACGTCTCTCCAAGCGCGCCAGCGCCTTCTGCGAGGTGCGGCTCGTCGATCCGGAGGGGCGTGAGGTGGCGGAGGGAACGCCCGGAGAAATGGCCGTGCGCGGACCCACTCTGTTTTCCGGGTACTGGAATGCCGATGAGGCCAACGCCCACGACTTCCGCGGCGGCTTTTTCCACATGGGCGACGTTTTCCGCCGCAATGCGGACGGCACCATCGACTTCGTGGACCGCGCCAAATACCTCATCAAGTCGGGTGGGGAGAACGTCTATCCGGCCGAGATCGAGCGGGTACTGCTGACTCATCCGCAGGTAATCGACGCCGCCGTGGTGAAGGTCAAGGACCAGCGCTGGGGCGAACGCCCGGTGGCCTTCGTCGCACGGCACGCCGACGGCCCCGATGCCGACGAACTGATGCGGCTTTGCCGCGAGCAGCTGGCCGGCTATAAGCGACCGCGTGAGATCCGCTTCATCGCTTCTGGGGATTTCCCGCGCTCGACCAGCGGCAAAATTCAGCGACACGTCCTGGAAACCTGGATTGAGGCCGAGCCGAACTGATGCTTACTCCTGACGCTGACTGACGTGCGAACCTGGCTGACATGGCTACCCAACTCGATACGGCCCGGCTTCTCTGCCAGCGCGGGTCGCAGCTTCTTGGGCTTGGCGTTCGCTGCGACACTCAGACCTCGATGGCAAAGTGGTACGCCACCGGGATGGCTGTCGAGATCCAGTAATGCGGCGCAGATCCACGGCGGTAACGCGATCACCAAGGGATTCCCGGTGGAACTGCACTTCCGCAACGCCAAAGTCATGCCAATCCCGATGGCACCACCGAGATACAGACGTTGGTGATCGGACGTAACCTCACCGGTCTCGGTGCACTCTGACCGCCTGAAACAGGGCGGCTGCAGCTGGCCCGCAGTTTCCAGCGAGGCCCACGCCCGAATAATCCGGAAAATTCTTGGAATCAGGCGGGTAGTTGGATTGAATTGGAGCCACGCCCGATTCAGATGAGAGCCTGCTGAAACGGACAGCTGCGCGACTGAGGTCTTCGCCAGAACCGCTCAGCACAGGCGCCGGCGCGGTCGGCGATTTCCTCCATAGCTGCTCCCGTCGCAGTTCCGGAGGAACGCCTTCAGCGTCCTTACACTGCGGCTGTCGCATTCTATCTGGAACTTTTCCACTTCTCTCGAAGAAAAAAAGGCCGCGCCAGTAGCACGGCCAGTTGGGGAGGGAACTCAAAACAGATCTCGACGCTACTAACTCCGCGGTGCTGTCACGGACGATCAACCGTGCATCGACAACCCACCGGAGACCGAGATCACTTGGCCGGTGATGAAGCCGGCGTCCTCCGATGCAAGGAAACAGATGATGCCCGGGAAGTCGCTTGGCTGAGCCAGCCGCTTCATCGGGATGGCCCGCTTCAGGCCTTCAGCTATTTTTGCGCCGGTCTCGCCCTGGGCTACCTGCGCGAATAGCGGCGTATCAGTCGGCCCCGGCGCGACGGCATTGAGCTGGATGCCATGCCGCGCCAGTTCACGCGCGAGCGTCTTGGTGAAAGATATTATGCCGCCCTTGCAGGCCGAATAGACGGCCTCGCCCGACGAACCGACGCGGCCAGCATCGGAAGCGATGTTGACCACGCGGCCAGAGCGGTTCTTGACCATGCCGGGCAACACGGCATGATGCATGTTGAGCGGCCCATACAGATTGATGTCGATGACCTTGTCCCAAAGCGCCCGGTCGGTATCGAGGAACGGTTTGATCGCGTCCCAGCCGGCATTGTTGACCAGAACGTCGATCGGACGGCTCGCTTCGAAATCAGCGACTGCGGCATCCACGGCCTTGCGGTCGGTAATATCGACAGTGTATGCGTACGCCTTGCCGCCTGCATCCTTGATCGAGCTGACGGTTTTCCGGCCTCCTTCTTCATTGAGGTCGAAGACTGCAACTTCGGCTCCTTCCTCTGCAAACCTTGAGCAAACTGCTCGCCCGATTCCGCTTCCGCCACCCGTGACGATTACCCTCTTGCCCTTCAGTCCGCGCATTCCCGCTTTCTCCCTATGCCAGAGTCGTCGCCACATCCGACCGGCCGTATTCTAACACTTGTTCGAAATACCGCAACCGATAAACTGATGTCCAGTGTTTAAAGAGAGTTTCATGGAAAAAGTCCTTGTCCATAGCCCCGATGACGAGCCGTACAGCAGATCGGTGCAGACGCGTCAGGCCATCCTCCTGGCGGCGGCGAAGCTCTTCAGCAATGAGGGATACAACGCAACAACCATGCGGCGGATCGCAGAGGCTGCGAAGCTGGAAGCTGGCAGTATCTATTATCACTTCAAGTCAAAGGACCAGATCCTGGATGATGTCCTCGATATGGGGGTCAGGCAGCTCTACGAGCAAATTCGGGAGATCGTCGAACGGGCGCGGGCGGAAGGTGACCCGCTCCGGACGACATTCGCGCAACTTGTCGATGCCCATCTTCGTTTCCTTCTGAAAGAAAGCGATTTCACTTCGGCAAATATCAGGAACTTCCCTATGCTTTCTGACAAGCGCCGCAGAGCGCATCGGCCGTTGCGCCAGGCCTATGCGCAACTCTGGCGATCGTTTTTGCAGCGGCATCAGGACGCTGGCGATCTGCGCAGTGATATCCCGGCCGTCCTGGTCAGCCAGTTCGTCCTCGGAGCTATGAACTGGACAGCGGAATGGTATGACAGCAAACGATATCCGGTAAGTGTGCTGTCGGAACGCTTATCGAAACTGCTGCTCGACGGCATGTGCACAAACCGTGTCGGAGCGGCCAGTGTGTCGGTCGAATCCATTGGCCCAGCGGATGGACTCGAGCCGAAAGGGAAGGCCGAACGAACCCGCGATCAAATTCTTCGCGCGGCCGCGCGAATCTTGCGAGAGAGCGGGTACAAGGCCGCAACTATGCGCCGGGTCGCATCGGAAGCGGGCCTCGAGGCAGGTAGCGTGTATTACCATTTCGGCTCAAAAGAGGAAGTTCTCGACGAGGTGCTCGACCTGGGCCTGCGTGATCTCCTAAAAGGCGTCAACCATGCGATCACCGCATGGCCGGACAAGGAGGATCATGTAAACCGCATCGCGACAGCGATCGCCACCCACATGGTCTATTTGTTCCGTGCAAGCGAATTTACCTCCGCCAACATCCGCATCTATGGAATGTTGCCGGAAGAGATTCGCTCGCGCCACCGGGCTATTCGACACGAATACGCAAAGGTCTGGGATCAGCTGTTGCGCGAGGCGCAGGCGGGCGGAGCCTTGCGCTCCGACATCAAGGTGGTTCCGCTACGCCAGGCAATGCTGGGCGCGCTGAATTGGACGGTCGAATGGTTCGATCCTGGAAAGTGTAACCGACGCGGATATTACACGCTTCCAGCTTTCACGGATCTGATTATCAAATTGCTTCTTGACGGCATTTCGGCCAACGACTCAGCCCCGGAGATCACATAGGCGAGCGCCCGGAGAAGCAGGCTTCAAACCATCAGGAAGTGATACACTCCTTCGGCTACCGGCCGGGAGGTGTCATCCTGCCAGCAGGTTGTCCGCACGCTTGCCATGCGTTTGCCTTTCCGACTCACGGTGGCTTCCGTCATCAGTGGCCCTTTGACAGCTGGGCGCAGGTAGTCAACCGTCAGATTGATCGGTTTCGGCGGCTGCAGATCGGGGCCATGGCTAACACAGATCGCGGCGACCGCCTCCATGAAGCTAGCGATTATCCCGCCATGGTAATATTCCATGATGGGATTTCCGACTAGTCGCTCGGCGAACGGCATCGTCGCGACCGCATGCGTTTCATCAAGCCCGGTGATCGCGAAATCGAGAAACTGGAAGAACGGTACTTTCCTGAGCTGCTGAGTTGCACGATCCGGCGTCATTTGGAGACCCTACTTTGCGTCATCGCGTCGAAAATGCTGACCTCGCCCCGCGTGAGCGCGAAAGTCGCAGTGCCACGGGCCACTTCGGCCTGATCCGACTCATCGAACCAGACACTGCCCGAATCGAAGGCGATATGCCGGGTCTGACGGAAGCATTCAGCGCGCACCATGATATCGGCCTGCGATCTGGCCGGACGCAGGTAATCGACGCGAAGATCGATTGTGGCCATGCTGCTGATCCCGTCGATCGCGACGAAATTCGCAAGCCCGAACACACTGTCGAGAAGAGCCGTCAGCACCCCGCCATGCAGCAGGGTTTTCTCCTCGTCGGCGCAGAACGACGGGTTGAACGGCATCCTGACCAGAACGCCGTCGATCGCGACCTTTTCGATCTTCAGGTCCATTTCCGTAATCAAACCACGTCCACGATGGCTCCACATCCTGGCGATCTGATCAAGTTTCTTCTGGTCTGGTTGGGTCATCAGCAAACTCGGTCTGTCAGTTGCCAAGGAACATGGGATTTCGTTTCTCGAGGAATGCGGCAAGAGCTTCGTGATGGTCCTTGGTATGGTGCATCAGCGCCTGATAGGCAGCCGCGGTGTTCAGGAAATCCGGCAGATCCATCCGTTCGGCATTTCGCATCAGCCTCTTGGCGACGCGCACCGCGCGGGGCGGCTTGGCCGCAATCACGGCCGCACGCTCCCGCGCCCGCGCCATGAGATCGCCGTGCGGCACGACCTCAAGTACCATTCCAAGCTCCAATGCCTCCTCGGACCCGACCATCCGCCCCGTGAATGTCAACTCGGCTGCTTTCTGGTAACCGAGGCGCCGCAGAAGGAACCAGCTGCCAGCGTCGCCAGGAATGATTCCGAGGTTCAAAAACACCTCGCCGAACTTCGCTCTCTCCGACGCGACACGCATGTCGCACATCATCGCCAAGTCGCAGCCCGCGCCCACGGCGGGGCCATTGACAGCCGCGATCGTCGGTATGTCGAGATTGTAGAGCGCGAGCGGCACCCGCTGAATGCCGTTGGTGTAGCTGTCCGCCACGGCCAGCGGATCTTTACGGAACACGCTCTCACGGTCGGCCATTTCCTTGATGTCGCCGCCCGCACAGAAGGCCGGGTCTGCGCCGGTCAGGATCATAACGCTCACTTCAGCATTGCGCTGCGCCTGGTCAAAAGCGTCGAGCAGCCCCGAGATCATCCCATTGCCGGTGACGGGATTGCGTCTCCCTGGCTCGTTGAGCGTCACTGTCGCGATGCGATTCGCAACCTCGATCAGGACGACGGGTTCACTCATGTTTCCCGTCCCCCCGCTGACGCTCCTGAAACATGCCCGGATGGATCATGTCACGGGCGTCGTGGCCCAAATGCAGGGTTTCTCCCCCGTCAACATAGACATCTTCGCCGGTGATGAAGGAACCGAGCTTGGAGGCAAGAAATATTATGGTCCCGGCGACGTCTTCCGCCGCGCCCATGCGGTTCAGGACAGATCGGTTTAGTTCCTGCCATTTTTCCGGCGGGATCGGGTAGCGACCGAGCGCCTCCGTCTTGATCGTACCGGGAGCGACGCAGTTCAGGCGGATGCCGTATTCACCCCATTCGGCGGCGAGCGTCTTCATCAAGCCTGTGACGCCCGCTCGCGCGGCAACGGTATGAGCGAAGCCCGTTAGTGCGGTGCGGGCCGAGATTGCGGTTACGAATATGATCGAGCCACCATTTTCAAACATGAAGTGGTCGGCGGCGGCTCGCGTCATCTGCCATGAGCCGATCAGATTATTGCGGATAACCGCCTCGAACCCTTTATTGGTGATATCGCGGGCGGCGGCGATATACTGACCGCCGGCATTGTTCACAAGCACATCGAGCCGACCGTAGTGGTGCTTGATCTTCAGCATCGCCGCCTCGACGCTCTTCTCGTCGCGGGTGTCGCCCGGCACAACGAAGGCTTCGCCGCCCATAGCGCGGATCATCTCGGCGGTTTCCTCAAGCGGCTCCTCACGACGGGCGAGAAGCGCCAGGCTGGCTCCGCAGGAGGCCATTTCAAGCGCTGTGGCGCGACCCATGCCGGAGCCCGAGCCGGTCACGAGCGCAACCTGCCCTAACATGAGGTTGGCGGCGAAGCGGCGCTGAACCTGCTTTTCTCGCATGTGCCGGGCCTCAGTTCTTCAGCAGTTCGCCGGAGATAATGAGCTTGCGGACCTCCTGCGTGCCGGCTCCTACCTCGAGCACCCGCCCAGTCCGATAGAGGCGGTTCACCTCGGTGTCGCGCATGTAGCCTGATCCGCCGTGTATCTGCACGGCGCGATCCAGCACGAAGGAGGTCGCTGCCGCAGCCTTGAAGATCGCAGCAGCCGTCAGCTTGTGGATCTCGCCACGCCCGCCTTGCCCTTCCTCCAGACCCTCGCACATGGCGGCGGTGCGCAGCGACAGGCTGCGCGCCGCCTCGATCTCGGTATACATCTCGGCCAGCATGGACTGCACCATCTGGAAATTGGCGATCGGCTTTCCGAACTGCTGGCGCGTTTTGGCATAGTCGATGGATATCTCCAATGCCCGCCGCGCGATGCCCACCGCGTTGAAGCAGACGATGGCGCGTTCAAGATCGAGTCCCGACATTGTCACCGCCACACCACCATCCAGTCTGCCCACCATGTTTGCAGCCGGCACCCGGCAATCCTCAAACACCAACTCGCCTGTCGGCGAGCCCCGGAACCCCATCTTGTTTAGCTTTTGCGCCACTTTGAAGCCTGGAGTGTCGGTTTCCACGATGAAGGCAGAAATTCCCTTGGCGCCCTTCTCGGGCGAGGTCTTGGCGTAGACCAGCACGATATCGGCGATTGGGCCATTGGTGATGTAGATCTTTGATCCGTTGAGCACGTACTGGTCGCCGTCCTTTCGGGCGGTCGTCCGCATCGAACCGAGCGCGTCCGATCCTGCGCCGGGTTCGGTCAGGCCCAGGGCGCCAATCAGCGAGCCATCGCAGAGGCCCGGCAGATACTTTCGCCGCAGATCCTCATTGGCGTTGCGGTAGATGTTGTTGACGCAAAGATTGTCGTGGGCAACATGGCTCAGACCGATCGCCGCCGAGGCGCGCGACAGCTCTTCGGTGATGACGCAGGCCGACGTGAAGTCGAGCCCTGCGCCGCCATATTCCGGCGAGACGTTCAGTCCCAAATAGCCCATCTCCCCCAGCTTGGGAAAGACGGAGGGCGACAGGTCGTCGGTGTCGTCCATCTCGGCGTTCAGGTGGTGAAACTCGGAAAAGAAAAAGCGAGATGCCTGATCGGCCAGCGCCTGCTGCTCGTCGCTCAGGAAGTAGGTGGGAAGGCCGGGGGCATTGCGCAATTGCTGGCTCATGTTTATCCCGTTTTTCAGACGCGCAGAAGTTCTTCGGCAATGATGATCTTTCGCACCTCGCTGGTGCCCGCACCGATTTCCAGCAGCTTGTTGGCACGGAACAGCCGGTTGATCTCGGTATCCTGCATGTAGCCCGAACCGCCATGGATATGGCACGCTTCGGTGACAGCCTTGTTGAAAGCTTCACCCGCGTATAGGCAGGCGGCGGCGGTAAGCTTATGGATCTCGCCGCGTCCGCCGGCGCCTTTAGGCAGGCCGACGCAGGCCGCGAGCGCCCGATAGCCGAAGGCGCGTGCCGTTTCGACTTCAATATAGATTTCCGCGAGCTTTGACTGAACCATCTGGAAGCTGGAGATCGGTCTGCCGAACTGTTCGCGGATCTTGGCGTAATCGAGCGCAAGCTCCAGGGCCCTTTCGGCCATCCCTACGCAAATCGAAGCGACCATCGCGCGCTCCAAGTCGAGCCCGCTCATCACTACCGATACGCCGCTGTTCTCGACCCCGATCATGGCCGACGCGGGCACGCGGCAATCCTCGAAGACCAGCTCGCCTGTGGGTGAGCCGCGGAATCCCATCTTGTCGAGTTTCTGCGCCACCTTGAAGCCAGGATTGTCGGTCTCGACGATAAAGGCGGATATTCCCTTGGCGCCCTTTGATTTATCAGTCTTTGCATAAACCAGGATGACATCCGCAATCGGACCATTGGTAATGTAGATTTTGGAGCCGTTAATCACATAGTCGTTGCCGTCGCGTACGGCCCTCGTGGCCATCGAGCCCAGCGCATCCGAGCCCGCGCCGGGTTCGGTGAGCCCGAGTGCGCCGACCAGCTTCCCCGAGCACAGGCCGGGAACGTATTTCTGCACCTGCTCTTCCGAGCCGTTCCTGAGGATATTGTTAAGGCACAAGTTGTCGTGCGCGCCGTGCGAAAGTCCGACGGCCGGGTTCCATTTCGAGATGGTCTCTGACACTAGGGCCTGGGTAAATTCATTCTGGCCGCTGCCGCCCAGCTCCTCGGGCGCAGTAATGCCGAGCAGTCCGATCTCGCCCATCTGCCGAAACAAATCGTCGGGCCACCATTCTTCCGCATCCATTTTACCTTGCAAAGGATGAAGAATCTCGCGCGCAACCCGATCCACGTGGTCAACGATCTGCCGTTGTTCGGGCGTAAGCGAATAGTTGGCCTTTATGGCCTCGAGCGCGGCTATGTCTGGCCCGGCCTGGACATTCATCTTTGATCCTCCCAATGACTGGGCGACTTGCCTATTGATTGGAATCAAACATATGTTAGAAAACGTTTCAAGTAGTGTCGAGCTGCATGCTTGGTTTTAGGCACAGGCTTGGAGGAAAGGCAGAAGCTTTCCATCGGCGTCGGCCCGATCCAACGGTCGACAGGGGAGGTTGCGATGACTGGTCGAACTGTGCGCATCGGCTGCGCCTCGGGATTCTGGGGCGACACGCCCGAGGCGATCGGCCAATTGGTGACGAGGGGCCGCATCAATTATCTTGTTTTCGACTATCTTGCCGAGATCACGATGTCGCTGCTTGCTCGGGCGCGGACGAAGTCGCCGGAAGCGGGCTATGCCCCAGACTTTGTCCAGGCAGTTGCGCCCTTCTTGCCTGAGCTCAAGCGCAGGGGGATCAAGGTTGTCGCCAACGCCGGTGGGGTCAATCCGCGCGGCTGCCGTGATGCCCTGGCCAAGGCGGCGGAGACGGCCGGGGTCAACATCAGCATCGGGGCGGTACTGGGCGATGACCTGCTGGACAGGTCGGACGAACTGCGCGATCGTGGCGTTACCGAGATGTTTTCGAGCGCGCCCTTTCCCGGCAAGCTGATGAGCATGAACGCGTATCTCGGTGCACGACCGATTGCGGCCGCCCTCGACGCGGGTGCCGATATCGTGGTGACTGGCCGTTGCGCTGATAGCGCCGTGGCGCTTGGGCCGCTGATGCATGAGTTCGGCTGGGGCGACGAGGACTGGGACCGGCTCTCCCAGGGTTCGCTCGCGGGCCATCTGATTGAATGTGGCCCGCAGGGCACAGGCGGCAACTTCACCGACTGGCGGGAGGTGCCCGGCTGGGACGATATGGGAATGCCGATCGTCGAGGTCTCCGCTGATGGCGGCTTCATCATGACCAAGACGGCCGGTACGGGAGGGCTGGTGGCGCCGGCCTCGGTCGGCGAGCAAATGCTCTACGAGATTGGCGATCCACAGCGCTATATACTTCCCGACGTGATCTGCGAATGGTCGCAGGTGAGGTTGGAGCAGGTGGGGTCCAACCGGGTGCTGGTGAAGGGCGCGCGGGGACTGGGGCGCACCGACAGCTACAAGGTTTCGGCCACTTATGCTGATAGCTGGCGGGCGGTCACCACGCTGACGCTGGCCGCGATTGATGCGCCGGCCAAGGCGGAACGCGTGGCCGAGGCGATCCTCACGCGCTGCCGCCGCATTTTTCGCGGGCGCAATCTCGGCGACTTCCGGCAGGTCAGTGTGGAAGTGCTGGGCGCGGAGGCCGCCTATGGGGCGAACGCCCGCGCCCGGACCCGTGAGGTGGTTCTGAAGATCGGCGCGGTTCATGACGATCGCGACGCACTGAATATCTTCGCCGGCGAGATCGCGCCGATGGCGGTTTCCTCGGCGCAAGGGCTGACCGGCTTCTTCGCAGGGCGGCCGAAGGTGCAGCCGGTCGTGCGGCTTTTCTCGTTCCTGCACCCGAAGACCGATACACCCGTCACGGTGGAGGTGGGCGGCAAGCCGGCGCCGGTTCAGGTAGCGGGGGAGGCGGTGACCCTTCCCGTGCCCAAGCCGTATCGCGGCGAAGCGGGCGATCCGGGCGCGGACGCCGTGACGGTACCGCTGGTTGCGTTGGCCTGGGCGCGCTCGGGCGACAAGGGCAACATCGCCAACATCGGGGTGATCGCGCGGAAGCCCGAATATCTGCCCTATATCCGCACTGCGCTCACCGAAGAGCGGGTGAGGAACTATTTCGCGCATGTCTGCGAGGGGCCCGTTGAGGGATACGAACTGCCCGGAATCCACGCATTGAACTTCATGCTGCACGACTCCCTCGGTGGCGGTGGAATCGCCTCCGTCCGCATCGATCCACAAGGCAAGGGTTACGGTCAGATCCTGCTGGATATCGGAGTGTCCGTTCCGGCCGAGCTTGCCGCGCGCGACGGCTTGTCGGCGCAGTACGCGGCATGAGGTGCGAACCAGCCATGCCGATCCATAAGCTTCTCGTGGCAAACCGGGGGGAAATCGCGGCACGCATCGTGCGCACTGCCCGGGCGCGGGGTTTGGCTGTCGCGGTGTTGCGGCACCGGAACGAACTGACAGGTAGCGCGCATTTGATCGCCGACGAAGTGGTTGAGGTCGAAGGGCCCACCCCGGTCGCAGCCTATCTCGATATCGATCAGATCGTTGCGGCAGCCCGACGGGTCTGTGCGGATGCCGTGCATCCCGGCTATGGCTTTCTCGCCGAAAACGCCGCCTTTGTGCGTGCCTTGGACGCCGCCGGCATCATGTTTGTCGGGCCCACCGAGGACGTCATCGACCTGATGGGCGACAAGGTGCGCGCCCGCGCCTTCGTCGCGGAACGCGGTTTTCCGGTCGCGCCTGCAGCGATCGAGGACGACGATCCTACAAATTTCGTCGAGCGCGCCCGTGTTGTCGGCTTCCCGCTCCTGATCAAGCCCTCCGCCGGCGGCGGCGGCAAAGGAATGCGTGTGGTGCGCGAGGACGCGTCACTGGAGGCGGAGATCGAGACCGCAAGGCGCGAGGGAAAGCGGTATTTCGGCGATGGACGGCTGTTCGCCGAGCGCTATATCGAGCGTCCGCGGCACATTGAAGTGCAAGTGGTGGGTGACGGCCGCGGCAATGTCGTCCACTGCTGGGAGCGCGAATGCTCGATACAGCGCCGGTTCCAGAAGATCATCGAGGAAACACCCTCGCCGGCACTGAATCCTGAGCAGCGGGCGGAAATTTGCAAGACCGCTGCCGGTATCGCGCGCGCGGTGAACTATCGCGGCGCAGGTACGGTGGAGTTCATCTATGCGCCCGACGGGGCATTCTATTTTCTTGAGATGAATACACGATTGCAGGTCGAACATCCGGTGACGGAAATGGTGACCGGCATAGACCTGGTGGCTGAACAGCTACGCATCGCTGCCGGTGGAGGACTTAGCCACGCCCAAGCCGAAATTCGGCAGACCGGTCACGCCATCGAGTTGCGCATCTGTGCGGAGGATGCGTCCGCCGATTTCCGGCCGGCCATTGGCGAGGTGCTTCTGATGGAAGAGCCGCAGGGCCCGGGCGTTCGGGTGGATAGCGGCATTCTGGAAGGCAGCAAGGTGACGACCGATTTCGATCCGATGCTTGCCAAGCTCATTGTTCATGGCCCTGACCGCGCCGCTGCGATCGCGCGTGCGCGGGCTGCGGTACAGGATTACGTCATCCTGGGTGTTACCACGAACACCGGCTACCTCGATGCAATTTTGGCACATCCGCGCTTCCTCGCAGGCGACGTCTCAACGGGGTTTCTCGCCGAGGAGGCGCCGGTGCTGACCGCCCCCGGTGACGACGTGACTGATATACTGCTGGCCGCGGCGGCTCTGTCAGACGTCCGGCTTGTCCGAGCAGTCGACGAGATACCGGAGATGCACCGGCTGATGGGTGCGTGGAGAAACTGATGCGGCGGTTACTCGAGATTCGCGGCGAGGAATTTCCAATCTGGCTGGCCCATACCGGCAAGGGATATGTCGTGCACGCACGGGGTCGGGCCGTGCACTGTTCCCTGACCCGCTCGCATGGCAAGGGCGCTTTCTTGCTGGAACTCGATGGGCGGAGCATCCCGCTGCGTCTAACGGTGAGCAAGACGGCGACATTCATCCACCTGTATGGGCGTGCCTACGAGATAGGGCGCACCGATCCGGCCGACCAGCAGGTTGAAGGTGGCACAGGTACCGGTCAGGACAAGATCCTGGCCCCGATGCCGGGGGTCGTTGTCTCGGTCGCGGCTGGACCCGGCGACCGGGTCGGAAAGGGCCAGACGATCCTCGTGATCGAGAGCATGAAACTCGAAACCACGCTAAGCGCGCCCCGCGACGGCGTGGTAGCCGAAGTTCCGTTTGCTCCCGGCGAGGGCTTCGGCCTCAAGGACGTTCTGGCGCGCCTTGCGCCCGAGGAGGAATAAGATGCGCCAGATCCAGAGCCGTATCGATGTCACGGCCGGCGAGTACAGGGAAAATTACGTCGCCATGACCAGACGCCTGAAAGAATTTCATGCGCACCAGCACGCTGCCCGCTACGAACGCCCGCGGCGCGACCTCGACCGTCTGGCGCGGCAGAACAAGCTATCCGTACGCGAGCGGCTCGAGTTGCTGCTCGACCCCGGGACACCATTTCTGGAGTTTTCCACTCTCGCCGCATGCCGGGCATATGACCGCACGGTACCAGGTGCTGGTGTTGTGACGGGCATCGGAATTGTGCAGGGGCGCGAGGTCGCTATCCACGCCAATGACGCAAGTGTCAAGGGTGGGGCCTGGTATCCGCTGACCGTCAAGAAGATCGTGCGGCTTCTGGATATCGCCATCGAGAACCGCCTGCCGGTCGTGCACATCTGTGATAGCGCGGGCGGATTTCTGCCGCTCCAGCATGGCGTCTTTCCCGACCGCTATCTCGGCGGGCGGGTATTCCGCAATCAGACGATCCTCAGCCGAATGAACGTGCCTCAACTGGCCATCGTCGGCGGGCATTGTACGGCCGGCGGTGCTTATGTCCCGGCATTGAGCGACTACAACATTATCATCGAAGGCAGTGGTGCGATCTTTCTCGGCGGTCCGCCTCTCGTGAAGGCGGCGACCGGAGAGGAAGTTGGCGTCCAGGAACTGGGCGGCGCGATCATGCACACCAGTGTGTCGGGCACCGGCGATTACCGCGCTGCCAGCGAGACACATGCCTTCGCGCTCGCTCGCGAAGTCGTGAGTCAGTGGAAGCAGCCTCAAAAAGCGGTGATCGCGACTGCGCCGATCGAAGAGCCTTTCTACGACCCTCGAGAGCTTTATGGCATCATTCCGAAGGACCGCAAAACCCAGTTTGACATGCGTGAGGTGATCGCGCGCATTGTGGACGGATCCCGATTCCACGAATACCAGCCCGATTACGGCACTAGCCTGGTCTGCGGTTTCGCCCACATTTGGGGTTTCAAGGTCGGGATTCTCGCCAACAATGGGGTGCTGTTCAACGATAGTTCGCTCAAGGCAGCGCATTTCATCCAGCTTTGTAATCAGAACCGTACCCCGCTGGTCTTCTTCCAGAACATCACCGGCTTCATGGTCGGCCGTCAATACGAGGAACGCGGGATCACCAAGGACGGAGCGAAAATGCTGATGGCGCAAGGCGGCTCGGCGGTGCCCAAGTTCACGGTGATCGCCAACGCTTCTTACGGGGCCGGCAATTACGGCATGTGCGGCCGGGCCTGGGACGGGCGGACGCTGTTCATGTGGCCGCAGGCGGAGATCGGCGTCATGGGCGCCGAACAGGCGGCCAATACTATGGCTGACGTGAAGATTCGCCAGTTGCAGCGAGAGGGCAAAGAACTCACCGACGCGGAGATCGCCGCGATCCGAGACCCGGTGCTGGAGCGCTACAAGCGCGACGTAGAGGCCTATACCTCGACCTCAGAGATATGGGATGACGGCATTCTCGATCCAGTCGATACCCGAAACGCTTTGGCGATATCGATCTCTGCGGCCCTCAACGCCCCGATCGGCGATCCTCATTACGGCGTTTTCAGGATGTAACGGTGCGACCGCAAAGGCCCCGGAACGCCGAAGGAAGCTGTCTCTCGCTTCCGTTGCTGGAAATTGTTGCTCAGCCCGACAATCAATTATGGGAGAACGTTAAATGAAAGACAACGCCTATGTCGTAGGTGTCGGAATGGTGCCGTTTCAGAAGCCCGGGAAGTCTGAGAGCTACGACGTGATGGCCGGTACAGCCACGCGCATCGCGCTGGAAGACGCGGGCCTCGACTATAACAAGGTACAGCAGGCCTACGCAGGTTATGTCTACGGCGACAGTACCTGCGGCCAGCGCGCGCTATACCAAGTGGGGATGACCGGCATCCCGGTGGTCAACGTCAATAACAACTGCTCGACAGGCTCGACTGCACTATTCCTCGCGCGCCAAGCGGTGGAAAGCGGCGCTGTCGATTGTGCTCTCGCTGTGGGCTTCGAGCAGATGAAGCCCGGCGCGATCGGCGCGATGTTCACCGACCGCGTCAGCCCTTTCGTGTCGTTCGACGCGGAGACCGACAGGCTAGTCGGAAATGCTGAGGTACCCCTCGCGCTGCGGTATTTCGGGGGTGCGGGCAAGGCACATATGGATGAATTCGGGACAACACTTGAGACCTTTGCCAGGATCCGTGCCAAGGCCAGCCGTCACGCGGCGAAGAACCCGGTTGCGCTGTTTCGTCAGGAGGTGACGCCCGAAGAGGTACTGCAGGCGCAAGTGGTCTGGCCGGGCGTCATGACGAAGCTGATGGCCTGCCCGCCCACCTGCGGCGCGGCGGCCGCGATAATCTGCTCGAAGGAATTTGCGGAAAAGAACGGCCTCGACAGATCTGTGCGAATCGCCGCACAGGCAATGACGACCGACGGCCCCGAAACCTTCAGCGCCCATGACATGCGGGAGGTCGTCGGTTGGTCTATGGCGCGGCGGGCCGCTGAACAGGTCTACGAGGCAGCCGGCTTCGGCCCCGGCGATCTGGATGTAATCGAGCTGCACGATTGTTTCGCCCACAACGAGCTCATTACATATGAGGCGCTTGGGCTCTGCAATCGCGGCGAGGCGGCGAAGCTCGTTGAGGATGGCGATAACACCTATGGCGGCAAGTATGTCACCAACCCCTCAGGCGGGCTTCTCTCAAAGGGCCATCCGCTGGGTGCGACAGGCCTGGCGCAGTGTGCGGAACTCGTGCAGCAGTTGCGTGGAACGAGCGGGGCGCGCCAAGTCGAGGGCGCACGTCTGGCGCTTCAACACAATCTGGGACTGGGTGGTGCTTGTGTGGTAACCCTTTACGAGAAAGCCTGAGGCGGGCGAACGGAGGAGACGACATGGCGGGGAAACTTGAAGGCCGCGTGGCTCTGGTTTCGGGTTCGGGCCGTGGCATCGGGCGCGAGATCGCGCTGAAGCTGGCGTCGGAAGGCGCGCGGGTCGTGGTGAACGATCTTGACGTCGACCCGGCCAGCGAAACCGCTGACGCAATCCGCGCCAGCGGTGGCCGGGCGGTTGTTTGCGCGGGCAGCGTGACAGAGACGGGCTTCGCTGAACGTTTCGTGCAGACCGGAGTCGACAGCTTCGGTGGGCTCGACATCATCGTGAATAACGCGGGCTACACTTGGGACAGTGTGGTCCAGAAGATGACAGACGAGCAGTGGCAGGCGATCATTGACGTGCACCTGACCGCCCCATTCAAGATCCTGCGCGCTGCACAGCCGGTGATCGCAGCCAGGGCCAAGGAAGAGGCTGCTGCCGGTAAGGAGGTATTCCGAAAAGTAGTGAACATCTCTTCGATTGCCGGCACCGGAGGCAATGCCGGCCAGATCAACTATTCTGCCGCCAAGGCCGGAATCCTGGGCCTGACTCGGACCATGGCGAAGGAATGGGGGCGCTACAAAGTGAACGTAAACGCCGTGGCTTTTGGACCGATCCGCACCCGTCTGACCGAGGGCAGCGCCGGCGGCGCAAACAAGATCACCGTCGGGAACAGAGAGATCAAAGTCGGAGTCAACCCAGACCTGCTGAGCCAGATGGAGCGGATGATCCCGCTGGGACGCGTCGGCACGCCCGAAGAGGCGGCTGGTGCCGTCTATCTTTTCTGCCTGCCCGAATCGAACTTCATCTCGGGCCAATACGTGATCTGCGGAGGTGGCTTCACCATCTGACCCATGCGGTCGCGAGCCCTTAAGGGTCTGGGTACCGGCGGTAGGCAACCGGTCGATCCCTAAAGCGTGAAACCCGCTGAAGCATAGTTGACATTTCGGCGGAACCAAGCTAACAAATGTTAGTTATGCAACGAGCCTCTGCTGGATACCTCCGTGGTCGCGAAAAAAGTGTTAGCCGCTACCACTCGCAACCCAGTCGGGCGCGACGGCATACTGAATGTTGCGGCGCGGCTTTTCCGCGAACAGGGCTATGGCCCGGTATCGCTGAGGAAGATCGCCGAGGCGGCGGGGATCAAGGCAGGGAGCATCTATTATCATTTCGGCTCAAAGGACGAGATCGTCGTGGCCATTCTGGATGCGGGTATCTTAGCCGTCCACGAGAAGATGCGCCGAGCTGTTTTAACACATCCCGACGGCCCCGCTGCCGCCATTCTTCGGGCAGCGATAAGGGCGCACCTGCGCGCGTTGTTGGACGTCAGTGACTACTCATCGGCCAATGTGCGGATTTTCGGGCAGGTGCCGCAATCCGTCCGCGATGCCAATCTGCCTACGCGCCGGGCCTACGAGGCCGAGTGGGACGCCTTGCTGACCCGCCTTCAGAAGGTCGGAGCCGTGCGGCGCAACGTCGATATCCGTCGTCTGCGTCTGATGCTTATTGGCGCGCTGAATGCAACCTTGGAATGGTTCGACCCCGAACGCGGCAGCGTCGAGACGCTGGCCGCGGCATATGCCGACATCCTTCTCAATGGAATGCTCGAACAGCGAGAAGCTTAATTCATGGTTGAACTCACATCGGCCGTATTGATCGGCTCGGAAACCTTCAGGTGCAATCACGTAGCACAAAAAGCGCGTGTCGAGACACTGCGTGGGCGGATCGCCGTAGCGACCGCAGGCGGTCGCGCCGACATGGTCGAACGCCACCGCAGCCGCGGCAAGCTTCTGGTCCGCGAACGAATCGACCTGCTGGTGGATCCCGGTGCCGCGTTCATGGAGCTTTCTTCGCTGGCGGCCTACGGACAATACGGCGGAGATGTGCCCGGCGCCGGGATAGTGACGGGCGTTGGCATCGTGCACGGACTGCCCTGTATGGTTATCGCCAACGATGCCACGGTCAAAGGTGGTTCATTTTACCACGAAACCGTTAAGAAGCATATTCGTGCGCAGGAGATCGCGGCGG
The DNA here is from genome assembly GCF_029255545.1 of Ferrovibrio sp. Classification (GTDB taxonomy): domain Bacteria; phylum Pseudomonadota; class Alphaproteobacteria; order Ferrovibrionales; family Ferrovibrionaceae; genus Ferrovibrio. Next base: position 57,259 of record NZ_JANLJJ010000016.1, on the reverse strand, counting down.
AAAACCGTCTGCCCTGTCTTTACCTCGTTGATTGCGGCGGAGCCTACTTGCCCGAGCAGGACCGGGTCTTCCCCGATGCCCGGCATTTCGGCAATTCTTTCTTCCGCCAGACCAACATGTCGGCATCCGGTCTGCCGCAGATTTCGGCGGTGTTCGGCGGTTGCACGGCGGGAGGCGCCTACATTCCGGCGCTCTCGGACGAGGTCATCATGGTGCGCGGCAATGCGCGCATCCATCTTGGGGGGCCCTCGATCGTCAAGGTGGCGATCAATGAGGAGGTGGACGGCGAAACGCTGGGCGGCGCAGAGATGCATACCCGCGTCTCGGGGGTCAGCGACCATCTGGCTGAAGACGAATATCACGCGCTGGCGCTGATGCGCGACATTGTGGCCAGCCTGGGCCTCACGCGGCCGATGGCGCCGGATATACCCACCGCCGCACCCCTGCACGATCCCGAAGAGCTGTTAGGGATTATCAGCGCCGATCGCAAGCAGCCCTATGATGTACGAGAGCTTCTGCTGCGCATGATCGACGCAGGCGAGTTCCGCGAATTCAAGCCGAGCTGGGGCGAGACGCTCGTCTGCGGAACCGCCCGCATCCACGGCTATCGCGTCGGAATCCTCGGCAACAACGGCGCGCTGCTCTCCGACAGCTCGCTGAAAGGTGCGCAGTTCGTGTCGATGTGCGACCAGCGCGACATTCCGCTTCTATTCCTGCACAACATTTCCGGCTTCATGGTCGGCACCGAGGCCGAGCGCGGCGGCATCGCCAAGAATAGCGCCAAGCTGGTCTACGCCATGTCCGTGGCTAAGGTGCCCCGGCTGTCGGTAATTGTGGGCGGCTCCTACGGCGCCGGCAACTACGGCATGTGCGGCCGAGGGTTCGCGCCATGCTTTCTCTTCGCCTGGCCCACAGCGGAGTTGGCAACCATGTCGGCCGACATTGCCTCGAATGTCATGTTGGAGCTGCGGCGCGGGAAGGGCGGAGACCCTGCTAATATGCAGGCCGATCTGGCACGGATCGAGGCCGAGGTGCGTACGCAATATGCCAAACAGTCCGACCCCTATTACGCGACCTCGAGGCTGTGGGACGACGGCCTGATCGAGCCTGGCCAGACCCGCGACATCCTGGGCCTGTGCCTGGCGATAGTGACCTCGGTTCCGGATACGGGGCGTCATACACCCGTTTTCAGAATGTAAGGACAGACAATGGTTTATGATCGCCATGAAACGTTGCAGGTCGACGTGGACTCACGCGGCGTCGCCACCGTCATCCTCAATCGTCCCGACAAGCACAACTCGCTCAACGCGGCGCTGATCTCGGAACTCGGCGCAACGGCGGCGGCGCTTGCTGAGGACAAGGCGGTGCGCCTCGTGGTGCTGACCGGCGCCGGCAAGAGCTTCTGCGCTGGGGGCGACTTCAACTGGTTCGCCTCGAACGTGCAAAAGAGCCGCGCGGAACGGGTGGAACAGAGTGCTACGCTCGCTCGGCTCTTGCGCCGGCTCGACACATTGCCCAAGCCGCTGATCGGAAGAATCAACGGGGCGGCCTATGGCGGCGGCGTAGGCCTGATATCGGTGTGCGACTACGCCATCGGCGCCGAAGGCGCAACGTTCGGCCTGACTGAGGTGCGGCTCGGCCTCCTGCCCGCCAACATCTCGCCTTACGTGGTGGCGCGCATCGGCGAGGCTGCATCACGCGAGACGATGCTCTCCGGTGCACTGTTCGGCACCGAGCGGGCCGAGCGGATCGGATTGCTGACGGAGGTGGCCGCGCCGGATGCGCTGGACGCTGCGGTGGAACGCGTTGTCAGCGCCCATCTGCAGGCCGCGCCCGGAGCAGTTGCCGATACCAAGCGGCTGATCGCCTATGTAGCAGGCCATGGGATCGAAGACAGCATGATCTATACCGCGGACCGCTTGGCCGACGCTTGGGAAACCGAAGAAGGCATTGAGGGGATCAATAGCTTCCTGAACAAGGGTACGCCCTCATGGCGGGTGACTTGAGCTTCGCCCGCGTCCTTATCGCCAACCGGGGCGAGATCGCCCGCCGGATCCAGCGCGCCTGCCGGAAGCTGGGGCTGGAAAGCGTGGCTGTTTTCTCCGAAGTTGACCGAGACGCGCCCTTCGTGGCCGAGGCCGATCACGCCGTTTGCATCGGTCCGGCTGCCGCAGCGGAAAGCTATCTGAACATCGACGCTATCCTTGGGGCGGCGCGGGGCACCGGCGCGGCCGCGATTCACCCAGGCTACGGCTTCCTGTCCGAAAACGCCGAATTCGCGACGCGCGTGGAAGAAGCGGGATTGGCGTTCATTGGACCTTCACCCCAGGCGATCGCGCGCATGGGCTCGAAGATAGACGCCAAGGCCGCAGCCCAGGCGGCCGGCGTACCGGTGCTGCCTGGCTACAGCGGCGCGGACCAGTCCGATGACCGGCTTTTCATGGAGGCACAGACGCTCGGCGTGCCCTTCATGGTCAAGGCCAGCGCCGGCGGCGGCGGGCGGGGAATGCGGCTCGTCACCAGTATGCGTGCGGCAGGCGAGGCCATCGCCTCAGCACGAGCCGAGGCAAAAAGCGTCTTTGGCGATCCGGCCATATTCTTGGAGCGCTATGCACCGCGCGTGCGCCACATCGAGGTGCAGGTCCTGGGCGACGCGTATGGCAATGTGCTGCATTTGGGCGATCGCGACTGTTCGCTTCAGCGCAACCATCAGAAGCTGATCGAGGAAGCGCCCGCCCCAGGCATCCCCGACGCTTTGCGCTCAGCCATGCATGGCGCTGCCGTCCAACTGGCGCGGGCCATTTGCTACCGCTCGGCGGGAACGGTGGAATATCTGTACGATCCCGCGCGGGCCGAATTCTATTTCTTGGAGATGAACACCAGACTTCAGGTAGAGCATCCCGTGACCGAAGCCATCACCGGTATCGACCTGGTTGAGTGGCAGTTGCGCATCGCGCGTGGCGAGGCACTGGGGTTTGCGCAGGAGGACGTTACGCTTGGTGGCCACGCCATAGAGGTCCGCGTCGCCGCGGAGAACCCGGCCGAGAATTTCCGCCCCGAAACCGGCACGATCACGTTATGGGCGCCACCGCGAACTGTGCGGCTCGACAGCGGAGTGGAAGAAGGGTCGGTGGTGGGGCATTTCTACGATTCGATGCTCGCCAAACTCATCGTCCATGCCCCGGGTCGCGCAGAGGCCATCCGGAGGACGGTCAAGGCCCTCGATTCCTTCGCAGTGGGCGGAGTCCGCGTCAATCTCGCGTATCAACGGGCGCTTCTCACCCATTCTGACTTTGCCTCCCTGAACCACCACACCGGGGGGCTGGCCGAGATGTTCCCGTGCGGCTGGACCGCCCCCGTACCCGACGGCGAATCCCGCGCCCTGGCCGCGCTCTGCCTGCATCTGCACCTTTCGCCCATGCCGAATACTCCTTGGCACAGTCTTGGCGCTTGGCGGCTAACGGAGGCTGCGGGGCAGCCGGGCGCAGCCTGCTACTGGAGCGATGACGCCGATGCGCCGATCAGGGTCGTGGGGCGGGGCGCGCGCGTCAAGGTGATATTGCCCGACGGTCCTGATCTTGGCGTCGAAGGCGCGCGCCTGTCCGCAGAAAGCCTGACAGGTTGGATGAACGAAGCACCCTTCGCTCGCCGCGTGCACGTTCTGCGGCACGGCGAGCGATGGCAGGTGCATGTTTCTGCGCCAGATGGCATGGTGATCGTGTCGCTTTGTACGCTCAAGGGCCGGCACCTGCAGCGTGCTTCGGGCGCCGCCAGCGGCGCCGACACGCTTACCGCCCCAATGCCCGGCGCGGTGGTCGAGGTTCGCGTGGCGCCGGGCGAGCAGGTGAGCAAGGGTGAAACGCTCGTTGTGCTGGAGGCAATGAAACTCTTGCAGAGTCTGTCCGCGCCGGTCGCGGGCTTGGTGGCCGAAATCTACTGCGCGCCGGGCGACACGGTAGCCGGCGGCGCACCCCTGATGAGACTCGATCCGGAGGACAGGACATGACCAGACACGAGACCATCGACGCGGCCACAGGCCCGTTCGGCGAGGATATTCGAATAATCCGAGCCCAGCTGCGGCGCTTCATTGAGGCCGAGGTGAAGCCCATGGGCGAAGCCTGGGAAGAGAAGGGCGTGGTACCCCGCGAGGTGCTGCGTAAAATGGGCGCGCTCGGGTTTCTCGGCATGCGCTATGACGAACAGTATGGCGGCGCCGGACTGGGCGTCACGTCGAGTGTGATGCTGGCCGAGGAAGTCGGCCGGTCCACCTTCGGTGGTTTTTCAGCCACGGTGCTGGTGCATACCGACATGGCCTCGCCGCATCTGGAGAACGCCGGTACACCCGAGCAGAAGGCGCGCTGGATGCCTGCCATCACCTCGGGCGAGACGATCACTGCCGTCGCCGTGACCGAACCTGGCGCTGGCTCGGATGTGGCCGGCATGCGCACCCGCGCAACACGGGATGGCTCCGACTGGAAGCTGAACGGCACTAAGATGTTCATCACTAACGGCGTCCATGCCGATCTCTACTTCGTCGCCGCCAGGACCGATCCTGACGCCAAGGGCTCGCGCGGGATCACTATCTTCGCGGTCGAGAAGGGGACAAAGGGCCTTTCGGTGGGCCGCGCGTTGAGCAAGACCGGCTGGCTCTGCTCCGACACAGCTGAGCTGATTTTCGACGAGGTGCGGGTGCCGGCTGAGAACGTGCTTGGCGAAGTCAACAGGGGCTTCTATGCGGTGATGAAAAACTTCCAGAACGAACGCATCGTTCTGGGCGCGCTGGCCTGCGCCGAGGCGCAGACTGCGCTCGACATGACCATAGCCTATGTCAAGCAGCGCAGCGCATTTGGCGGCGTGTTATGGAACAACCAAGCCGTTCGCCAGCGACTTGCGGGCTGCCTGACGCGGATCGAGGCGGGTCGGCAGCTCGTGTACCACGCGACGCGCCTCGACGCCGCTGGTGTTGACTGCGTCCGCGAGGTCTCGATGGTGAAGGCGTATTGCGGCGAACTGGTCAACAGCGTGCTCTACGATTGCGTCCAGTTCCAGGGCGGCATGGGTTACATGCGCGAAAATCCGGTCGAGCGCATGTCGCGGGATGCTCGGGTGCAGGCAATCGGCGGAGGGGCGACCGAGGTGATGCTGGAGGAAGTCGCCAAACGCATGTGAATGGGAATGTTGAGTCCCACTGCTGAAAAGATCTATAAAAATGCCAACCAAACGCATGACTGGAGCGGAAAGGATGTACATCAAAAGGGCATTCTTGGAGCGCAATGCCTTCGCGACGTTGTTCGGCGAGGCACTTATACTGCTTGCTGGTACGATGCTTCTGACGGCATCAGCGAAAGTACAGGTTCCGTACTATCCGGTTCCGATGACGACGCAGACCCTGGTCGTTGTCGCGCTTGGCCTGTTCCTCGGGCCTGTCCGCGGTTCCGGCGTGATCATTGCCTATATCCTGCAGGGGCTGGCGGGCTTTCCGGTCTTCGCGGGCACACCGCCGACGCCTTCAGGGCTGGCATATGTTGCCGGCCCGACGGGCGGCTATCTTGCGGGCTTTGCGATATCGGCCTATGTGGCGGGATGGCTGGCAAGAAGAGGATATGCGAAGTCAATCTTTGGGGCTGTCACCATTGCCATTGCCGCAAGTGTGATGATCTACGTTCCAGGGCTTGCGTGGCTGGGTGTTTTCACCGGCTATGGCGAGGGTCTTCTCTCGACCGGGTTATATCCATTTCTGTTGGGTGACCTGCTCAAATCGACGATTGCCGGTCTGCTCTATATTGCCGGATCCGTGATCCTTCCACGATTCGGCCATGTCTCGGGAAAAGAGACCAGTAAGAAATAACGAGTTGCTTCTTCTTGCTCGCGAGCGACGTGGACATCGTAAGCGATGTTCGCCAAGGAGAACGGCTTTCGGCTCGTGACCATGTGACCGAATGCTGGCACAAGGGCTTCATCCTGCCGGCGAACTGACCCGTGGAGGAAACGCGCGGTGCTACATGCCCGCTTGGCGATTCTTCGTGCGGCCTTCGCTCAGACCCCTTTTTGTCAATCTAACAAATGTTAGAATAAACTCTGGCAGTCGTGAATAGTCGGGGAGGATCAGCCATGGCGATGCCGCTATGTGATGTGCGGATCGTTGAACTTGGCGATGTGATCGTGGGGCCGCTGGCAGCAGCACTTCTCTCGGATTTCGGTGCCGAGGTGATCAAGGTCAAAGCCCCCGACCGAGGCGATATGTTGCGCGATCTGGGGCCTAAGGGGCGGGACGGGATTGGTGTCTGTTGGAAGACGCTTGCCCGGAACAAACGAATTCTCACGCTCGATTGGAAAACCAACGCGGGGCGCGAGGTCCTCGCAAAGCTGATTGAAAATGCTGATGTTCTGGTGGAGAATTTCCGCTCCAGCGTGCTCGACCGGGCGGGGATTGGGCCGGAGGTTCTAAATGAATGGAACGCCGATCTGGTCATATTGCGGGCTACGGGCAGGATGGGCCGAAACCGAGGGTTCCAAACGTTGGAACCAATCCACTAGGGCGTGAAATACCTGGACATGATGGATGTGCTGGTGCCGATGGCATCGCAGCCGACCGAGATGTCGAGCCGCAACTGGATGATGCCCCGCCTGCTGGCCGAAACGGTGAAAAACGATCCGGACTATATGACGGCAATTACACCAGCCAGCCGAAGTCACGGAGATCGCCAACCTGATCTTCGCCACCGGCTAGCGGCACACTGGCGAAGCAGAAGCAGGCCCCGACGCGCGCAGCGGCCGACAAGTATATCGACGAGCGGCTGGCCGCGCCGTTCACAATGACTTCGTCTATCAGTGGGCCTCCGGAGACCGGCGTGATGGCTGAAGCGATGAAACGGGTGAAGTACGGCAGATGCAACTCATTACGGCCAGCACCGAAACGCGCAGCCATGGCACGACCGGCACGGCAAAATTCTATGCCGCGCCGCTAAAATACCCGTCCTCCCTGCCCAGATCACCCAGAGGCGTGCCGCATATTATGGTATATGACACGCCTCTGCCACTTCCGCCGGGCGGAACCTCACATTAACCCCTGATATCCTTTAGTATTTCCATTGTTTTCAATGCTGGCGCAGATCGCGCTTGCGCTAGTGTTTCACTCTTCGTAGGATGGCACAATGATTGGACCAATAGTGGAAGCCCCGACCAAGGACTTCGCCCCGGTTAAGACCCGGCGGGTGTTCGAAGTCGTCGCGGACCAGATCCACGCCCAGATGCAGAGCGGCGCATTGCGGGTGGGCGACCGACTGCCGAACGAGCGCGACCTGGCCGCCCATTTCCAGATCAGCCGCCATGCCGTGCGCGAGGCGCTACGCAACTTGGAAAGCCGTGGCGTCGTGCGGCTGAAAAAAGGCTCCAAGGGCGGCGCCTTCGTCACCGATGCCCAGCATTATGCGGTGGCCAGCGTGGTGCGCGACATGTTCCAAGTCGGCGATATATCGCTGACGCAGCTCACCGAGGCCCGGCTGTGGATCGAGGCCGTGGTGGTACGCGAAGCCTGCCTGAGCGCCGATGCCGCAGCCCTGGCCCATATGGAAGAGAATGTCGCCCAGGCCGCCGCGCTGACCAAGGCCGGCAAGATGGTCGAGAAGACCCAGGTCAATATCGAATTCCACATCCTGCTGGCCAAGGCCACCGACAATCCGGTGCTGGTCATGATGATGAAGGCACTGATGGATGTGCTGCAGGCCTTCGTCATCCAGATCGGCTCGGTCATGGCCATGGATGTGATCCGCTCCCGCACGCGGCTGCTGCAGCATATGAAAGCGCGCGATGCCGATGCCGCCGTGACGGAAATGGAGCGGCATCTGAAGCGGCTGCATCGTCATTACATCGAATCCGCCTTGGCGCGCAGCCTTGGCAAGGATGAGAAACTGGTTCCGAAATAGTGCAAGTAAAGGGAAGAAATGTCTGATCGGTTGGAAACGCTTGAACTCTTAAAACAAACTGTACGGCGCTTCGTGCGCGACGATCTGATTCCGGCGGAAGAAGATGTCGAGGAGCATGACAGGATTCCGGAGCCGATCATCCAGCAGCTCAAATCGCTCGGCCTCTTCGGCATGACCATCCCGGAGGAATATGGCGGACTGGGCCTGTCGCTGTTCGAAGAAGTCAGCATCGTCTTCGAGGTCGCCTATGCTTCGCCGGTCTTCCGCTCTTACTTTGGCACCAGCAACGGCGTCGGCACGCTGGGCATCATCTCGCATGGCACGGAGGAACAGCGGCGGCGCTATCTGCCGCGCATAGCCAAAGGCGATCTGATCGCCTCCTTCTGCCTGACCGAGCCCGATGCCGGATCGGATGCCGCGGCCCTGACCACCAAGGCGGTGCGCGACGGCGACCATTACATCATCAACGGCACCAAGCGTTTCACCACCAATTCGCCGCATGCCGGCATCTTCACCGTCTTTGCCCGCACCGCGCCGGCCGAAACGAGATCCCGCGGCATCTCCGCCTTCCTGGTCGAGCGCGGCACGCCCGGCATCACCGTCGCCAAGCCCTATCGCAAGATGGGTTTCCGCGGTTCGCATACCGCCGATGTGATCTTCGAGGATGTGCGCGTGCCGGCCTCCAGCCTGCTGGGCGGCAGCGAAGGCACCGGCTTCATCGCCGCCATGCAGTCTCTGGACCATGCCCGTCTGCATATGTCCGCCGTGGCCGTCGGCATGTGCGAGCGCCTGATCCATGAGGGCGTGCGTTATGCCGGCGAGCGCAAGCAGTTCGGCAGGACCATCGGCCAGTTCCAGTTGATCCAGGCCATGCTGGCCGACTGCGCGGCAGAAGCGCTGGCAGCACGGGCCATGGTGGAGAAGGTGGCGACGGAATACAGCGCCGGCCGCCATGTCTCCAAGGAATCCGCCTGCTGCAAGTATTTCGCCACCGAAGCGCTCGGCCGCATCGCCGACCGCGTGCTGCAGATCCATGGCGGCTACGGCTACATCAAGGAATATCCGGTCGAGCGTCTGTTCCGGGATGCACGGCTTCTGAGGATTTTTGAAGGCACCAGCCAGATCCAGCAACTGGTCATCGCCAAGGAGATGTTGAAGCAGGCAAGTTGAAGCGCTGCCGTGTAAGGCAGAAACCCGGGAGGAAACAATGAAAATACTGAGTTTGTGCATAGCCGCCTGCGCGGCCCTGATGGCCCTGCCCGTCCAGGCGCAGAAATGGCCGGACAAGCCGATCCACTGGATCCTGCCCTATGCGGCCGGCGGACCGTCGGATGCGCTGGTGCGTGCGATCGCACCGAAGCTCTCCGACGAGCTCGGCGTGCCGGTGGTCATCGAGAACCGCACCGGCGCCGGCGGCAACATCGCCATGATGGCGGTGGTCAAAGCGGCGCCGGACGGTTACACCATCGGCCTGGGCGGCACCGGCACCCATGCGGTCAATCCGCATATCCAGCTCGCCATCCCCTATGACGTGACCAAGGACTTCACGCCGATCAGCCCGATCGTCTCCTATGTCAATGTGCTGGTCGTCAACAGCAACGTGCCAGTCAAGACCGTGGGCGAACTGGTGGCCTATGCCAAGTCCAATCCGACCACCGTGACCTTCGCCTCGGGCGGCAAGGGCACATCGAACCAGCTTTCGGCGGAACTGCTGAGGGTCATCACCAATGCGCCGATGGTGCATGTGCCCTATCGCGGCAGCGGCCCGGCCATGATCGACCTGATCGCCGGCCACGTGACCTTCATGTTCGATATTCTGGTCACCGCCATGCCGCAAATCGAAAGCGGCAAGGTGCGGGCGCTCGCCGTCACCAGCTCGAAGCGCAGTCCCTATGCGCCGAATATCCCGACCATGAGCGAGGCCGGCGTGCAGGGCTATGAGCAGGCCGGCAACGACCTCTGGTTCGGCATCTTCGCGCCGCCGAATCTGCCGGACGATATCGCCGGCCGGCTGCACGCCGCCGTGGTGAAGGCGATGAACTCGCCGGAGATCGAGGCGCGCCTGCGCACCCAGTCCTATGACAAATGGACCCTGCCGCCAAAGGCGTTCGCCGATTTCGTGAAGACCGATTACCAGAAATGGGGCAAGGTCATCGAAGCGGCGAAGATCGAGAAGGAATAACGCTTGAGTGGTCCGCTACAGGGTATCCGCGTCCTCGACCTGACCAGCGTGGTCATGGGCCCCTATGCCACCCAGATCCTGGGCGACTATGGCGCCGATGTGATCAAGATCGAACCGCCCGATGGCGATGTGATGCGGCTAGCCGGCCCCATGCGCAATCCGCGCATGGGGCATCTTTATCTCAGCACCAACAGCAGCAAGCGCTCCGCCGTCATAGACCTCAAGCTGGCGGAAGGCCGTGCCACACTGCTGCATATGGCCACGCGCGCCGATGTGCTGGTCTACAACATCCGCCCGCAGGCGATGAGCCGGCTGGGTCTTGGCTATGACGAGATCCGCGCCGTCAATCCTAAGATCATCTATGCCGGCGCCATGGGGTTCAGCCAGCGCGGCCCCTATGCGGCGCGACCGGCTTATGACGACCTGATCCAGGGCATGGCCGGCATTCCCTGGCTGGTGCAGCAGGGCGGCGCGGATCTGCCGCGCTATGCCCCGATGATCCTGGCCGACCGCATCATCGGCCTGCAGGTGGCCAATGCCATCACCAGTGCGCTGTATCACCGCGAGCGCACCGGCGAAGGCCAGCGCATCGACGTGCCGATGTTCGAAGGGCTCGCCTCGATCACCATGGGCGAGCATCTCTCCGGCCGCCTGTTCGATCCGCCGCTCGGCACGGCCGGCTACAAGCGCAGCCTGTCGGCCGAACGCCGGCCCTACCGAACCAGCGACGGCTATATCTGCGTCATGGTCTATAACGACAAGCAGTGGCGCAGCCTGTTCGATGCCGTCGGCGAGCCAGGGAAGTTCTCCGCCGATGCCCGTTTCTCGTCGCAGGGCGCGCGGCTTGAACATATCGACGAGGTCTACGGCTATCTGGTGAAGCTGATCGAGACCCGCACTACGGCCGAATGGCTGGCGCTGTTCCAAGATGCCGACATTCCGGCGGCGCGGATGAATTCCATCGACGATCTGCTGACCGACGAGCATCTAGTCGCCACCGGCTTCGTGCGCCGCTACGAGCATCCCTCCGAGGGCATGCTCTACGAGTCCGGCATTTCCACCGAATGGTCGCATTCGCAGCCCGAACGTCGGCGGCCGGCACCCCGGCTGGGCGAACATACGGCGGAAGTGCTGTCTGAATTCGACATCGCGCCGGACTGCATTGCCCGGCTGCGGGCGGCTGGCGTGATCTCGCAGGATTAAGCCGCAACACGGGTTTTTCCCGGCTGGTGCACCGGAGGGTCATCCATGCGATAACCCTCCCGCTTTCTGCCCTGTCCGGACGTCATGATCGTCACAATCCTGAACGATCGCCATGTTGCCATCATCGGCGGCGGCCCGGCCGGTCTGATGGCCGCCGAGCTGATCGCCGGCGCCGGCATCGCCGTCAGCGTCTTCGAGCGCACGCCCCGCATGGGACGCAAAATTCTGATGACCGGGCGCGGCGGCGGACTGGATGGGCCGATATCTGGAGCGCTTTTCGAGGGCATCCTGTGGGTGGCCCGGACCGGTTCGCATTGGCGACCCCTGCCGGATGAGTACAGCAAATGGAACAGTGTGTTCTGTCGCTTCCGCCGCTGGGTGATAACCGGGGTGTTCGATGTCATCCTGGAAAAGCGGACCGACCTGGCGAGCCGGGACCGACGTGCTGACAGGGTGGACAGCACCGTGATCCGGGCACATCACTGCGCGGTCGGTATAAAAAGGGGACTCAAAATCAGGAAGCGCTTGGCCGCTCTCGCAGTGGCTTCTCGACCAAAATCCACGTCCGCTGCGACGCCCGGCTGCCCGTTCGGCTTCGCGCTCACGCCGGGCCAGGCGCACGATACGCAGGGTTTTATGACGCTGCTGCGGATGATCGACGACCGCATCCAAGCGCGCGGTGGCGACAAGGGATACGACAGCGATGCGATCCGCGAGGAACTGCACAAAGCCGGGATCGAGCCGGTGATTCCGGCAGGCCGCAATCGCAGGCAGTCTGTCGACCTCGACCGCGAGACCGCCAAAGAGCACAACAGCATCGAACGCATGTTCAACAAGCTGAAGAACTGGCGCCGCGTCGCCACCTGATACGACAAATCGGCGGATTCTTTCCTCGTCTCCGTCTCAATCGCGGCCATCATACAATGGCCGCCTTTCGTCCACGAAACCTAAAACCCCGGAGCGAGGCCGTTTGTAATTGGGGGTTGCTTGTTTTTCTAACATGCGTTAGGTTCGGCCAGATCAAGGACAACAGTCCGGTCCGCATTTGGGAGGGGCATCATGCCGGAAGCCGGTTACGGGTTTTCCCGTGAACGACTGCGCAATCACCAAACGGTGTTTGCCAACGGGTTGTTTTCGGGAAAAACCATTGTCGTGACCGGCGCGGGGGGCGGTCTGGGTCTGGCAATCGCCACCTTATTCGCACGTCTCGGGGCCAATCTTGCCATCAACGGACGGAATGAGGAAAAGCTCGCAGAAGCCGCGAAATTCCTGCGTGGCTTTGGCGGGCAGGTGCTCGCTCATCCCATGACGATCCGGAACCCCGAGCAGGTGCAGAATTTCATCGATACTGTGAGCGATCAGTTCGGCGGGTTCGACATTCTGGTGAACAATGCCGGCGGACAGTTTCCGCAGCCCGCCCTTGACTACACGCCGAAGGGCTGGAACGCCGTTATCGATACAAACCTCAATGGGACCTGGTGGATGATGCAGTCCGCGGCTCGGAACTGGGTCAAAGCCGGGCGCCCTGGCGCCATCGTGAGCATTGTCGCCGATATCTGGCGCGGGATGCCCGGTATCGCACATAGCTGCGCCGCGCGCGCGGGCGTCATCTACCTGTCGAAATCGGTGGCTGTTGAGTGGGCGCCGCACACCATTCGTGTCAACTGCGTGGCGCCGGGATGCTGTGAAAGCACCGGGTTCGCGCGATATCCCAGGGAGGGGGCTGCGACATTTGAGGAGTCGAACCCGATGCGCCACGCCGGCGACGAATGGGATGTCGCCGAAGCAGTGGTCTATTTGGCTGCGCCCTCCGGCAAGTTCATTACTGGCGAAGTGTTGACGGTGGACGGGGGCCAGCAGCTATGGGGCGACCCCTGGCCGACAGGTCGGCCCGACTATTTCCGTGTCGCGTGATACTAACAAGAGCTTCGACGGCGATATGAAAGAAATGGATAACAATTACAACCGGCGTCAAGCAGACGCCAAAGTACCTCCTGTATTGGAGTGCTGCGGGATCGAACGTCGGTTCGGCGGTATCGTTGCCGTTACCGGTGTTGACCTCAGTATTCGCAGAGGCGAGATATTCGGACTTGTCGGCCCAAACGGGAGCGGAAAGACGACGGTGACCAATGCGATCACCGGATTCTATCCACCGAACAAAGGCTCGATATATCTCGATGGCAAGGACATCACAGGCACCGCGCCTCACAAGGTTGCTACGCTTGGGGTTGCCCGAACTTTCCAGAACCTCGCTCTGTTCAACGGCATGAGCGTTCTTGAGAACATTCTTTTGGGGCGTCACATCCACATGAAGCCCGGTGTTTTTCCCACCGCACTGTACTGGTGGTTGGCGCGACCAGAAGAGATGAGGAATCGGGAAGTCGTCGAGGAAGTGATCGAGTTCCTCCAACTGGAGAGCATCCGCAACGAACTCGTGGATGGCATCCCGATCGGTCTCAAGAAGCGGGTGGAACTCGCGCGAGCGCTGGTCGCCGAACCTCATCTTCTCATTCTCGACGAGCCCATGGCGGGCATGAACCAGGAGGAGAAGGGGTACATGGCCCGTTTTATTCTCGATGCGAGAGCCGAACGGGGCATCAGCGTCCTGCTGATCGAACACCACATGGATGTCATTACCGGAATCTGTGACCGGATGCTGGCGCTCAATTATGGCGAGATGATCGCCAGTGGGCTTCCCAAGGAGGTCGTCAAGGATCCCCGTGTCGTTGACGCGTATATCGGGGGCGCGCATGGCTGAGAACTCAAAAAGCCGGACGATCGCGGGAGAAACCATTGCTTCGGTTTTAATGAGGAATGCGTCCGAGCACCCCAACGACATCGCGTTGCGCGAAAAAGAGCGCGGGATCTGGAAGGCAACCACCTGGTCTCAATATGCCGAAGAAGTGCTGACCTGCGCGGCCGGTCTAGATGGGCTCGGCTTGAAGCGGGGTGACGCGGTGCTCATTCTCGGCGATAATCGCGTTCGCCTCTATTGCGGTATGCTGGCACTGGCCATGCTCGGGGTCCACGCAATGCCGGCCTTTCCGGGCACCACGCTGGAAGAGCTCCAGCTTTTCGTGGACGAGACGAGCGTCGTGGCCGCTCTTGCCGAGGACCAGGAGCAGGTGGACAAGATCTTGGAACTGCGTAGTGCCGGAGCCACGCAGTTGAAACACATCGTCTATGACGATGTCCGTGGCCTCGGCTTTTCCGAGCTACCCGGGCTCATGTCCTGGGAAGATCTCATCGAGATCGGCAGCCGCCGTTTCAATGGTGAGCCGGGTTTGCGCGAGGACCTGATTGGTCGAGCGAAGCCCGACGATCCGGCGGTGTTCCTGCATTCGTCGGGCACGACTGGCAAGCCCAAGGGCGTTGTGCTGAGCCAGAAGAACGTCCTAGCGGCGGCACGGAACGGCCATGCCGCCGGCGCCTTCGATTTCGAAGAGGAGATTTTGGCCTATCTTCCGATGGCCTGGGTAGGCGATTACGCAATCTCGGTAGCCGCCGCGCTTTTGTTGCGCTTTACCGTCAATGTGCCCGAACGACAAGAAACTGTGCTGCGGGATCTGCGCGAAATCGCACCGACTTTCTACCTGGCCGCGCCGCGCAGCTGGGACAACATTCTGACCACCATTCAAGTGGGCATCGAGAATTCCAGGCCGCTGAAGAAGCGCCTCTATCACTTCTTCATGGACTGGGCCATCGCTGCCGAGCGGCGGAAGCTCGACGGCAAGAACCGCGGCGCTCTCGAGTGGCTCGGACGATTCCTTGGAGAATTGCTCGTCTTCGGCCCGATCAAGGATCAGTTCGGCATGAGTCGTCTTACGAACGCCTTCACCGGAGGCGAGGCGATCGGAGAGGACACATTCGTATTTTATCGAGCGCTCGGGATCAAGCTGCGCCAACTCTACGGTCAGACGGAGAACAGCGCCATCAACGCGATCCAAGCACCCGATGAGGTGCGCCTCCACACCGTAGGCAAGCCCGCCCCTGGCGTCGAGGTGAAAATTGCCGATAAGGGCGAAATTCTCCTGAAGGCGGACAGCGTTTTCGCAGGATACTATCGAAATCCCGCTGCTTCGGCCGAGACGCTTATCGACGGCTGGCTGCATACCGGTGATGCCGGCTATCTCGAAGACGATGGTCATCTCGTAGTGCTCGGCCGCGTCTCAGAAGTTATGCACACAAAAGCCGGTGAACGCTATGTACCCAATTATATCGAGAACCGGCTGAAGTTCAGCCCATACATTAAAGACGCTGCGGTGATCGGGTCCGACCGCGACGAGCTGACGGCGATGGTTTGCATCGATATAGATGCCGTGGGCCACTGGGCCGAAGTGAATGGAGTGCCCTATGTTTCCTATGCCGATCTGTCGCAGCGAGAAGAAGTGGCTACGCTCCTGCGAGAGGCTTTTCGGCGACTCAACAAAACCCTCCCGGAACCTCTACAGCTCAAGAGGTTCGTTAGCCTGCACAAGGAATTCGACCCCGACGATGGTGAGATCACGCGCACCCGCAAACTGCGTCGAAAGGTGGTCGAAGACCGCTACGAGAAGGTGATTGCGGCACTTTATGACGGCTCAAAGCACGTCCATGTCAGCGCTGTGGTGACTTACGAAACGGGCGATACGGGAAGGGTCGACCGCACCCTCCCAATAAGGGAGGTTTAGATGGATTTGATTCTCCTGGCCGAACTAGCGGTGAACGGAGTTCTCACCGGGTTGCTCTATTCGCTGTTCGCGATCGGCCTAGTACTGATCTACAAGGCCTCTTCCGTGCCAAACCTATCGCAAGGCGGGCTCACCATGGCGGGAGCCTACGTGGTATTGGCCCTGGCTCACGATATGGGGCTTCCGCTATGGGTCGCGATCCCGCTGGCAGCGGTCGTCATGTTCGTTTTCGGTATGGGGATCGAGCGGGTTGCGCTGCGCCGGCTCGCTGGCAGGCCGGTCGTGATGATCCTCATGATGACGCTGGGGATCGACATCTTTCTGCGCGGCACGACATTAGCGATCTGGGGGGGCACCTCCCGGTCGGTCGACCTGGGCGTGAGTTATGAACCACTCTTCGTAGGCGACATATTGGTCAGCCGCATCCATTTGCTTGGCGCTGCGGTGGCCATCCTGTTGTTTGTGGTTTTCGTCCTATTCTTCCGCACCCGGCTGGGTATCCGTCTGCGCGCGATAGCCGACGATTACATGGCCTCATGGTCCGTCGGCATATCCGTCGAACGGGGCGTTGGCCTGTCGTGGGGACTGGCTTCGATCGTTGCGGTGTCAGCAGGCATCATATGGGGCGAAATCCAGGGCGTCGACCAATCGCTGTCGCTCCTGCTGCTCAAAGGTCTGACCGTAGCGGTCCTTGGGGGCCTGGACAGCATATTTGGCGCGGTGCTCGCGGGGATCATTCTCGGAATCATCGAGAATGTAGGGTCCGCTTATCTGGACCCGTTCGTGGGCGGTGGCAGCCGCGACCTGATCATGGCAGCGGTGCTGATCCTCACCGTCATGCTTCGGCCCCATGGCCTGTTTGGCCGTACTGACATCGAAAGGGTTTGACGCGATGTTCTACAGGCTATCCGGGGTTCATCATAACAGCTACGTATCCGAAAGTCGGCTCTACAGGATTCCAGCCGACAGAAATCTTGCGCTCTTCTTTCTCGCGCTTGGCCTCGTAGCACCGCTCCTTGTCGGGTCGCTGTACCTCAACAGCTATTTGTTACCCTGGCTTGTCTGGACGGCAGCGGCGCTCGGCCTCAACCTAGTGACGGGTTGGGCTGGCCAACTGCACCTTGGCTATGCGGCGGTGATGGCCGTGGGTGCATATTCGGCCGTTCACGCGGCCAAGTTCGGAATCCCCTGGGAGTTTGCGCTCCTTATCGGTGGAATCTCCGCCTCCGTTGTCGGCAGCCTGTTTGCCTTCGCGGCCCTGCGGGTGAAGGGCCTGTATCTGGCTTTGACCACGCTGGCCATGCAGTTTGTCATGGATTGGGTGCTGACCCATTCCCCCGCGATCTCGGGCGGCTCGCATGCTTCGCTGCAGGCGCCTACATTTGCTCTTCTGGGCCAGCCAATCACGTCGGACATCGGCCTGTACTATATCGCCTTCTCCTGGTGCCTCCTGGTAACTGTTTTCATGTTGAACCTGCGCCGTACCGGCCTCGGTCGTGCGCTAGTCGCCGTTCGTGAGAAGGATTACGCAGCAGCCATTCTCGGAGTGAATAGCTTCTACTACAAGATTGTTGCCTTCGCGACCTCCTCCTTTATCGGCGGAGTTAGCGGAGCGGTCCTCGTTGCTACATTCTTCTTTCTAGCCGCACCCGAGCAGTTTTCCGTCACCGTGTCGATTCAGGTTCTGGCGATGGTCATCGTTGGCGGCCTCGGCAGCACAATCGGCACCTTTTTTGGGGTAGCGCTCATCCTGCTGGCCCCCGGTGTCGTCAACGGAATCGTGGCGAAAGGCGCGATAGCACTAGGGCTTCAGCTGAATGTCGAAACGCTGGCCCACATTCCAACGGCCACCTATGGAGCGCTCATCATCATCATTCTGATGGTCGAACCTCTAGGTCTCGGCAAGCTCTATGGCAACATCCGCGACTACCTGATGGTGTGGCCCTTTGATCAACTGAAGAGGTAGGCCGCAGATGACCCCGGCTCTGGAAAAAGAAGCAGCTAGCATCCTGTCGATGAACAGTATCGAGGTCCTCTACGACAATGTCATGCTGGCAATTAAAGGGGTTTCCATTCAGGTTCCAAGAGGAGGAATGGTGGCGCTACTCGGGTCGAACGGAGCCGGGAAGAGCACGACGTTGAAGGCAATCAGCGGCCTTCTGAAGGTCGAGCGGGGTCGCATCAGTCGCGGCGAGATCAGCTTCGACGGCTCGGTGATCACCGGTCTGCCAGCGCAGCAGCGCGTAGAGATGGGGATTTGCCATGTGATCGAAGGTCGTCGTGTCTTCGAACACCTGACCCCAGACGAGAACCTGGAAGCGGCCGCGCCGGTTTCGATGAACCGGGCCACGCTGAAAGCCGAAAAGCAGAGGATCTACGAGTAC
Organism: Ferrovibrio sp.; assembly: GCF_029255545.1. Lineage (GTDB taxonomy): Bacteria > Pseudomonadota > Alphaproteobacteria > Ferrovibrionales > Ferrovibrionaceae > Ferrovibrio. The sequence continues at coordinate 38,895 of NZ_JANLJJ010000016.1, read as the reverse complement.
TTCCCGCGCCTCGCTGAACGGAAGAACTCCCAGGCGGGCTATCTCTCAGGTGGCGAGCAGCAGATGCTGGCGATCGGTCGCGCACTGATGACACAGCCCCGTCTTCTGATGCTCGATGAACCGAGTCTCGGCTTGGCCCCTTTCCTGGTCACCGAAATATTCGGCATCATCAGGAGGATCAATAAGGAACAGGGATTGTCGGTTTTACTGGTCGAGCAGAATGCCCTGGCGGCATTGGAGATCGTGTCCGATGGATATTTGATCGAGAATGGCCGCGTCGTCATGCACGACACGGCGCAAGCGCTCAAGTCGAACTCCGACATTCAGGAGTTCTACCTCGGAGGAGGCTCCGCCACCAATTTCCACGAGATCAAACACTACAGTCGGCGGAAACGCTGGCTGAGCTGACCGATATTTAATGAGACTGGGAGGATAAAATGCGACCGATTGGAAGGGCATTATCTTTTGCCTTGCTCGCCGCAGGCCTCCTCTCGGCATCTGCCAAGGCGGCAGATCCCAAGCCATTCAGGGTTGGCGTTTGCTACGATCTAAGCAAAGCATACACCTTCGCTACGCCGCAGGTGTCGCAAGCGGCGCTGGATCTTGCCGCCCTCGTCAATATGAAAGGTGGGATCGGTGGGACGCAGGTGGAAGTGATCGTTCGCGACCACGGCAATGAGCCGCAGCGCGGCGTCGAATGCTACAGCAAGCTCAGCCGCGACGGCGTGTTCGTTTTCGACACGCTTTCCACGCCTGTTTCGCTGGCGATCTTACCGCGCGCCTTGAAGGATAAGCGAATTCTGATGCAATCGCTTGTTGGGCGAGGCGACGCCGTTGACGGCACAGTGTTCAGCTGGATCTATCCGGTTGGACCGACCTATTGGGGCCAGGCAGCCAACGACATTGCCTATATCAAGAAACTGCATGGCGGAAATCTCTCGGATGTGAAGGTTGGCTTTGTCTACTTCGATTACCCCTTCGGGCAGGAGCCCATTGAGATTCTCAAGACGCTTTCGGAGAAGGAAGGGTTTGAACTGATCCTCTATCCGGTTCCACTCCCTGGCAGCGACCAGGCGAGCGCCTGGTCCAAAGTGCGCCGGGACAAACCCGACCACATCATCAGCTGGATGCTCGGCGGTGCGCATGTGGTCGCATCAAAGGAAATGAAGCGCAACGGCATTCCGGTGGAGAAATACATTTCGGTCAACTGGCTCAACGAGGTGGATATCTCCAACATCGGCGCGGATGCAGCGAAGGGAATCAAGCGCGGCACGAATGTCGTCGGCGGCCAGGACATTCCACTCTACAAGGAGATCGTGGCCGAACTTTACCAGAAGGGCCAAGGCAGTGGCCCGGTCGAGAAGACGCGGGACGTTTTCTATAACACCGGCCTTGCGATGTACTCGATCGTGTTTGAAGCGGCCCGTCAGGCGGTTTCGTTGCATGGCCATCCGATCACCGCTGAGACCTACAAGGCCGGGCTGGAAGCGATCATGAATTTCGACGCAAACGGTCTCATGGCGCCGATCACCGTGACGGCGAGTGACCATGGCGGCGGCGGTCGCACGCGCATAGAGATGTGGGACGGGGCCACATGGGTACCGCAGACAGACTGGATCGCGGCCTATCAGGATGTTGTCTGGAAGGTTGTGAAGCAGAGCTCCTCGAAGTTCGACGGTAAGTAAAGCGAGGAGATGGGGGGCCGCATCAGCGGCTTAGATGCCCAGGCCGGCGAAATGGCCATCGATAAGGAAGCGATATGCAACAGGAGGTTCAACATGACTATCTTCAATAGAGTGATTCCCGCTGTACTGGTCGCGGTGCTGGGGCTGGCAACGCAAATGGCCGCTGCACAGGACAAAAAGCCGATCCGCTTCGGCCTTTGCTTTGACCTGAGTAAATCTTACACCTTCATCTCGCCGCAGGTCGCGCAGGCTGCGCAGGATCTTGCCAAATACACAAACGACAACGGCGGGATAGCAGGCAATCCAGTCGAGGTGATCGTGCGCGACCACGGCAACGAGCCCCAGCGCGGTGTCGAATGCTACGAACAGCTAAAACGCGAGGGCGTTTTCCTGTTCAATTTCCTTTCGACGCCTGTAACGAACGCCGTTCTGCCACGCGCCATGAAAGATGGCAACATCGTGCTGCAATCCTTCGTCGGCCGGGGCGACGCGGTCGACGGCAAGGTATTCGACTGGATTTTCCCGGTTGGTCCAACCTACTGGCAGCAGGCCGCCAATGACGTTGCTTTCATTAAGAAGAAGATGGGGGGCAATCTTGGCAAAGCCAAGATTGGCTTCATCTATCTCGACTATCCTTTCGGTCAGGAGCCGATCGAGATCCTGAAGACACTCTCTGAGAAGGAGGGTTTTGAACTCAAGCTCTATCCAGTGCCGCTTCCCGGAAGCGACCAAGCAAGTGCTTGGACCCAGATCCGCCGGGACAAACCGGATTATGTGATCAGTTGGATTCTGGCCGGCGGTCACGTCGTGGCCTCGAAGGAGATGAAGCGCAACGGCTTTCCGATCGATCGCTATCTGGCGGTCAACTGGCTGAACGAGGTCGATATCAACAATATCGGTGCACAGGCGGCCAAGGGAATCCTGCGTGGCACCAACGTGGCCGGCGGCCAGCAAGTGCCTCTCGTCAAGACCATGCTCGAGACCTTCTACGCGAAGGGCAAAGGCAGCGGACCGGAATCGCTTGTCCGCGATGTCTATTACAATACCGGCTTGGCGATCTATTCGGTGGGAATAGAGGCCGCCCGCCTCGCTATCAAGAAGAACGGCTCGCCGCTAACCCCCGAAAGCATGAAAACTGGCTTTGAATCGATTAAGGACTTCGATGCCAATGGCCTTATGGCCCCGGTGACCGTTACTCCTGAGGACCATGGCGGAGGCGGAAAAACCCGTGTCGAGCAGTGGAATGGCTCGACTTGGGTGCCGCTTACGGATTGGAGCGCTGACTATACTGACGTGGTATGGAAGGTGATCAAGGAAAGCTCGTCTAAATTCACTGTCAAGTAACTTGACGGCGCGCCTGCGGGTCACTCTGACCCGCAGGCATGAACCGTTCCATCAGTATGCAAGGGCATTCTCCAGGGGATCGAACAATGGAAAGCAGCCCGATCGAAGTGTCCGTCGACGCTGGTGTGGCCACTGTGTTTATCAATCGGCCCGAACGCAAGAACGCGCTGTCGGTCGCCGCCGCTAACGGATTGGTCGATGCATGGGAGCGGATCGAGGCCGACGAAACGGTCAGGGTTTCGATCTTGACCTCGGCCGACTGCGGCATATTCAGCGCCGGGCTCGATCTGAAGGAAGCGGCCGAAATCGCGCGAACCGACGGCGAGGACATCCTGGGCAAAATGCGCGATCCCTTTAACGAAACGATGCGCGGCTGTCGCAAACCGATCATTGCCGCGATGACCGGCTCGCTGATGGCTGGCGGGATGATGCTGGCGTTGAACTGCGATCTGCGGGTTGGCCTTAAGGGAACCAAGGTAGGGATCACCGAAGTTAAGCTTGGGCGCGGCTCGCCCTGGGTCGCGCCGGCGCTGTGGATGCTGCCGCAGCCGATCCTGATGGAAATCGTTCTGACCGGCGATCTCATGTCGATCGAGCGGCTGCACGATTTCGGTTTCACCAATTATCTTGAAGACACGCCCGACCTGGTTCGCGAACGGGCCCGCGATCTCGCACGTCGGATCGCCACTGCCGCACCGCTTTCGGTACTCGCGGCGAAGGGCAGCGTGCGCGCAACTATGAATCTGGGCTGCGCCGGCGGGCTGGAAGAGGGTAAGCGCCTGCATCAGTTTGTCTATGCCAGCCAGGACGCCATCGAAGGCCCGCGGGCCTTTGCTGAAAAACGAGCGCCCGTCTGGCGAGGTCGGTAAGGGAGAGACAGGAATGGGCGATTTGATGCGGCTCGACCTTGACGGGCCGGTTGCCGTTCTCCGTTTTCTTTGCCCAGAACGGCGCAACCCCTACAGCCTCGCCTTCGTGGAGGCCCTTGTCGCCAATCTGCGGCTGGCCGAGAAGGACGAAGCGATTCGTGCCGTGGTGATGACCGGTGGCGAGCATTTCAGCAGCGGCGGTGATCTTATCGGCTTCCGCGCCGAGATCGCCAAGGGCGCCCGTACCACATTGCAGATGGTCGACATGGTCCACGAAGGCGGTCGTGCCGCTTATCAATTCAGAAAACCGCTGATCGCCGCGGTGTGTGGAATCGCCTATGGCGCGGGGCTGAGCCTTGCACTATCTGCCGATATTATCGTCGCAGCTGAGGATGCCCGCCTGTGCGAGGTCTTTGCCAGGATAGGCGGATGTCCGGATACCGGTTCGAGTTGGCTCCTGCAGCAGCGCGCCGGCGCCGGGATAGCCCGGATGTTGGTGCTTACCGGCCGAGAGATCGACGGTCGCGCGGCCCGCGAGCTCCGTATTGTGGAGGAATGCGTGCCGCCCGGCGAGGTCGAGAACCGGGCCATTGAGATCGCGCGAGAGGTTGCCGCCCACCCCGCATTCGGTATTCAGACTGCCAAGCGCGTCATGCGGGCTGCTGCCGGATGCTCCTACCTTCAGGCGCTGGAGATTGAGCGCGACTCGCAGACTGTGCTCCTTTGCGCCCACGACTTTCCCGAGGCGATGACGGCTTTCCAGGAAAAGCGGCCGCCTCGGTTCAAGGACTGCTGAATCCGGCAAAACAACCCGCCAAACAGCGATAGGAGAAACGCCTGTGAAGGTGCTCGTGCCCGTCAAACGCGTGGTCGACTATAACGTGAAGGTTCGCGTGAAGGCGGACGGCAGCGGTGTCGATCTCTCGAATGTGAAGATGTCGATGAACCCTTTCGACGAAATTGCGGTTGAGCAGGCGATTCGCCTGAAGGAAGCGGGTGCGGCGGACGAAGTCGTAGCCGTTTCGATCGGAGTTAAGCAGGCGCAGGAAACGCTGCAGACCGCCCTGGCCATGGGGGCGGACCGGGCAATATTGATTGTGGCGACCGCAGATGTGCATCAGGACATCGAGCCTCTGGCGGTCGCGAAGATTCTGAAAGCGGTGATCGAGGAGGAGGAGCCCAACCTGGTGCTCGCCGGAAAGCAGGCGATTGACAACGATATGAATGCTACTGGGCAGATGCTTTCGGCGCTGCTGGGCTGGAGCCAGGCGACGTTCGCCTCCAAGCTGGAGATAAAAGGCGACCATGCGGTCGTCACCCGCGAGATCGACAGCGGGCTGCAGACAATCAAGGTCAAACTTCCGGCGATCGTGACTGTCGATCTGCGCCTCAATGAACCCCGCTACGCTTCGCTGCCGAACATCATGAAGGCCAAGAAGAAGCCGCTCGACCAGAAAACAGCAGCGGACTACGGCATCGATGTTAGCCCTCGGCTTGAACTGGTGAAGACGGCCGAACCGGAAGCTCGGCGGGCCGGAGAAGTCGTGCCCGATGTCGATACGCTCGTTGCGAAACTCAAAGAGAGGGGGGCGGTGTGATGTCTGTTCTTCTGCTGGGCGAAATGAATGACGGCGAACTGGTACTGGATCCCACCGCCAAGGCGGTGAATGCCGCCAAGGCGCTCGGCGAGGTCACCGTGCTCTGCGCCGGGGCTTCGGCTGCGACTGCCGGTGCGACCGCCGCGAACATTGAGGGCGTGGCGAAGGTTCTGGTGGCCGAGCACCCGGCGCTGAGCCATCGCCTTGCCGAACCGACTGCGGCTTTGATCGCTAGCCTTGCTGCTGGCTATTCGCATATCATGGCTCCGGCCACTTCAGAGGCCAAGAACGTGATGCCTCGGGTGGCCGCGCTACTTGACGTGATGGTGATATCCGACGTCTCGGGCATTATCGATACGGATACGTTCGAGCGCCCGATCTATGCTGGTAATGCTATCCAGACGGTGAGATCAAAAGACGCCAAGAAGATCGTAACCCTTCGAACCTCGGCTTTTAAGGCTGCGGCCATGGGTGGTTCGGCTAAAGTGGAGGCGGTAGAAATTGCTGGCGATCCGGGCCTATCGGAATGGGTTGAGGACATGGTGGCCGAAAGCAACCGCCCCGAACTGACCTCGGCGGGCATCGTCGTCTCTGGCGGGCGCGGTGTCGGCTCGGAAGAAGATTTCGCGTTGGTCGTAAACTTGGCCGACAAGCTCGGCGCGGCAGTGGGCGCCTCTCGGGCCGCAGTCGACGCTGGCTTTGCGCCGAACGACTGGCAGGTCGGCCAGACAGGCAAAGTCGTAGCGCCCGAACTCTACCTTGCCGTGGGCATCTCCGGGGCGATCCAGCACCTTGCAGGTATGAAGGATTCCAAGATCATTGTCGCGATCAACAAGGATCCGGACGCCCCGATCTTCCAGATCGCGGATTACGGCCTCGTAGCCGATCTGTTCAAGGCCGTGCCCGAGCTGATTGAGAAGCTCTGAGGCGCAGTTTCGGTATCGTTCTAAAGCCTTGCGAAGAACCGCCAGCAGCAGCTAACGGCGCGTGATCGCTCCCGGAGCTTATCGGTGCGGCGAGCAAATTCATTGTGCTCCATCTTGATAACCCGGGCCTCCCCGTTTGGACGGCCGACGCGCAAAATGGCACGGTGACCGCCGGTTCCAGCCAAGCAGTCTCGCAGTAGACCCTTTTTGCCGCAGTCGTATTCTCCTCGACGCTCGAATTCGGGCTTGCTGAAAATCGAACATCTGTTAGAAATATCGCCGGGTGCCGAAGCGAGGCGAGGTAGTTCAGGATGCATGAAGGCCCGGATCTAGCGTTTCGAAAGGGTCTGTCAGAAGGGCGAATCGTTCTTCCTAAGTGCGACGCTTGCAGGCGCTTCCACTTTTTCCCGCGCGTAGTCTGCCCGCATTGTTACGGAACCTTGTTCACGTGGCGCGAGGCTTCCGGCAAGGGCGAGATCCATACCACAACCGTGGTCCGGCGCTCGACCAATCAGGGTGGCGATTACAACGTCTGCATTGTCGAACTGGAGGAAGGGGTTCGGATGATGAGCCGCGTTGAGGGCGTTCCGCCTCCTGACGTGGAAATCGCCATGCCGGTGATCGCCTACGCGGGAGAGATCGACGGCACACCCGCCGTGCTGTGCAGGCCGGAAGGGAGTTAAAGATATGGAGAACCGGCTGCGCGGCAAATCGGCGATCGTTGGCACCGGACACGCCGGCTTCGGCGAGGCGCCTGGACTGACTGCCTACGACATCATGGCACAGGCGGGCCTGGCGGCACTGGCGGACGCGGAGCTGAAACTGTCCGATGTGGACGGGCTCTTCTGCACGATGATGGAAGATAGCATGCCGGCGCTGATGGCGGCGGAATATCTTGGCATCCGCCCGCGTTTCGTCGAGGGCACGATGACCGGCGGCTCTTCCTTCGTCAACTACGTTGCCGCAGCGACGATGGCGCTCGAGGCGAGGCTGTGCGATGTGGCGCTGATCGTCTACGGCTCGAACCAGCGCAGTGGGTCGGGCAAGCTCGTTACGGCTTCGCGACCGCCGCCTTATGAACAGGTGTATCAGCCGCGCTATCCGATCTCCGCCTATGCTCTTGCGGCGGCGCGGCACATGCACGAATTCGGGACCACGCGCCAGCAGCTCGCCGACGTGGCGGTCGCCGCGCGGGCCTGGGCGCAGCACAATCCCGAGGCTTTCGCGCGCGGCGATCTGACACGTGAGGATGTGCTCGCCTCCCGCATGGTTAGCGATCCACTGACTGTGTGCGATTGCTGCCTCGTCACCGATGGTGGCGGGGCGCTCGTGATGGTGCGGTCCGAGCGGGCGCGGGATTTCCCCAAACCGCCCGTTTACGTCCTGGGTTGCGGCGCCGAGAGTACGCATCGACAGATTTCCCAGATGCCGGATTTCACCGTCACCGCGGCCAGGGAATCGGGTGCGCGCGCCTTCGCCGCAGCAGGGGTATCTCCGTCCGACATCGACGTGGTCGAGCTTTACGATGCTTTCACCATTAATACGATCCTTTTTCTGGAGGACCTGGGTTTTTGCAAGAAGGGCGAGGGCGGGGCATTCGCGGAGGGCGGGCGGATCGCGCCAGGGGGTGACTTGCCGGTCAACACCAATGGCGGTGGACTGTCCTGCGTCCATCCGGGCATGTACGGCATCTTCACGGTTATCGAGGCCGCCCGCCAGATCCGGGGCGATGCGCCGGGGCTTCAGATCGCAAATGTCGATCTGGCGCTCGCCCATGGCAACGGCGGCACGCTATCGAGCCAGATCACCGCGATTCTGGGCTCGGAGAACACGTTATGAAACGACAGGGAAGGCAAGGCGATGCCGCTCAATTATGAGGCTCTCGCGAACTGGAAATTCGAAGACGTCAGGCAGACCCTTACCAAGCGCGATACCATGCTATATGCGCTCGCTCTGGGCTTTGGCGAGGATCCCCTGGACGAAAAGGAACTCGCCTATGTCTACGAAGACGGGCTGATGGCCGTTCCGTCGATGGCCGTGACACTTGGCTATCCCGGTTTCTGGCTGCGCGACCCACGCACAGGCATCGATTGGAAGAAGGTCCTGCATGGCGAGCAGTGGCTGGAAGTCTATAAGCCATTGCCGGTCGATGGTGAACTGA
>NZ_JANLJJ010000016.1:0-30212 GCF_029255545.1 Ferrovibrio sp. | reverse complement strand
GTCGGCGGAGAGCCGATTGGCAATGGCACGATCAGTACAGGCGGACTGCCGCGTTGCCGGCTCTATTCCCCGACCGAGTGTCGCAAGATCGCTCTTCCCGATCGGGAGAGAAGTTCTGGCCGGCCTTCAGTAATGACCGGGACTCAGGGCGGAGCTTCGCGACGAATCGGCCGGTCATCACTGAAGTTTGGCAGTCTGTTCGCGGTGCACCGGCCGCGCGTTGGGCGCCGCGGCTTCGCGCCGAGGTCGATTACTGCTGCACCGCGGTCAAGACGCGAACGGTGGAATGGCGGCCTGCACGCCCTGAAAATGCCGGTCGCGCCGGCTTTCCCGTGCTCTCCTGCGATGTTGCCGCGTCCGTTTCGCCCGCGATAACACGTATCCGGGATCCGACGCCAGACACGAACGCCGATATTGACGATGGCAGCGTAGCCGGTTAACCTAACATTTGTTAGAATTACTTCTCTCCCAGTAGGTGGATAGATGACGATCTCCCAAGAGATGCCTCCGGATGAGGCCGCGAAATACGTCGTGCCCACGTACTTCGTGAACAGCGATAGCCCCGAGGTCCAGCAGTTCGTCGCACGGGCGCTGCGCCATTTGCCCGACGGTGCATCGCGGACCGACAAGGCGGTCCGCCTGTTCGAGGCGGTGCGAGACGGCATCCGCTATGACCCCTACACCTTCGCCTTGACGGTCGATGCTTACCGCGCGAGCACCATCGCCGGAGCAGAGGCCACCTTCTGTGTGCCCAAGGCGATCCTGTTGGCGGCTTGCCTACGTGCGGTCGACATTCCCGCAGCGCTGGGATTCGCCGATGTGCGCAACCATCTGAATACGCCCAAGCTGCAGGAACTGATGGGCACTGACCTCTTCGTCTATCACGGTTATGTGCAGCTCTGGCTCAACGGCAAAACATATAAGATCACACCCGCGTTCAATATGGAGTTGTGCGAGCGGTTCGGGGTCAAGCCGCTCATCTTCGATGGCAAGAGAGACGCGCTGTTTCACGAATTCGACATCAGGGATCAGCGGCACATGGAATATGTGAATGATCGGGGGCTCTACGTCGATGCACCTATGGAAGAATTCCTGCGGGTGTTCAAGGACACCTATCCCAGGCTCGAACAATTCAATCGCGAGCGCATCTCGCACAGCGCCGAAGGGGTGGACGCCGGGTTTGCGGCAGCAGGCAAGGTGCCATGAAGTTCCTTGGAGGCTTCCAACCAGGTCAGATCTACAGGTTTCGTGCAGAGCCGCTGATCAAGGACGGGATCGTAAATCCGCAGTGGCTGAATACTGGCGAGGCTTATGCGATCGGCAGTCACGTCAGCCCAACCGGCTGGGGAGTCCGATGATGCTGCAGGCGTTCAAACCGATCCGGTGATGATCACGCGCCGCCCCCGGAGGAAAAATGAGCAACGCTGCACATCACCACGACCAGGACGATCTACGCTTATTACGCAAAAGCGTCCGCACGCTGCTTGAGCGCGCGGGCGGCGCGGCACGGGCGCGTAAGATCAGGGATAAAGACGGCGCCTGGGATTCGCCTGTGATGCTGGAACTGGCCAAGGCCGGCGTGTTCGGCGCCGTGGTGCCAGAAGAGGCCGGCGGCCTCGGCATGGGCCTTTCGGCTGCCGGGATCATCGCTGAAGAAGTCGGCCGGGTGATCGCGCCCGAACCTGTCGTCGCCTCGGTCGGACTCGCAATTGGGCTTTTACGCCGGCTCTGCCCCGAGCATGCACTTCTGGCCGAGACGCTGGCCGGCACGACCGTCCTGGCGACAGCGTGGCAGGAGCGTGACGTCAAAGGTCTCTCCAACACTCTATCATGTCGGTTCGAGAACAGCGCTCTGACCGGGACAAAATCCTGGGTCGCGGGGGTGACTGCTGCAAGTGCCATTCTCGTCGTGGCGGAAGCCGATGGCGGACCGGCTCTTGCTTTGATTGAACCTTGCGGCAAAGGCGTTTCCATCGACAAGCGGCGACAGTCCGACGGCAGTATAATGGCCGAGCTACACCTGTCGGAAGCACCAGCCGAGTTGCTCGCGAAAGGCCCGGTTGTCAATGCGGCTCTCGCAGCCGCAGTCAGCGACACGACGGCGCTGACCGCTGCCGAGCTTGTCGGAGTGAGCGCAAAAGCATTGGAGATCACCCTCGACTACACCAAGACGCGCGAGCAGTTCGACAAGCCGATCGGTTCGTTCCAGGTCATTCAGCATCGCGCTGTGGACATGCATATCATGCAGCAGCTGGCCGAGGCGAGCGTTCGCGACGCTCTAGGCCTAATGGACGCCGCAGAAGCTCCGCGCCTGCGTGCACGCCAGGCCAGTCGCGCCAAGGCCCGCGCCTGCACCACCGCCAGGAAGATCACGCGCGAGGCGATCCAGCTGCATGGCGCGATCGGCTACACCGACGAATTGGATATCGGGCTTTACCTGAACAGGGCGCTCGTGCTCTCGGCCTGGCTGGGCGACGACGTCTATCACCGGAGGCTCTGGCTGCGCGCCCGCAACGCAGAGGAGGCCGCAAGGTGATCGATTACAATGAAATGAGCGACGCGGACTTCCGTCGGAAGGTGCGGCAGTTCTTCGAAACGGAGTATCCCGAAAAACTGCGCCATCTTTCCCATCGCCCGAAGTTCGCCGAAATCGAGGACTGGCACCGCAAGCTCCATGCCAAGGGCTGGGTCGCCCCGGCCTGGCCTTCGGAATATGGCGGGATGGGACTGAACGCGGCCAAGCTTCTCATTTTCTACGAGGAACAGCAGCGTTGGGGAGTCGTGCGTGGCCGCGACATGGGCGTGCAGATGGTCGGGCCGCTCATCATCAGGTTCGGCACCGATGCCCAGAAAGCACACTGGCTGCCCCGCATCCTGAGCTGCGAGGACATCTGGTGTCAGGGTTATTCCGAGCCTGGCGCTGGATCCGATCTGGCGAACCTACGCACGAACGCCGTAATCGACGGCGAGGAGTTCGTGATCAACGGACAGAAGATCTGGACGACGATGGCGCATGACTCGACGCATATTTTCATGCTGGCCCGCACCGATCCGAAAGCCCCAACGAAACAGCAGGGGATCAGTTTCATTCTCGTGCCGATGGATCAGCCGGGGGTCAAGGTCCGAACGATCGCCACGCTGGCAGGCGAAACTGAGTTCTGCGAGGTATTCTTCGACGATGCCCGCACCCCGTGCGAGAATCTTGTTGGCGAACTCAACAAGGGCTGGACCATGGCCAAGTCCCTTCTCGGCTTCGAGCGAGTGTTCATCGGCGCACCGAATCTGGCCCAAAACGCGCTAGGCCAGCTTGAAAGCTACGCGCGGGGTGCCGGCCGCTTCGACGATCCGGCCTTTTGCGAACGCTTCGCGGAGGTCGCGCTCGACGTCGAGGATCACGCGGCGCTTTACGCGCGCTTCGCCGATCAGCTGAAGAGGGGCGAACCGCTGGGCCCGGATGTCTCGATGCTCAAGATTTGGGTGACCGAGACGTTCCAGAAGATCACCGAACTCATGATCGAAGCCGCAGGGCCCGATGGCGGTACCCTCGGTCCGCTGCAGGTCGGCAATGCCGCCGTCGACGTTCTGGCGGCTTTCTACAAGGCCCGGCCGACCACGATCTATGGCGGGTCGAACGAAATCCAGCGCAACATCCTATCGAAAGCAGTTCTGAGACTACCCGGCTAACCAAGAGAGGGAGGAGAGTACGATGACCAATCGTTACGCGAAATACGACAAGCTGAAATTCGATTATCCGGGTGAGCGCGTGCTGCGCATCACCTTCGACCGGCCAGAAACCTTCAACTCGGTGGATGCCGAGACTCACACCCAAATGACCGATATGTGGATCGACATTGATCGCGATCCCGATATCAATGCGGTGATCGTCACCGGTGCAGGCAAGGCGTTTTCGGCGGGCGGCGATTTCGGCCTGATTGAGAGCATGATCGGCAATTCGCATGAGATCATGAAGACGTGGAAGGAGGCCAAGAACCTCGTCTACAACATCATCAACTGCAACAAGCCGATCATCTCAGCGATCAACGGTCCCGCGGCCGGGGCGGGCCTGGTCATTGGGATTCTCGCCGATGTGTCGATCGCGGGCAAGAAGGCGAAGATCGTTGACGGCCACCCCCGTCTCGGCGTGGCCGCCGGTGACGTCGCCGCGATCATCTGGCCGCTACTGTGCGGCATGGCCAAGGCGAAATACTATCTGATGACCTGCAGGCCGGTTTCGGGTGAAGAGGCTGACCGGATTGGGCTGGTGTCGATGTGCGTCGAGGATGACGTTTTACAGCAAACTGCGCTCGACATCGCGAATGAACTTGCGAATGGCTCGCAAAGCGCCATCCGCTGGACAAAATACTCCCTCAATAACTGGCTGCGCCAAGCTGGACCGATTTTCGACACTTCCACTGCGCTCGAAATGCTCGGCTTCATGAGCGAGGACGTCAAAGAAGGCGTCCTGTCACACCGCGAGAAGCGCGCCCCGAAATTCCGCACGGACTGCCCCATCTGATCCGGGCCTAGAACTGGACCAGAAAGCAATGTCCATTGACATTTATCAAGATATCGCGACGGCCTATAGCGCAGCTGCAACAAAGGCCACCGGACTGAAGGCGCGGTTCGATGCGGCCGGGTTCGATCCCAGCAAAGTTTCATCGCTGGCCGATCTCTCCCGTCTACCGGTGATGAAAAAGGAGGAGCTGCTGAGGCTCCAAAGAGAGAACCCGCCTTTCGGAGGCTTCCTCGCCTCTGACCTGAAGGAGATTCCGCGCATCTATGTCTCGCCCGGGCCGATCTTCGAGCCGGCTTTGCCCGGCGCCGGTCACGGGCTGGACCTGCTGTTCAAGACGGCAAATGTGGGCAAGGGGGATGTGATCCTGAACACCTGGATGTATCACCTCGTGCCGGCTGGGCTTCTTTTTGACGAGGCCGCGCGGGCCGTGGGTGCCACCGTCATTCCCGGCGGCGTCGGCAACACCGAATTGCAAGCCCAGATCATCGTCGAGACCGGCGTCACTTCCATCTGCGCGTCGACGGCGTTCTTCCTGACCCTAGCCGACAGAGTGATCGAGACCTATGGTCGCGGCGCCTGGAATGTGCGGACGGCATTCTTGGGCGGCGAAATGGGCGACTGGATGGCCAAACGCCGCAGGATCGAGGCTGATTACGGCGTTTCCACCTGGGCAGCCTATGCCACCGCTGATCTCGGCCTGGTCGCCTTCGAGGATGGCGGCGAAGGTTACGTCGTCCATCCCGATCAAGTGGTGCAGATCTGCGACCCCGCAAGCGGGGAGCAACTCCCTTTGGGCGAGACGGGCGAGGTCGTGGTGACCGCGCGCGATGCCACCTGGCCGATGATCCGCTTCGGCACTGGCGACAGCGCCTTTGCGCTGGAAGGCAACCAGGACGGCAGTGTACGTCGGCTGTCGGCCCTTCAGGGCCGTGTCGGCGCGGCAGTGAAGGTGCGGGAGATCTTTGTCTACCCGCGCGTGATCGAGGAAGTCGTCATTGCCTCCGGCGCCAAAGCGGCGCAGGGCGTTGCCACGCGCGAAAACGACCGCGATGCGATCAAGCTCTTCCTTGTTCTTGAAGATGGCGCCGACGCGGATAAGGCGAAGGCCGCCGCGCTGGAGGCATTCAAGCTTCATGCTCGCATCCGTGCCGACGCGGTCGAGATCGTGCAATCCATGCCGCAAGGTGCCGAGCTGATCGTCAATTTTAAGGATGATTGACGTCATTTATTATTTGATCGGTTGCCTGGCGTCGTCTATCCCGCGCTGCGGAGAATCATGAAAGCCATTGTCTCCTTAGCGCCGCCGCGTTAATGACCTTCGCCATTCCCGCAGTCTCTGCGGTTCAGCCCGAATGAGTTCGGGACCGCTTTGAGCAGATGCAAACGATGATGGACCAAGTGGAACAGGTAAACCCCCGCCGAGCGGTAGAAACTCATGGCCGAGCATATTAACGATCATACTAAGATGATGCAGTATCAAATGGACGTGCAGTGCAAGGAGGCGACGCGCTCGCGTTACTTGTCCCGATTTGAGCCGCGCCGGCTCAAGCATGGATATGAATGTGTTTGACAGTCGGGCGGCACGAGGGCGCTGTGGATCTTGTTGCAGTGATGGAGTCCAAGGGCGAGACCAGGGTTCTGGTGGGCGGCGGCGTGTCGGTCGGCTTCCTGCTCGGCGCTGTCGCCCAGCAAAGCCGCTTTTGTTTGTGCTCAGCCGTCATCGAGTTCCGCCGGCGCCAGCCTGGAACCAAGCTGGCTGTGTAGCCACTCGCTTTCTCGGCGGCGCCCACGGGCGTGCAGAGTGTGATCCTGGCCGGTTGGCTCGACGTTTCAGAGACCCGACAACTCGCGGTTACAGGCAGCATGTCCGACGCCGCAATCGGTGGATTGCTGTTTGGAATGCGCCAGCCGGCTGCTCGTCCTGTCAGCGAACGATAATCTGCGCGCCCTCTTGTCCGGCGTGGTCTTTGCCGTCTCTGCGTGGGCAGCTTACCGAGGACTGCTGGCACCGCTGCGCGGCTAGAAGAAGGACTGCTCGTCCATAGCTTATCTGTAGCATTGCCCTATCGCCAACGAAGTGTTGCGGTCAGAAGAAAGCGGGAGCGGCCATGAGCAATCTTATTGAGAAACTCACGTCATCAACCGGTCGCGCATTTTTCCACGGCCATGTTATGCGGCGGCTTTTTGTCGACATAGCCGCGCAGCCTGCAGTCGAACTCGTCTCCCGGGTCGATCACCTGTCGCTGGGCAGCACTACCCTGGTGCGAAGCCAGCTCAAGCCGAATGCCGGCACGACAATAAGCACGGCTCAGCTGGCTGTCGTTGTTCACGACAATGCGCCGTATGACCTGGAGTGGAGATATGTCGACAGCGAGACGTGGTGCCAGCAACGAATCGAACCGGGTCAATGTCACGTCCATCCAGCTAACACACCGCATGTCTGGAGTTGGTCGGCGGCGCCTGAAGTTACCCTCATGGCCATCGACGAGCAATTCGTCCGCCAAACCCTGGCGGAAGCCTTTGATGCGGCGGAGCACATGTTCGCCTTGCAAATTGGATTGCAGGACAGGGTGG
The DNA here is from genome assembly GCF_029255545.1 of Ferrovibrio sp. Lineage (GTDB taxonomy): Bacteria > Pseudomonadota > Alphaproteobacteria > Ferrovibrionales > Ferrovibrionaceae > Ferrovibrio. The sequence goes on along the minus strand of NZ_JANLJJ010000016.1, from coordinate 23,122 downwards.
TTGAGCAGATGGCGCATCTATGGCGCGATGAGCTCAATCGCGGTGGGTTGGGCGGCCGTGTCTATTTGGCAAGCCTTGCCGCGGCCTTGATTGTTCATTTGTACCGCCGGTATGGCGGTAGGAATCAGGATTTGCGGCGCTACGTCGGCAGTCTTGGCGATAACAGGTTCCGTCGTATAAATGACTTCATCCTGGAAAATCTAGATCAGGACATCAGCTTGGCTGATTTGGCCAAGGTGGCGGGCATCAGCCTGCATCACTTTAGTGTTGCATTCAAAAAGTCAACTGGAGTTCCACCACACCGTTACCTGATCGGCCGGCGGGTGCACCGCGCCAAGGAGCTCCTGCTGCATAGCGATCAATCGATCGCGGACATCGCCTATGCCGTCGGCTTTTCAAGCCAGAGCCAGCTGACGACGCATTTTCGAAAATTGACTGGAAAAACGCCAGCACAATTCCGACGCAATCTGCTGTAGCTCTCTTATTGATTGAGGAAGTGGCGATAGCCGCGCTCGATCATCCAATGCGCGCGCTTCAAATGGGCTTCGACGACTTGAAGAGCATGTTCCGGCTCTTCTTGCGAGTCAATGTCAAAAATGGCTTGCGCAATCTCTTTAATACTGGCACCAGCTCGCTCAGCATCGAGCAGTCTCAGATAGGTGGGACCGTGAGTGCGGTCATAGTCGGTCAGGCTATCTGACCAGGGCACGGTATCGGAGTAGTCGGGGCCTTGATGGCTCATGTGGCTTCCGTGCAGTTTGTAATCCATAGTATGCAAACGAATTGGTGAGATAGCCATATACAGTAATAATATCCCAAAATGGGATAATCCGGAATCGGGATTAAAGCAAGGCCGGCTCTGACTTTTTGCCGGTCTCGATGTCCAAGTCCCTCCGTTCGCCGCAGCAACAGCGGCTGCAAAAGCTGCTGATCCAGGCACGCAAGGTCAAGAAACTGACCCAGGCGGATGTCGCTGCGCAGCTTAAACGGCCGCAATCCTACGTCGCTAAATATGAAGGCGGGGAGCGGCGCCTCGATGTTATCGAATTCATCGCAGTGGTGACAGCACTTGAGGCGGATCCACGCGATATCCTGGCCGATCTGATGCGTTCCGACCGCATCAAAGCCTGAGTCAACCGTTTCGGATCGACAACGCGACCGCAAGAATCGAAAAGCCTGCGCGGTTTCAGGAAAGAAAATCCAGGAAACTTCGCTCTAGAGTGCGGTGGCAGGATCGCCGATGCCTCGGGAACGGGTGTGCCCAGCTACCTAAGCGGGGAGGCTAACGGCGGTGGGACTTTCGTGACGCGACCAGTGATGGATCGATGAACGGAGGACGCTGCCATGACTGATTCCGATCAGGATGTCTCATTGCCAAGGCGGGATTGGCGCAATCCGAACGATTACGCCGGGTTGCGCCATGCCAGCCGGGAGGCGCTCGCCTGGGAATTCCTGCGCCGCAACCCGGACTATCGAAACGCTGCTGCTAAAGCCAAGCCACCCCGGCATCGCCGGGTGTCGGAGAAGCGACCGGTCGTCGACATTCAAGTCTCGGCAGAGCATCGGGAGGCAGGCCGCTGGGGCCTGCTGTATTTTCGCCGACCCGGATCAGGCAGACGTCGGGCAGGTCTTTTGGGATCCGGCCGTCAATGCTTACGCGCTGAGTGCCAGTGTCGCCAAAGCCGACCCCAACGACGCGACGGCAGTCAACCTGCCTGCCTTGCCGGCCACCGCGACGATCCTGTATCGGCCGGCTGCTGCGTCGGTGTTGATCCTGGCGCAGAGCGACCGGGTGATTCAGCTTGAGCTTCAGGGCACTGCCGAACTCGATGGTCCTTTGCATTTACGCTGGGACATAACTGGTCTGGCCGGTCTGCCGCCGCGCCTGATGGCGTTGCATCGACTGGCGGCACTGTACGCCCATGGCCGCATGCCCAAGGCGCTGTTTCCGCCGGTGGCCCGGCTAGAGCGGATGATAACGGCCTTGCGCGCGGCGGATGGCCGGCAAGAGGCGGCAAAACTCAGCCAGATCGCCGACGCATTATTCGGCCCCCAGTATGTCGCTGCCGACTGGCGTAACGGCAGCGATTACCTGCGTAGCCGGATGCGACGTTTGCTGCATCTCTCACGACAGCTGATCCGGGGCGGCTACCGCCGATTCTTGCGCTAGCTCGGCGACCGCCGGCTTTGGCCGGCGCCGGGCTCTCGTGAACCGAGCCCGGCCTAGCCGGTCTCGGCCTGGCGGCTTCGATCCCTGACGCTTCCAGTCGGACGCCGCGCCGCTGGGGCGCACCGCGGCGCAGCGACGGCTTTTGTCCAGGGCCGACCCGCGGATGCGCGGGCTGGGCGGCGCTCCCATTTAGGCCCGCCGCGGCCGGCCGCAACCGCGCGCTGCGCGCCCGGTCCTCCGCTATCGCTTCGGCCTGACGGTGCCGCCGGCCTCGATCGGCGGGCCTGCCGGTCGCTCTTCGCCGCCCACCCCGCTTATCCGGGGTCGGGTTGCGGAAGTTTTGCGACAGGAGGCACAGCCATGACCCTGATTCCAGACAGCTTGCGCGCCCAGCTATTGGCCAATGGCGCTGTCAGCGACGAAACCGACCACTGGCCGGTGGTCAAATTTTTCAACCCGACCGGGGCGGCTACATGGTTGCTCACCGAACTGGCGGCCGATGGCGACACTTTGTTTGGACTATGCGACTTGGGTTTCGGCTGCCCGGAACTCGGCTATGTCAGCCTGCGCGAGATCGCCGGTATCCGGGTCGGCTTCGGGCTGCGCATCGAGCGTGACCGCCATTTCAAGGCGGGGTACCCGCTCTCGGTCTATGCCGAAGCCGCCCGCCGTCACGGCGCGATCACGGAAGCCGACCATCTGCTGCGCGAGGCTGACGCCGCGCTTAATCACACCAAATCCCTCGAACGCTGATGGTCATCGGCCAGTTGGCGACGCTCCGCCGTCTATGCCGCCGCGTCGCTGATGGCACTCACCACAAAAGGAGTTTCCGCCATGCATCTCACCCATATCCCGCTGGATCACCTCGCAGTCGCCACCACCAATATGCGCCACCAGCGCCGTGCGCCGGACGTCTCCGACCTGCTGCCGAGCGTGCGGGCACGCGGCATTCTGGTCCCACTCCTGGTTCGTCCCACAACCGGAGAGGGGACCGACACAAACGAGGCCTACGGCATCGTTGCCGGGCGGCGGCGCTATTTCGCCGCCAGTATCGTCGCCGCTGAGACTGGCACCACGCCCGACCTGCCTTGCGCGGTCATGGAGCCGGGTGACGATGCCGACGCGCTGGAAGCCTCGCTGATCGAAAACCTCGCCCGGCGCGATGTCGATGAAATGACCCAATACGAGACTTTCGTAAAGCTGGTCAAACAGGGCCGCGAGGTGGCGGAGATCGCCGCCACCTTCGGCCTGACCGAAACGGCAGTGAAGCAGCGGCTCGCGCTCGGCAACCTTTTGCCGAAAATCCGCGAGGCGTATCGCCGCGACGAAATCGAGGCCGATACGGTGCGGCACCTGACTCTCGCCAGCAAAGCTCAACAGAAAGAGTGGTTGACGCTGCTGGAAGACCCGGAGGCCTTCGCCCCGCGCGGCCAGCAGTTGAAGGCCTGGCTGTTCGGCGGCCAGTCGATTGCCGCCAGCGCCGCCTTGTTCCCGCTCGACACCTATCCCGGCCAGATCGTCGCTGATCTGTTCGGCGAGGGTGGCTATTTCGCCGATAGCGAGCTGTTCTGGCAGCATCAGAAGGCGGCCGTTGCTGCCCGGCGCGATGCCTATCTCGCCAAGGGCTGGGCGGAGGTGGTGGTGCTGGAACCGGGCCAGAGCTTCCACCTCTGGGATCACGAAAAGACTGCCAAACGCAAGGGCGGCAGGGTCTATATCCAGATCAGTGCGCGCGGCGAGGTCGCCATCCACGAGGGCTATCTGTCACGACAGGAGGCGCAGAAGGTCCGCCGTAAGACGATGGACGGTCCGGAACAGGGCGTGTCCGCCGAGGCCAGAGCCGTTCGACCGGAACGGACAGCGCGCTTACAAACCTATCTCGATCTGCATCGCCATGCCGCCGTGCGTAAATATCTGCTGGACGACACCTATGTAGCACTGCGGCTGATGGTCGCTCACGCCATCGGCGGGTCGCCGCTTTGGCAGGTCGCCCCGGAGCCGCAGCGGGCGGGTGGCAATAACATTGCGCAAAGCCTTGCCGCCAGCCCGGCCGAGGCGGGCTATCGCGCTCGCCGGACTGAAATCCGCAGCCTGTTGGGCCTGTCGGAAGAAACTGAGGCCATCACCGGCGACGGCGATACCGAGACGGTTTTCGTCGCACTGCTGACGCTGACCGATGCGGAAGTGTTGCGGGTGATGGCCTTCGTTATGGCTGAGACATTGGCGGTCGGCACCCCGTTGATCGATACAATGGGGGCGCATCTGGCTGTCGATCTGCGGACGCTCTGGCAACCCGACGATGCCTTTTTCGACATGCTACGCGACAAGCGGGTTGTCACTGCCATGTTGGCCGAGGTTGCCGGCGACACGGTGGCGCAGGGCAATCAAGCTGCGACACTCGCGGTGCAGAAACAGGTCATCCGCGACTGTCTGGCCGGCAGCAATGGTCGTGACAAGGTGGAGGGTTGGCTGCCGCGTTGGCTGGAGTTTCCAGGGCGCGGTTACCTGTAACCGGCTGCGGCACGGGGTCATCCCCGTGCCGCAATTCCTCTCACGCCGCCGCCTGCTGGCGCATGGGCGTATAGAGCCGCCAGAAATAGGCATCGGCGATCTGCCGCGCCACGGCCGGGCTCAGGCGTTCGATTGAGCCGACGAAGCCAGAGCCGAAAAACTCCGACTTCCCCGGATCGGCACCTTTCACGAACCCCTGGTAACACCGGAATAGCTCGCGCATCAGCGTGTCGCCGCGACTGTCGCGGACATGCGCTTCATCGTCGGGATCGATCGACCAGCAATCCCAATGCAGGTCCGCGAGCGCCCCGTATTCCTGAATATAGATGTTGGGGATATTGCGATCCTGGCATGCCCGGAACCAGTAGTTGTTGGCAACCCGGTCGCCTTGCCGATACGCGCACCAGATACGGTCCGGTATGTCGTCCGAGTGCAGGATGCCGGGCAGGGAATCGGTTGCCACCATTCTTTCGCCGAGTTCGAGCAGCCGCTGGCCGAGGCGGTCGATATCGACGGCGGCAAGCTGCGGTCTTGTCGACCGGCTGGGCGTCAAGTGCGGCCGCAACGCGGCATGGGTGCGGAATCCGAGGGCATTGGCCAGGGCCTCGGTCAGATGCGCGGAGCCGACATGTGGCAGGGCACGGCGAAGTTTGCGTTTGACGTAGTCGCAATTTGCGGCCGTGAGCAGAAGCATGGGCATGATGATCGATCCCTTCTTTGCGGGAACGTCCGTCGCCGATTACCGACGCCCCTGAAGAGAGGACCGGATCTTAAGATGGTTTTGCCCGTTTTGACCCGGCGACAGGTCGGGTCGGGTCGCCGGCAGTGAGCCTAGCGAGAGGGTGGGGAGCAGGCAAGAGGACGCCGACTGACCCTTGGTATTGGCGCGATTTCGGCTGGACTGTCCCGCGCTGATCGCCGGGTTTCCCTGCTCGTTTGCGCAAACCTTATGGCCGACTCGGCCCCTGGGGAAACCATCGCTCGTGGCTTTTTTCCCCGCCGCGCGCCGCTATGCCCATGAGGGCAGCGCGCGGCTCCTCGCGTCGGGCTTACGCCCTGCAAAAAAGCCACTCGCTCCGGTCCTTCGCGATGCTGCGGCCCGGCGCATGCGCGCCGGGTTCCCGGTGCCGCTTCGGCCAGGACGGTTTTGCCATCGCAGGGACTCATCCCGGCGAGCAACCCAGGAGACAGATCATGCCTGCCATCGGATACGTCACCAAGCAGTCCACCGGCGCCTATAAGGGCCAGCTCAAAACCCTCTCGATCCGTGCCGAGATTGACATCCTCCCCAACAACGCCAAAAGCGGCGAAAACCAGCCTGACTTCCGCGTCCTCACCCAGGGCGTCGAGATCGGCGCCGGCTGGATCCGCACCGGCGAGACCTCCGGCAAGGACTATGTGTCCTTGAGCCTGGCTGCCCCGGAATTCGGGCCGCGCAAGCTCTACGCCAATCTCGGCCGCGCTGCCGGCCACGACGATGACGACGTCTATGCCGTCATCTGGAATCCGGCCGACTGACCGAGCCCTGGGCCCCCGCGTCATGCGCGCGGGGGCCTTTTCTTGTCCTCGTACTGGCCTCTCGGTCGCCGGAAACCTGTAGTGGGTCGTTTTCAGCAGGGGGCTGTTTTCGACCCTGCCCGTAGCGTGCCCGGCATTGCCATGCTTTGGCAATGCGGCGCCGCAGTGCGCCGTCCTCGCCGGATCGGAGCATGGAGGGCAGCATGGACGATGAAGCGACCCGGGCAGCCAATGCCAGGAAGGGCAGCCCGTTCCTGAATACGGCTCAGGCAGCCTTCTATGTTGGGCTGTCGCAGCGCACGCTGGAGAAAATGCGCGTGGTGGGTGGCGGTCCGCAATACCGCAAACACGGCCGCTATGTGCGTTACCACATCGACGATCTGGACGCCTGGTCGAAGGGACGGAGCAAGACGTCGACCTCTCATGGTTGATCTCAAATTGGCACTCGGCGGCAGCCTCATCGGGTGCCGGCGGCTGCACGCTCGCCGGTATCGCCGCCGCGTTTTGACCCTGACACTGCTGGGGTTGGCAGCCTTAGGGGCCGCCGTCGGGATGCCCAAGCATCCCCTGCTAGTCTGGAATGCCAGCGCCAGCGCGCCGTTCGGCCTGTACCGGCTTGCGGCTATGGCGCAGCTCCAGCGCGGCGCCTGGCTGCTGGTTCGGTTGTCGGACTCGACGCGCCGCATGGCTGCTACCCGTGGTTACCTTCCGGCCGATATCCCACTGATTAAGCCGGTCGCGGCCGTGCCGGGCGAGGTGGTTTGTGCAGCCGGCGATACCGTTTGGCTGGCGTCCGGCTTGGTGTTGCAGCGGCTGGTGCGCGACGGCCAGGGCCGGCTGCTTCCGGCCTGGTACGGGTGCCGGATCGTGGCCGACGATGAGGTGTTTCTCGCCAATCCGGCGATCTTAGACTCCTTCGACAGCCGCTATCTGGGGCCGGTTCCGCGCACCAGTGTGATCGGCCAGTTGGTGCCCCTGTGGACCTGGTGAGACAGATCGTTGGCGCCGGTTTGGCGATTGCTGTGGCATGGGCTGGTGACAGTCGGGCAGGAACCGCGGCGCAGCGTATCGGCCGCTGGCAGCCATTCATTGCCGAGGCCGCAGGGCGGTTCGGCATTCCGCCGGGCTGGATCGAGGCGGTGATGCAAGCCGAAAGCGGCGGCCGCGCAATCATCAATGGCCGGTCGACCGAATCGAAAGCTGGGGCGCTCGGCCTCATGCAGGTGATGCCGCAAACCTATGCTGAGATGCGCCAGATATACGGGCTGGGTGCCGATCCGCATGATCCGCGTGACAATATTCTGGCCGGTACAGCCTATTTGCGCGCGATGCTGGATCGTTTCGGCTATCCAGGCTTGTTCGCGGCCTATCATGCCGGCCCAAGTCGCTACACCCGGTATCTTTCAACCGGCGAAACTCTTCCGACGGAGACGATTTCGTACCTCGGCGTGCTCGAAAACCAGTCGTTGCCGGGTGTCAAATCGGTGGCGCAAACGGCGCCGGCAGGCCAGCTAAATTCCGTCAATCTGGCCACGGGCAACAGCCTTTTCTTCATTCGCAACAGCGCGCCAGTGGGCGAGAGGCAGCTATATCCTTCGTTCCGTTAAATCGCCCGCCGCATTAGGCGAGCAGATATCCGCAAACTTCGGCGCAGCAGGGTGGATCGCGGTCCCATGGGCGCGGTAGGGCAAGATAAAAGCATCGGCGCCAAGCGGCGCCGAAGATGTTGTCTGCACATCGGTTTGTATGGCGCTAGGTGCGAGACGTTGGCGCCATGGTTGGCACAAGTCCTTAGCCTTGCAGGGCTCCTATAGCGCCTTCTTGCCGAAGGCCTGCGGCATGCCTTTCTTCACCATGACGGGATACCACATGCGGTGGCGATATGCGTGATGACGATTTCAGGCCCCGGCTCGGCAAGGTGCGTGCCGATGGCCAGAAGATGGTCAAGTCTTTCCGCAACCGGGTGCTGCAGGCGGCCGGTCTGGCCGGGGGACTGCATAAGCGGGGCGGACGGTTCCAGGGCAGTCGTATCGGTCGCGGTGCCGGCATCGGCCATGTGCTGGCCGGACGGGATCGCTGGACTGGCTGGCGGACCCGGCGTGTCGTGGTCAAAGCACGGCTGGTCAAACTCGCCGGCCGCAATCTGAAAGGCGCGCAGCTGCATCTGCGCTATATCCAGCGCGATGGCGTGACTCGCGAGGGACAGCCGGGGCAGCTTTACGATGCGCAAGCGGACCGGGCCGACGGCAAGGCTTTTCTGGAACGCTCAAATGGCGACCGACATCAGTTCCGCTTCATCGTCGCGGCCGAAGACGCTACACAGTATGAAGATCTGAAGGAGTTTACCCGGCGGCTGATGCGCCAGATGGAGCAGGATCTCGGTACGAAGCTCGACTGGGTGGCAGTTGACCATTTCAACACCGGTCATCCACATAGCCACGTCATCTTGCGTGGCCGCGATGATCGCGGCGAGGATATGGTCATTGCCCGGGAGTATATCGCGAAAGGTTTGCGCGAACGGGCCCAGGAGATCGTGACGCTCGATCTGGGGCCGCGCACTGATATCGAGATCGAGGATCGGCTACGGCAGGAGGTCGGGCAGGAGCGCTTCACCAGCCTGGATCGCGGCCTGCTCCGCGAGGCGGGCGATGGCCGAATGGTTTCCATCGGCCTGTCGCAAGACGGCGATCATGCCCGGTTCCAGCAGAGCCTGAAGGCCGGACGGCTGCAGATGCTGAAGCGGCTGGGGCTGGCGGAAGAAACACAGCCGGGGATTTGGCGCTTGAGCAGCAGCCTAGAGGTGACGCTCCGTCGTATGGGTGAACGCGGCGACATCGTCAAGACCATGCATCGGGCGATGACTGAGAAGGGAATTGGCCATGCGGCAGGGGACTATGCGATTTACGATCCCACCGATCCGCAGGCCAAGCCGGTCGTCGGGCTGGTGTTGCGGTTGGGTCTTTCGGACGAGATCAACGATCGGCATTTCATGGTCATCGACGGTATCGATGGCCGCAGCCATTATGTCGAGATCGGCAAGTTGGACCGACAGGAGGCGATGGCCGAGGACAATATCGTCGCTGTGGCGGCCAGGCCGATCGGACCAAGCCAGGCTGACCGGACCATCGCCGAGATCGCCGCTGCGCACGAGGGACGCTACAGCGCGGACCTTCATCGGCAGCATGATCCGAGCGCGCGCCCGGCCTTTATCGCAAGCCATATTCGCCGGCTCGAAGCGGTGCGACGGGCGACCGGGACAGTGGTGCGCGACGCCGACGGCATCTGGGCCATCGCCATAGACCATCTGGACAAAGCCGCCGCCTATGAGGCCGGCCGGGCCAAAGACAGTCCGGTCGAGGTGAAGGTGTTGTCGTCGCTGCCGCTGGAAAAGCTGACAGGCATCGAGGCGGAAACCTGGCTCGACCACAGCTTGGTCAATGCTGATCCGGCAGGTATTCGTGACGCTGGCTTCGGCAAGTCAGTCCAGAAAGCCCTGCAGCAGCGGCGGCAATGGCTGATCGCTCAGGGCTTGGCCGAAGAGCAGGCTGGGCAAGTGGTGTATCGCGCCGGACTCCTGAATGTGCTGCGTCGGCAGGAGCTTGCCCGTGTCGCCGGCCAGCTCTCACAGGAATTGGGCCTGGCTTACGTCGAAGCCAGCCGCGGTGAGCGCGTCGAAGGGATTTATCGGAGATCGGTGATGCTTGCCAGTGGCCGTATGGCCGTCATCGCAAAGACCAGGGAGTTCACACTCGTGCCCTGGCGGCCGGTGATGGAGCGACAGCTCGGCAAGTTTGTTGCGGGTGTATTGCATGGCGATCAGATCAACTGGTCGATTGGACGGAGCCGAGGCCCTGCCATTGGTTAGGCCGCCTGGTTTCGACTAAGTGCAAATTCGGGATCGATGAGGCGCAAGACCGCCGTCGCTCCAGCGGCAACAGCGCCGGTCGCGGCCAGGGCCTGCAGCCAGAATCCATCGATTGCGCCGATGCGCAGAAGCGAGAGGCCAAGTAGATATCCTGCATAGGTCGCCGGGAGCGCGAACACGAATGCCATGATCAGGCGGAAAGAGACCGAACGGCTGGCGGAGAAGAGAACCGTCCCGAGGATCAGGGCCATGAATCCCGCGAGCACGCCGAGAATAAGACTGCCCCAGATACCAGCGCCGAGGCCGTAGGCGCCCTGGCCCGCCGCGAGTGCGGCCAGAATGGGAAAGGCATAGACCGCGAGTCGGTAGAGCAGGGCGCAGAAGGCGCCTAAGCCTATAACTGTTGCAACAAGTGAGAGGATCATGACATCGCCCTCATTCAGAGAGCTTCAATTATGGCAGGCGATACGCGTTCAGACTGAGACAAATATGAATCAAATCTAGTCTGTTCTGCGCATCGCAGAATTGTCCTTCACCTGATCTAGCGGCACAATTTTCTGGCGCAGAATCGGGGCGTGCATTTTTTTTTGCGCCAGGCAATGAGGAAGAGCATGGATTTGTTCAATGTAGTTGTTGGAGTTGCGAATATTGTTGGGGCAATTGCAGGTATCGCGGGTGCATTATTTGCGTTGATTGCGATCTTGCCCAAGGCGCGTTATGCGTCGTCCCGTTCCGGCCGGCAGCCGGTTCCCGTCGAAATGGTGGGAGCGGCTCAGCCTGAATACGCTGGTACTCCTCATAACCAATCTGGGTTTGGGGGCGCGATGGGCTTCCTGTTCCAAGAGGAATGGCAGCGCGCCAAGATCCGGTTCTGGGGTGATCATTGGAGCGACGAGGAAGTCTACCTGAACTTCAAGAGGTCGATCGCGATGGGTGCTTGCAACTTCTTCATCGTACTGATGCAGAGCTTTGCCAGTTTTAATGCCAAAGGCTTCGGTCTCGTCTTGGCCGGATTGGCCTTCCTCGTGCTCTGCCTCGGCCTTGTGATCGTGTATTACGGCTATGCGCGGTTCAAACGCCGCTTCGGCTAGCTAAGAATTCTTTTGCAGCCTGAGTAGGGCGTAGAGCGGCGTAACTAAGCGCGATTTTCGATTCTGAGCTTTTGAGCGAGTCCTAGTCCCACGCCATGGCACTGGTGCCATGGACACATTGGGACCGGGATATGACGCCCACCAAGCTGCTCATCGGTCAGGCTCTCGTCGTCTTCGCCATCGTCATCGGCGGGCTCTGGTCCTCGACCCAATGGGCGGCCGTGATGCTGGGTTACCAGCCGCGGCTCGGGGCTGCCTGGTTCGACCTGCTCGGCTGGCCGATCTACCACCCTTGGCGCCTGTTCGAATGGTGGTATGCCTATGAGGCCTATGCGCCGGACATCTTCCAGCGCGCCGGCTTGGCGGCTGCTGGTAGTGGCCTGCTCGGCACTATGGCTGCCGTTATCGGCTCGCTCTGGCGGGCACGCCAGAACCGCCTCGTCACCACTTACGGTTCTTCGCGCTGGGCCACCAAGTCCGAAATCCAGCAGGCAGCGCTCTTCGAGCCGCGCGGCGTTTTCCTCGGTCGTTTAGGGAGCCGCTATCTCCGCCATGACGGGCCGGAGCATGTCATGGCCTTTGCGCCGACCCGCAGCGGCAAGGGTGTCGGCCTTGTCATCCCGACGCTGCTGACCTGGACCGGTTCGACCGTCGTTCATGACATCAAGGGCGAGAACTGGCAGCTCACGGCCGGCTGGCGGCAACGTTTCTCACATTGCCTGCTGTTCAACCCGACCGATCTGCGCTCGGCTCGCTACAACCCACTGCTGGAGGTGCGCAAGGGTCCACATGAGGTCCGCGATGTGCAGAACATCGCCGATATCCTGGTTGATCCAGAAGGCGCGCTGGAGCGGCGCAATCACTGGGAAAAGACCAGCCATTCCCTGCTGGTCGGCGCCATCCTGCATGTCCTCTATGCCGAAGAGGAAAAGACGCTCGCCCGTGTCGCCAACCTGCTGTCCGATCCGAACCGGGCCTTTGAGCGTACCTTGCGCGACATGATGGCGACCAACCATCTGGGCGATGCCGAGCATCCCCAGGTCCATCCAGTGGTCGCCTCGGCCGCCCGAGAAGTGCTGAACAAATCCGACAACGAGCGCTCTGGCGTCCTGTCGACTGCGATGTCGTTCCTCGGCCTTTATCGCGACCCGACAGTGGCGGCCACCACGGTGGCCTGCGACTGGCGGATTGGCGATCTGATGGACGCCGAGCGACCGGTTTCGCTCTATCTGGTCATCCCGCCATCCGACATCTCCCGCACCAAGCCGCTGGTCCGTCTGGTGCTCAACCAGATCGGCCGCCGGCTGACCGAGACCTTGGAAGGCGACCCCGGCAAGCAGCGCAAGCACCAGCTCCTGATGATGCTGGACGAGTTCCCGGCACTGGGACGGCTTGATTTCTTCGAGACGGCGCTTGCCTTCATGGCCGGCTATGGCATCCGCGCCTATCTGATCGCGCAGTCGCTCAACCAGATTTCCAAGGCCTATGGCGAGAACAACGCTATCCTGGACAACTGCCATGTCCGTATCGCGTTCTCGTCCAACGATGAGCGCACCGCCAAGCGCATCTCGGATGCCCTAGGCACGGCCACAGAACTGCGCGCCCAGCGCAATTACGCCGGTCACCGCCTGGCACCATGGTTGAGCCACGTCATGGTCTCGCGCCAGGAGACTGCCCGGCCGCTGCTGACGCCGGGTGAGGTGATGCAACTGCCGGCCCACGAGGAACTGGTGTTGGTGTCCGGCCTGGCGCCGATCCGGGCGCGCAAGCTGCGGTATTTCCGCGATGCCAATTTCACCGATCGCGTCTTGCCGCCACCGACCTTAAATCCGGGCCCGTATCCCGACTGCCCAACAAAGCGGTCAGATGACTGGAGCGGCCAGGTGCGCGAGCCGAACCATCGGCTGGCTGCAGGCAGCGGCGCCATTGGTGATGCTTTTGCCGGTGAAGAGGAAGGCGGTCTGCAGCGCCATCCCGGTTTGCCGGAGACCGAGATTGTCCGCCCTGAGGGCGAGGCGCCGGACGACCTCGCGCTGCTGGATGACGACCTCGACAATCCGACCACCGGGCGCCAGGGCGTGCTCAACCTGCGCCGGCCCAATGCAGCACTGCAGCGCGCGCATGCCATGAACACCGCCGACGGACTACATCGCCACGACGATGCATTGCCAAGCTTCTGAGACCGCCATGAAGCCGCGCCATCACCTCTATCTCAATGACGAGCTGACCGAGCAACTGGAGCGGCTCTGCAAACGGCCCGGTGCTTCCAAATCCGCCATCGTCGCCGATGCCCTGAAAGCCTATTTCGCCCGTGGCGCGGCGATCGAAATCGATCCGGTGATCAAGGCGCGGCTGGATAAGACCGGTCGGAGCCTTGCCCGCATCGAACGCGACCAGCAGATCCTGCTGGAGACCTTGGGCCTTTTCATCCGCTACCAGCTCACCATCACGGCGCCGCTGCCGGAGGCCGATCAGGCGGCGGCAAAGGCCGTAGGTTCAGAGCGGTTCGAGACGTTTATCGCGCAGATTGGTCGGCGCCTGTCGGCGGGAAAAAGTCTGACGACGGAAGTGCTCAACCGGATCGCACCGGACGGTATGGAAGGCAGGCGAGCCGGGGAGGGGCGGGCATGATCGGGCTCTTTTCGCCAGAAACCCTCGAACGCCGCCGTGGCATGCTGCGCACGGCTTTAGGGCAGGCCATCACCATGGCGCTCAACGATCCGGCCGTGATCGAGGTCATGGTCAATCCCGACGGGGTGTTGCGTCTCGATCGGTTGCCGGAGGGCATTGTCGAGACCGGCATCCAGCTGATGCCAGCCGAGGTCGAGCGGATCATCCGGCTGGTTGCCTCCCATGTGCATGCTGAGATCCATGCTGGCAATCCGATCCTGAGCGCCGAACTGCCCCCGCATGAGCCAGGCCTGGCTGGCGAGCGGTTCGAGGCCATTGTGCCGCCTGTTTCGCTCGGACCCTGCTTTGCCATCCGCAAGCCAGCCGCCAAGGTCTTCACGCTGAAAGACTATGTGTCTGATCGGATGATGACGCTCTGCCAGGCCGACCTGCTGCGTCGAGCCGTGCGCGAGCATAAGAATATCGTCATCGCCGGCGGCACCAGCTCGGGCAAGACCACGCTGGCCAATGCCCTGCTGGCCGAGATTGCCCAGATGCGAGAGCGGGTGATCCTGATCGAGGACCGACGCGAACTGCAATGCGCGGCGCCTGACAAGGTGCCGCTGCGTACCATCCCCGGCGTGGTGCTGCTGAATGCTCTGGTGCGCTCGGCCATGGGGCTACGGCCTACCCGCATCATCGTCGGCGAGGTCCGCGGCCCGGAAGCACTCGATCTCCTGAAGGCTTGGAATACCGGCCATCCCGGTGGGCTGGCTACAGTGCATGCCAATTCGGCGCGTGCCACGCCCTACCGGCTGGAGCAACTGATCCAGGAGGCGGTCATCACCGTGCCGCGCAGCCTGATCGTCGAGGCTGTCGACCTGATCGTGTTCATCGCGGGCCGCGGGCTCGGACGCCGGGTCGAGACCATCGCCCAACTCGATGGCATCGAGCCGGACGGCACCTACCGGCTGACCGAGCTTCTCACCCTGCCAAAACGACACAGCCAGGAGGCCGCATGCTGAAGCTCGTCCGTATCCTCTCACAAGGTGTGGCCGGTCAAGTTATCATACTCGCCACGGCCGGTTCGGCCTATGCCGCCGGCTCCAACATGCCTTGGGAATCCCCGCTGCAGTCGATCCTGGAATCAGTCGAGGGCCCGGTTGCGCGCATCGTGGCGGTGATCATCATCATCGTCACAGGTCTCTCATTGGCCTTCGGCGATACCTCGGGCGGTTTCCGGCGCCTGATCCAGATCGTCTTTGGGCTGTCGATCGCCTTTGCCGCGACCAGCTTCTTCCTGACCTTCTTCTCTTTTGGCGGTGGGGCGCTCATCTCATGAGCAATCGCATCGAAGGTTTTGAGCTGCCGCTGCACCAGGCCCTGGTCGAGCCGATCCTGTTGGGCGGCGCCCCGCGCAATCTTGCCATCCTGAATGGCACACTCGCGGCGGCTTTGGGATTAGGCTTGCGGCTCTGGATCGCCGGCCTGCTGGTCTGGCTGATCGGTCATAGCCTTGCCGTGCTGGCGGCCAAGCGCGACCCGCAGTTTGTCACGGTGCTGGCCCGTCATCTGCGCCAGAAAAGCTATCTGTCATGCTGAACTTGCGCGAATACCGGCGCAAAGCCTCCCTGCTGGCGGACCATCTGCCATGGGCAGCCCTGGTCGCACCCGGAGTGGTGCTGAACAAGGATGGCAGCTTCCAGCGTAGTGTCCGTTTTCGTGGCCCGGATTTGGAGAGCGCGACCGAGGCTGAATTGGTGGCAGCTTGCGCCCGCCTCAACAACGTGCTGCGCCGCTTCGGCTCGGGCTGGGCGATCTTCTTCGAGGCCGAGCGCTATGAGGCACCGGGTTACCCGACAAGCGATTTCCCCGACCCGGCCTCCTGGCTGGTCGATCAGGAGCGTCGGGCCACCTTCCAGGGTGAAGCCTTGCATCCAGGCATGGAGGCGCCGGTTGGCCGTCAGCATCACGAAAGCCGCTATCACCTCACATTGACCTGGCTGCCGCCGGTCGATGAGGTGCATCGGTTGGGTAATCTCTTGCTGGAGCGTGATCAGGCCGAGCCGGTGCAGGATTGGCGCAAACGGCTGGAGCAGTTCATGACTGAGACGAATCGGACGCTCGATCTGCTCGGATTGATCATGCCGGAATTCGAACCGCTGGATGATGCCGGCACCCTTGCCTACCTGCACGGTACGATCTCGACCCGGCGGCATGACATCGCGGTTCCGAAAACGCCAATCTATCTCGATGCCATCCTGACCGACACGCCGTTCAGTGGCGGTCTGGAGCCGATGCTGGGCGAGCGGCATGTGCGCAGCCTCACCGTGCTGGGCTTTCCCAACCTGACGCAGCCCGGGCTATTGGATGAACTGAACCAGCTCAATTTCGCATACCGTTGGGTGACGCGCTTCATCCCGCTCGACAAACCGGACGCCACCAAAGCACTGACTCGGTTGCGCCGGCAGTGGTTTGCCAAGCGGAAGTCAGTCACCGCGATCTTACGCGAAGTGCTCTACAACCAGCCGGCACCGCTGCTGGATTCCGATGCCGATAACAAGGCGGTCGATGCCGATGCGGCCTTGCAGGAGCTGGGCAGCGATCAGGTCAGTTTCGGATACCTCACCACCACCGTCACCGTCATGGATGCGGACCGCCAAGTGGTAGCCGAAAAGCTGCGCGCCGTCGAAAGGGTCATCAATGGCCGGGGTTTTGCCACCATCCGCGAAAGCTTGAATGCCGTCGAGGCCTGGCTCGGCAGCCTGCCGGGCCATGTCTATGCCAATGTCCGTCAACCACTGGTGCATACGCTCAATCTCACCCATCTGGTGCCGCTCTCGGCGATCTGGGCCGGGCCCGAAGGCAATACACATCTCGATGGCCCGTCCTTGCTGCTGGCCGAGACCCGCGGTACCACGCCATTTCGCTTCGTCACTCATATCGGCGATGTCGGGCACATGTTCATGGCCGGCCCAACCGGGGCGGGCAAATCGGTGCTGCTGGCCCTCATCATGCTGCAGTTCCGGCGCTATCCGCGCTCGCGCATCGTGATGTTCGACAAGGACCGCTCCAGCCGGGCCGCCGTGCTCGCCATGGGCGGGCAGTATCACGATCTGAAGCTACAGGGTGCGCTGTCCTTCCAGCCCTTGCGTCATATCGACGACCCTGCCGAGCGCAGTTGGGCGGCTGAATGGCTGGCTGGCCTGTTCGCCCATGAGAAGGTCATCGTGACGCCAGAGGTCAAGGAAGCGCTCTGGTCGGCGCTGAACAGTCTGGCCTCGGCGCCGATCCATGAGCGAACGCTGACTGGGCTTAGCGTATTGCTGCAATCCAATGCACTGAAAACGGCACTGCAGCCTTACACCCTGGAAGGGCCGTTCGGGAGTTTGCTTGATGCATCCACCGAAGATTTGAGCCTTGCCGACGTGACCTGCTTCGAGATGGACGCCTTGATGGGGCAGGCGGGCGTCATCCTGCCGGTGCTGACCTCTCTGTTCCATCGGCTGGAGGCGCAGTTCGACGGCCGGCCGACATTGCTGATCCTCGATGAGGCTTGGCTCTTTCTGGATCATCCATTCTTTGCCGCTCGTATCCGCGCCTGGTTGAAGACCCTGCGCAAGAAGAATGTCGCTGTTATCTTCGCCGCGCCCTCGCTGTCCGATATCGCCAATAGCGGCATAGCACCCGCCATCATCGAAGCCTGCCCACAGCGCATCTTCCTCCCCAACGACCGGGCCATCGAGCCGCAGATCAGGCTGGTCTATGAGCGTTTTGGGCTGAATGAGCGGCAAATCCAGTTGATCGCGCAGGCCCAGCCCAAGCGGGATTACTACCTGCAATCCCGACGCGGCAATCGCCTCTTCGAACTCGGCCTCGGTCCGGTGGCGCTCAGCCTTTGCGGGGCATCTACGCCGGATGATCAAAAACGTATCGACGACGTGCTCGCTAAGGCCGGGCCGGAGCGCTTCACGGAGGCTTGGTTTGCGGCCCAAGGTCTCGAATGGGCGGCCTATCTGGCTGAGGACTTTCGTGTGCAACGGATGGAGGCGTCATCATGAAGCGGCATCTGATGGTCACCCTGACGGCAGGCTTCTTTGCTGCGGCATCGCCTGTTCAGGCGCTCACTGTCTTCGATCCCTCCAATTATGCCCAGAATGTGCTGCAGGCGGCCCGTACGTTGCAGCAGATCAACAACCAAGTCCAGGGTCTGCAGAACCAGATCCTCATGCTGCAGAACCAGGCGCGCAATCTGCAGCGCATGGACTATTCCAGCCTCTATGCCATCCAGTCTGGGCTTGGCCGTATCACCATCCTGATGCGCCAGGCCGACGGCATTGCCTTCGACATGGAGCAGACCGATCGCGCCTTTGCCGAACAGTACCCGCAGCAGTACAGCGCAAGCGTTACTCAGGATCAGTTGAGTCAGGATGCGCGTCGGCGCTGGGAGAATTCCGTCGCCGCGCTGCAACGGACCATGCGTATGCAGGCGCAAGTGTCGGCCAACATTGACGCTGACACGGACGAGCTGGGACGGCTGATCGATCAGTCAGATGCCGCCCAAGGCAATCTGCAGGCCAGCCAGGCGACCAACCAACTGCTCGCGCTGTCGGCCAAGCAGCAGTTGCAGGCGCAAGGCCTGGCCACAGCGCAATACCGTGCCGACGCACTGGAGAAAGCACGGGCCGCGATGGCCCAGGAGCAAGCCCGGGCCAGTTTCGAGCAATTCATGGGCTCCAGCGATGCCTATCCGGGGCGGTAAGTGATGAACGATTTAAGCGTCATTGATCGTTTCACCGAGGTCTTTACGACCTATATCGACAGCGGCTTCGGCCTGCTGACCGGTGAGGTGGCCTATCTGACCAGCGTGCTGGTGGCGATCGATATCACGCTTGCCGGTCTCTTCTGGTCGTCGGGCCAGGATGTCGATGTGTTGGCCAAGCTGATCCGTAAAGTCCTCTATGTCGGTGTCTTCGCGCTGCTACTCAACAACTGGACGATGCTGTCGGGTGTCATCTTCGACTCCTTCACGGGCCTCGGCCTGAAGGCCACCGCCAACAGCCTGTCGGCCAATGACCTGCTGCGGCCGGGCTTTGTCGCCGGCACCGGTTTTCAAGCCGCCTGGCCTTTGCTCAAGCAGGCCGGCTCGATGCTGGGGTTCAGCACTTTCTTCGACAATGTCGTCACCGTTCTAGTGTTACTGTTTGCCTGGGCCGTGGTGGTGCTGGCCTTCTTCATTCTCTCGGTCCAGCTCTTCATCACTATCGTTGAGTTCAAGTTGACCTGTCTTGCCGGCTTCGTCCTGGTGCCTTTCGCGCTTTGGAACAAGACCGCCTTTCTGGCCGAGCGCGTTCTCGGCAATGTGGTCGGCTCGGGCGTCAAGATGATGGTGCTGGCCGTTATCGTTGGTATCGGCACGACGCTGTTTGCCGATTTCGTCTCTGCCTTGCAGGGGCAGCCGCCCAATCTGACCCAGGCTATGTCGCTGGTGCTGGGCGCCATCGCGCTCTTTGGCCTTGGCATCTTCGGACCTGGTATTGCCGCCGGTTTGACTTCGGGTGCGCCGCAACTGGGTGCCGGCGCTGCGATCGGCACGGTCGGCGGTCTGGCGGCGGGGGCCATGGCTGGCGCCGGTTTGGGATTTGCCGCCGCCCGCATGATCTCCGGCCAGGGGCTTTCGGCCGTCCGCGCTGGGGCCGCCTTAAGCGCTGGAACTTCCACCGCCTATGAGCTGGGCAAGACCGGCTCCAGTGCCAGCGGCCTCGCCGGTGTCGGGGCTGGCTTGGCCGGTGTCGCCAAGGCTGGCGTCATCATGATGGGCAAATCGTTCCAAGGTGCATCACCTAGCCCGATCCAGGCTGGCATGCAGGCCGGGCGTCAGGCGGCTTGGACGGCCACCGGTGGCACGCCGCCAGCTTCTGCGTCGACGCCCATGTCGGCACGGCCGGCATCGGCGCCGGCCTGGGCCGAACGCCTGCGGTCTGAGCAGCGTCGTCGCACCCAGACGCACATCGCAGCCCAGGCCATCAAGGATGGCGACCGCTCCGGCAGCGCCGCCAACCCGGACCTCCAGGACAGGGAGTGAGTATGTTCAAGCGATCCAGCAGCCGTTACGGCGATACGCCGGAGCCCATCACGCCCTATCAGAAGGCCGCGCAAGCCTGGGATGAGCGGATCGGCTCGGCCAGGGTCCAGGCTGCCAATTGGCGACTGATGGCCTTCGGATGCCTGATCCTGGCAATTGGGCTGGCGGGTGGGATCGTCTGGCAGGCCGGACAATCCAGGGTCACGCCTTATGTGGTCGAGGTCGATCGTTTCGGCGCAGTGAGTGCGGTTAGCCCGGCCGAACACCCTTACCAGCCGACCGACGCGCAGATCGCCTATCACCTGGCGCGCTTCATCCGCGATGTCCGCGGTCTCTCCATCGACCCCATCGTAGTGCGCAAGGCCTGGCTGGAGGCTTACGACTATGCCACCGACCGCGGTGCGCAGATGCTGAATTCTTACGCACTCAGCAGCGACCCTTTCAAGGCGGTAGGTGAGCGTACGGTCTCGGTCGAGGTCACCAGCGTGGTACGGGCTTCAGGTGACTCCTTCCAGATCAAATGGACCGAGGAAATCTGGAAGCAGGGCACCCGTATCGGCACCGAGCGCTGGACCGGTATCCTCACCATTGTGATCCAGCAGCCGCGCGATGCGGTGACCTTACGCAAGAATCCGCTCGGTATCTATGTCCACGGCCTCGATTGGTCGCGGGAACTCAACCCCGGAGAAGTGCCATGACATTATATACTGTCACTGCTCGCCTATGCCTGATCGGGACATCGGGTCTTGCCTTGGCGGCCTGCACCGACAAGCTGCCGCCGCCGGTGATTTCTTATGACAATGAGACCTTCACGCCGGCTGCTCTCTCGGCCGAGCCGCCCAGGCCGGCCGAGATCGTGCGGATCCCGGAGCCTCTGCCACTGCCGGGGCAGTTGAAGCCGTTGCCGGATGGCAAAAGCTCAGAACCAGACAGTCGGTCGCCGGCAGAACGGGTGACGGCAGCCAATGCGGCTGCCCGGCAGGAACCGAACCGGCATGGCTATATCAATGCCGTGCAGATCTATCCCTTCACGCCGGGTGCGCTCTATCGGCTCTACACCATGCCGGAGCAGGTCAGCGATATCGCCTTGCAGCCCGGCGAGAAGCTGATCGCGGTGTCGGCTGGCGATACCGTGCGCTGGGTCGTTGGCGACACCACCAGCGGCTCCGGTGAGTCCTTGCAGGTCCATATCCTGGTCAAACCGACAGCACCGGACCTAAAGACCAATCTGGTGATCACCACCGACCGCCGAGCCTATCACCTGGAGCTGGAGAGCACGCCGGCCAGCTATATGGCAGCCGTCTCCTGGAATTATCCGCAGGATAAACTGCTGCTTCTCCAGGCGCGCAATGAAGCGGCCGCATCCGCGCAGCCTGTTGACGGCGGCATCGCACTGGAGCGGTTGCGCTTCCGCTACGAGATCACCGGCGATAAGCCGCCGTGGCGGCCGGTCCGAGCCTTCGATGACAGTCATAAAGTCTATATCCAGTTTCCGGCTCGGCTCGACCAGGGCGAGGCGCCACCGCTTTTCGTGGTCGGTGCGGATGGCGGCGCTGAACTGGTCAACTACCGGGTCCGCGGCAATTACTACATTGTCGACCGGCTATTTGCCGCTGCAGAACTCCGTCTTGGCAAGGGGCCGCAGCAGGTGGTGCGGGTCAGCCGTACCGATGGTCGGCCGCAAACTGCAGCCGGTCCGGAGCGACGGCCATGAGCGAGGCGGGTCAAGCCGGCAAAGTGCCGCCGGACGAGCTGGTGTTGCGGGCGCACCCGCGACCGGTGACGCGGTTCAGTCGCAAGCTGCTGATTGGCGTGGCGGCCATCGGATCGGCGCTGGTCTTTGGCACAACCTTGATCGCGCTCAATCCGCCAAGTTTCCGGTCCAAAGGGCAGGGCAAGGAACTCTACAATATCGATCGTAAGCCCACGGCAGATGGATTATCGGTCTTACCCAGAACCTACGGCGAGATGAACAAGTCTGTGCCACAACTCGGGCCGCCAATGGCTGGCGATCTCGGCCCGCCGACAGTCCGGGCCGAACGTGAGGCTGGAATTGCCAGTCCCCAAGGGAACGAGCGTTTGGCCTTTCGGCCCAACTCGGAAGATGACGCGGAGCGGGCCGAGCGGCTGCGGTTGGCGCGCCAGGCGCAGCAAGCGAGGGAAGCCGGCGTGTTCTTCCGGGTTTCGGTCAAGCCGGATGCGGCCGTGGACGGAAAGGCTCAAGCGACTGGTACGGCCTTGTCAGCTGATGACGAGCTGCGGCGCCTCGACCTCGATCCAGAGCGCGACCAGAATAATCAGCAGCGCAAGCTGGACTTCCTGAACCAGAAGGCCGATCCGAGAATTTACAACCCACATCGGTTGCAGCAGCCGGCATCCCCCTATCAGGTGATGGCTGGCACCGTGATTGCTGCCAGCCTGGTGACGGGGATTAATTCGGATCTGCCGGGCACGGTGAAGGCACAAGTCACCGAGCATGTCTATGACACAGTGACGGGCCGCCATTTGCTGATCCCGCAAGGCAGTCAGCTCATCGGCAAGTATGATTCTGTCATCGCCTTTGGCCAGCGAAGGGTATTGGTCGCGTGGAACCGCATCATCAGGCCGGATGGGTCCAGCTTGGCCATCGAGAATCTGCCGGCGACCGATCCGGCCGGCTATGCCGGGCTGGAAGATGAGGTGGACTATCATACCTGGCGTCTGATCGCCGGAGTTGCGCTCTCGACCATGCTGGGTGTGGGGACAGAACTGGCGCTTGGTGATCAGGAAGATGATCTGGTACGAGCAATCCGAGAATCCGCCCAGCAGAACACCAATCGTGCTGGACAGCGGCTCACTGAGCGGAATCTCAACATCCAACCAACGCTCACGATACGGCCGGCCTGGCCGGTGCGTGTGGTCGTCCAGAAGGATTTAGTGCTGCACCCCTGCAAGGGCTGAGGAGGGAGTATGTCAGGCTTGAAGCTTCCAAAATTACCGGACCGGACGCCAGTGAAGATAAGTATTTCGCTTCATCCAGACCTAAATAGGCGTCTTCAAGTATATGCGGACTTCTACAAGGAAACATATGGTGAAGCCGAAAGTCTGACCGAACTGATTCCGTATATGCTGGAGGAATTCCTGAAGGCCGACAAAGCTTTTTCGGCAAGGGCTCGGAAATAATTCCTTCGGCCTATATCACATAGTAATTGATGGTCGACTTCGTCGGCCACTCGCGGGATTTCATCTGCTACAACGCTCAGGCTGACAAATTTAAAAAGAGGGCGTCTGGT
>NZ_JANLJJ010000015.1:2614-87423 GCF_029255545.1 Ferrovibrio sp. | reverse complement strand
CGCCCTATGGCATCACCAGCGTGAAGGTGGGCAATGCCGAGGTGGCGGTGACCGAGGAGCCGGCCCATGTCACGCCGTTCGGCACCCTGCTGCGGTTCCGGAAGGACATCGCCACCGAGCAGCCGCGCGTCCTCGTCGTGGCGCCGTTGTCGGGCCATTTCGCCACGCTTCTGCGCGACACGGTGGCGACGCTTTTGCCCGACCATGATGTCTATATCACCGACTGGCATAACGCGCGCGACGTGCCGCTCGACGCCGGGCGGTTTGGCTTCGAGGACTATGTCGATCACCTGATCGAATTCCTGAACGCGATCGGCCCCGGCGGCCATATCGTGGCGGTGTGCCAGCCCTGCGTGCAGGCGCTGGTGGCCGTGGCGGTGATGGCGGAGCAGGGCCACAAGGCGCAGCCGCGCTCGATGACCCTGATGGCCGGCCCGATCGACACCCGCATCAACCCGACCAAGGTGAACGACCTGGCGATGGAGAATGCCATCGACTGGTTCGAGCGCAAGCTGATCTCCACCGTGCCGCCGGGCCTGCCCGGCGCCGGCCGCCGCGTCTATCCCGGCTTCGTGCAGCTCACGGCTTTCATGAGCATGAACATGGACCGCCATGTGAAGGCCCATGTCGACCTGTTCCAGCATCTGTGGACCGGCGACCTGGAGCAGGCCGGCAAGACCAAGGACTTCTACGACGAATATTTCGCCGTGCTCGACCTGACGGCGGAATTCTATCTCGAGACCGTGCAATGGGTGTTCCAGGAGCACCGGCTGGCCAAGGGTGAGCTCCTGTATCGCGGCAAGCCCGTCAATCCCGGCCTGATCAAGCGCACGGCTTTGCTCACCGTGGAGGGCGAGCGCGACGACATCTGCGCCATCGGCCAGACCATGGCGGCGCATGATTTGTGCACGGGCCTGCGGCCCTATCGCAAGCGCCACCATATGCAGGCCGGCGTGGGCCATTACGGCGTGTTCAGCGGCAAACGCTGGAACAACCAGATCTATCCGATCCTGCGCAACACCATCCTGGCCAGCGAATAAGGCGGCGCGGATTGGCCTAAGGGACTGATCTGCCTTGATCGATTTGGGCCAACGCGCGCTTAAGCCCGGCCAATGGGCTGCCGAGCGCCGGCCAAACCTCGCCAATTATCGACAATAATCGACAATTATTGCCAATGATCGCCAATTCCGGCCAATCGTCGCCAGAACGGGCGGCTATGGCGCGGCGGCAAAGGTCAAATGCCGAATACCAAAGTATGCACAATGGATAAGAGCGAAAGAGAACAAATAGAGAATATTGCACAAGGCGCCCGAGGTCAAGTAAAAGGGTCGGTCTTTCAAAAAGTGGTCAGGATTTCCGCGTGTTCGAACAGGCCTTCAGGAATATCGACGATGTCCTCCGCAAGGAGGCCGGCTGCACCACCGAACTGGATTACACCGAACAGACCTCCTGGCTGCTGTTCCTGAAATACCTCGATGCCCTGGAGCAGGAGCGGCATACGGTCGCCCGGATGGAGGGCAAGCCCTACAAGTTCATCCTCGATAAACGTTATCGCTGGGAAAGCTGGGCGGCGCCGAAGGATAAAGCCGGCAAGCTCGATCACAATACGGCGCGTTCCGGCGACGACCTGATCGAGTTCGTCAACGACGATTTGTTTCCCTACCTGCGCGGCTTCCGCCAGAAGGCCAGTGGACCGAACACCATCGAATACAAGATCGGCGAAATCTTCGCCGAGATCAAAAACCGCATCACCAGCGGCTATACCCTGCGCGAGATCATTGACCAGCTCGATGGCTTGCGCTTCGGTTCGCAGGCCGAAAAGCACGAACTCTCCGATCTCTATGAATCGCGCATCCGCAAGATGGGCAATGCCGGGCGCAACGGCGGCGAATACTACACGCCGCGCCCGCTCATTCGCGCCATGATCAAGGTGATCGACCCCAAGATCGGCGAGCGCGTCTATGATGGTGCCTGCGGCTCGGCCGGCTTTTTATGCGAGGCCTTCGAATACCTGAACGCCAAGGCGGCCAAGACCAAAGACAAGAAAATCCTGCAGGAGCAAACCTTCTTCGGCAAGGAGAAGAAGTCGCTCGCCTATGTGATCGGCATCATGAACATGATCCTGCATGGCATCGAAGCGCCGCATATCCTGCATACCAATACGCTGGCCGAGAACCTGGGCGATATCCAGGCCAAGGACCAGGTCGATGTGATCCTCGCCAACCCGCCTTTCGGTGGGAAAGGAGAGCGCGAGGAAATCCAGCAGAATTTCCCGATCCGCACCGGCGAGACGGCTTATCTGTTCCTGCAGCATTTTATCAAGATGCTGAAGCCCGGCGGCCGCGCCGCCGTGGTGATCAAGAACACGTTTCTCTCCAACACCGATAACGCCTCGATCAAGCTGCGTGAAGAGCTGCTGACCAGTTGCAACCTGCACACCGTGCTGGATTGCCCTAGTGGTACCTTCCAGGGCGCGGGTGTGAAGACCGTGGTGTTGTTTTTTGAAAAGGGCACGAAAACGCGGAAAATCTGGTACTACCAACTCGATCCGGGCAGGAGCTTGGGTAAGATCAATCCGTTGAACGATGCTGATATCGCGGAATTCGTCGAGTTGCAGAGGGCTTTCGCGGAGTCGCCGAAAAGCTGGGGCATCAATGCGGCTTCCATTGATCCGGAGGTGTTCGACCTCTCGATGCGGAATCCGAGTGAGAGAGCGGCCCCCAGGAATCGCGGCGCCCGCGATATCCTTGATGAGGTCAATGCATTGGATGTTGAAAGCGCCAAGGTACTCGAGACCATCCGGGGGTTGCTGTGAAGGCTGGCTGGCAAGTAAGGCCTCTTGGGGAAATTCTGGAAAAAACGGAGACGGTCAATCCCCTGCAGTCTCCAGAGGAAGAGTTCGATTATATCGATGTATCTAGCATTTCGAATCGAAATTTCCGGATTGAGGCAGTCCAGCGACTACAAGGCAAGAATGCGCCAAGTCGGGCGCGCCGGTTGGTGCGGACCAATGATATCTTGTTTGCCACAATTCGTCCGACTCTACAGCGCATTGCAATTGTTCCTGTCGAGTTAAATAAGCAGGTTTGCAGCACGGGGTACGTTATTCTGCGGCCAAAGCCTGAGTTAAATTATAGATTTCTTTTCTACTATCTCTTTACCGAAGAATTTATGGGTCAAATGGAGAGCCTGCAGAAAGGTGCTAGCTATCCAGCGGTTACGGATGGTGAAATCTACTCTCAACCAATTGCATATCCTCCTCTTTCAGAACAGCAGCGGATTGCCAGAACTCTTGATAAGGCGCTTGGTGAGGTTTCCACAGTTAAGAGCAATACGGAAAAGAATATACAGAATGCGATTGATCTGTTTGATCAGTATTTGCAGGAGGTATTTGCTCGCCGCGGCGACGATTGGGACGAGAAGAGATTGAGTGAAGTCTCCGTGGATTTCGGGCGTGGAAAATCCAAACATCGCCCGCGCAACGATCCGGCCCTTTATGGCGGCAAATACCCATTCATACAAACTGGTGATGTCCGAAATTCGGACCACTTAATCACGACATTCAGTCAAACATATAACGATCTTGGGCTCGCTCAGAGTAAGCTTTGGCCCAAAGGAACGCTCTGCATAACGATTGCGGCAAATATCGCCGAGACCGGAATATTGGGTTTTGAAGCCTGCTTTCCGGATAGCGTGATTGGGGTGGTGGTAGATGCAAAGCAGACCAGCACAAAATATCTGGAGTATTTGCTCCAAAGTTTCAAAGTACACCTGCAGGCTCAGGGGAAAGGCAGTGCGCAGGCAAATATTAATTTAGCAACATTTGAAGGACAAAGGTTTCCATTCCCCAGCTTGAAAGTGCAGTCGGAAATTGTAGCGACACTCGACTCCCTGCGTGAAAATATTCGTCATCTTGAATCCTTGTACCAGCGCAAGCTCGCCGCCCTCGACGAGTTGAAGAAATCCTTGCTGCGCCAAGCCTTCAGCGGCAATCTCTGATCTGCATGAACGAAGCCGAAACCCGCGCCGAGCATATCGATCCTGCCTTGGCCGCTTCCGGCTGGGGCGTGGTGGCGGGCAGCCGCATCCGCCGTGAATACCCCATTGTGCCGGGCCGGCTGGAAGGCCAGGGCCGGCGCGGCAAGAGCCTGACCGCCGATTACCTGCTGATCTATCGCAACACCACGCTGGCGGTGATCGAGGCCAAGGCCTGGGCCGAGCCGCTGACGCTGGGCGTGGCGCAGGCCAAGAATTATGCCGACAAGCTGGCGGTGCGTTTCGCCTATTCGACCAATGGCCAGGGCGTCTATGGCATCGATATGCGGGTGGGCCATGAAGGTGAGTTACCGCGTTTCCCCACGCCGGATGAACTCTGGGCGCAGACCTTCAGCATTGCCAATGCCTGGCGCGACCGTTTCGCCGCCGTGCCGTTTGAGGATCGCGGTGGCTATTTCGAAGGCCGGTATTACCAGGATACGGCAGTCGAACGTGTGCTACAGGCCATCGCGGATCACCGCGACCGCATCCTGCTGACATTGGCCACCGGGACCGGCAAGACCTTCATCGCCTTCCAGATCGCCTGGAAACTGTTCCATAGTCGCTGGAACTTGAAGGACTGGCACGAGGACAGCACGCCATCGCGCCGGCCGCGCATCCTGTTCCTGGCCGACCGCAACATCCTGGCCAATCAGGCCTTCAATGCCTTCTCGGCGTTTCCCGAGGATGCCCTGGTGCGCATCAGGCCCGACGAGATCGCCAAAAAGGGCCGCGTGCCCACCAATGGCAGCATCTTCTTCACCATCTTCCAGACCTTCATGAGCGGCCCGCCGAATGAAGCCGGCGAACCCTCGCCCTATTTCGGCGACTACCCGCCGGACTTTTTCGATGTCATCGTCATCGACGAATGCCATCGCGGCGGCGCCAATGACGAAAGCAGCTGGCGCGCCATTCTGGAGTATTTTTCGCCGGCCGTGCAGCTCGGCCTCACCGCCACGCCGAAGCGCAAGGATAACGTCGATACTTATGCCTATTTCGGCGAGCCGGTCTTCACCTATTCGCTGAAGGCCGGCATCAACGATGGCTTCCTGACGCCGTTTCGCGTCAAGCAGATCGCCACCACTTTGGACGATTACGTCTTCACGCCGGGCGATACGCTGGTGCAGGGCGAAGTCGAGGCCGGGCGGCGTTATACCGAAGGCGAGTTCAACAAGATCATTGAGATCCACGAACGCGAGGCCCATCGCGTCAAACTGTTCATGCAACAGATTGACCAGCGCGAAAAGACCCTGGTGTTCTGCGCCAGCCAGGAGCATGCCCTGCTGGTGCGTGACCTGATCAACCAGATCAAATCCAGCCCCGATCCGAATTACTGCCATCGCGTCACTGCTGATGACGGCGCCCTGGGCGATATGCATCTGAACGCTTTTCGCGACAACGAAAAGACCATCCCCACCATCCTGACTACATCGCAGAAGCTTTCCACCGGCGTGGATGCGCGCAATATCCGCAATATCGTGCTGCTGCGGCCGATCAATTCGATGATCGAGTTCAAGCAGATCATCGGGCGCGGCACGCGGCTGTTTGACGGCAAGGATTATTTCACCATCTACGATTTCGTGCGCGCCCATCACCATTTCAGTGATCCGGAATGGGATGGCGAGCCGCTGGCGCCCGAGCCGGTGACGCCGCGCCCGCCGCATGGCGGTGGTTTTGATGACCCACCTGCGCCGCCGCTCGAGCCGCCAGTCCCGCGCCAGAAGATCAAGGTGAAACTGGCCGATGGCCGGGCGCGCAGCATCCAGTCGATGATGGCGACCTCGTTCTGGCATCCCGACGGCACGCCGATGTCGGCGCAGCAATTCATGGAAATGCTGTTCGGCAAGCTGCCGGATTTCTTTCATGACGAAGAGGAGTTGCGCGCGCTCTGGAGCGATCCGGAAACCCGGCGCAAGTTGCTGGAAGGTTTGGCCGAGGCCGGTTTCGGCCGCGAACAGCTGGCCGAGATGCAAAAGATCATCGATGCGCAGAACAGCGACCTGTTCGACGTGTTGGCCCATGTCGCCTATGCCATGCCGCCGCAGACCCGCGAACAGCGCGCGGTCCGGGCCAGGGCGATGATCGCCACGCAGTTCACGCCCAAGCAGCAGGCCTTCCTCGATTTCGTGTTGTCGCATTACGTCGACGATGGCGTGGAGGAACTGGATGCCGAGAAGCTGACGCCGCTGCTGCGCCTGAAATATCGCGATTCGATTGCCGATGCGGTGGCCGATCTGGGCCGGCCGGAAGAGATCGGCCGGGCTTTCACCGGTTTCCAGAAATACCTGTACCAGGAGACGCCCGACGGCGTCTGATCCGGCAGGCTGGGTTCAGGGCAAACTGCCGCCATATCCAATTCTCAACCTGCCGCCGGCGGGGCAAACCGGGCATAGCTGGGGCCGATACAACAACCCCGTCCGCCGAGGGCCCATGCTGCTGGCTGCCAATCCGGTGCTGCAGGCGGCGCGCGATTACTGGCGCGCCCTGCCCAAGCCGGTCAACATCCCCGATATCCGCCTGATCGACGCGGCGACGCTGCCGCGCGTCATCCTGCCGCATATCATCATCGCCGAGATCACCCATGCCAATTTCGACCTCGGGCGGCTGCGGCTCTGCGGCCACGAGATCGCCCGCTGGTTCCGCGAAATGCCCGAGGGCATGGATGCGCAAGCCTTCGCCAGCCTGACCGAGCCGGCCTATGCCCGCCACATGCGCGCGCTGCTGGCCGAGCTGATCCAGCGGCGCAAGCCGGTCTATTGCAAAAGCGTCTATACCCTGGCCCCGCTGGAACCCGGCGGACCGGACAACGTGGTCACCGCCGAGCGGCTGGCCCTGCCGCTGGCCGATGGCGCCACGGCGGTGGAATGCCTGATCATCGTCGAGACGCTCACCGCCAGCGACAGCCGCGCCGGCCCGCTCCGCCTGCTGCCGCCCGAACCCGGCGTGACGGTGACGCATGGGCCATTCGAGGTGGCGGGCTAGCGCGGAAGTTTCCGGGTATCCGGGCTTTGGTCGGCGCTCAGGCGAAGGGCAGCCTGAAATTCCACAGGCCGCTCCAGATCACGAACAGCATCAGGCCG
Source organism: Ferrovibrio sp. (assembly GCF_029255545.1). Taxonomy (GTDB): domain Bacteria; phylum Pseudomonadota; class Alphaproteobacteria; order Ferrovibrionales; family Ferrovibrionaceae; genus Ferrovibrio. The sequence continues at coordinate 80,308 of NZ_JANLJJ010000015.1, read as the reverse complement.
GCGCCGATGGCAAAGGCGCCGAGAACGCCGCGCAGGCCCAGCCGTCCGCTGCGCAGGGCCAGTACTCCCGCCCAGATCGCGACCGGATAATAGAGCAGCGAGGCCGATACCAGGCCGGGCGAATAGCTGTCGGCATAAACCGTCGTGACGACGTGGAAGATGAAGTTCCAGAACAGGTTGCCGCTCGCCCAGCTGAGGAAGGCAAAGGCGGCCAGCGCCGACCGGCTGCGGCTGGCCCACAGCGACAGCGACAGCAGGATCGCCATGAACAGGCTGTTGTTGAGCCAGAAGCCCTGGTTGTCCATGTCCGCATGCATGTGCTGGCTCATCCAGCTCGGAAAGCCGGCGAAGAACTCCTCGGGGATATGCGCGGCATAAGCCAGCGGCAGGGCCCAGAGGAACCGCTCGAAGCGCATCAGGTTCGGGTGGCGCGCGGCGACAGAGACGGCAGCGTTCATGGGGTGGTCATTCATGTCTTGCGAGGGAAGTTTGGTGGAGCCGAGGGGAATCGAACCCCTGACCTCCTCATTGCGAACGGGGACGCTGCCCAACTGTGGTTCAGCCTGTTCCAGTGTGTTCCACCAATAAATCCAACTCGTTACTGCTGAACTGATTGCCGGGAATCATTTTACTGTGGCGGGTGAACAGCCCGCAAGTGGCAAGTTGTTGTGGCACAGGTGTGGCAAGGGAGGGGCCGGCTGGCCCCTCCCTCTCATCTCAAGAGTTATTATACACTGTCCACTCAAACTCTGGTCATTTGCGACGTAGACCCATCTCGAACCGAAGCCCGAACCGACCACGAGATCGCATCGATTCATATGATTGGATCAATCGAGATAGAATCTCCGGCGTGTATTGACCCCAGCCACTGACTGAGAGGTCAATGTCCGATTTGTAGGTCAGGGCACGCATTGCTTCATGACGAAGCCGGCGAGACTTTAGTGGAACCACGCAGATCGCACGATAGGTAGTGAACAGCTTGCATAGCTCTTCACGCATCTCATTGCGGGTCACGTCTGGATGCCAAACTAGGCCATGAGCGTGGAGTTTACCTGTCTCATCGACCTGAAGTTCGATCTCAAGTTCCATCGCCCAAACAGTGAGTGGGAACTTCCGACGCCACATGTTTCGTATGGCCGTCTTCGCTCGATCTGCAATATGCCGGAAGTCAAGGCCAACCGGCATGCAACCGATGTTCACAGTAACCCATGAGACGTCGTCGTATGACAATGCACCCTGCGATACCGTGTTCAGCATCCGCCATACACGCTCCGCTTCCTTTCGTGCCAATCGGCGCGAGCAGGCAGGGCAAAGCGGATGCTTGCATTGGCGGCGATACGGTCGGTCGTAAGCACCCGCCCGACGCCATGTGCTGATCTCGCATCGCTTCATGCGATCCACGGCCCTTCGAACCGCAGGGGGAATCGGGTAATGCCGAAGCAGATTCAGGATCACTGGACGGGAACGCTCACGACGACAGTGCTCAAGTCCTTCCACAAGTTCTTCGACTGATGGAGGTATGATGGGCACGGGCGGCTTCGAGAAGAAGTCATCGGCGTTGAATGTCATGGCTAGACCCTCCCCATGATGGCGGCGCGGCGGGCCCGATAACCGGCCAGCTTGCGCTCGAAGGCGAGTTGTTCTTCCGTCGGCGGATCGTTGGGCGCATTAGACGGTGCCGCGACGGCCTTTCGGTACTCGTCAAGGAGACTGGCCGCACTGGTCTGGTGGTTGGCCGTCGGTGTTGGCTCTCGGCGCACTCTGGCAGCGCCACGCTCATTGTCTTCAGTCATATCGACCTCTGATGGTTCGCATTACCCGTGGGTGCCGGTGTTGCGTCCGGTACCCGACGCAGCAGGGATCAACCTGCCGATGGGCATGTATGCCGCTCGCCGCTTCGCGACCAATCGAGGGGTCAGGCGCCTCGGATCGTACCGAGTATGTGCTGGAAATCGTCTTGATGTATCCAGAAGCGGATATGGCCGGGCACACGCTGCAAACCTACATCTGCAGCATGGCGACCAATCTTGGTTCGCCAGTTTTCAGTGAGAGTGATCATGAGAACTACGACTTACGCCCGTTTCTTCCGCTCGCTTCAGACCGCAACGGAGACGGCCTACATCGTGGGAGATGCCCCGGCACAGTGCATCATAGGCGGCAAGATGTTTCGGGTCGCGGATTCGACGCTGCTTGCGAACTACACGCAGCCGTACGAGACATACGGCGATGCATGGCTCGATGAAGACCTGTACCGGTCAGTGAATGGTCGGCTGTTCCTGCGCCTTGTGGGAGGTCCGGAGTCGATTCACCGGATCGGCGGCGCCGGCGGCGGTCAGTTGCTGCCGCTGGATACGGCAGATGCTAAGCGATGGCTTGAGTTTCGTGGTCTAATCGCCGAGTACGTCGCGATCTTTGGGGAGCCGGAGGCAGCATAACCCTGTATGCTTTATCGAGTTGCGCTCGCCTATTCGACGTGTGCTGATCGAAGAGGGTGCATCACCGAGCAATGTCGTCGTGCCACACGTGCGAAGAATTTGTCATTCAAACTGCGCGTGTGGCATATTTCTTAAATGGCAGGTGAGTCGGGTGTTGCCGAAGTCGACGCAGACGACTTCGCGCGAAGATACTCTATGCGTGCTGCGAACATCATGTGGCTGCTGGGCGCGGGCGCTTCGGCAGCCGCAGGTGTTCCGACGGCTGGCGAGATGATCTGGGAGTTCAAGCAACAACTGTTCTTGAGTCAGCGCAAGGTGTCAGCCAAATCTGTTGCCGATCTCTCCAATCCTTACGTACGCGCCCAACTTCAGTCGTTCGTTGATTCTGCCGGGAATCTTCCAGCGCCCGATACCTCCACCGAATATGCCGATCTCTTCGAAGCCGTGTGGCCAAACGAGGGGGACCGCCGGACATATCTCGATGGGAAGCTAAAGGGAGCGAAGCCGTCGTACGGCCATATTGCACTCGCGACCCTAATGAAGGCGGGATTGTGCAAAATTGTCTGGACAACGAATTTTGACGCCTTGGTTGCCGACGCATGTGCCAAAGTCTTCGACAGCACCAGTGCTCTGACCAGCATTCATCTTGAGGGGCAGAGCGGAATAGACGAAATATTCCGCAGCGAACGTTGGCCGATGGAGGTCAAATTACACGGTGACTTCCGCTCACGGCGACTAAAAAATACTGGAGACGAACTCCGCCAGCAAGACGCCAAGCTCGGACAGGTGCTGCAAGACACTTGCCTACGGTCCGGACTGGTTGTTGTGGGCTACAGTGGACGCGACGACTCGGTCATGGACACGCTAGTGGCCGCCGCGAAGCAGAATGGGGCGTTTCCGAGTGGACTGTTCTGGCTTCATAGAGGGGACAGTCAGCCATTGCCACGTGTCACAGACCTAATCGCAACAGCCGCTGCCAATGGGATTGATGCGGCTGTGGTTCGGATCGATAATTTCGAAGAAGTGATGCGAGACCTGATTCGCCTCACCGCAGGTCTCGACACTACTATCCTCGATGCATTTGCTTCAGAGCGTAAGCGTGTATCCGCCGTACCGATCCCGAGCGGCACAAAGGGCTACCCAGTGGTCCGATTGAACGCGCTTCCGGTGCAAACGATTCCGACTCATTGCCGGCGTGTACAGTGCAAAATAAATGGATACGCGGAGGTCAGAGCCGCAGTGGAAGCCGCTGGCACCAATATCTTGGTGACGCGAGTCAAGGCTGGGGTTCTGGCATATGGATCGGATGCAGATGTACGAAAGACGTTCGAGCCGTTCGGCATATCCGAATTTGATCTTCACCCAATTGAACCGCATCGGATGCGGTTTGATTCCGGTGAACGTGGTTTGCTTCGAGAAGCCGTCTCGCGAGCCCTCGCACGCACGCTGAAACTGCGATTGGTACATCGCCGTCACACCGATCTCTTGTTCCCTGCCGACGCCAATGATGCGCTGTGGTCCGATCTGAAGTCTCTCGTGAAGCAGTTGTCCGGCGTGGTGTCAGGGCATCCGGAGCTTCGATGGTTTGAGGGAATTGGGGTTCGTCTTGATTGGGCGGGTGACCGGCTTTGGCTGACGGTCGAACCGAGAACCGTATTTGAGGGTGCAACACCAGAGAACAAGGCTGCAGCAACGGACTTTGCCAGAGAGCGGACGGTTCGGCGATACAACAAGCAACTTAATGATCTCATCGCCTACTGGGCTGGTGTCCTCTCCAACGGCGGGGAGGAATTGCGAGCCTTGAATATCGGGGCCGGGATTGACGCCGTATTCAAACTGGGCGGTGACACGGCTTTTTCGAGAAGGATTCGCTCGTGACAAGTGAGATCGCTCCACACCTTTGGTTCCCTGAACCAAAGCTGCTGTTCCATGCGGATCGCGTGTCAGACACGGACATCCATCCCCTACGAGGCCTGTCGAGATTCGGACCGTATTCATCAGGTTTGATCCCAGACCCGATCCGAGTTGCGACAATTGCTCCGGAGGAAGATGCACCGAAGCTCTACGCTTTCATGAAGGAACTAAACGAGGAACATGAACCCTCCGAGCGTAAGGAATACGTTCCGAAGTGGCGTGGATTCAATACCGTCTTCAACGTCCACATGCGTGGTGCGGATAAGACTTGCCATATCAAGCTCGACAAATCCCTTCAGGCAGAATTTGATAAATCTAATACGCCTCACGTAGTTCTGGCAGACCGTATTCTTCGTGCAATTCAAGTTCTCGAAGCACATCGAAACGAGTTCGATGTGGTCTTCATTTACATTCCGGCGCGATGGAAGCGTGGGTACGTGGGTGGACCGGAAGACGATTTTGATCTCCATGATCATATTAAAGCTGTTACGGCTGCGCGTGGCATTCCGGTGCAGCTTGTCCGAGAAGACAAGGCTATCGCCTACAATGACCGCGCCAGTGTCATGTGGAGAATCGGTCTTGCGCTATACACGAAGGCCGGTGGCGTTCCGTGGAAGCTGGCGGACACAGACCCGGAAACGGCTTATGTGGGTATTTCCTACGCCGTTCGACCGGTCGTATCTGACCGGCCTAGATTCGTGACCTGTTGCAGTCAAGTGTTCGATGCAGAGGGATCGGGTCTGGAGTTCGTGGCTTACGACGCGCACGATGTTGAAGTGCAACGACAAAACCCATTTCTCTCGCGCACAGAAATGTTCCGAGTGATGACAAGGTCGTTGGACTTGTATCGGCGGCGACATGCGGGCCGCACTCCACGGCGGGTAATTGTCCATAAAACGACCGAGTTCAAGGCAGAAGAGATTGACGGCTGTATGGAGGCGCTACACCTGTGCGAGTCGGTCGACCTGATTCAGGTTGTGGAGGACGTTAGCTGGCGCGGCGTAAAGATCGAGCAAGCGAGAGGTGATGGACAGCGTGGTAGCCCGGCGGCTTATCCCGTGCAACGAGGGACGGCCCTGAGCCTTGGGCCAAGAGAAAGCCTGCTTTGGATTCATGGTGAAGTAGGGGGAGTTGCAGATCGTGCGCCATACTTTCAAGGCAAGCGCAGCACGCCTCGTCCGATAAAACTCGTTAGACATGCGGGTCACGGGCCATGGGACGATAGTGTCCGTTCGGCGCTTGCCTTGTCGAAAATGAATTGGAACAACGACGCGCTTTATGATCCCCTGCCTGTCACAATGGGCTATGCGAAGGTTCTTGCGCGAGTAATCAAGCGCATCAATGGTCTGGGACGTACGCCGTATCAGTTCAGGTTCTTTATGTAACCACTTCTGAAGCTAGTTCTAGACTGGAGCGCACTATTCAGTCTTTGTCCCATCCCGCTTTGCCATCGCAGAATTCGCAACCGGTATAGTGACTGTGTTCTAGGTCACCGCCGCCTATTTGGTATTCGTTGCACCAGTCGCATAATGATATGTCGCTCTCGACACTTAAGCATTCAGTGCAAACGAAGTAGTCATGATGCTGCACGACTGAGTGATACCCCATGCAGAAGGCGCAGTTCTTCGCGTCCGGCATCATCCCGTGATCGACCATTTCGGTGTCAAGTGCTTCGCCGATTTCACCTTGATCGAGTTCGTGATCACACTTCTCGCACACACCCTTTGTGCCATGATCAGCTTCCATCCTGATCGTGCCGCCGCAGTCATCTTCTGGGCACTTGAACTCCAGATACCTCTGGCCCAAGCCGCACACCCGGCATTTGTGGTCGAGAATCATGTCGGTTAGGTTACTCACTTCGGACGCTTTGAATTGACAGCCGCCGCAATCGGCGAACACGATTCCTTTTTTCTGATCTTCAATAATTTTAGGAAGTTCAGTATCGTAGATTGCTTTCAGATATTGCCAGTTCTGACGCATCAGCTTGTCAATTGCGGTGATCTCGGCGTCATACTTCGAGAACGGTTTCCCCCAACTGCGCAGCAAGCGTTCAAGATGGTACCATCCCAAGCATTGCTCTTTAATAACGGCTTCTATCTGTGAGGGTTTTGCTCTCTTTGTTACCGCTTCGTGGAAGAAATGGATTACACGATTTCGGTTTTCCGAAATTGCTTTGAAGATCAGCTTGGCATCGTCTGGGACATTTTCCCCGCAGACATTTCGGAGACGAAGAATCGCCTCGTCAGTACTGATTGTTCTTGATTTACCTTCGTAGAAATCTTTCTGAATTGCCTTGGAAGGATGCTCGACTACGAGTGTCCAATGTTCCTTCATTAACCGCGCCTTGAACATCAACTCGATTGCGGTAGCGAAATTTATAATCGAGTACTTTGGATGAGTTTTGATTTCCTTCGCCGCACGATCAAGAAAATCGAGCGCGCTTTCAACGATTCTTCGGATCGGCTTCTCGCTACCACCTTTTGTCACCGTGGTCATATCCACGATGAACAAGTCTTTTTGCCTGTTCATGCTGTGAGTCCTCGAATCGCTTAAACACAATTCTCGGGATGAGAAGCCGGAACCGCAAGGCCGGAGTGAAGGTTTTAGCCGCTTAATTCGGCTCGTATACGGCGTACACTCACGGGTGCGATGCGAAATTTCCGAGCAATAGATCGGACCGGAGTTCTGCGGTGTAGCTCTTGCTCCACGCGCAAGCGAATCGCATCGGAGATTGCTGGGCGTCCGAGCCGTTTGCCTTCGGACTTCGCCCGCTGAAGCCCGGCCCGGACCCGGTCGATGATCAAGGCCCGCTCGAACTCGGCAAAGACGCCCAGCATGTGAAACAGGGCGCGGCCCGCCGGTGTCGATGTGTCGACAGCTTGCCGGTGTAGGTAAAGGTCAATACCTCGATTCTGGACCTCGGCGAGGAATCCGACCAGTTCAGAGAGGGACCGGGCGAGCCGGTCGACGCTCCAGACGGCTACCATGTCGATCTCGCGCCGCGTGATGGCGGTCAGAAGGCGGTCGTAGCCCGGCCGCTTCTCCCGACCCTTGGTGCCACTGGCCTCGTCCGTGATGACCTCGGTCATCTGCCAGCCCAGCCGGTCGGCCACGGTGGTCAGGTCGGCGATCTGGTTGGCGACCGTCTGGCGGCCATCGGCGGTCGAGACCCGGCAGTACAGGGCGACCCGTTTGCCGGACGGGACATTAACGGGTGGTTTTGACCCGGCCCGAACCGGAGTGATTCGACCCGCCATTATCGCGGGTTTCGGCTGGGGCTTGCGGGAGGGGTTTTTGTCCCGCCCCTTTCGGGCGGGGTGGGGGGCTTGAACGGTCGTCATGGGGTTCCGTCAGATGTGGCTCCTACCCTATAGGTGACATCTGAGGGTTTTTGACGACTCCATCTGGCTACTTTCTCGGTTCGACCGACTGCACGACCATCTGGCTGTTCTTCATGGCGACGGTGAAGCTGACTTTGTCGCCGACCTTGACCTTGTCCAGCAGGGTAGGATCGGCCACCGGGAAGGCCATGGTCATGCCAGACATGCCCATATCCTTGATCGGACCGTGCTTGAGGGTGATCTCGCCTGCCGCCTTGTCGATCTTGCGGACTTCGCCTTCGGCCCGGCCGGTCGGGGCCGTCTGGTTTATATTACTCATCTGGGCAAAAGCCGCGCCCGTCGAAACAGTTAGGCCGCTGGCAAGCAGGGCAGCGATCATCAGGGGCTTCATCATGGGTCTAATCCTTGTGATGTTGAAGCTGTACGGACTTGCCGTGTGGCATGGTCCAGCGACGATCATGTGAGTCTGTGGCCCTTCACCAGCGCGTAGATGGCCGGGATCACGATCAGGGTCAGCAGGGTGGATGACACCATGCCGCCGATCATTGGCACGGCGATCCGCTGCATGACCTCGGAGCCGGTGCCCTCGATCCACAGGATCGGCAGCAGCCCGGCCATGATGGTCAGCACCGTCATCGCCTTCGGGCGGACGCGATCCACCGCACCGTCCATGATCGCGGCATTGAGGTCGGCGCGGGTGAAGGCGCGACCCTCGGCAACCGCCTGTTCGCGGCGCTCCTTCAGGGCATGGTCGAGATAGATCAGCATGATCACACCCGTCTCGGCCGCGACGCCCGCCAGCGCGATGAAGCCCACTGCCACAGCCACGCTGAAATTGAAGCCCAGATAGTCCATCAGCCATAACCCGCCAGTAAGGGCGAAGGGCAGCGACAGCATGACGATCAGGCTCTCGGTCAGGCGGCGGAAGTTCAGGTAAAGTAGCAGCAAAATCACCGCCAAGGTGATCGGCACCACGATGCCGAGTCGGGCCTTGGCGCGTTCCAGATACTCGAACTGCCCGCTCCAGACCACGGACGTGCCCTTCGGCATCTGCACCTGCTCGGCCAGAGCCTTCTGGGCATCGGCCACATAACCGCCGATGTCGCGGCCCTGCATGTCGATGAAGACGTAGACGGCCAACTGGGCATTCTCGGTACGGATGCTGACTGGACCTTGGCTGAGCTTGATCGAGGCTACCTGCCCAAGCGGCACCATGCCGCCATTGGCGGTCGGTACCAGAACCTGAGAGGAAATTGACTGCGGATCGCTGCGAAGGCTGCGCGGGTAGCGCAGGTTGACGCTGTAGCGTTCGCGGCCCTCGACCGTAGTCGTCACCGTCTCGCCGCCCAGCGCCATGGCGATCACGTCCTGAAACTCGCCAATCGTGGTGCCGTAACGGGCCAGTGCGGGCCGGTCCGGTTCGACCGTCAAGTAATAGCCGCCGATCACCCGCTCGGCAAAGGCGCTGGATGTGCCCGGCACGGTGCGCAGGACCGTCTCGATCTTCTTGGCGATCCCGTCCATCGTCTCCAGATCGCTGCCGAAGATTTTCAGGCCAAGATTGGTGCGGATGCCGGTGGAGAGCATGTCGATGCGCATCTTGATCGGCATGGTCCACGCGTTGCTGACGCCGGGCATCTGCAACGCCTTGTCCATTTCCTGAATCAGTCCATCCACGGTCATGCCCGAGCGCCACTCAGCCTGCGGTTTCAGGTTGATCACCGTCTCGAACATCTCGGTCGGGGCCGGGTCGGTGGCGGAATTGACGCGGCCCGCCTTGCCGAACACGCTGGCGACTTCGGGGAAGGTCTTGATGATCTTGTTCTGAACCTGCACCAGTTCGGCAGCCTTGGTGATGGAGAGACCCGGCAGGGTGGTCGGCATGAACTGGATGGTGCCCTCGTTCAGGTTCGGCATGAATTCGGTACCGATCCGCTGCAGGGGTATCCAGCTCAGACCCAGTACCACCAGCGCCACGGCGATGGTCAGAAGTCTCGCGCGTAAAACCACAGAGATCACCGGACGGTAGAGCGCGATCAGTAGGCGGTTCAGCGGGTTCTTCCGCTCCGGCACAATGCGGCCCCGGATCAGCAGCACCATCAACGCGGGCACCAGTGTCACCGACAGCAGCGCCGCCGCCGCCATGGCGAAGGTCTTGGTATAGGCCAGCGGCCTGAACAGTTTTCCTTCCTGCGCCTCCAAGGCGAAGATCGGCAGGAAGGACACGGTGATGATGAGCAGGCTGAAGAACAGCGACGGCCCGACCTCGACGGCCGCTTCGGTCAATACCTTGACCCGGTCGGCCTCCGGCCCGGCCCGCTCCAGCCGCTTATGGGCATTCTCGATCATCACGATGGCCGCATCCACCATGGCTCCGATGGCGATGGCGATGCCGCCCAAGCTCATGATGTTGGACGAGATGCCGAGCCATCGCATCAGGATGAAGGCGATCAGGATACCGACCGGCAGCATGATGATGGCCACCAAGGCGGACCGCACATGCAGCAGGAAGGCGAAGCAGACCAGTGCCACGACCAGCGATTCCTCGGCCAATGCTCGTTTCAGTGTGTCGATGGCGCGTAGGATCAGGTCGGAGCGGTCGTAGACCGGCACGATTTCCACACCGCTGGGCAGGCTGGCTTTCAGGTCGGCCAATCGTGCCTTGGCGTCGGCGATCACCGACAGGGCATTCTCGCCGAACCGCTGCACTACCGTGCCGCTGACGACTTCGCCCTCGCCGTTCAGTTCGGTGATGCCGCGCCGCTCGTCGGGCCCGATGTCGATACGGGCGACGTCGGCGAGACGGACCGGCGTGCCGCCGCTGGACTTCAGCACGATCTCGGCCAGATCGGCGGGACCGCGCAGGTACCCCCGGCCGCGCACCATGAACTCGGCCTCGGCCAGTTCGATCACCCGGCCGCCGACATCGCGGTTGCTCTGGCGGATCGCCTCGGCAACGCGGCCAAGCGGGATGCCATAGGCTTGCAGTTTCCGGGGGTCGACGACGACCTGATACTGCTTCACGAAGCCGCCTGCCGAGGCGATCTCGGCCACGCCACCGGTCTTGGCAAGCTGGTATCGGATGGTCCAGTCCTGCAGGCTGCGCAGCTCGGCGAGCGTGCGTTGCGCGCCCACCACGGCATACTGGTAGACCCAGCCGACCCCGGTGGCGTCTGGCCCTAGCGACGGTGTCACGCCGGCCGGCAGGCGGCGAGAAGCGAAGTTCAGATATTCCAGTACACGGCTGCGGGCCCAGTAGAGATCGGTGCCTTCTTCGAAGATTACATAGACGAAGGACACGCCGAAGTATGAGAATCCTCGCACAACCTTGGAGCGCGGCACGTTCAGCATCGCCGAGGTCAGCGGATAGGTGATCTGGTCTTCCACCACCTGCGGCGCTTGGCCGGAATATTCTGTGTAGACGATGACCTGCGTATCCGAGAGATCGGGAATCGCATCGAGCGGCACCTGACTGACGGCAACTAGCCCACCAGCGGCAATGAAGCCTGTGGCGAACAGGACGAGGAAGACGTTGCGGGTCGACCAGCGGATCAGGGCGGCGATCATTTCGGCGCTCCCTGATCGGCAGTGAAGGCACTCAGCGCGGCTTTCAGGTTGGATTCCGCGTCAATCAGGAAGTTGGCACTGACTACGACGGGCTCGTCTTCGAAGATGCCGTCCAGCACGGCGGCATAGCCATCGCCACGCGCCCCAAGCTTGACGATGCGGGGCTCGAAACGGCCTTGTCCCATATCGACCAGCACCACCTGCTTGGTGCCGGTATCCAGAACCGCGCTTTCCGGCACCGCGACGGTCTGCATCGCAGCGGCGGTCTGCAGGTCGACGGTCGCATACATATCTGCCTTCAGTGCGCCGTCCGCGTTGGGCACTTCAATCCGCACCCGCGCTGTCCGCGTCTCGCGGTTGAGTGTCGGGTAGATATAGGCAATCCGACCGGTATAACGGCGATCTGGATAGGCGTTGACGGTGAAGCCGACTTCGATGCCGGGCTTGAGCAGGCCCAAATCCTGCTCGAACACATCAGCCAGCAACCAGACCTGCCGGTCGTCGATCAGGCGGTACAATCTTTCCCCCGGCATCAGCCGCATGCCCTCCACGGCATTCTTCTCGGCCACCACGCCCTGTATGGGGGATGCCAGCGCGATCTGCCGACTGACGGTTCCGTCGCGGGCCAGCCGGTCCAGCACCGTTTTTGGGACATCGAAGTTGCGCATGCGTGCCATGGCCCCGGCCATCAGCCGATCAGCATCGGCCGTGCCCTCGTCACGCAGTCGCTTGGCGACCAGATATTCCTCCTGTGCCTGCACCAGCGCCGGGCTGTAGATCAGCATCAGAGTCTGGCCGGCCTTCACCGGCTCCCCGGTCGCATTGACCAGCAGCTTCTCGATCCAGCCTTCGTATTTGACGGTGACATCGACCTGACGGCGTTCGTCGAACTGCATGGTCCCGGTGGCCCGCACCGGGCGCATCAGGTTGCGGCGCGCGGCTGGCTCGGTGCGGACACCGAGTTTCTGCACTTTGTCGAGGCTGATCTTGATGCCTTCGCCGGTATCCTGTTCCTCGCCCTCGTAGACCGGGATGTAATCCATCCCCATCCAGTCCTTCTTCGGCGTCGGCGAGACATCCGGCAGACCCATGGGGTTGCGGTAATAGAGCAGTTTTCGGTCGCTGCCCTGCGCTGGAGCGGCAGGCTGACCCGCATCGGCCATGACGGTTGTGGCGGGCGTCATCTGCTTGGGCCGCTGCGTACCGAACCAGTATCCGCCTGCCGCGGCACCGGCCACCGCGACCGCGCAGGCCATAAGGATATAGGATTGCTTCATAGCTCGCCTCCGACGGCGCGTTCGATCTCGGCCAGCGTCATGCGCTGCTCGGCTTGCACCTTCACGCGCTCCATCTCGATCTCGCGCAGACGGCTTTGTGCCAGTAGCACATCGGTGATCTGACCGGAGCCCTGTTCCAGACCGCGCATGGCGGCATCGGTCGTCGCTCTGGCCTGTGGCAAGGCTTGGCTGCTCAGCAAAGCCTCGATGCGGCGCTGAGCCGTCAGGGCAGCCAATGACTCTCGCAGCCGCGCGATCAGGTCCAGTTCGATGCTGCTGCGCTTCATCCGCGCTGCCGAAGTCTCGGAAACGGCCTCGGATCGTTTGGCGTCGCGCAGGCCCCAGCGCAGGGGAATGTTGAATGACACCACGCCCTCATAAGCGCGGGCCTGAAAGCTCTCTTCGACGATGCGGGCACCGAGACTGACATCAGGAATCCACTCGGAATCGGCCAGCTTGCGCTGCTGCTCACCACGCGCGATGCGGGTCTCCTGCTGCGCCAGATCGGGGCTGCGTTCACGCGCCAACACCAGCAGGCTATCGGCATTAAGGCCGTCCAGCGGTGGGATCGGCGCGAAGGCCAGCGGTGGGGCCAATTCAACGACAGTGCTCTGCCCCAGCAGTCCGGCCAGACGAGCATCCAGCCGGCGTTGCTCGCCCTCCAGCCGCACGATCTCGACCTCATGGCGGCTCAGGTTCAACCGGGCCATCAGCGATGCGTCTTGTCCTGTCCGGCCCTGCGCATAGGCGCGGTCGGCGGCATCGATCACCCGCGACAGCAGGGCATGCTGGTCGTGCAGCAGCCGCAGGCTGGAGATAGTAGCATAGCGTTGCGCCTGCACCGTTTTGACCCGGAGCACGAGGTCTTCCGCAATCGACCGACGACGGCTGTCGGCTTCGTCACGGTCGGCCGTGGCGACGCTCCGGCGAAGCTCGCGTTTGCCGCCAAGCGGGAAGGTCTGCTCGACCATGTATTTGCGGTTACTGCTCTGATCCGACCATGCCGAGCCACGCCATGTGTTGTTATTGAACTCGGTAATGAAGTTGGGGTCGGGCAGGCTATCGGCAGCCGAAGCGCGGGCTGCCGCCATGTCGGTTTCGAGCGCGGCTGTGGCGACATCGGGATGTTGCACACGGACATGGGCGATCATGGCGCTGAGATCGGCACCATAGGCGGGCTGGGCGGCATAAAGCTGGGCCGGGGCATCCCATGCCCATACGGCCAGCAGCGATGCGGCCCATAGGGACGCGCACCGCAAAAGAGCGGCAAACATGATTTTGCTCCGTCATGGACGAGAAGAGACCCGGCGAACCGGGCAGATCGTCAGATGCGGAAGCTCAGGCGGGGAGGTTTGGGATCGGGAAGGATGAACTGGTCCAGCGGCTCGACCGTAACGGCAACTATAAAGGTCGGCGTGAGTGAGGCAGGCTCCGAGACCGCCATGGCGGCGAGAGCGGGTAGCTGGACGCAGCCGATCTTGCAGGTCATCGGCGTGGCCGGTGCCTCGTCGGGACAGCAGGGCATGTCGGGCATTGCCGCCATGGCTTCCTGATTCTGATCGGCGCATTGGGCCTCGGCCGGCGCAAACGGCGACAGGCCGAGTGCCAGAACGGCTAGGAGGGACAGGATGCGAGCAAACCGGGTCATGCGCCTATCAGCATAGTGCGGATTAGCAGATTTGCCAGAGGGGTGGCAGGTTTCACGCAATCGTCAGCGCCGACAAACCTTCCCACATGGTACCCCGTCAAACCTTATATGGGACTCCGGGCGATATGGAACGATGCGTCACTCTGACTCTTCGCTCAGGGGCCGTCGTGGCGTCCGCCATTCGGTAGACATGCTCAAATTTCTTTGACCGAACCCAGAGCGGATACCCTGAAATTAAAATTTCTTTCGTGTTTCCCAGAGGAAAAGCGGATGAAATTTGGCTTTCCAGTTTTCTAATCGGTCTCGACCTGCACGGTCGTCCAGTATTGATTGTGCGGCATCTTGCAGACCAATTGCCGCTGCACATCGGTCTCTCCACCCGCATGTAGAGTCATGCGGCCGAAGTAACACGGCACCAGCTTGCCGTGGTAAAATGTATCCTTGGCCTTTTGATCGGCATGCAAGAGGATCGAGCCTGAATTTCCACTGCTTGGGTTCTGCCAAAACTGCTCCCGGCCCAGAGCCTCACCGGCCCGCTGAAAGGCGTCCTTGGCAAGCTGCCGATCCTCGGCAGTCGCAGCCGATGTCGTTCTGGCCCAACGAGCGGCAACCTCGGGGAGAACAACGCCACGGTTACCATCGAGCGTCTGGCGGGGTCGATCCTGTGACGGCTGGACCGAAGCCGTCATTGGGGGGCGCTGCGGCTCCGCCTGCTGGGCGGTTCGGCTCGAACTGTAAATCAACACCGCAAGCTGGTTGCCGCGCCCGAACAGTGTGTTGTTGGCCGAGCGGGTCTCGTTTGAATCCGGGTCGTATCGCCCCAGAAGCTGGTTCGATGTCGAGCGGGCCTCTTTGAGGCCATCATGTCTGTTTATGATCTTTCCGAGCAGACGGTTCTGCGGATCGCGGAGTTCCTCAACCCCATCGGCATGGGCGGCAATAGGAAGTATCAGCCCGACGAGAAGGCAGGCCGTAGCGAGGGAGCGTTGAAGTGACTGCATCGCCTTGCCCCATCATTGATGAGAAGTAACGGAGTTCGACCGCAGGAATTCGACCACCAGCTTCATCCCATCTGGATGCGCCGAGATGTCGTGTGGCGCTCCCTTCAGGACGACCGACTTCCCGGCGGGATGGGCGCGCATGTATTGACCGCAATTGACGGCACGATTTGGACCGCCTGCGAACCACTCGTCTGCGTCTCCCAGCACTGACAGGATGGGGCGACCGGCAGGTGTCTTGATGCCTTCCAGTCGGCGGTCCGTATGTGGTCCGCAATGGTAGCCAAGCACGACATACCCCCGGAAGTGATCGGCAGCCGTGTAGTTGTGGGTGGTCATTCCGCCCATACTGTGGCCAGCCAGAAATATGCTCTGGGTGTCGATCCAGCCGAACTCAGCAATGCGCTGGCGCACCATTTTTGCCTCGGCGATTCGGAGCCCCACCTTGTTGAAGTCGATGTAAGACTTCAGGGTCTTGGGATCGCAGTAAGGCGGATGGGGGCGATCCAGCGAGTTCGGGGCAAACACCACGAATCCGGCTGCAGCCATGTCATGGACCATGCGCGTGACTTGCGTTGAGCCTAGGGATAAGCCGGAGCAACCGTGCAGGAATACCACGGCCGGATACTTCTTGCCCGGCGCCAGCTTCTCAATTGCGAGATCGAGGTTTCGTTCAGCACGATAGAAATACACATCTGGCTCTTGCGGGATCACCACCAAGGTGTTGGCCCAGACGCGATTCAGTTCCGTAGTCTCATCTGCACGGGCTTCTTGTGCTGCAAATACTGCAACCAACATCAGCAGGACAGCAGGAATACAGGTGCGCATCATTCTCTCCACCTTGTTCCAGTCAGCAGGCCGGGCGAATTTCGCGTTGGCCAGATGGGAAATGGCGAATACAGCCAATCCCCGGAAGTGTGATTTCGGCTTTGGTGAAATGCTTGCCAATGTCCGCGTGGCAGTGAACGACTTCTCGTCCTTGGCCATAAATCATTCGTAAGGCGGTGTAATAACCGGTGGTGCGAGCGGGATCGCCTACCTTGTAGGTCTCACCAGCTTCGATCTTCTGGAATTCGACGCGGAAATTCCGGACACCGTCCGATTGAGACACCAAGGCTTTGCAGTCCTTGACATATGCCGCTTCGAACCACGCATCAAAATTCACATAAGGCTTCAGAAGCCAGTACCCGGCCATTACCGTGGCGAAGGCGACGAATGCCAGTCGAAACAGATTCCCGATGAGGCTACCCGACAATAAGGGCGAGGACGGGGTGGTTGCGGTGTTGGCTGGTCCGTCTGGTTGCCGGTCGGAGTCCATTAGTTCCCCCAGTATAATACCCCGTATTATAGTAAGTGGTATTGGAGTTGCCAAGATGATGCCGTCCGCGAATGGATGCGCAGAAACTGGTTGCCCATAACCTCAAGCGGATGAGGCTTCTAAAACGGGTGTCGCAAGAGGATTTGGCCGAGGACGCCGGGATCGCGCGAAGCTACGTCTGGCGGCTCGAAAAAGGTGAAGTTAACCCGACGCTGGATACTATGGACCGTCTCGCACAGGCCCTTGGTGGCCATGTCCGCGATCTGCTCGCCCAACCACAGGTCAAGGAAAAGCCCCTAAAGGCGCTGCCAAAGGGTCCGAAGGGGCCTCGCTAACTGCTCGCCTCATTGCAGGTCGACATCTCAATGCGGTCTCGCGGCGAGTTTCCGGGCGATTTCTGACGCTCGGGGATGGGTGTACCGGAAAAGCATTCTGAAGTCGCGATGACCACTGATTGTCGCGACTTCTGTGATTGAAAGTCCTAGTTCGAAAAAGCGGCTGATAGCTTCATGTCGCAGATCATGAAAATGAAGGTCTTTCACGCCGGCTCGTTTCAGTATCCGCCCCCACGCAAGGCGTGCCGCATTGTCCGAAATCGGCAGGATTCGATCATCGGATTGATGTAGGGCCGAGATAGTTGCAAGTGCGACGGGTGACAGAGGAACGAGGCGGGGGAAGCCATTCTTCGTTATCGGAAGGTGGAGCGTGGCGTCCTGCGTGCTCAGGCCATCCCATCGAGCGGCGAGCAGTTCACCACGCCGCATGCCGGTTTCCAGTGCAAGAACAATCAGGGGTGTAACGAGCGGGTTTGGGTATGTCTTGGCCACATCCAGAATCCGTCCGAGTTCTTCACTCGTCGGGCGGCGAGTGCGGTGCGGCGGCAATCGAGGGAAGCGAATATCTTTGACCGGGTTGCTCGTGAACGGGTAACCCCATTCCTTGCGACTGATCTCCAAGACATGGCGCAGGAGAGCAAGCTCACGGCAGACCGTGGCCGGACCTACAGCCTTCAAGCGCAGGTCTCTATAGGCAGCCACATTTTCTGGTCTGAGGTTGTCGAGAGTCAGGCGACCTAAAGGGCTGCGAACGATATTGCGAAAGAAGTATACATCTCGGTCTCCGGCCCGTTTCTTCGATGACACTTCCCGTTCGTATCGTTCACAAAGATCGCGTAACACGGTCGAACGTAGTGGTTCACGATCCACCACCACGCCGGTGCGCTCGATCTCCTGCTCGATTTGCCGCGCCCATATCTCGGCTGTCTTGCGAGATTGAAAGCTCTTGGTGACAGATGACAGGCCGCGACGACGGACCTGAACCTCCCACGCGGTTCCACGCTTGCGAATTGATGCCATGCCATCCCGTTGTTGTGGCAACGTTGTGGCAAGCAGCCTTCATGATGCACTCGACCCGAGATTCCTCACGGGCAAGTCACTGTTTTTCAAGGTGGAAAATTGGTGGAGCCGAGGGGAATCGAACCCTTTTTCGTGGCTCCTTACGGATCAATGGGTTAGCAGGCTAACCGCCTGTAACTGTTACACAATGTGTAGCAGTCGGGCGTGACAGGGGCAAGAGGCGTATCCCGGGCCGCCTGACCGCATCCCTGCGAATTGCGGCGGCTGGATAGCCCTGGGCAGATACCCAATTCCATATCCATAAATATCCAAAAGACGTCCAAAGAAGGCCGGTGCAAATTGGGCATTATTGGGTATAATCGGGTATGAAATTGGATATGCGGATGCCCCAGACATGAGGGAGCCCAGGATCACCCTCGGCCCCGACCTCGTGAAGCTCATCGCCGAAATCGATGAGTTCAAGGGGCGGTGGGAGGCCCTCAAAACGCTCTCGCCGGACCGCCTCAACGCCCTGCGCAAGGTGGCGACGATCGAGAGCGTCGGCTCGTCCACGCGCATCGAAGGCGCCAGGCTCTCGGATGCCGAGGTGGAAGACCTGCTCTCGCGGGCGCTCACGATGGACTCCTTCCGGACGCGCGACGAGCAGGAGGTCGCCGGCTATGCCGAGGCCATGGATCTCGTCTTCGAGGCTTATGCCGATCTGCGCCTGACCGAGAACCACATCCGGCAGCTGCACCAGACCCTGCTGCGGCACAGCGACAAGGACGAGCGCCATCGCGGCACCTACAAGACACTGCCCAACAATGTCGTGGCCTTCGATGAGGAGGGCCGCGAGATCGGTGTGGTGTTCGAGACGGCTTCGCCCTTCGACACGCCGCGCGAGATGGAAGAGCTGGTCGCCTGGACGCGCAAGGCGCTGGAGGAAGAGGCCCTTCATCCGCTGCTCATCATCGCCACCTTCATCGTGGCCTTCCTGGCCATCCATCCCTTCCAGGACGGCAACGGACGGCTGTCGCGCGTGCTCACCTCGCTGCTGCTGCTGCGGGCCGGATATGCCTATGTGCCATACGCCTCGCTGGAGCGTGTGATCGAGGAGAACAAGGACCTCTACTACAAGGCCCTGCGGCGCACCCAGACGACGCTGAAGGGCGAGACGCCCGACTGGGAGCCCTGGCTGGGCTTTTTCCTGCGGTGTCTCAAGCGGCAGAAGGACGGTCTCGCCGCGCGGCTGGAGCGCGAGCGGCAGCAGCAGGGCAGGGATGCCGATCTGCCCGAGCTGTCGCTCAGGATACTCAAAGCCCTGCGCGACCAGCACCGCCTCACCATCGCGCAGATCGCGCAGATCACCGGCGCCAACCGCAACACGCTCAAGGTCCGTTTGCGCGACCTCACAGCGGAGGGGCGCATCCGCCGGCACGGCAAGGCGCGGGGGGCGTGGTACTCGCTGGGGTGAGAGCGGCTTTCCGCACCGCCCGTGTGGCATAGGTGTGGCAAGTGTGTGCTTCGAAGATGGATAATGGAGAGGACTAGGGGGGGCGGATACTGGCCAATATTCCGTGAAAATGCGGGTGCAAATAGGAGCGGTTTTTTAGGCGCTACATATAAAATCGATATGAAGGGTTAGGCGTCTGATTATCGGATAGCTCAGTCATTAGCATGCCGACCTTGCGTGCGAACGAGATAGTGATCGGATGACGCCCTATACCTTCACTGGAATTCCAGTTCATTTTGGTCAGAGCTAAAATCTCCTGTGCTCGTTCTCGAATATTAGTCGGGCCGCAGGAGCCAATCTGAAGCGGCGCCGGAATATGCGGGCCAGGATATTCATCCCACCATGGTACATATCCGCTGGTAAATAAGTACGATTCATCCCCAATTGTACACAACGTCCCTCGCCATGGCTCCTGAGTCCCTTTGCGTATCAACCCGAATGCGGTACTTCTCAACCAGATGAGATCGCAAACTGGAACGCGTTGTTCGGCGGCGCGACGGAATCCGGCTTCTTCCTCAGCGGCATAACCGCTCGTCTTGTGAACGACAACACGAGAAGGCAAGATGCCCGCAAGAGACTCGTATTTGTCAAGGACCCCCTTCATCAGCTCGGCTGCTTGGGCTTCTTTGAGGTAGGGTTGTCGGTCTTCACCTCGCTGATCGTGAGGCAGTGTCGAGCCCTTAAGGGCAAATGGCTCTATCTCATTTGAGAAAGCTTGCGCCACACTGGCGTAGACGACCTCACCCTCGCGTCTCTTAAGGTGATGAAAGGAAATGCCGATGAAACAGGTGTTACTTGGTAGGCTTGCCGGCCTCCAAGGTTCGTGACCAGATTTATAGTATAAGGAAAGGGCCAAATTCCATGCGCGGGTCGCGTAGCTCTGTCCCTCATTGTCGGGGCGAACAAAGGTATCTCGTCGCACAACCTGAATCGGAACTGGATTCTGGTGTGTCATAATCCGAGCCTTCAGCGCCCGGTAAAAGGTGCGAAATAACAGATCTTCAGCCTGTGTTCGTAGGTCTTCGGCTGCCTTTTGCTCCTCCGATGTTGGTTGGAATAAAGAAAGCTGGTCGTTTTCCTCTTCACGTTGCAAGCGCTCGAGAGCTAACCGCTCCCCCGTGGAA
Organism: Ferrovibrio sp.; assembly: GCF_029255545.1. GTDB lineage: Bacteria > Pseudomonadota > Alphaproteobacteria > Ferrovibrionales > Ferrovibrionaceae > Ferrovibrio. The sequence goes on along the minus strand of NZ_JANLJJ010000015.1, from coordinate 59,839 downwards.
AGCCGTGGGTTGCTGATTCTCATGTCTGCCGCCTCATCGGGAAGGCAGACAATGATGCAATCAGGGCGGACATCACCGAAAAAGGCCTGAATTTTCGAGTCGAATAAATCTAATAGTTCATCAAATTTCTCCGAAGGGGAGGATTTGCTGAGTGCCAGCCGGAATTTCTCGTCATCTAAAGGGCGTACAAAACGATCTTCGATCACAAACGTCACACCTAGCGCCTTTGGAGCACCGGGCCAATCGCGGTAGCGCCGAGCGCTTCTCTCTCGCGCAATCGCCAAACTATTGAGTCTTGGCAACCAACCACGGGCTAATTGCACCTCTTCGGAAGGCCCAACCAGTGCGATACGAATTTCCTTTGGTGTAACAGCGTCAGCGGCGCCCACTTTTGCCATAATGCGGCGCGGCTCGACGCCGGTTTCGCCTCTGCCAAATAGTAGCTTTGGCTCAGGCAGGCATTCGATTTTGATCTTCAGATCCATCATCGATAAGTCCTATCTCTGGCACTTCTACGGTTAGAAATGACGAATCGAGGATAAGGTCGTCCACATGCTGATGGCCTATGTTTATTGTTTCGTTCCCGCGCCCTAAAAAGCTGCTCCAGAATGCTAAATCGCCTTCAACATTCTTGTTGCGGTCAAATTTCATGCGACTCGTCGCTTTTGCAGCGCGCGTGAACGACGGTAATGGCGAGCGGGAGTTCTTTCCAGTGAACATATAAAATGGCTTAATGCGAACGCACCAATGCCCACCGATTTGAACAATCTCGTAGCTTATACCCTCATTCTCAAACCATGTACGAACACCTTCACCACGCCTCTTGACGACATCCCGTCGATTGCCTTTTCGCTGACCATTCCAGACGACAGTTCGTCCGTCACCATTCCGGCCTTCAAAGTAAGCGCGATGCTTATGCCCCCTCTCCAGGATCAGGCCGTCTTGCTTGAAGCTCAGTAAATGGCGCTCCCAATGATTTCGCAGCAACCAAGACAAGACGCGCTTTGCATCTGGAGAAGCCTCAACTTCTTCGCGTGCGACGGTGACGCTGGCATCCACATCAATTATTGGCGAAAGTTGTGCCGCTAGAAGAGGCAGGGGCGCGAAGCTCCACAGCGTGTCACCTCTAGCAACGAATGTTCCGCATTCAGAGAAGTCGAAATCCCGAGGGCGTTCACGCCAGTGCATCTTTAACTGGATGATTGATAGTGCGTCGGGAATGACGGAGAAGGGTATGGCATTCAAGATGTACATGCCGGTTGGCACTTCCGAGCGGGCGATACTGCGCGAGCCAGCCGATGCTTGAGGCGGAGCAATCTTTGCTTCAAACCGTGCATCTGCGTCGTAATTATAGAACGCGCACCGCCCTCCGCACTCCTGCATGAGTTGGCCAACGTCGATCAAGCCCGTGCCGGCGCGTTCCATCGCGCTTATCCCGAAGAAGATGTCGCAAAGTGACGGATTACGCTGATCTGTAACGTTTTCTGAAACGACAATGCGCCCGTCTCGTTCGATGGTAAATTGCCCGGCAAGTTTCTTGGTTAACGAGCCCGGGTTCAAAAATGCAATCTCAGAGCCTAGCTGAATGTCTATGCAAGCCGGCTCTCGAGCCTCGTAATCCCGGTGGACCAACATATTGACTAGTAGCTCGACAAGTGCGCGTGGCGGATAAGCAGGCTGCTCATCATGTTGGCGGCGCTTCTTGACTTTCAGTAGTGGATTGACTTCAGGTGTTTCAAGCTTTTCCAGAAGCTGTCTGTGTTGGCTGATTAGATTGCCTTCATATATCTCACGCTTCTTTCCTGCCTCAGTCACCGCCACGACTGCATGAGGGAAGAAATCCTGAGGGCGCTTGCCAAAAAGTAGAATAGCGCCAGTTGTCACCTTGTCCTTTCCATCGCTCTGAACTAGAAGGCCCTGCTCCCTCATCAGTGCCAACAAGGTGTCTCGACTAACAGGCGCTCGCTTAAGTTTCTCGCAATACTGCCGCAATACCGGCAGGGCCAAATCCAAGTCAAGATCATCAAGGGAGGCCGTGTCCAACACACGTTCGTCAAACGCGTGAAACTGATGAACCGACGGCGGATTTATATTGCTCGCATGATAACGATCAAAATCTACAAGCTCTTGTGAAAGATCGGTCAGGAGCTCATCAAACCCATCTATTTCTAGCAAGGTGAAATTCTGGCCCAGGCGGCGTCTCAAGGCTTCAACGTTCGGATGCGGTGTTTCTCCGCGCCGAATGCACCAATAGACTCCGTGTGGAAAATCAAGTCGGCCAGCTTTGATCTGTGCGAATATACCCTCCATGATCGAAGGCTCGGTACCGCGATAGCCGATGACAATGATAGGTGAGCTGTCGAGCAACGGACGAAGTAATGACACCAATTCGGGATCAGGCGCACCGATCTCTCCGGCTGCATTTTTGTCGGAATAGTGCTCTGCGCGGCCATGCAGCCAAACGATTTGGCATTTGTTAAATACATTAAATTGATCAAAGTCAGTCGGTGTACGATTGACCTCGTGAATATGCCGGATATGCGGTTGCCGTGCTCTCAGTGCATCGGGAAGGCAAGGATCGAAATTTGTGGTGAGAATCGTTCGAATCAATCCTCGCATGACGAAATCTGAAAGTACGCCATAGCCGGCGCTAATAACGTTTCGTGGGCGCATCAATTCCAGAATGACGCGCTTCCGAAAATCAGCGGGATAAAGAAGGTGTTCGACTGCGAGCGGAAAATTCTCAGCGAGCCTATCAGCCCCATGAATGAACCATGGCTGATTTTGAAGCCAAGGTTCCCATTCGGACGGCTTTACCCGCTCCGGCGGCCGCGAACCACCTAATTCCCGCTCCGAGTAAACGAGGCGGGCAATCTGCTTTACCGCATCTGCAGCTGTGGGCACACCTGAACGAAAGGATGCTCCCGCACCCAGCAAAAGAACGGGGCACGGTTCTTCTGTTGCTCGCAGTAAGGGTGCCAGAATAGAGACGGCTAGTCGATTTCCCGCCATCATTACACCACATCCAGTAGAGGTTAGCCGAATACTTACTCCGTATTGGGAATACAGTGGGGACTCGGGAAAATCATATGATACTGGAGGTCGAATATTCGAATCAAACAAAAACAGAACACTGCTTGGGGGAATGTGCGGATGCAGGCAGATAACTGGAGCTAGGAGTGACGCCAGCCAGCAGAAAGCGTCTTGGCTATCACCCGAACTCCGGCCCCATCATCCACGCCGGAATATCCCGCTTACCATGCAGGACGCGCCAGACATCGATGTGGTCTGCGCCCTCCATGTAGAAAACCAGCCAGGGATGGCGACTCAGCGGCCAGCAGCGCAGGCCGGGCAGGTTCAGCTCATGGGCATAGCGGGGTGCGCCGGAAGCCGGCAGGTGGCCGATATGGGCGTATGCCTGCTCCAGGGCATCGATGAAGTCGAGCGCCGCCGCCTCAGCACCTTCACCCAGGTAGAAGGCGATCGCATCCTCGACATCCCGGTTGGCCTGCTCGCGCGGGATGACCGGCCTGGCCCTCACTGCTTCGCGTCGGCCGGGTTGGCCCTGCGGACGCGCTGGCGCAGGTCGTCGAAGTAGGCGCCGTCGGCCTCTCCCGCCGAGGCGGAGGCAGCGCCGGCCAGCAGAAGGCCCCTCAGGCGCACCCGGTCCTGGTCCCGGCGGATCAGCTCCCGGACATACTCGCTGCTGGTCCCATAGCCGCGCTGATCGACCTGTTCGTCCACGAAGGTCTTGAGGCTTTCGGGAAGGGAGATGTTCATGGTGCTCATGGAGGGAAATCTAGCGGCTTGGCAAAAATTGGCAAGATGAATTCGGCCCGCCCATGTAGACCGCTGACCGTGTCAAAATCCTATTAAGTGATTGAATCCTCATCACTAATACCAATAAATCAATTAATATGAATTATCTATTGCTAATGCTACATACAATCCAATATATTAATTTCATGAACGACCCTCAGTCTCCCTATCTGATTGGCTATATCCGCGTTTCCAGCAGGCAGCAGCACGAGAGAGGCTTGGGCGAACGAGTGCAGAGAGAAGCCATAGAGGCTTATGTCAAAGCCAATGGTCAGCAGGTTATCCGTTGGTTCAGTGAGGTTGGTTCGGCGACGAGAGACCCGGAAGAGGACGAACGGAAGAAGCTGTTTCAGGCTATCCGGGAATGTCAGAAGTATGGGGCTGCTCTCATCGTATGGGATTTTGACCGGATCACCCGGAATGAGAAGCTCTGTGGTTTTCTGAAGGAAGCCAATGTACCGCTGATCTCAGCCACCAGCGGGCCGATAGCGACGGCAGTTATTGATGCCAAGGCGGCCGCCGCAGCGGTTCGGGGCAAACACCTCTCAAACGCCGCCAAGAAGACGCACAGGCGCCGCCGCAAGGAAGGAAAGCAGGTTGGGAATCCCGAGGGGCTCAGGAAGGCCCGTCAGGTGGCAGCCCAGCGGAAGACGGCAAGGGGACAGCGGAGAGCCAACCGCGTCGCTGCCTATATCCAGCATGAACTTCTGGAGCCCTGGAAGGAAAAGCACGGAACCACCATGCCGCTGTCAAAGATCGCGGAGGGGCTCGCGAAGCGGGGATATGACACCGCCCGGGGAGGCAAGTGGGATGCCAGCCAGGTCAGGTCGATCCTTCGGCAGGCAGGCATCGACTATCAGGTGAGCCGGGGGCGCCCCAGGGGAGCCAAGTCGAGCCGGACGTTTGTTCTGCCCGGCTCCTCGGTTCCCAGGACGCCTCCCGGTGAGGCGGACTTTTCCTAACTGGCCACTTTGATGTCGAACAGCCGGAACAGCTCCTTCTCCAACTCCTCGGTGAGTTCCGGATCAGTGCCGGCGCTGGCGGTTCGGATGGCATCCACGATCTCGTACTCGTTCTCTGATACCAGCTTCCCGAAGGTCCGCTCGATGACCATCCACATCTCCGGGTGATACTCCTCAAGCGCCAGCTTCATGAAGTACAGCTCGGAGACACCCAGCACCTCAGCCAGCTTGGGGATGGTTTCGATCGGGATTTTTGTCGCCCCCGATTTGAACATGGAAATGATGTTCGGCCTTTCATAGCCCATGGCCTCGGCGATCTCGGTCTGGGGTAGCCCGCTGCGGTCTATGGCCTGCTCCAGGTAGCGGGCGACGGGGGAATGGCGGGCGGGATACTTGGGCGTCATGTCTTCTCCGTTGAGGCTGATGTCTGTGACGCCTCTGAAGATGCCCATGGAAACGCGGGATGTCGGTTGGAGAAATGATGGGAACTGTACTTATCCGACGCCGGGGTCGGTTTCCCCGGAATTGGCCGCTTGTGGCACTGGAAGCCAAAGACAGACAGGCCAACTCCGCCCACCTGAACAGGCGTGGACCGGTTCCCGTGTCAGTCCAAGGAGGCATAGAGCTGCCCCTGCCTGAACCCTGCTACGTTTCCAGGCGGCCGTCCCGCAGATGGAAGATATGGTCGAACCGATTGAAGATTTTCTCGTCATGCGTGACGGCAAGGATGGCCGCCTGCTGTTCGGCAGCAACCTTGCGCAAGAGGTCCATGACGATCCCGGCCCTCTGCGAATCAAGCGCTGCGGTCGGCTCGTCGGCCAGGATTATTCGGGGGCGGTTCGCCAGGGCCCGGGCAATCGCCACACGCTGGGCTTCGCCTCCGGAGAGCTTGGCGGGCATGGCATCCTTGCGGTGACCGACCTCCAGGTAATCCAGAAGCTCGCCGGCCCGGCGTTTCGCTTCCTCGGCGTCATAGCCCGCAAGGTTGAGCACCACGGCGACATTGTCGATGCTGTTCAGGAAAGGCAGCAGGTTGTGAAACTGGAAGATGAACCCGATCTTCTCCAGTCGTAGCCGGCGCAGGTCGGAGCGCAGCCAGCGCCCGTCATAGACAATCTCGTTGTCCAGCTTTACCCAGCCGCTGCTCGGCTCCAGGATGCAGCCGATGACGTTCAGTAGCGTGGTCTTTCCGGAGCCGCTGGGGCCGAGCAGGGCGACGACCTGGCCCGGATAGACCTCAATCGATACATTGCGCAGGGCGTCAACGCGCGTTTCGCCCTCCCCGAAATGCTTCGATACATTGCGGATATGGACAAGGGGGGATTGCGGTGCCGGATCGGCCATGATCAGCCCCCCAGCGCCGTTGCCGGGTCGACCTTCAGCGCAAGCCTGACCCCGAGGCCGCTGGAAAGGATGCAGACCAGCAGCACGGCCGCCGCCAGCGCCAGCCCGTCTTCGGGCTGCAGCACCACGCGTCGCGGGAAGAAGTCCTTGACTGCCGTGATCAGAAGCGCGCCGAAGCCGAAGCCTATCATTCCCATGGCAAGGGCCTGCTGCATGATCAGCCCGATGATCGTGCGGTCCGGCGCCCCAATCAGCTTGAGGGTGGCGATCTCCCGGATTTTGTCCATGGTCATGGTATAGAGGATCAGGGCGATGATGACGGCCGAGACGACCAGCAGGATGGCCGTGAACAGGCCGATCTGCTTGCGCGCCCTTTCGACCACGGACTGGGTCAGGACGATCTCCTGTTCGGCCTGGGTCATCGCCGCGAGGTGTTTCCAGCGCTGCGCCGCCAGGGTCACGCTTTCCGGAGAGGCATTCGGGGAAACCCGGGCGATGACGGCATTGACCGTATCGGTGGTGCCGCCGCCATTTCCCCGCGCGATCTCCCGACGAGCGGCAGGTGGCGCCAGTTCGAACTGCAATTCCTGCGAGTCCAGCAGGGTAATGAAGATCGCCGGATCGCCGCCCGAGGCCACCTGCCCATCGGTCAGGCCGACGACGGTGAAGGTGTTCCGTCCGAGTGGCACGCGATCGCCAACGGCGAAGCCCGCGCGCCTGTCGGCCACCATCTCATAATGGCTGCGACCGATGGTCCTGCCGGAAACGACGCGGTCAGGCCCGCCAGGGCGGCCCGGCTCGTAGCCGACAACATAGAGACGGCGTTTTGCCCCCTGGTGGAGGGTTTCGACCGATTGATAATTCACGCTGCCCGCCGCAATCACGCCCTGCAGGCGGGCGATCGCTTCCCGCGTATCGCCCGGAATCCGCGACGACTCTGCAAACGGTCCTCGCGTGCCGGACTCCACCACCCAGACATCGACCGCCGGGCTGCGGACGAGCGTCAGGGCATCCTCGACCAGGCCACGGTAGATGCCGATCATCGAGAGAACCACGCCAAGCAGCAGGCTCAGCCCGAAGCAGGTCAGCAAGAAGCGGCCGAGATTGTGCCGGAGGTCCCGATAGGCGAGATTCATGACGCTGCGCCTTCCGCAATCCTCGCGGCGCGGCCTTCCCGCAATCCTGGGCGGAGCATGGCGACAACCTGCGCGCCATCCGGCAGGCCGCCGATCACTTCGAGGCGCGAGTCGAGCGTTCTGCGGCCGAACGTGACCTGCCGGCGGCGCAATTCGCCGTCTTCCACCGTCCAGACCATTCCCTGGCTTCCGTCATATCCCTCGATCGCTGTTTCGGGGACAAGCAGTGCCTTGCCGAGTCTGGCCGTCGAGATGAAAATCTCCGCCTGTTCGCCCAGGTGAAAGGTCTCGGGGCATCGGTCGCAGCTTATGTAGACCCGGCGCTCTTCGCTGACCCGGTCGCTTTCAATATCGATCCGCGTCACATGGCCCTTGAACATCTGCCGGGGCAGGGACCGCAGCCGGACGTCGGCAGGCTGCCCGATCTGGATGCCGCCTGCCTGCGCCTCATCGACATAGGCGAGCGCCCAGACGGTTTCCGGGGCTACAAGGGTGAATAGCGGCTCGCCCGGGGTAAGGACGGCGCCAAGCTCCTTATGACGCGCCACAACGATGGCGTCATAGGGCGCCTTCAGCACATGATGGTCGAGCAGGACCTTTTCATACTCATACTGCGCCCTTGCGTCTTCCAGCGCGGCCCTGGCTACCGCGACATCACTGGCCGCCACCGCCAGCTCGGCCGCAGCAACATCCTCCCCCATCTGCGCCTCCTCAGCCGTTTCGACCGAGACCGTCTGTCGCGCCAGAAGCGCCTGCTTGCGCCTGTTTGCCTGCTTCTTCTGGGAGAGCACGGCGCGGGCCTTGCCGACGGCGGCCTCGGCCCTGCGCAGCGCCGCTTCGGCGTTGACGACGCCCGCCGTCGCCTTGGCGAGGCGGGCCACCTGCTTGGTGTCATGCAGGCGTGCCAGCACCTTACCCTTTTCCACCTGGTCGCCGTGGTCGGCATTCAGCTCGACGAGCGCGGCTCCCACCTCGAAGCCAATTTTGGAGGTGATACGCGCCTCCACGGTACCGAGACCGAAGACCTGTATCGGCTGGCTTTCGGCGGGCGCCGCGACGACAACGGACAGCGGGCGCATGAAGACAAACAACAGGATCGCCAGTATCGCTCCGACGAGCCCAAGCGAAACCAGAAGATAGCGTTTCTTCATGGCTGCATCCCCTTGCGTTTCGCCGCCTTCTGATCCGACAGGGCGGTCAATTGGATTTCCAGCAGGCGCCGGCCTTCCTGAGCCAGATCGAAGCCGCGGCCGCTGATCGACCATCGCACCGCGAGGCCCTGAATCAGGCCGATGATGAGGTAAGCCGCATCGTCAGGATCGAGATCGGCCCGCAACTCCCCCGCCTCTTTCGCGCGCGCGGCCAGATCGGCAACGACACGGTGGAAACGGCTCAGAAGCGCGAAGAAGGCTTTGCGCAGCACCTTGTTCTTGGTGTGCAGCTCCCGTGAAAACAGGATGGCGGGAATTGCCGGCGTTGACTGGATCAACTGTAGCTGCGCGGTGACCAGTTTCCCGATCTGCTCGGAGGGCGTAGCGCGCGCCTCCTGCGCCTTTGCCCAGCGCGTCTCCATCATTGTGCCGATGCGCTCGGCGACCGCGCTCCACAAATCCTGTTTCGTGGGGAAATGCCGGAATATGCCCGGTTGGGTCAGGCCGACGACATTGGCGACGGCTTCGGTCGAAAGCCGTTCCGGACCAAGCTCATCGGCCAGGCGCAAAGTGGCGTCGACGATCTCGGTCTTGCGGGTTTCGGCGGGTTTGCGGGTGCGCATGGATACCGTCTATAGTTAGTAAGTGATAACTAACTAATCAGCACCGACAGGAATGTCAACCTCCCCTCCCAGGCATCCGGAAACGTGCATGTGAAGGATTTGGGCATCGGCTGCCGCAGACCAAACCCTGATCTCCGGCAATACCGAAAAGTCGTTTAAATTCTTGTCTTCATTGGCAATGATCTGTGGGGTGGCTCTTTGCAAACAGCCTCACCCTCTCAGCCATGATTCACCACCTATGGGCGAAGCCTCCAGCTAGAGTGGCGGCGCAGGCCAACCAAGGAGACGCCCATGCGCCGTAGAAGCACCACCGACCAGTACATCGATCTTCTGCTGGAAGCCCTGAACGCCCGGGGTTTCTTCGTGGAGCAGGACCCGGACCTGTCGCGCTGGCGGCGATGCCTGGAGGGGATGCCCGGCATTGTCGGGATCAACCCGAGCTTCGACCCAGCCCACCACGACTTCGCCCCTGGCGGGCCGCAATACTGGTTGCGGCTTTCCACCATCCCCAACCATCCCGCCCACCAGATGTGCAAGACCAGCGAGGTCGCGGCAGTGATCGCCTTCCGGCTGATCGAGACCGGGCGTGGCGGCTGGATCGACTGGCTGCGCAGCGGTCGCCTGTTTTCGGAAAAGCTGGGGCCGCTGGGCACGACCAAGATACTGCTGCCGCGCGAGTGCAACTGGACCGGCCGGATCGGCCATCACGGCGGTCTGGTGGTGGCGGAAGCCTATCGCAGCCAGCGCCTGGCCTATCTGCTGACCCATCTGATCCGCGCCATCAGCATCAAGCGCTACGGCGTCGATTACCATTGCGGCCTGGTCTACGAGAACCTGTACCGCAGCGGCATACCGCTCCGCGTCGATGGCTACGGCTATGCCAGGGCTGACCTGGCGATGGATGGGTGGATCGGCGCGGTCGGGCGCTTTGCCCGGATGTACACGACCCAGATCGATCGTGCCGGCATGCTGGCGCAGATCGAGGCCGGACCTGTGCCGGCCATGCTGGCGCCTGAACAGACGATTGCAGCGTGACTATCAGTGCGATACGGCCGCGAGCGGCACACCCGCCGTCAGCGGCCGTATCAGCGTCACGACGCGGGAGACCTGGCCGGTCAGGTCGAGGAAGGGGAACATTGCCCGTTGATAGACACGGATGCTCATCGAGACCGTGAAGCAGGCGGGCATCCGCTCGGCGACCACCACGGCATAGGTCTGTTCGGCGGCGATCCTGGCCGGCGCCTGACGGATGGCACCGAGATGCAGATTGCTGGCGTCCTCGCCGTCGAGCACGAAGGGGTGGTGATCGAAGTCGATGATCCGCCAGGCAAGCAGGCTGTGCGCCGTCGTATCGATGACATGGGCCGGGTCCGGCCCGAACAGCCGCCGCATCTCCTCAGCAAACGGCACCGCTTGATCTTCGGCGTGGTCGCGTTGCCAGAGCGCATGGGCGAGGCTGAACTTGCCATTGCATGCCAGCATCTCTTCCAGGGGCATGCGGTCGACCCTGACCAGGGCGTTTTCGGCAGTGACGTAGAGCGGCTCGACAGCAGACATGGCCGAACGGTAGTGATGAGCCTTATGGTTTGCAACCGAAAATACACATCGGAAAAAGACTATGCCTTTTTGCGGAGTGTTCGGGCCAGAGCGGCCATTCGGTTCATGGCCTGTGAGCCAGTTCCCCCACCACGGGGCGGTGGAGGCGGACTGAACCGCTCTCGATCGACATAATATTGTATCAGCGTCAGACGCTGACGGGCCGTCAGGGGTATGCGCAGCCGCTGCGCTTCGGTCAGGGCATACAGATCGGCGTCCGTGAATTCCTCGGCGCCTGGATCGCGCTCACGCAGTGCCTTGATCTGGAGACCGACATAGCGGCGCTGCTCGGGGGACAGGCCGACCATCGGATCAGTCTTGTCGCGGCCTGCATCCCGCCCACCTTCCATCAAAGACTGGAGGAAGGTCGATCGTTGCTCTGCGCCAAGCTTTGCAAACGTCTCCAGAAGCGAAACAGCCTCGGCAGCTTCCAGCGCTTCCTCCGGCAGGGTGACGACCAAACGGCCATCCTGCTTCTCGGCTGAGATCGACATCTTAAACACCCCCGATTAAAGCCGGCTTAGCCTATGGGCCAAAGCTGCGGCTGTCGATCTTGCTGAGGGGCGCCTTTCGGCTGCGGGGAAATGGAAGTCCTAGAAACGGATGATGCCTTGCAGGAGGGTGGTGAGGGTGTGGCGGCCTTCCTCAGCGTCTTATCCTTAAAAGGTCGGCAGATCGCTTCCGGCATCCAACTTGGATGGCCCTGACGTTCAAGGCTTTTGACGTTCAGTCCGGGAAGGGCGGCGCCCTCTTTTCATCGTGGATGGTTTCGGCGCGCCCGGTAGCGGCTCAACGAACAGTTCCATCAGCCTGACCTTGAGGGCGTCGGTCAGGCGCTCCAGTGTGTCGATGCTGCTGTTGACGACGCCCCGTTCAATGCGGGCGACAAACGAGGAATCGACACCGGCATCCACGGCCAGTTCGTCCATCGTCAATTCCCTCTCGACGCGGATGCGTCGGAGGTTCCATGCCACAATTTTGCGGGCCTTCATCCATGGAAAGCACCACCTTGCAGCGAGTAAATTAAGGGCATATATTCCCTTTATATTGCCGAATCGCCAAGGAAAGTCTGACACTTATGGGAATTATCGTCCTTGTATTCAGTCTTGCCTGTCCACCACAGCCCTCAACCAAGACCTGGAGTCGGCCGCTTCAGAGGGAAATGCGGATATGAGGCGGTTCTGGCTACTTGGCGTAACCCTCGCTTTTGCCGCCTGTGCGCCGACCACCAACACGCCGACCGTATCGGTGGCCGATCGGGACCTGGAGCAGCAGAAGCAGTTCGAGCTGGTGCTGGAGGACAACCGCCGGCACACTGAGCGGGCACATCGAATCTATACGCGCATCGCCCGCGCGAACGTCGATAGCTGCCCTAATGTCCGGGCGCTGATGGGCGTCCACACCACCGAAAAGCAGTCGTTCAAGGGCAACGAGCTGATCGCAGCCATCAAGGTCTATAACCTGATCGTGGATCACCCGATGGTGTTCTATTCGGCCGCCGACGCTGTTCAGATCGGGGACTTCGTGACCAAGGTCGAGGGCAAGCCCGTCAGCTGCGCGGCCGACATTGCCAAGTTCGCACCCGCCGGCGAGGGTCCGGTCAACATGACCGTCCTGCGCAGCGGCAAGGAGATCGACGTGGTGGTGCCCCGCGTGCGCCAGTGCGGATATGGCCTGAAGGTGGTCAACCAGAGCATGGTGAACGCCTTTGCCACGGGCGCAGACATCATCTTCACCACCGGCATGATGCAGTATGCCAGCACCGACGATGAACTCGCCCTGGTGATGGGCCACGAGATGGCCCACAACGTCGAGGATCACGTCGATAAGCAGAAGGGCAACCAGTTTGCCGGCATGCTGTTGGGGGCTGTGATTGGTGGTGCCACTGGAATCGATATGACGAGCACTTTCGGCCGCATGGGCGCCATGGCCTTCTCCCAGGAGTTCGAGGCCGAGGCGGACTATGTGGGCATGTACTATGCTGCCAAGGCGGGTTTTGGGATCAAGGATGCCCCTAAGTTCTGGCGCAAAATGGCCGTGCAGAACCCCAATGCCATCGCCCACGGAACGACACATCCGGACACCGCCTCGCGCTTCCTGGCGCTGGAAAAGACTGTGGAGGAGATCGAAGGCAAGAGAGCGGCGGGGAAGCCGCTGCTACCGGAGCGTAAGATTGGACAGGTGAGCAATCCCCAGGCCGCCGGTACGGAGGAGCAGACGCCTGAGCAGGAGGCTCGCAACAGGCGTCGTGCTGATTGTCTGGCGGCTTACTCCGCAACACCGCGCCGGTGCGACCAGTACTGAGACGGGCGAGGCACACAGACCCGGAAATCCCAAATGGGTAAATAGGCCTCTCAAATGCGACGGCGCCTAAAAGTGGAGGTCCTAGAAGGATTGGTTTGCCTGCATGCGGGTGGTGAGGGTGTCCCGGCCTTCCTAAGCCTCTAACCTTAAAAGGTCGGCTTATCGATTTCCCGGCGATGATATGAGCGCTGGGCGCATCCGGTCTCAATTGGCTAGGGCGCCAACGGGTAGCGTCATGGAAGCGCTGTAAGACGAAATAAACGCGCTTACCAGCCATCCCATATGGCGCAACACTGGCCTTCAGCAGAAGGCAGCACGGAAGATGGTTGGCGGGCCGTCCGGAGGGGCCGATGCCCAGGTTGAGCCTGGCCTTGCACGTCCAAAACGCACGCCGGTATCGCCCGCCGAGGGCATCCTGTCATGGATGCAGCCTGGGTGAAACGGCCGCGTGTGGTGCTACCCCCTCAGAACGGCAGTTCCAGCTGGGTCTCGACCAGGCGCGGCGTCCATCTGGGCGGTTGCTGCCCACGCTGCCTCGCCCGTATGTCCCTCAGCTGCTCGCGGGCAGCATAGAGTTCTGACTGCACGATGAAGGAACACTGGGGCAGCGACTTCAGGTCGTCGATGAAGTGCAGCCATTCGGCTTCGTTGTCGCCGAATGGTTTGGGCGGATCGATCAGGCCGGCCCAAGTGTCGGTCAGGATCACAGGTCTTCCTCCGGCAGGTTGCCGGCCATCTCTGCGCCCATGTCCGCACTGAACAGCGGCAGGGAGGCGAGCGGCGCCTGGATGTGCCAGGAGGCTTTCCTGCCCGTCAGGGCCTCCGGACGGAAGAGCTGTCGCTGGACGGCTGCCCGCATCCGCGTCCCTGAGGTAAAGGCCGGGCGGAACATGCCCATGTCCATGGCCTCCACGGGCAGGCCATCGATGAACAGCCGCTCCGAGACATACAGCAGGCGGAGGCTTGGTGCCGATCCAAGCCTGCCGGCCAGGGGAAGCAGCAGGCGGGCGGCGGCCCTGACAGGCCGGGACCATTGCCCGTCGCCCTCCAATGTTGCTGTCAGCCAGGCGGTCTCGACCTGGAGGCCGGATGCATGCGACAGCAGCATACACCAGTGGGGATCGCGGAGGGCCTGCCGGTGGCCCGTCACCATGGTCGACAATGCCACCTCGAAGGCGGTGCGCTCGATGATGATCGCGTAGTCGGACTTCATGGCCCTCTATTCCGCATCCGGGTCGCCAACCGATCCCGTTCCTGGCATCAGTTGGAATAGGAACGGGTAGGCATTAGGCCGTGTTTTTTTATGAGAGTTGAGACCCGATTTTATTTTTGAGCGTGCTCGGAAAGCGCCGAAAACCCCATCAAAAATACCCAAATCCGGCCCATGGAAAATCAATGCTTTATGAGCGGCTCTTTCAGGCGCGGCCGGAATTTTCCTGGAAAAGCAGGCAATCGGATGATGGGCAGGTTTTAAGGATTGGCCTCGACTTTCTTTCCACGACACGTAAGAAAGTCCAAAAGCCATAAACTTATGAGTCATAAACTTATGACTCATAAATTATGACTCACGAGTTGGTTGTTCCTCGCCTTCCAAGTAGAGGTGCGAAAAGTCCACCCCGAAATCCACCCGTTGCATTGCAGCGGCGAGTCGCTGGACCGGCTTCTTGCCGTAGCGATCGCTAATATGGTGGTACTTGTGCCCCATGATGGCGTGCTGCATCCACTCCTCCACGCCTTCCGTTTCTCGCAACTTTGTCTCCATCGTATGACGCAATCCGTGGTTCACATATTTCTCCCCATCCTCGTTTGTTTTACCGAGAATGCGGGTGAGGTAGCGAATGCCCCATCGCGATGGCTTATGCCCAGGAACTCCGTAAACGGCCTCTGGTACATCAGGTAACAGTTCCTTTTGCCCTTTCCGGGATTGAGCGAGTTTTAGTAAGCCTATCTTGACCAGTTCGTGATGAATTGGGAGATCACGAGTGCTTGCCTTGGTCTTTAGGCGCTTTCCTGCCTTGGTGTTGAACCTGAAACACCAAACCCCGTGGACTTCACGGATGTCTTCCGGCCGCAACTGACAGATTTCACTGATCCTCGTGCCGGTAAAGACCGCGATCAGCAAAATCCAGAATTTCCAGTTACGGGGCTTTTGAGTTCCTGGAGTTGTGGCAAACCGTTCGCTGCGGCAACCGGTATATAGTGGCGATTGGAACAGCGTGTGAACTTCCTCTGCGGTGAAGGACGCTCGTTGGTTCTCAGGAGCGGTATCGTGTCCGCCTTTTGCCCGAATGCCGACTGCGGGATTGGTGCCGGCTTCAAGTTGGCCGGTAGAAATGCACCAGTCAAAGAAACCTGTCAGAACGCCCAAATGTCCATTAATGGTGTTCGAGCGCAGTGGCTTCTCCCCGGAGCCCTCGATGGCTTCGAGAACCTCATGGATGGTCTTGCCCTTGAAGCGCTTGGTCCAGTTGGGCGGCAACTTCTCCAGCGCCATCAGGAAGCGCCCCATGGTCGCGCGATCTACTGCCGTAATGGCGGTGTCCTCTCCCAACCAACCAGAAAACAGGTTCAGGGACCCCCTGATTTCCATGATGCGTTTTTCAATCGGCCCATTTGGGCGCTTAAGGCTCGTCAGGTACTCGCCAATCGCATCCTTTAGTGGTTGGCCGCCTTTTTTGGGAGAAGGTAGAAGCTCGGGGGCGACCATGGGCGCGGAGGGCAGCGCGATCTGGTGGCTCCAGTTGCCTTCGGAGCGTTCCAACCGAATGCCATGGAAATCGGCGAGGGCGGGCAGCAGGCGTAGGCAGAGAAGCCGGTAATTGTCCGAGCCTTTCTCTATGGGCAGCCCCTGGTCGCGGATGATGGTGTTGGCCCAGGGCTGGGCTTCTTCCCATCGGGCGTCCAGGGCATGGCGCTGCCACTCGTCCATCTGCGCCGCCGCATCCGACCCGATCATTTCGCGGGCGACGGCTTTGACGTCAACGCCATGACGAGCGGCATAATCCCCGGCAAAAGCCGTGTTGGTTCGCGCCACTTCGTCTTTATCAAGCTCCGCCTTCAACCAGCGGCGGATCACGTCGTCAATCTGCTCGGGGCTCATGCACTCGCGGACCAGTAACCAGACCTGTTCAACCAGATGCGCCGCCCAGCGACCGCGCCGGCGGGCTACGTCCGGGTTCGCAGTGGCCAGAGAGCGGCTGAGTTCAGTCCGCCCGAGCCTGGCAACGAGATCGTTGGGGACGCGGCACCGGAAATAATAGATGCCGCCGCGCCGTACAAGATTCGTGGAGAGCGCCATGCGCCTGCCTCTGTGTAGCAACCATGTGTAACAGTCGCCAGGCAGCAGCCGCTAAAGCATTGATCCGTGTGAAATTGGTGGAGCCGAGGGGAATCGAACCCCTGACCTCCTCATTGCGAACGAGGCGCTCTCCCATCTGAGCTACGGCCCCAAGCCGGCGCGCCGGCCGTAAGATTTTAGGGGGACTTCGCAAAGGTCCCGGCCGGGCGGGTAGCAAGTAGCAAACGGGCCGGGCTTTGTCCACACCCTCAGGGGCCAAAATGCCGCCCGGCCGGGCCCGGCCGGCGCCGGGCGCCGCGCCGTTTCCGCAATCCGGCCGGGCATTTGCGGCCCGGTGGTTGTCCCCATATTTACGCCCGGGCGGGCGGCCGCTCGGTTGCGTTTCCGCCCGCCTGCCGGTATCACTCCCCGGTGTCGCTCTGACCATGGCCTCGCCGCCCGGCCGCCGCATCCGCGGCCCGGTCCGGCCCGGTCTGGTCCGCCGCTCCCGGAGGGTTACGTGCATTCGCTGATCGTCCTGATCGATATGGTGCTGAACCTCTATATGTGGGTGCTGATCGCCTCGGCCATCCTGAGCTGGCTCGTCGCCTTCAACGTGATCAACACGCGCAACCGCGTGGTCTACGCGATCGGCGATTTCCTCTATCGCATCACCGAGCCGGTGCTGCGGCCGATCCGCCGCATCCTGCCCAACCTGGGCGGCATCGACCTGTCGCCGGTGGTGCTGATCCTGCTGCTGATCTTCATCCGCAACCTGCTGTGGGAATACCTGGCCTGACGGCCCGGCCTGCCCCGGGCGACCCGCCCCAGCCCTGGAAACGCCAGGCCGGCGGCCTGCGGCTGTTCGTGCGCCTCACGCCCAAGGGTGGCCGCGACGCCGTCGAGGGCGTGAAACCCACCGCCGACGGAGGCATGGAGCTGGCCGCCCGCGTCACCGCCGTGCCGGAAGACGGCAAGGCCAATGCCGCCCTGCTGAAGCTGCTGGCGAAAAGCCTTAAACTGCCGGGGCGGGATTTCGAGATCGTCGCCGGCGCCACCGACCGGCACAAGCAGATCCACATCGCCGGCGATCCGGCCGCGCTGGAAGCGGCGCTGATCGCCTGGCTTGCCACATTCACGAAGAGGTGACGGCATGACGATCATTCTGGACGGCAAGGCGGTAGCGGCGGCTTTGCGCGAAGAGGTGGCGGCGCGGGTGAAGCGCTTTCAGGCGAAAACCGGCCGCCTGCCGGGCCTGACCGTGGTGCTGGTCGGCACCGATCCGGCCTCGGAAGTCTATGTGCGCAACAAGGGCGTGCAGACGCGCGAGGCCGGCATGGTCTCTGATGAAATCAAGCTGCCCGAAAGCACCAGCCAGCGCGACCTGCTCAACGTGGTGGCGCGGCTGAATGCCGATCCCGCCGTGGACGGCATCCTGGTGCAGATGCCCCTCCCTAAGCATATCGACACCCAGGCGATCATCGAGGCGATCGACCCGGCGAAGGATGTTGATGGCCTGCATCCGGTGAATGCCGGCAAGCTGGCCCAGGGCATGGAGGCGCTCACGCCCTGCACGCCGCTGGGCTGCATGATCCTGCTGGAGAAAGCGGGCGTGGACGTCGCCGGCGCCAACGCGCTGGTGATCGGCCGCTCGATTCTCGTGGGCCGCCCGGTCGCCGGCCTGCTGCTGGCCGGCAATGCCACGGTGACGATCGCCCATTCACGCTCCCGCGACCTGCCCGCGCTCTGCAAACAGGCCGATATCGTGATCGCCGCCGTGGGCCGGCCCGAGATGGTGCGCGGCGAATGGCTCAAGCGTGGTGCTGCCGTGATCGATGTGGGCATCAACCGCGTACCGAAAGACGACGGCAAGACCAAGCTGATCGGCGACGTGCATTATGCCTCCGCCGTCGAGGTCGCCGGCGTGATCACGCCGGTGCCCGGCGGGGTTGGTCCGATGACGATCGCCTGCCTGCTGCAGAATACGCTGACGGCCGCCTGCTACCGCGCCAAGCTCGATCCGAAGATGCTCTGACCGTTGCCGCTGCGGCAGGGGCTGCCGCCACGTCACGGCTTCCCATCCGGCTGAATCGGCCTAATCTGGCGCCATGGCCAAACGCCTGCCGCCCCTGCTGGCCCTCGAGGCCTTCGACGCCGCCGCCCGGCATTTAAGCTTCAAGGCGGCCGCCGCCGAGCTCAACCTGACGCCCTCGGCGATCAGCCATCGCGTCAAGCAGATCGAGCAGCATCTGGGCCTCAGCCTGTTCCGCCGGCTCAATCGCGAAATCCGCCTGACCGAAGCCGGCCAGGATTATTTCAGCACGGTGCGCAAGGCCTTCGACCAGGTGGCGCAGGCCTCGCTGCGGATCGGCCAGACGCCGCATGCCGAGGATCTGCGGCTGTCGGCCGTGCCCAACGTGGCCGCCACCTGGATCATCCCCAACCTGGCGGAATTCCTGGAAAGCCGGCCGGGCCTGCGGCTGTTCGTCGAATCCTCGCCGCGCCATGCCGATTTTGCCCGCGATGCGATCGACGCCGCGGTGCGCTACGGCGATGGCCGCTGGCCCGGCCTGACGGCGGTGAAGATCACCGATCTCGCCACCACCCTGGTCTGCGCGCCGAAACTGGCGGCAAGGCTGAAGGCCCCGCGCGACCTGCGGGGCCAGACGCTGATCCATCTGTCCACCTTCGCCGATGCCTGGCCGCGCTGGCTGCGGGCGGCCGGCATCGATGGCGTGACGGCGGGCCGCGAGGTCTGGGTCGACAGCGTCACCCAGATGATCGAGGCGGCCGAGCAGGGCTTAGGCATCGCGCCGGCCGTGGTGCCGCTGATCGCGCCGCGCCTGGCCAGCGGGCGCCTGGTCATGCCGTTTCCGGTCGTGGTGCCGGCCGAGCATGGCTACTGGTTCGTCTGCCGCCGGACCGATGCCGAGCGGCCGGCCCTGCAGGCCTTGCGCGACTGGCTGCTCGACCTGATGCGGCGCGCCAACGAACAGATGCAACCCTTCCTGCCGGCCGCCCCGGCCGCAAAGCCGCGCCGCCGCAGCGTCAAAAAATTGTGACGCCAGAAAATAATTTGTATTCATAATTATTGTTAGTCATAGTAAATTCCGGATGTGAAGCGGCGGCGCCAGGGCGCCGGCAAAAACCGCAAGCGGAGGAAACAGCCATGACACGCAGCCCGACTGCCACCAAAACCCTGTCTTCGGATTCCCAGTCTTCTGATTCCCGGCATGCAAAGGCGCGCCGGATCAGCCGCCGCCATGCCATCGCCCTGATCGGCGGGGCCGTGGCCGCGCCGGCGGTGATCCGCGACCTGAAAGCCGCCGAGGTGACCCTGCGGCTGCATCACATGCTGCCGCCGGTCTCGACCGCGCATAAGACGATGTTCCAGCCCTGGGCCGAGAAGGTGATGAAGGAATCCGGCGGCCGCATCGACGTGCAGATTTTTCCAGCCATGTCGCTGGGCGGCAAGCCGCCCGAGCTGCTCGACCAGCTGAAAGGCGGCGGCGCCGATTTCGTCTGGGCCCTGCCGCATTACCAGCCCGGCCGCTATCCGGTGCTGGAGACCTGGACGCTGCCGTTCTTGATCACCAACTCGACGCAGACCAGCCAGTCGATTCACGAATACATGAATACCGTGGGCGCCAAGGAATTCGCCTTCTGCAAGCCGATCGCCTGGTGGGCGCAGAGTCCCGGCCTGTTCATGACCAAGGGCAAGAAGATCGAGAAGATGGAGGATCTGAAGGGCCTGCGCATCCGCGGCGGCAACCAGATCATCACCGAGGCGATCTCCATGATGGGCGCCAACGGCGTGTTCTTCCCGGTCACCGAAGTGGCGCAGAATCTGTCCAAGGGCGTCGCCGATGGCGTGGCGCTGCCCTACGAGATCGTGCCGGCCTTCAAGCTGCACGAGCTGGCCAACTGTTTCGCCGAAGTCGCCAAGGGCGGCCGCAATTTCTACACGGTGCCGATGGTCTTCGCCATGAACCTGCAGAAATACGAGAAGCTGCCGGACGATCTGCGCAAGGTGATCGATGCCAATTCCGGCGCGGCGATGGCGCGGAAATTCGGCGCCGATTTCGATGCCGGCGATGCGTTCGGCCGCAGCCTGTGCGAAAAGGCCGGCGCCACCTTCACCACGATTTCGGTGGCCGAGGCCAAACGCTGGCGCGATACCGTGGCGCCGCTGACCGCGCAGTGGATCGACACCCTGAACAAGAAGGGGTTCGACGGCAAGATGCTGGTCGAAACCGCCGACCGGCTGGTGGACAAATACGCCAAGATGGCCTGATCAGCGGTTTATCATGAGTGAAATGCCTTTCGATGCCGCGGCGGCCCGTCCGCCGCGGCTGGCCGACCGCATCGCCGCTTTCCTGGCCGTGCTGGGCAGCCTGATCCTGCTGGCGGCGGCGATCGCCGCCACGTTGTCGGTTGGCCTGCGGCTGACGGTGAACGGCCAGGTGCGCGGCGATTTCGAGATTCTCTCGGTCGGCAGCGGCCTGGCCATCCTGCTGTTTTTTCCCTATTGCCAGTCGAACCGCGCCCATGTGGTGATCGGCATTTTCACCGACGGGCTGCCGCGATCGATCCGCGATCCGCTCGATGCGCTGTGGTCGGTGGTGCTGGCGGTTTCGGCCGCGCTGCTCTGCTGGCGGCTCTGGCTCGGCATGATCGAGACATTCGAGAATAACGACGTCACCGCCATGCTGCAGATTCCGCTTGGCCTGGTATCGGTGGCGGCGCTGCTCGGCGTGGCCGGCACCGCCTGGCTGGCCGCGCTCGACGTGCTGGCGCTGTTCCGTCCCCGCAATATCGCGTAACGAGGCTTCCGTATGAGTCCGGTTGAAATCGGCCTGGTGATGATCCTGGCCATGCTGGCGCTGATGGTCATCAGGATGCCGATCTTCCTCTCGATGGCGCTGGTCGGCGCGGTCGGCTATGTCACGCTGGTCGGCGCGCCGCCATTGCTGAACTACCTGAAGGGCTCGCTCAGCTCACTGTTCGTCTCCTACGACCTTTCGGTGGTGCCGCTGTTCCTGCTGATGGGCAATTTCGCGGCACGGGCCGGCATCAGCCAGGAATTGTTCGCCACCTGCAATGCCTGGGTCGGCCATCGCCGTGGCGGCCTGGCGATTTCCACCATCCTGGGCTGCGCCGGGTTCGGCGCGATCTGCGGCTCGTCGCTGGCCACGGCCTCGGCGATGTCGCGTTTCGCCCTGCCGGAAATGCGCCGGCACGGCTATTCCAACGCGCTGTCGGCCGGCACGTTGGCCGCCGGCGGCACGCTCGGCATCCTGATCCCGCCTTCGGTGGTGCTGATCATCTATGCCATCCTCACCGAGCAGAATGTGGTCAAGCTGTTCCTCGCCGCCACCGTGCCGGGCCTGATCGCCGTGGTCGGCTTCATCATCGCCATCATGGTCTATGTGCGGCTGTTCCCGGCATCGGCGGGACCGCTGCGCGAGCGGCTGCCGCTGCGCGAGCGGCTGCAGGCGCTGAAGAAAGTCGGTCATGTGGTGGCGATTTTCGGCATCGTGCTGGGCGGCATCTATGGCGGGCTGTTCACGCCGACGGAAGGCGCGGCGGTTGGCGCCGTCATCACCGGCCTGGTCGCGGTGCTGTTCGGCGGCCTGCGCTGGCGCGGCCTGGTCGATGCCAGCCTGGAAACCGCGGCGGCCACCGCGATGATCTGCGCCATCGTGTTCGGCGCCGACCTGTTCAACGTGGCGCTGGCCCTGACCCGGGTGCCGACCCATATGGCCGAGTGGATCTCGGCGGCCGGCATCGCGCCCTACGCGATCCTGATCGTCATCATCGTGATCTACCTCATCCTCGGCTGCGTGATGGACAGCTTGTCGATGATCCTGCTCACCGTGCCGATCATCTTCCCGGCCGTGATGGCGCTGGATTTCGGCCTGCTGCCGGAGCAGCAGGCGCTATGGTTCGGCATCCTCACCCTGATCGTGGTCGAGCTGGGCATGATCACGCCGCCGGTCGGGCTGAACCTGTTCATCATCTCGATGCTGGCGCGCGACATCCCGCATCGCGACATCTTCGCCGGCATCGTGCCCTTCCTGTGCTCGGAAGCGGTGCGGGTCGTGCTGGTGGCGGCCTTCCCGACGCTGAGTTACTGGCTGGTCGGGGCGGTGATGGGATAGTCCGGTCCGTGGCGAGATGAAATGATTTCATCCGAAGCCGGGCCGTTTGCATTTGCCGGCGCCGCCGGACCACGCTTATAGATCGCGCATGAGCGACATGGTCCACTCCGAATCCGTCACCCTTGCGGCCGCCGACGGCCAGCAGCTGTCTGCCCGCCTGTTCGTGCCGCCGCCGGCGCAGGCCAATGGCCTGACCCTGCAGATCAATGGCGCCACCGGCGTACCGCGTGGTTATTACGATGCCTTCGCCGCCTATATGGCCGGACGCGGCTTCGCCGCGCTGAATTTCGATTATCGCGGCATCGGCGGGTCGCCGCAGAGTCCGGGCGCCCCGGCGCCGCGCATGCTCGACTGGGCCCGCCACGACATTCCGGCGGCGGCCGATTTCCTCAGCAGGCGTTTCCCCGAGGCGCGGCCCTGCATGATGGGCCATTCCTTCGGCGGCCAGGCCCTTGGCCTGCTGCCGCGTGCCGAGGACCTGGCTGCCGCCGTCACCATCGGCGCGCAGCAGGGCTACTGGCGGCATTGGCCGTTCAAGCATCAGGTCCGGCTCGTCTCGATCTGGTATGTCGCCATGCCGCTGACGGTCGCTGTGCGCGGCCATGTGCCGGGCCGCATGCTGGGCGGCGAGCCGCTGCCGCGCGGCGTGGCGCTGGACTGGGCGCGCTGGTGCCGCACGCCGCATTACATGTCCGACGATGCCGGCAAGCCGCTGCAGCCGCAGAACCGCCGCCTGCGCGCGCCCATGCGCATGATCAGCTTCGCCGACGATGTCGATTTTGGCCCGAAACGCGGCGTCGACGCCCTGGCCCAGACCTATGCCGGGGCGCGGGTGGAGCGCCTGCATGTCGCCCCGCGCGACTGGGGCCTGCAGCGCATCGGTCATTTCGGTTTCTTCAAGCGCGACATGCCGGATGAGCGCTGGGCCGAACTGGCCGACTGGCTGTATGCTGCCGCGTATCGCAAAAGCGCCTCAAGGGCGGCCTGAGATGACGATGATCATCGACTCCTGGGCGCAGCATCCGACCCTGCGGCTGATGCAGGACCCGATATTCGAGTCGCTGCGGCGCTGGACCAGGGGCCAGATGCCGACCAGCGACCTGCCGGTGGCGACCACCATCGCCGCCATGGATCAGGCCGGCATAACCAAAAGCCTGATCTGCGCCTGGGAAGCGCCGCGCCACAGCATGATCTCGAATGACGAGGTGGCGGCTTTCGTGGCGCAGGCGCCCGAGCGGCTGGTCGGCGTCGGCTCGGTGGATATCTCCAAGCCGATGGCTGCCATGCGCGAGGTGCGCCGCTGCGTGCGCGAGCTTGGCTTCAAGGCGATCCGCGTGCTGCCCTGGCTGTGGGAAGTGCCGCCCACCGACCGGCGCTTCTATCCGGTCTACGCCGCCTGCTGCGAGATGGACGTGCCCTTCTGCACCCAGATCGGCCATACCGGGCCGCTGATGCCATCCGAGGTCGGCCGGCCGATCTATCTCGACCAGGTGGCGATCGATTTTCCCGAGCTCACCATCGTCGGCGGCCATATCGGTTATCCCTGGACCGACGAGGCGATCGCCGTCGCCACCAAGCATGAGCGGGTCTATATCGACACCTCGGCCTATACGGCGGAACGTTATCCCGCCGCGCTGGTCGAATACATGAAGGGCCATGGCCGCAGGAAGGTGCTGTTTGGCAGCAACTATCCGATGATCATGCCGGGCAAGGCGCTGGAGCGGCTGGATTCGCTCGGCCTCGATGCCGAGGCAAAGGCCTTGTTCCTCGCCGGCAACGCGCAGCGGGTCTACCGGTTGTGACACGAGGGGTGGCGGCCACCTTGCCACTGCCTTTCCGTCGCGCTCCGGACGAGCGCGCGCAGGCGCTTGCCCTGTTCAACCGACGCCCGGAAATCCTCTGGTTCGGCTTCGCAGGCGGCTTCGAGGCCGCTGAAGCGGTCATCCGCCTCACGGCGTTGCCCCAGGGCGTGCTGGGCGGCGGCGGCGCGGCGGCGCTGAATGGCGGCGTGATCGCCGCCGGCTTCGACGCGGCAGTGGTGCTGACCGGGCTTGGCCATTACGACACCGATACCGTGGTGACGCTCAATCTGGCGGTGCAGTTCCTGCATCTGGCGCGGCCCGCGCCCGCGCTGGCCTTCCGGGCCCGGGCGACGCGGACGACGCGGCATGTCTGCTTCGTCGAGGGCAGCCTGAGTGACGGCGAGACGGTTTTCGCCACCTGCACCGGCATGGTGATGCCGGTGTATGCCGGATAGCGGTGGCGCGGCCACCCGCCACGCCTCCGTGACCCGGCGAAGCGGCCTGCCGTTGCGGCAGGCCCATCACATTCCCGGAAACTTACGCCGCGCGTAATTGCCGGCGCGGAACCGGCGCCTCTAGTTTGCGCGCCATGCAGATCCCGCGACTGAATATTCTCTCCGTCTCGATTCCCGTTGCCGATGGCCAAATGCTGGCCGGCACGCTGGTGAAGCCCGCCCAGCCCAACGACGTGAGCGTGCAGATCAATGCGGCCACCGGCGTTTCGCGCCGCTATTACGAAGGTTTCGCCGCCTTTCTCGGCGGGCGCGGCTTCACCGTGCTGACCTTCGACTATCGCGGCATCAGCGGCTCGCCGCGCAGCCCCGGCGCGCCGCTGCCACGCATGCTCGACTGGGGCCGGCGCGACATCCCAGCCGCCGCCGATTTCCTCAGCCGGCACGTGCCGGGCTCTCGCCGCGCCATGGTGTGCCATTCCTTCGGCGGCCAGATGCTGGGCCTGATGCCGCAGGCCGGCGAGATCGATGCCGTGCTGGCGATCGCCGCGCAGCACGGCTACTGGCGCAACTGGTCGCGCTGGCACCAGCTGCGCCTGTTCCTGTCGTGGTATGTCGCCTTCCCGACGGTGGTCAGCCTGATCGGCCGCATCCCCGGCTGGTGGCTGGGCGGCCAGCCGTTGCCCGGCGCGATTGCGCGCGACTGGCGGCGCTGGTGCTGCTCGCCGCATTACCTGGTCGATGACGACGGCGCGCCACTGCGCCCGCATAACCACGCGGTACGGGCGCGCATGCGCATGATCAGTTTCGCCGACGACCACGATTTCGGGCCGAAGAAGGGCGTCGACAAGCTGATGGACTATTACCCCAATGCTGCCATCGAGCGCCTGCACGTGGCGCCGGCCGAGTGGGGCCTGCAACGCATCGGCCATTTCGGCTTCTTCAAGCGCGACATGCCGGCCCGGCACTGGGCGACGCAGGCCGACTGGCTGCTGCAGGCGGCGACAGCGCCGCATGAATCAATGCGGGGCACTGTTCGAGAACAGGTTGATCACCAGCACGCCGCCAACGATTAGGCCGCAGCCGATCATCGCCGGCAGGTCCAGCCTCTGGCCATGCAGCAGCCAGGCGATCAGCGCGATCAGCACGATGCCGATGCCCGACCAGACCGCATAGGCGATGCCAACCGGAATGTCGCGCAGCGTGAGCGAGAGGAAATAAAAGGAAATGCCGTAGCCGAGCAGCACGCCCAGGCTGGGCAGCAGGCGGCTGAAGCTTTCGGCGCTTTTCAGCAGGCTGGTGGCGGCCACTTCGGCCGCGATGGCGATACCGAGATAAAGCCAGGCCATGCGCGCTCCTGCCGGGCCGCGCCGGCTGTGGTTCAGGGACGCGTGATTATAGGCGCAACCGTGCTGCCGTCCCAGCCGCCGCCCAAAGCCTTGTAGAGGTCGACGCTGGCGGTGAAGCGGCTCAGGCCCGCCTGCACCATGCTGTCATTGGCCGAAAACACCGAGCGCTGGGCATCCAGCAGGTCGAGGAAACCGACCGTGCCGGCGCGGTAGCGCGCCTCGACGATGCGATAGGCGTCGTTGGCCTGCTCGAAGGCTTCCGTGGCGAAGCCGTATTGCCGGCCGGTATTCACCGTGGCGCCCAGGGCATCCTCGGTGTCGCGGAAGGCCGACAGGATCGCGCCGCGATAGGTTTCGACCAGTTCCTGGCTCTGCGCCCGGGTCAATTCCTCCTGGCCTTCCAGTTTGCCGCCCTGGAAGATCGGCGCGGTCAGCGAGGCGGCGATGGAATAGATCATCGTGCTGGGCTCGAACAGCGCACCCGTGGTGCCGCTCTGGGTGCCGGCCCGCGCCGTGAGGTCAAGGCTGGGGAAACGCGCGGCCCGCGCCGCGCCGATATCAAAATTGGCGGCGCGCAGGTCGCTTTCCGCCTTGCGCAGATCGGGCCGGCGCAGCAGCAGCTCCGAGGGCAGGCCGGCGGTGACCGGCGGCAGGTCGAGCGCGGACAGGCTGCTGCCCTGGATGCGGAAGCCCTGCGGGTTGCGGCCGAGCAGCACGGCCAGGGCATCCAGCGCCTGGCGTTCGCTCTGCTCCAGGGCGGCCACGGTGGCGCGCTGGGTGGCGACGCTGCTGCGCTGCTGCGCCACCTCGTAATCGGTGGTCACGCCGAGCCGGCGCTGGCTTTCCAAAAGCTCCAGCACGCCCACGGCCACGCGCAGGGTGTCGTTGGCCAGCCGGATGCGGTCGCGCAGCGAGAGCAGCTGGAAATAGCCGGTGGCGATATCGGCATAGAGCGTGATCGCCACGGTCTCGCGGTCATAACGGCTGGACTCCAGCCGGGTCAGCGCGGCATCGGCGGTGGCCGCATTGGCGCCGAACAGATCCACCTGATAGCCGGCGGTCAGGTTGCCGGCGAAGCTGTTGCGGATCACCTGGCCTGACGTGGCGCTGCTGCTGGTGGTGGTCGATGTGGTGCTGGTGCCGCGGCCGGTGCGGCTGCGCGTGGCGGAGCCATCGCTGCCCAAAGTGGGATAGAGCGCGGCGCCGGAAATCTTGGCCTGGGCCTCGGCTTGGCGGATGCGGGCCACGGCGGCGCGCAGGTCGGCGTTGTTGGCCTGCGCCTCGACGATCAGGGCATCGAGTTCGGCGCTGCGGAAATTTTGCCACCAGCGCGTGTCGGGCCAGAGGCCGGCGCCGTCCTGCCGGCTGTCCCAGTTTTGCGGCGCCTCGACATTGGGCCTGAAATACTCCGGCACCATCGAGCAGGCGCCGAGCGACAGGGCCACCATGGCCGCGGCAGTGGAACGGAGGATTGTCATTCTGGCTTATTCCGCGGAAAGGGCGACCACAGGGTCGAGATCGGCGGCCTTGCGCGCCGGCAGATAGCCGAACAGCAGGCCGGTGGCGAAGGCGCAGGAGAAGGCGAGCAGCACCGGCTCGGGCGAGAAAATCACCGGCCGGCCGAACCAGGCGAACAGCCAGGTGACGCCCAGGCCCACGCCGACTCCGATCAGGCCGCCAAGCGTGCAGATCGCCAGCGCCTCGGAATTGAACTGCAGCATGATGTTCAGCCGCCGCGCGCCGGTCGCCATGCGCACGCCGATCTCGCGCGTGCGCTCGGTGACGCTGACCAGCATGATGTTCATCACGCCGATGCCGCCCACCAGCAGGGCGATGGCGGCGATCGAGCCGAGCAGGATGGTGAGCGTGTTCTGGGTGGCCATGGCGGTTTCGATGATCGAGGCCATGTTGCGGATCTGGAAATCCTCCGCCCGATGGCGCGCCATCAGAAGCTGGCGGATTTCCTCCTGCGTGTCATCGATCTTCGTCACATCCTCGACCTGGACTGTGATCGTCTTCACATAGCGCTGGCCGAACAGCCGCAGCATGCCGGTGGTGAGCGGCACGTAGATCACGTCATCCTGGTCGGCGCCCCAGGGGGTGGCGCCCTTGGGCGTCATGATGCCGGTGATCTGGAAGGGAATGCTGTTCAGCAGGACATACTGGCCAATGGGGTCGCCGCCGGGGAACAGGTTGGTGGCCACCGTCTGGCCGATCACGGCGACCGGCACATAGGCGCGCACATCCTCGGCCGAGAAGAACAGGCCCTCGGCCACCGGCCAGTCGCGCGCCATCGGAA
Organism: Ferrovibrio sp.; assembly: GCF_029255545.1. GTDB lineage: Bacteria > Pseudomonadota > Alphaproteobacteria > Ferrovibrionales > Ferrovibrionaceae > Ferrovibrio. Next base: position 31,564 of record NZ_JANLJJ010000015.1, on the reverse strand, counting down.
AATCGGCCACGGTGGAATTCACCTGCGTGGTGACGTCGCGGCCGCGATACCGCGCGGTGACATTGCCGGTATATTCCGGCACCACGGCGGCGATGTTGGCGATTTCCAGCCGGATGGCGTCGGCATCCTCGACCACCAGGGTGGCGGTGACGCCGTCGCTGCGCCGGATATTCGGCGCGCCGGGCCGGACCAGCAGCAGGTTGGTGCCCATGGCGGTGATGCGGTCGAGCACTGACTGCTTGGCGCCATCGCCGATGGCCAGCATTGCCACCACCGAGGCGACGCCGATGATGATGCCGAGCAGGGTGAGCAGGGTACGCAGCAGGTTGCCGCGCAGGGCCTGCAGGGCCATGCGGCCGGCTTCCACGACGTCGAACAAGGCAAAGCCGGGCGTGGCGCGATGCTGCGGCCGCTTTGGCGATGCCTGCGGGGACGTGGCCTGTCCGACGCTGCGGTCGGACACGACGTCGCCGTCCTTCAGCTCGACGATGCGGTTGGCCTGCGCCGCGACTTCGGGATCGTGGGTGATCAGCAGCACGGTATGGCCCTGGGCGTTGAGGTCGCGCAGAAGCTGCATCACCTCGGCGCCGCTTTTGCTGTCCAGCGCGCCGGTCGGCTCGTCGGCCAGGATCACGGCGCCGCCATTCATCAGGGCGCGGGCAATCGAGACGCGCTGCTGCTGGCCGCCCGAGAGCTGGGTCGGGCGGTGGTCCATGCGGTCGGACAGGCCCAGCCGGGTCAGCAGCTCGGCGGCGCGCGCCGTGCGTTCGCCGCGCGACAGACCGGCGTAGATCGCCGGCATCTCGACATTGCCGGCCGCGGTTTCGCCGGGCAGCAGGTTGTATTGCTGGAAGATGAAGCCGAAGGCCTCGCGGCGCAGCAGGGCGCGCTGGTCGGCATCCAGGGCCGCGACTTCGGCACCGTCCAGCGCGTAGGAGCCGCTGGTCGGCCGGTCGAGCAGGCCGATCAGGTTCATCAGCGTCGACTTGCCAGAGCCCGAGGCGCCCATGATGGCGACGAATTCGCCGGCATGGATGTCGAGCGAGACGCCATGCAGCACCTCGACGGCCAGCGCGCCGCGATAAAAGGTCTTGCGGATATCGCGCAGGCGGATGATCGGCGTATCGAGCCGCAGATCGGCCTGCTGGGAAGCTGACATGACGTTCATCGCCGCGGGTCCCGCGTTACAGCCGCGGCGGCGGGCCGGATGGGCCGCTCTGGCGCGTCGTCGCGGCATTGCGCTGCCCGGCCGGCGGCGCATCCAGCACGATCTGCTCGCCGGCCTTCAGTCCGGCGGCGATCGCGGCGGTGACGCGGTTGCTGGCGGCCACGTCCACCATGCGGCGCGCCGGCTGGCCGTTTTCCATCACGCGCAGGGCGAAGCGCGTTTTGTCGTTGGGCAGCGGGCGCAGGGCCGCGACCGGCACCACGGGCAGGTTCTCGGCCTTTGCCACCACGAAGAAAACCTGCGCGCTCATCTGCGTCAGCAGGTCATGCTCGGGATTGGGCACGTCAAACAAAGCGGAATACAGCACCACGTTGTTGACGGTCTCCGGCGTGGGCAGGATCTGGCGCAAAGTGCCGGTGCGTTTCTTGTCGGGCTGGCCCAGGGTGGTGAACCAGGCCGGCATGCCGATGGTCAGCTTGGGCACATCCGCCTCCGAGACCTGGGTCTTCACCGTCATGGTATCCAGATCGGCGATGCGCAGGATGATCGGCGCCGACTGGTTGGCATTCAGCGTCTGGCCCTGCTTGGCGCTGATATCCACCACGGTGCCGGTCATCGGCGCGTAGATCTTGGTGTAACCCAGATTGGCCTGGTCGGATTTCAGCGTCGACTCGCCCTGCTGGATCTGCGCGTCGAGCACGGCGATCTGCGCCAGCAGCGAGCGGCGGTTGGCCTCGGCGCTGTCATAGGAATCCTGGCTGGTGGCGCGTTCGGCCAGCAGGCGGCGCTGGCGCTCGAACTGGCGTTCGGCCAGGCCAAGCTGCACCTGCTTGTCGGAGCGCTGCGCCTTCAGCGCCAGCAGATTGGCCTGGTCGGCGGCGACGCGCGCCTCGTAGACGGTGGGGTCGATCTGCGCCAGCAGCGCGCCCTGTTCGACGCGCTGGCCGTAATCGACATAGATCGACCTGAGCTGGCCCGAAACCTGGGTGCCGACATCGACGTAGGTCAGGGGCTGCAGGGTGCCGACCGCCGAAACGGTATCCTCCACGCTGCCCAAGGCCACGGTCTGGGTGCGCAAGGCCGGCTGGGTATCGGCGCGGCCGGCCCATAACCACCAGGCGCCTCCGGCCAGCAGCAGGACAAGGGCGGCGGAAGACAGGATCAGGGTCGGGCGTTTCATAATACCGGGGCCAAATGAAGGGTTTACGGCTTAAACGGGCTTCCCGCCCGAGTCCTGCGCTGGACCCGGCGATACTCGGACCGGATGGCGGAACATGGAAGGGCGCGCGGGCGGGGCTGGGGTGTCGGCAAAGTCGCAAAAATAATTATACGACAGGGATAATTATACGAGTGATAATCAGTTGCAATATTGCTGATGGCAATGGTATGTCCCTGACCGCCAGTCGCGGACGACGAAAAAGGTCCGCCTGGCTGGTGCGCCGGGACTGATTTCCCCGGTGCCCATATCAAGTGCCAAGCCAGCCCAGTCCGGCCCTGCGGCCTGCCGCGCGGACCCGCCAGCCAGGTTTCCATCCTTCTCACGTGTTCCGGGGGTGAACCATGGCTGATTCCAGCCTTCCGACCATTCAACAACCCACCATCGGCCGCCTGCGGCTTGGCCGCGTCGCGCCACATGTGCTGGGGGCGGCCTCGGCCGTCGCACTCGGCGCCGTTGCCCTGCCGGCCGCGGCGCAGCAGCAGACGCAGCCGCCGGCGCAGTTGCCGGCGATCGCGGTCGAGGGACAGAAGCCGGCTGATGAGCCCGAGGGGTACAAGGCCGAGCCGGCTTTGCCAAAATTCACCGCGCCGCTGCTCGACACGCCGAAATCGGTGACGGTGATTCCGAAGGAGCTGATCCAGGACCGTGGCGCCGTATCGCTGAAGGAGGTGCTGCGCACCACGCCCGGCATCAGCCTGGGTTCGGGCGAGGGCGGCACCGCGATCGGCGACCGGCCGTTCATCCGCGGCTTTGACGCGCTGACCGACACCTTCGTCGACGGCATCCGCGACAGCGGCGCGCAGTCGCGCGAGACCTTCAACCTGGAGCAGGTCGAGGTGGTCAAGGGGCCGGGCAGCGCCTATACCGGCCGCGGCTCCACCGGCGGCAGCCTGAACCTGGTCAGCAAGACGGCCAAGGCGCGGGATTTCAACGAGGGCAGCCTGACGCTGGGCACCGACCTGACCAAACGCGCCACCGTCGACATCAACCGGGTGATCGACAACAACATCGCCTTCCGCATCAATGCGATGGCGCATGACGCCGAGGTCGCCGGCCGCGACGAAGTGGAAGTGCAGCGCTTCGGCTTCGCGCCGACCGTGACCCTCGGCCTGGCCAAGCCGACCCGCGTGACGCTCAGTTACTACCACCTGCAGACTGACGATATTCCCGATTACGGTCATCCGTTTGATCCGCGCACCGGCAAGCCGGTGGAAGTCGCCCGCGACAACTTCTACGGCCTCACCAGCCGGGATTTCGTGAAGACCTATTACGACGGCGTCACCGCGCAGGTCGAGCATGACCTGGATAACGCAACGCTGCGCAACACCACGCGCTACAGCTATTCGGAAAACGACTATATCGTCACCAAGCCGAATGCCAGCCTGGCGCAGATCATAACCGGGCAGATGAGCCGCGAATCCCGCAGCCGCAATGCCGACAACATGCTGCTGGCGAATGTCACCGACCTGACCGGGAACCTGGAGATCGGCGGCTACAAGAACACCTATGTGGCCGGCATCGAACTGAGCCTGGAGCAGTCGAAGAACCGTGGTTATACGCTCAATCCGGCCACCATCACCGGCATCAACCTGTATGACCCGGATCCCAGCGACGCCTATAGCGGCACGATCACGCCTGCTTCCACCTTCGCCCATGTGAAGACCCAGACCCAGGCGCTGTATGTGCTGGATACCGTCGAGCTGAATCCGCAATGGGACATCAATCTCGGTCTGCGGCTTGACCGCTATGTCAGTGACGGCAACGGCGTGACCACAAGCGGCGCCTATGCCACCAGGAGCAGTTCGAATTTCCTCAACTACCAGTCCGGCGTGGTCTACAAGCCGCTGCCCAACGGCAGCATCTACGTGGCCCATGCCACGTCGTCAAATCCGCCCGGCGGCGCGGCCGGCGAGGGTGGCGATGCCGGCAATCCGAGCGTGGCGGTCCAGGATCTTTCGCCCGAGGAAAACCGCAGCTACGAACTGGGCACCAAGTGGGACCTGTTCGACAAGAGCCTGTCCCTGACCGGCGCGGTGTTCCGCACCGAGAAAACCAATGCCAGGGTTAGCGTCGGCAGCGGCGTCACTCAAAATGTCGGCGAGCAGCGCGTTGATGGCTTCGAGCTTGGCGCGACCGGCAATATCACGCCGGCCTGGAGGGTGTTCGGCGGCTATACCTACCTGAAAAGCGAGCTGGTCGATGACGGTCCGGCCAACAGCAACGACGGCAAGGAGTTCCCCTTCATTGCGCCACATAACTTCAGCCTGTGGACCAGCTACGACCTGACCAAGGACTGGAAGATCGGTGGTGGCGCGATCTACACCGCGCGGCGATATGCCAATACCGCAAATACCTACGAGCTGCCTGATTTCTGGCGTTTCGATGCGATGGTTGGCTACAAGGTCACCGAAAATGTCGATGTGCAGCTCAATGTCCAGAACCTGCTCGACGAAACCTATTACGACGCCACCCATGCCGGCCAGTTCGCCAATGTGGCGCCGGGGCGGGTGGCGCTGCTGACGACGAATTTCAAGTTCTGAGTCCAGGCAACGAAACCGCGCAGGAATCGCGCGCCCCGCCCGTGCAAAAACGGGCGGGGCCGTTGCTTTTTCCGAAGCGGCACGATGTGGAGACGATACCGATGATGCTGCGAATACCGGCCGTGCTGACCAAACAGCAGGTCGCGCAATGCCGTCAGGTCATGGATGCGGCCGAATGGGTCGACGGCAATGTCACCGCCGGCCACCAGTCGGCGCTGGCCAAGAAGAATATGCAGCTTCCCGAGGGCTCGGTTGCCGCCCGCCAGGTCGGCGAGCTGGTGCTCGATGCCCTGGAGCGCAGCCCGCTGTTCATCTCCGGCGCCCTGCCGCTGAAGGTGTTCCCGCCGCTGTTCAACCGCTATGCCGGCGGCGAATCCTTCGGCAATCATGTCGATAACGCGATCCGCCCGCTGGCGGGCAGCGATTTCCGCATCCGCACCGACCTGTCCTGCACGTTGTTCCTGGCCGAGCCGGAGGAGTATGACGGCGGCGAGCTGGTCGTCGAGGATACCTATGGCGAGCACCGGGTGAAGCTGCCGGCCGGCGACATGGTGCTGTATCCATCGACCAGCCTGCATCGTGTCACCGAGGTGACGCGCGGGGCCCGCGTCGCCAGTTTTTTCTGGCTGCAGAGCATGGTGCGCGATGACGGCCAGCGCAGCCTGTTGTTCCAGCTCGATACCAGCATCCAGCAGCTCGCGGCCGAGAAAACCCACGGCGACCCGGCCGTGGTGCAGCTTACCGCCATCTATCACAACCTGCTGCGGCGCTGGGCCGACAGCTGAGACGACACGAGGGTCCCGCTCCATGGCTGGCAAATCCAAACCGCAACGCCGCAGCCTGCGTTACTGGCTGGAGCAGATTCATTTATGGACCGGCCTGATCCTGCTGCTGCCCCTGGTGATGATGGGCATCACCGGCAGCGTGCTGGTCTATGCCCATGATCTGGAGCATCTGTTCGGCCAGGATGAACCGCAGGCCACGGCAGCCGGCGAATGGCGCAGCCCGGCTGAACTGATCGAAGCGGCGACGGCCGCCAACAGCGAGCCAGGCCGGATTCCCATTGCCGTGCGCTGGCCGGCCGAACCGGGTGAGCCCGCCGCCGTGCGGCTGTCGCGGCCCGGCATGGCCGATGAACGGCCGGCGATGCGCAATGCCGGGCCGGCCGGGGCGGGCCAAGCGCCGGGCCAGGTTCAGGCGGCAATCCCGCGGGTCAGCCCCTTTGCCGGCAGCCTGCAGATCCTGCTCGATCCGGTAACGGCGCAGCCGATGGGAACCCAGCAGGCCATGACCGGCTGGGTGCGTTTTTTCCACGACCTGCATGGCCATCTGTTCATCCCGGGCGGCCTGGGCCGTGACCTGGTTGGTTATCTTGGTATCGCCATGCTGGTGCTGGGCTGCACCGGGCTGGTGATCTGGTGGCCACGGAACGGTCAGTGGAAAGCCGCCTTCACCATCCGCAAGGGAGCGAAGGGCCTGCGGCTGCATCGCGACCTGCATGGCGCGGTCGGCATCTGGAGCCTGCTGCTGTTCATGCTGGTGAATTTCACCGGCGTCTATCTGGCTTTCCCGCAGCAGATTTCGGTGGCGGTGAACGCGGTCTTCCCTGGCCGCGACATGCGGGCGGCGATGTTCCAGGCCCGCGTCGAGCCGGTACGGGGCGGCAGCCGCATTGGCCTCACCGAGGGATTGGCCCTGGCGCAGGAGAAGGTGCCCGATGCGCGCTTCCTGAATGCCTTCCTGCCGACCCGGCCGGATCAGGCCCTGCGCATTGGCCTGGTGCGCGGCACGCCGGAAGACGGCGCTCCCGGCATTACCGTGCTGATCGATCCCTGGCGCGCGCAGGTGATCGACGTGTTTGACCCGAAAACCTTTTCGGCGGGCGAGGCCATCATCGCCTGGCAGCGCGCGCTGCATTACGGCACCGGCCTGGGCGGGGTCTACAAATTCCTCGTTTTCGTCTCCGGGGTGATCATCCCCCTGTTTGCCGTCACCGGCTTTTTCATGTGGTGGATCAAGCGTCGCAACCGGCAGGCGACCGAACGCGCCAAGCAGGAGGCCCTGCGCCAAGTGGCTGAATAAAAGCGGCCTGTCACAAAATCCATAGGTCGGCCGTCTTTGGGGTATCCACAGAGAAAAGGATAGCCCCATGACGACCCCTTCTACCCCGAATCCTGCGCCCGGCCCGGTCTGGCGCGGCCTGACCGCGCTGCTGGCGGCCGGCCTTGTGCTGAACGGCCTGTTCATGCTGGCCGTTCCCGGCGGCTGGTATGCCGGGGTGCCGGGGGTGAGCGGCACCGGCCCGTTCAACGACCATTTCGTGCGTGATATCGGCGCCGCCTTCATCGCCACCGGCCTGGGCGCGGCCTGGGCGGCCCGGCGTGGCCAACGGAGCGGCCTGCTGCCGGCGGCGGTGTTCCTGGGCCTGCATGCGGCCATCCATCTGGTCGAGACGCTGGTGGCCGGCCATGCCCATGGCACCGCGCTGTTTGTTGAACTGCTGGGCATCCACCTGCCGGCTTTGGCGGCGCTTGCGCTGGTCCTGCCGCGCCCATCCACCGCCACGCTGGCCAGGCTGGCGCCGGCAAAGCTGATCGAGCAGCGTGTGGCGGCATCGGAGCAGTATCTCGGCGTGCGCATGGACTATATGCGCGAGATCGGCCGCATCGCCCCGGTCCTGCTGGCGAAGTTTGGCGCCATCGCGGGCCTGAGCCGGCAGGACGTGACGGCGCCGGCCGAGGCCCTGCATTTCGCGACGCTGGGCGCCGTGCAGGTCGACGATTGCGGCGAATGCGTGCAGATCCATGTCAACCTGGCGCTGAAGGACGGCATCGCGCCGGCGCATCTGCAGGCCGCGCTCGACAATCGCCTGACCGACCTGCCGCCGTTGCAGGCGCTGGCGTTGCGGTTCGGCCGCGCCGCGGCGGAAAACGATCCGGCGCTGGAAACCCTGGCCGAGCAGCTGCAGCGCCAGCTCGGCCGCCGCGCCATGTTCGATCTCGCCATTGCCCTGGGGCTGGCGCGTTTCTATCCCGTCTTGAAGCGGGCCCTGGGCTATGCCAAGAGTTGCAGCCTGATCCGACTGAAGGTGGCCTGACATGCCGACCGCGCCGGCGATCGACGCCAAGACCGCGACCTTCGAGCAGCATCGCCGGCGGCTGTTCGGTCTGGCCTATCGCATGCTGGCCAGCGTGGGCGATGCCGAGGATGCCGTGCAGGATACCTTCCTGCGCTGGCATCGCAGCGACGCGTCGGCGATCCAGAATCCGGAAGCCTGGCTGGTCACCGCCTGCACGCGGCTGTGCATCGACCGTCTGCGCGCGGCCAAGCTGGAACGCGTGTCGTATCCCGGCGTGTGGCTGCCGGAGCCGCTGGTCGAGCTGGAGGTCAGCCTGCCCGACCCGACGCCGGGCGCCGACGCGGCCCATGAGCAGGCCGACGATCTTTCCATGGCGATGCTGCTGGTGCTGGAACGGCTCACGCCGGCCGAACGCGCCGCCTGGCTGCTGCGCGAGGCTTTTGATTACGATTATCCGCAGATCGCCACGGCGTTGCAGAAATCCGAAGCCGCCTGCCGCCAGCTGGTCAGCCGGGCGCAGAAACACCTGAAGGATCAACGCCCGCGCTTTGCCGCCGATACGCAGGCGGCGCGCAAGCTGGCGGAACGCTTCGCCGCCGCCACGCGGGCGGGCGATGCGCAGATGTTCGCCGGCCTGCTGGCCGAGGATGCGATGATCTGGTCGGATGGCGGCGGCAAGGCGGCGGCCGCGCTGAATGTGATCCACGGCGCCGACAAGGTGGTGCGGTTCTTCGTCGGCGTGCGCCGCAAGCAGCCCGATACGCTGCGCGGCATGGCGGTGCGCATCAACGGCCAGCCGGGCTGGCTGCTGTTCGATGGCGACAAGCCTTATCTGGCGATGGCGGTGGATGTCGCCCAGAGTGATTCCGGGGCCGTGGTGCGCAACGTGTTCATCATCCGCAACCCCGACAAGCTGGCGCGGCTGCCGGCGGTGGCCTGACGGGGATCAGACGTAGATATCGACGTGGCGGCCAAGGCCGTTGCGGATCGCGCGCAGGATGGTGGCGAAGGATTTGGCCGGGCCGGTCTTCTTTTTGCGTGCCGGCACGGGCTTCTGTTTCGGACCTTCCAGGCGCTGCAACGCGCGCTGCCACAGCCGCTCCTCCATGTAACGTTCGGTGGAACGCGGGATGCTGCGATAGGCGCTGACGGCATGGATGCGCGTGGTCGTCGGCATGGCGGTCTCCTGTCTTCTACAGAGGTGAAGGCAGGGTAACCGGCGGCCGTCCGCGCCGGTTGCGACCAGATCGGGGCAGCCTGTGACAAAAACGGGGCCGCACACTAAAAAAGCGGGCCTTGCGACCCGCCTTTTTGCGGAAATCCGCTGAAACTTGCGATCAGCCCTTCTGCCGGTTCAGCAACCGCAGGCGCAGCGCGTTCAGCTTGATGAAGCCCTGGGCGTCCTTCTGGTCGTAGACCGAGTCGGCCTCGAAGGTGACGTGGCTGAGTGAGTAGAGCGACTTGGGCGACTTGCGGCCGACCACGTTGACCGAGCCTTTGTACAGTTTGAGACGCACGGTGCCCTCGACATTCTCCTGGCTCTTGTCGATCAGGGCCTGCAGCATCTCGCGCTCGGGCGAGAACCAGAAGCCGTTATAGATCAGCTCGGCATAGCGCGGCATGATCTCGTCCTTCAGATGCGCGGCGCCGCGATCCAGCGTGGCCTGCTCGATGCCGCGATGGGCCATGTGCAGGATGGTGCCGCCCGGGGTTTCGTAGATGCCGCGGCTCTTCATGCCGACGAAGCGGTTCTCCAGCAGGTCCAGCCGGCCGATGCCGTGTTTGCCGCCCAGTTCGTTCAGCTTGGTCAGCAAAGCGGCCGGCGACAGGGCCTGGCCATTCACCGCCACGGCATCGCCGCGCTTGAATTCGACCTCGATATATTCGGGTGTGGAGGGTGCCTTTTCCGGATCGACGGTGCGCGAGTAGACGAAGTCCGGGGCTTCCACCCACGGATCCTCCAGCACTTTGCCTTCGGCCGAGATATGCAACAGGTTGGCATCCACCGAGAAGGGCGCCTCGCCGCGCTTGTCCTTGGCGATCGGGATCTGGTGCTTCTCGGCGAAGTCGATCAGGGCGGTGCGGGAATTCAGCTCCCATTCGCGCCAGGGCGCGATCACCTTGATGTCGGGCTTCAGCGCGTAATAGCCCAGCTCGAAGCGCACCTGGTCGTTGCCCTTGCCGGTGGCGCCGTGGCAGACCGCGTCGGCGCCGACCTCGCGGGCGATCTCGATCTGGCGCTTGGCGATCAGCGGCCGGGCGATCGAGGTGCCCAGCAGGTACAGCCCCTCGTACATGGCGTTGGCGCGGAACATCGGGAAGACGAAGTCGCGCACGAATTCCTCGCGCACATCCTCGATGAAGATCTGCTTGACGCCGAACATCTCGGCCTTCTTGCGCGCCGGCTCGAGTTCCTCGCCCTGACCCAGGTCGGCGGTGAAGGTCACCACCTCGCAGCCATAGGTCTCCTGCAGCCATTTCAGGATCACCGAGGTGTCCAGGCCACCGGAATAGGCCAGAACCACCTTCTTGACGCTGCCATGCTTGCTGCCGCTCATCGGGCATACTCCTCAAAAGCCGGGAAAATCGGGCCGGAGTATAGGCAGGCGCGGGGGGCTTGCAAGCCGCGCAGCCCGGTCTGGCCGCCGCAATTCGGGCGCAATCGGCACCTAAATCGGCCTTCAGAAGTCGGAGACGATGCCCTTGCGTTCCCAGTCGCCGTAACGGGTGGGTTCCGGACCCTGCGGGCCCTCCTGCTCGCCGGGCGCCTGGGTCAGCTTCACGGCCGGTTTGGCCGGGGCGAGCGGCTTGCCGGTTTTCGGATCGGCGGGCCTGGTATCGACCGGCCCGGTATCAATTGGGGCATCGGTCGCCTTGCCGTCGAGGCTGAAATCGGGTTGTCCGGTCGGTTTGGTATCGGCGGTCACGGCTGGGGATATCTTGCGTAAGGATCAACCCTGCATACATATAGCGGCATGGGCGGCTTGTTAAGCCACCCGGGAGAGAGGACCAAAGACGATGAACTACATGAAGACGGCTATCCTGCTGGCGGGCCTGATGGCGCTGTTCGGCGCAGTCGGCTTCCTGATCGGCGGCGAGGCGGGCATGCTGATCGCCCTCGGCCTGGCCGCCGCCATGAATCTGTTCGCCTACTGGAACAGCGACAAGATGGTGCTCTCCATGTATGGCGCGCGCGAGGTCGATGCCGCCACCGCGCCGGAATTCCATGGCCTGGTCGCCGAACTGGCCCAGCGCGCCGGCCTGCCGATGCCGCGCGTCTATGTCATGGACAACGACCAGCCGAATGCATTCGCCACCGGCCGCAACCCGGAAAATGCCGCCGTGGCCGCCACCACCGGCCTGCTGCATTCTCTGAGCCGCGAGGAAATCGCCGGCGTGATGGCGCATGAGCTGGCCCATGTGAAAAACCGCGATACCCTGATCATGACGATCACCGCCACCCTGGCGGGCGCCATCGGCATGCTGGCCAATTTCGCCATGTTCTTCGGCCATGGCAGTTCCGACAGCCGCAACAACCCGCTGGGCATCATCGGCTCGATCGCCATCATGATCCTGGCGCCGATCGCCGCCATGCTGGTGCAGATGGCGATCAGCCGCAGCCGCGAATATGCCGCCGACCGCATGGGCGCGGAAATCGCCGGCGACCCGACCGGGCTGGCCTCGGCTTTGCAGCGCATCTCGGGCGCGGCCGAGCGCATTCCCAACGAGCAGGCCGAGCGCAGCCCCGCCACGGCGCATATGTTCATCATCAACCCGCTGCATGGCCGCGGCATGGACAACCTGTTCTCGACTCATCCCAGCACCGAGAACCGCGTCGCCGCCCTGATGCAGCTGGCCGCCAGCGTGCGCGGCGGTGCTGGCTACCGCCCATCACCCTCGCCGGCCCCATCCTATTCCGGTGGCGGCAGCTCGGTGCCCCGTTCAGGTCGTGGTCGCCGCGGCCCCTGGAACTGATCCCTGGAACTGATCCCGGGAGCTGAGGTCAGGCGCCGAAATCGGGTCGGTAGCTGCCGAAGCTCCATAGATGGCCCTCCGGGTCGCGCACCGAGAAATCGCGTGAGCCGTAATCAGTGTCGCGGATGGTCATCACCATCTCGGCGCCGGCGGCCTGGGCCCGCTCATACAGCGCATCGATATCATCAGCGGCGACATAGCTGCCCTGGGTCGTCACGCCGGCCTCGCGCGGCGTGCGGAAGGCAAACGGACCTTCATTCTGCACGCTGCCCAGCATGACCATGCCATTGCCATAGCGCATCTCGGCATGGGCGACCTTGCCATCGGGGCTTTTGTGGCAGGCCACGGTGTGGAAGCCGAAAGCCTTTTCCAGCCAGGCCATGGCGGCCGGCGCGTCGCGGTATTGCAGGACGGGATAGATGCTGGGACGGGTGTCGGTCATGTCGTGGCTCCTGATCTTTGGATGCCGGCACGCTAGCGGCCCGCCCGCCGGCGCGCTTGTACAGATGTAACCGGATTGTTCAGCCGACCGGCAGGCCGGCCTGGCCCTGCAGCCGGGTGCTGAGGTAATCGCCCGGCGTGCGGCCGGTCAGGCGGCGGAAATCGCGGTTGAAATGCGCCTGGTCGTAATAGCCGGCGGCCAACGCGATATCGGTCCATTTCGCCGGGGCTGCATCGATCTGGGCCGCATCGATCAGGTCCAGCGCGTGGCGGAAGCGCAGCAGGCCGGCCACCGTGCTGGGCGTCAGGCCGACATGCTCACGGAACAACACGGCCAGATGCTTGCGGCTGCAGCCCATCGCCTCGGCCAGCGCCGCGATCGAGACATCGCCACGGCACCCCGCGATCTGGCGCAGCGCCCAACCCGCATTGCGGATGCCGGCCAAGTCGACGGCCTCATGCGCTGCGATGCATGCGGCGATGGTCGCATCCAGACGGGCGAAGCAGGCGTGCCAGTCATTGGCCGCCTGCAGGCCCTCGATCAGGCGCATCGCTGCCGCCGGGCCCAGCAGCTCGGGCAGCAGGAAGACGCGATTGGTCAGTTGGCTCATCGGCAGGCGGAAGAAGCGCCGTGCACCCTGCGGCGTGAACATCACCTGGATGCCGCGCTGGCAGCCGCCGGTTTCCGATACGGCATAGGCATCGCTCAGGCCGGCGGCGAAGCCGCAGCCGGTGCCGACCGGGACAACGAAGCCCGCTGTGTCGACGATGGTGATCGGATCACCCAGGTTGACGATCATCACCGCATTGAGGCCGGGCAGTTCATGCCGGCGCGTGAAAGCCGTGTCGCGTTCGTCATAGCCGATATAGGTGTCCACCAGCGCGGCAAGACGTGGGTGCGGTGGCGCGAAGGCCATTTCCCATGCGCCGCGTTCGGACCGATGACGGATCACCTGCATGAACGTAGTATTTGTCGTGCGGCCGCGTGCGTCCAGCAGGATTTCAACAAGACATCATGCGCCGTTTTCCGCGGAATGCGGCGCGATGCCCGTTATTCCCGAAATGATCGGGCCCGGTGCAGGCCAGCGTTGAAAGGCACGCAATCGGCGGAACAAAGCCGGGGCCAAGGGGTTTCGTATGTACCCGTGCGCGGGCTGTATCCACAACAGTATGAGGTGTGAAATGAACCATCGTTACATATGGCTCCCAGCCCTGGCTGTCGCAGTCGCCCTGGGCGGTCCTGCGATGGCTGCTGGCGACATGAAGAAGGATAACACCCAGACGCAGGCTCCAGGTACGCAGGCTCCGGACACGCGGGCCCAGTCTCCTGCCACAACGTCGCCCAATACCCCTCCGGCATCTTCGGCGGACACCGCGCCCGGCCTGAATTCGTCCCCGACGGTTGGCGCCGTGCCGGCCGATCAGCTTCTCGGCGCGGATGTGAAGAACGCCAACAACGAAACCATCGGCGAGGTCGAATCGATCTATATCGACCAGAACGGCAAGATCCAGTCGGTCATCGTCGGCGTGGGCGGTTTCCTGGGCCTGGGTCAGCGCGATGTCGAGATGAACTGGAACTCGCTCATGGTGGCCGATGGCGGCGACGCGGTCCGCACGACGCTGACCAAGGACCAGCTCAAATCCATGCCGGAATACAAATATCCGGATAGGACCTATCGAGGGAAGGTGTTCAGCGATAGCGGAGTCTATCAGAACTGATCCCGACTTCCCTATCCTGAAAGGGCGGCCAAATGGCCGCCTTTTTTTGCCGTTTCGGTCAACCGCATCAGCGCTGCAGGGCGAATTGTACCGGCACGATATAGGTGGCGCGGTCGGTGCCGCGCGGCAGCACGGGTGGCGGAAAGGGTGCGGCGCGGCGGGCCATGTCGAGCGCGGCCTCGTCCAGCAGGGCGAAACCGCTGCTTTCGGCCAGGGACAAGGCCAGCAGGCGACCTGAATTGTCGAGCGTGATGGCGATGCGCGGCATGCCTTCCCAGCGGCGCAGGCGCGCGGCGCGTGGATAGTCGCGATGGCGGCCGAGCCAGTCGAGCAGCACCGGCGCATAGGGCGGCGGCGTGTATTCGGCCGGGCGCGGCGTGGCTGCGACTGCGGTTGTGGTTGCTACTGCGGCGACCGGCGGCGCCACCGGGCCGGAAATGGATTCGGGGGCTGCGGCCGCGTTCACCGGCGTCGTGGTCCGTTGCGGCCGGGTGCGCGGGCGCGGCGGCACGATCTCTGGCAGCGTTTCGATGGCAAGCTCAGGCGGTGCGGCCTCTGCCGGCGTCGTATCCGATGCCGGCATTTCAGGCGGCGGCATTTCAGATGCCGAGGCTGCCGGTTGCAGCAGGATTTCAAAAACGGGCGCTTGGGATTGTGGCTCAGGCCCTACCGCCATGAGCATCAAGGCGATGCCGCCATGCAGCAGCAAAGCCGGCGCGAGGCCATGCCAGGGGAGCGACCGGGGCGGCTGAGGCCGCCCCGGTGCGCGCAGCTGTGCGAGTGTTGCCGTTACCACCGGAACTCGGCGCCGACAAACACCGCGCGGCCGTCGCCGGCGTTGAACAGGTCGGCATTGTTGGCGATGTTGGTGGTGACGCCGGTATTGGAGATATAGGTCTTGTCGAGCAGGTTGCGGCCATCGACGAACAACTTGAGGCCGTTGCCGAAGTCATAACCCGCCTTGGCGCCCAGCAGGGCATAGGGGCTGGTTTTCGTCGTGTTGGCATTGTCGACGAAATAACCCTGCGGCGCCCATTCGACATTCGGTCCGGCATACCAGCCGCTGGCATGGGCATAACGCAGTTCGGCGCGCAGGTAATGTTTCGGTGCGCCAGGGATATCGTTGTTGCCATAGGTCGGATCGCCGTCGAAGCGGAAGTCGCTGAAGGTGTAGGCGCCCCGCAGCGTCATCCTGTCGTTGTTCGCTGCCAGATTGCGGGCGAAGGTCCAGTCGCCGCCCAATTCGATGCCCTGGTGGATGGTCTGGTCGATGTTGACGTTGGTTGGGCCGCCGCTGAGCTGTATGAACTGCAGCTCGTTATGCAGCCGGGCGCGATAGAGCGTCGCGTCCCAGGCAAAATCGCTGCGCCGGCCACGGGTGCCGAGTTCCAGCGTCTGCGATTCCTGCGCGTCCAGCCCGGTGGCCGAGCCCAGTTCCGAGAAGGGCGGCGGCTCGGTCGACCAGTTGAAGTTGACAAATGCCTGGGTCTGCGGCGCCAGGTCCCAGCGCGCGCCGAGCTTTGGATTCAGGCTTTTGTAGTCGCGGTCGAACGACGTGGTGCCGGACTTGTTGTCCTGCTCGCGTTTGGCCAGGCTGCCCTGCAGGCCGCCAACCAGCGCCACCTCCGGGATCACATAGAAGGCGTTTTCGCCATAGACATCGAGGTTGTTCGAGGTCTGGTCGGCATCGCTGACCAAGGCACCCCTGGCGCCGCCGCTATTGGCATAGACCCGCGCATGATTGAGGCCGGTCATGTAATTGATGCCCAGGGTGAATTCATTGCGATGCCCGGCCAGTTGCGTATCGCCGGTCCAGCGCGCGAAACCACCGCCATTGGTCTCATTGTTGTCGATGACGCGGCCAAAGGTGCGGCTGAACATCACCGGATGGAACAACTGCTTGTTGGCGGCAAACAGTCCCAGCGTCACCTCGCCGGTATCGGTGAGGAAGGTGGTCTTGCTGGCGCCGCGTATGGAGTCGATGTTGCGCTTGGTGTTGTTGCTTTCGTTGGTCGCATAGGCGGTTTTCGGCTGGCTCAGGGCCTCTGCCTTAGTCACGCTGTTGGCGATCTTCTGGTTGATGTTGGCTGCGCTCAGGAAAAAACGCGTCTCGGCGCCATCGCCGAAGCGATAGCCGACATTGCCGTTGAAGCGCAGGTAATCCTGCCCCGTATGGTCGCGGTAGCCTTCCGAGTGGCTGTAGGTCGGCGTCAGGTAGTAGTCGAAATTGCCGGATGCGCCGCCGGCGCCGAGCTGGGTGCGCGCCGATTGGAAGCTGCCCAGTTCCTGGCGCAGCAGGAAACCCGGCTGGCTGCGGCCGGTCGGGCTGACCATGTTCACCGCACCGCCCAGGGACAGCGCGCCATATTGCAGGGCATTGGCGCCCTTGTAGATCTCGCTGTAATCCAGGGCCAGCGGATCGATCTCCATCGTGTCGCCGGCGCCGTCGGCGTCGTTGAGCGGAATGCCGTCGCGCAGGATGCGGGTGCCGCGCAGGTGGAAGTTGCGCGACAGGCCGGAGCCGCGGATGGAAAGCCGCGAATCCTCCTGGCCGTATTTCGGCTGGGCGAACACGCCCGGCACGTAATCCAGCACGTCCTTCACCGTGGTGGCGCGGCCGTCGCGGATTTCTTCCGCCGGCACGATATCGACGCCGCCGGGGGTTTTCTCGATGCGCCGGCGGGCTTCTGCCGCGTCGGGCACGGTGATCGAATCGGCTTCGGCCTTGCCGGTCACGGTGATTGGCGAGGTGACGGTCTGGCTGTTGGCGGCAGGCGCCAGCAGGGCGAGGGCGGCACTGGTACCCAGCAGGGTCAGCGCGATCTTGGGTAGCAGTTTCTCGGCCCTGCGGCGCAGGGTCACGAATGCAGCGTCATTGCAATGCATGGTGGCATCTTTCGATGAAGTTGTGTGACAGGCGGAATCCGCCCGTGGCGCAGCTCGGGCTGCGCGGCAGGCCGCCTTCAGGATCGGATGGCTTAGTGCTTGTGGCCGCCGTTGCCGGCGTCACCCATGCTGCCGGCTTTCATGACCGGAACCTGGATGGTGACCGTGCCAGCCTTTTCGAAGGTCAGCGTCAGCGGGAACTGCGTGCCTTCCTTCAGCGGCTGCTTCAGGCCGATCAGCATGACGTGATAGCCGCCGGGCACCAGGCCGGTCTGGCCCTTGGCGGGCACGGGGATATCCTCCACCGGCCTCATGCGCATGGCGTCGCCATCCTTCACATGGGTATGCAGCTCGACACTCTCGGCCACCGGCGAAGCAGCCTTCATCAGCCTGTCGGCCGTGCCGCCGGCATTCTTCAGCGTCATGAACACGCCGCCCACCTTCGCCGGCGTGGCGCGGGCGAAAGGCTGCTCGATGGCAATGTCGCCGGCCTTTGGCGCCGCCGGCATGCCATGGCCATGCCCGGCCTGCGCAAGCAGGACCGGCTTGGTGGCATCGGCGACGCGGATCAGCGCGGCCGGACGCGGCAGGTCATGGGCCGACTGGCCGGCGGCGGGAATCTGCTCCCAGCGGGTTTCGCCGCCCTCGCAGGTCTGCACCACCGGCAGCCAGAGCTGCGCGCCTGGCTGGTTCGGCAGTTTCAGCACCAGGCCGAACTCGTCGAACTGCTCGTTGGGCAGGCGTCCGCCGCTCCAGCTCACCGCGCTGACCAGGATGTCGGCCTTCTGGCCATGGCCGATCTCGACCGGCTGGGCCAGCTTGCGGGTTTCGATGGCAACCTGCCAGCCCGCCTTGGCCTGCGGCCGCACGCTCACCACGTCCTCGGGGATGGCGACGCGGATCGCCGTGGTCGGGCTGCTGCCGCAGCCATGGGACACGCGCAGGGCGGTACGGAAATAGCTGCCCGGCTCGGCCAGCGCCGGATCGGCGACCACGTGGGCTGTGGCGGGCAGGGCGGAAAGGCTGAGAGCGAGCGCCGCAGCGCTCATGAACAAAATACGCGACATGGGGAAATCCTCCCGTAAATCCTGAAGATAAAGATGGTTTTCAGGTTTACGAAAGCGGGGGGGCGCGGGCCTGGGCGGGAAGATAACGGGCCTGGGCCGGCGTGCTGTCCGGCGCGGCGCCATAAAGGACGGTGATCGCCAGGCCGGGCAGCAGCAGCGGCAGGGCGCTGGGCAGGATGGCATGGCCCAGATTGGCGGTGACCAGGCAGACCGGGCAGTTCTTGCTTGCCTGCATCGGCTGGTCGGGATCGGCGTCAACCGGCAGGCCGTCTTTCAGCGCCAGCGTGCGGAACCCCAGCGCCGAACACAACACGACCTGTTCGATGCCATTGGTGGCCTGCACGCGCTGGATGGCATGCTGGGTCAGCGGCAGCAGGGCATGGAAAATCACTGCCAGCAGGGCCAGGCGCGCCAGAACGCGCGCCAGCAGATGGCGGCGCGAGGGGTGCGACAGGGATGCGGCAATGCTCATGACTGCAAGGCTTACCCCTGTCGCCGGTCTTCGGCAAGGGCGGCGGTTTGACGCAGGCCGGCCGGGCTCTTAAGCTCCGTCGCGATGGTCCGCCGGCGATTCACCCAGCCGGCGGTGAAAAGGGAATGCGGTGCGGAAGCTTGCTTCCAAGGCCGCAGCAGCCCCCGCTACGGTAGGCGGCGAGCGCGGCACCAGAATGCCACTGGCCGGGAAACCGGCTGGGAAGGCGGCGCCAAGCGACGACCCGCAAGCCCGGAGACCTGCCATCATCTGACCGGGCGGTTGCCCTGCTTCGAGGGGAATGATGCAGGGTGGATCGTCTTTCCTGTACGGGAGGTACGCCTATGTTACGTCTTGTTGCCGCCATCGCGGCCTTGTTTGCCGCCACACCAGCCTTCGCCCATCACGCGATGGATGGTCAAACCCCAAACACGCTGGCCACCGGCCTGATTTCCGGCCTGGCCCATCCGGTGATCGGCCTCGATCATCTGGCCTTCATCCTCGCGGCCGGCCTGCTGGCGGCGCCGCGTGCCCGCGGTCTGGTCCTGCCGCTTGCTTTCGTGCTGGCCTCGCTGGCCGGCGTGGTGGTGCATCTCAACGGCGTTGACCTGCCGGCCGGCGAAATCCTGGTGGCCGGTTCGGTGCTGCTGCTTGGTATCCTGCTGGTGATCCCGCGCAGGATCGATGACAGCCTGTTCGCCGCCATCCTGGCGCTGGCCGGCCTGTTCCACGGCTATGCCTTCGGCGAGAGCATCGTCGGCGCCGAAACCACGCCGCTGGGCGCCTATGTCGCCGGGCTTGCGATTATCCAGTATGGCATCGCCGCCGGCGTGGTGCTGGCTTGGCGCTTCCTCGGCCGCAGCGCCAGCGACAGGCTGCCGCAGCTCAGCCGCTTCGCCGGCGCCGGCGTGGCGGTAATCGGCGCGGTTTTCCTGGTGCTCAACCTCGCCGCCTGACGCCGGTCGGTTCTGATCGCATTTTTGTCATCGTGACAAGATGGGGCGGGTGGCTGCAATCGTGGCCGCCCGCCCTTGACTTACCCGGCGCGCATTGCTATTTCGCTTAGGCAACCGGCCCATCTTCTTTCGGGCTGGCGCCGTTCTGGCACCCCTTCCGCACTATTTCGAATTCCAGTTCATGATGCGGAATCTGCGCGGGCGGCTCTCAACACCCCCCTTCACTGGCTGCTGCTCTGCTCTGGAGCCAGCGCCCAAATCTCCCAAACACATCCGCTCTAGCCTGAGTCCGCGAGTCCGTCGATGAATCTCCAGGAACTGAAAACCAAATCCCCCACCGACCTGCTCGCCTTCGCCGAGGAGCTGCAGATCGAGAACGCATCCACCCTGCGCAAGCAGGACATGATGTTCGCGATCCTCAAGCAGCTGGCCGAGAAGGAAGTCGAGATCACCGGCGAGGGCGTGCTGGAAGTGCTGCAGGACGGCTTCGGCTTCCTGCGCTCCGCCCAGGCCAACTACCTGCCGGGCCCCGACGACATCTATGTCAGCCCGAACCAGATCCGCCGCTTCGGCCTGCGCACCGGCGACACCATCGAAGGCACGATCCGCGCGCCGAAGGATGGCGAACGTTACTTCGCCCTGCTCAAGGTCAACACGATCAATTACGAAGACCCCGAGCAGAGCCGGCACAAGGTGCATTTCGACAACCTGACGCCGCTCTATCCGACCGAGCGCCTGCGCATGGAAATGCCGGCCGCCGAGGAAGCCGAGCCGGCCCCGGCGCCGGCCGCCGCCGCCAAGACGCCGACCATCAAGAGCCGCGGCGGCGAGGGCAAGCGCGAGAAGCTGATCTCCTCGGCGCCGAAGCGTGACGTCTCGGCCCGCGTGATCGACCTGATCTCGCCGCAGGGCAAGGGCCAGCGCTCGCTGATCGTGGCGCCGCCGCGCACCGGCAAGACGATGCTGCTGCAGAACATCGCACATGCCATCAGCCACAACCATCCGGAAGTCTACCTGATCGTCCTTTTGATCGACGAGCGTCCGGAAGAAGTCACCGACATGCAGCGCACGGTGAAGGGCGAGGTAATCTCCTCCACCTTCGACGAGCCGGCCAGCCGCCACGTGCAGGTCACCGAGATGGTGCTCGAGAAGGCCAAGCGCCTGGTCGAGCACAAGCGCGACGTCGTCATCCTGCTCGACTCGATCACCCGCCTGGCGCGCGCCTACAACACCGTGGTGCCCTCCTCGGGCAAGGTGCTGACCGGCGGCGTGGACGCCAACGCGCTGCAGCGCCCGAAGCGCTTCTTCGGCGCCGCGCGCAATATCGAGGAGGGCGGCTCGCTCACCATCATCGCCACCGCGCTGATCGATACCGGCTCGCGCATGGACGAAGTGATCTTCGAAGAGTTCAAGGGCACCGGCAATTCGGAAATCATCCTCGACCGCAAGCTCTCCGACAAGCGTACTTTCCCGGCGATCGACATCACCAAGTCGGGCACCCGCAAGGAAGAGCTGCTGGTCGACAAGGGCGTGCTGGCCAAGATGTGGGTGCTGCGCCGCATCCTCATGCCGATGGGCGGCCAGGACGCAATGGAATTCCTGCTCGACAAGATCAAGCACAGCCGCACCAACGCGGATTTCTTCGATTCGATGAATACCTGATCGCCGGCCTCGGCTGGGCGACCGGACGGGCGGGGGCAACCCCGCCCGTCTTTTTTTGTGCGTCCCGCCTATTTTTGCATTCCGGCCTGCTTGCCGGACCTTTTCCGCCGCATATCTGTTGGACAGGGCAGGCCTGCCCGAGGAGGAAACGACATGCAGCGTGTTCTGATCCTGACCCTAGCTCTCACCGGGGCCATCGCCCTTGCGGCCGGCCCGGCGCTCGCCGCCGAGAAAACCATCGACATCCATGCCATCACGGCCAGTGGCATGGGCGCCAAGATCGGCACCATCGCGGCCAGGGACACGCCCCAGGGCCTGATGCTCAGCCCGGCGCTGGCCAACCTGCAGCCGCCGGGGCCGCATGGCTTCCACCTGCATGAAAAGCCCGATTGCGGCCCGGGGCCGGGACCCAACGGGCAGATGGCGGCCGGCATGGCGGCCGGCGGGCATTTTGATCCACGACGGACCGGCCGGCATCATGGCCCGCATGACAGCGCCGGGCATCTGGGCGATCTGCCGCCGCTGGTGGTCAACGGCGACGGCACCGCCACGCTGCCGGTGATCGCGCCGCGCCTGAAGGTGAGCGACCTTGCCGGCCATGCCCTGATGATCCACGCCGGCGGCGACAATTACAGCGACCAGCCGGCGCCGCTGGGTGGCGGTGGCGGCCGCATCGCCTGTGGCGTGGTCCGGTAGCCGATTGGGCCTGCATCGCGGTTCTGCTAGACTGCGACCATATGACCGGCGTGCATCCGAAGGACTGGCTCAGTTTCGCCCGCGACCCGCAAAGCGGCACGGAAGCCGTGCGCGCCTGCTTTCACAACCATGCCTATGATCCGCATTTCCATGATCAGGTGCTGGTCGGCGTGACCGAGCAGGGACTGCAGCAATTCCGCTGCCGCCGCCAGCTGCATCGCAGCACGCCCGGCCGCGTCATCCTGATGGAGCCGGGCGAGACCCATGACGGCGAGGCTGGCGCCAGCACCGGCTTCACGTATGCGATGCTGTATTTCGATCCGGCCTGGCTGCGGGATGCCGTGGCGCTCTATGCCGGTCGTGGCGATGGCCGGGCCGTGCTGGGGTTTCCCGCCATCCTGGCCGACGATCCGCGGCTGGCGCAGGCGATCGGGGCCGCGTGGCGACAGGTCGCCAGGCCCGATAGCCGGATGGCCCGCGAGGCGGCGCTGGACGCCGTGGCGGCGTTGCTGTGGCGCCGGCGCAATCCGGCCGGCGCCACGGCAATCCGGGCTCCGCGCATGGCGGCGCAGGCGCGCGCGATCATCGATGATTGTTTCGACGCCGATCTTGGCCTGCAGGATCTGGCGCTTGAGCTCGATACCGACCGCTTCCGCCTGACCCGCGCCTTCAAAGCGGCTTATGGCCTGGCGCCGCATGCCTATCTGGTGCAGCGCCGGCTCAGCCGGGCCCGCCAGATGCTGGTGCGCGGCGAAATGCCGGCGGCCGCCGCGGCCGCTACCGGCTTTGCCGACCAGAGCCATTTCGGCCGCTGGTTCCGGCGCGCCTATGGCATGACGCCGGCCGCCTATCGCCGCGCCTGCACAAACCTTCCAGACAGCCTACCGGCCTGACGCCATCCTCGGTCCTGCAACGGCAGGAGGATGACGTGTCGGAGACGAAGGTGGCGTTCGAGACCAAGATCGCGATTGCGGTGCGCGAGGACCTGGCCGCGTGGCAGAAATTGAACGTGACGGCCTTCCTGGCCAGCGGGCTCGCCGCCGCCATTCCCGGCTGTATCGGCCAAGCTTACGTGGATGCCGCCGGCCGCCGCTATGCCGCCTTGTGTGGCCAGCCGATCCTGGTCTTTGCTGCCGGGCTGGATGACCTGCGCAGGGCGCATGACCGCGCGCTGGCCCAGGGCCTGACCATCGCACCCTATGTGGCGGCGATGTTTGCCACCGGTCACGACGCGGCCAACCGCGCCGTCTTCGCCGCGGGCGACGCGACCGCGCAGGATTGGGTGGGGCTCGGGCTGCACGG
Source organism: Ferrovibrio sp. (assembly GCF_029255545.1). Taxonomy (GTDB): domain Bacteria; phylum Pseudomonadota; class Alphaproteobacteria; order Ferrovibrionales; family Ferrovibrionaceae; genus Ferrovibrio. Next base: position 8,382 of record NZ_JANLJJ010000015.1, on the reverse strand, counting down.
CGACCGCAGGGCGGTGGACAAGGCCGTGAAGGGCCTGAAGCTGCATCCTTGACGTCAATCACCGATCAAACGCTGGAGTCGAAGAAGTCGGCGGCCAGCAGCAGCATGTCGGGATGGGCGCCATCGTTCCCCAGCGGCAGGCGCAGCACCTCATAATTGTAAATCCGCCCGTCGATCATCATATCCGGCCGTTCCACCATCGGGCAGGCCAGGCGCACCACCTCGTCGAACATCGTGGTGATGTGTTCGACATAATCGGGCTCGGGCAGCTCATCCAGCCAGCGGCCGCCGGTTTCATAGCCGAAGCGTTCGGTGGTGTTGGTGCCCACGAGGCGGACGCGATAGCGGCGCGTGCCGTTTCCGCTGTCATGCACCTCGACCAGCGAGACGCTGCCGAGCATCCAGGGAAAATCCAGCGGATCGATATCGGCGCGGGCGGGCAGGGCGCCGTCGCGGCGCAGGCCTTCCCAGTAGCCCAGCATCCGCCGCAAGCGGGGTTGCGATACGGTGTCCAGTGTTGCCGGAAGCTGGTTCGTCACGTCATGCCCGCTATGGCCTTGTCGGCAGTATGCCATGGCGACCGTGGGCAGGCGCCATGGCAAAAGGCCGGGGCAAAAAACTTTCGTCGGGTTGCAGATTGATCTTGTAACTGAAAATCATTCGCATATACTCAGGCCCATCGCGCCACTGCTTCCCTGCAGCCGGGGCGGTTTCTTAGGTCGGTCCCGACACTCTGCTGGTCGTGTCGGGATTTGTGGTCGGTCCGGTACAATGGGGCATTGCCGGGCCGACCCCGACCGAAATCTCCTGAAAATTGATGATTATCAATAGCTTCAGCCGGAGCTATGAATTTTTTGCGCCTGAGGCATGTTTTATTTGCGTAACTGTTTGTGAATTTATGTTGACCTGTGTTTCCTGGTGTGAAATATAGGGGTCGTCGGCTTCGGCCGGACCGCGGGATTTGAGGGGCAGCTTGCACCGCGACACCAATGCTAAAGCGCCACGGCGGAAGTCGTGGGCCCGAATGAAAAGTCCGGAGTGACCCATGATCCGTACCTGCATCCGCAAAACCCGTCTCTGTTGTTGTCGCTGACCACGCGCCGATCCAACCGCGTTTTCCAGTCCAGCGATTGAAAGCCGCGCCCTGAACCGGGCCGGCCAACGGAGATATTCCCATGAGTGAAGCCTATCTGATCGAGGCGGCCGGCGAGGCCGCCGGTGTGGTGATCCGCGAACGTGGCGGTTTCCGCTTCTTCGCATCCGCGCCGCAATTCGCCGCGCTGGAGCAGCAACTGTTCCGCCGCAGCACCGATGCCGAACGCGCCGCCCGTGCCCTGCTGGCCGCCAACGACAACGCGGCGCGCCGCCGCGGTTTTTCCCACCCGTCTCAGTCCTGGAGGTAAGCCATGACCGAGTTCCTGCTTCTGGCACCGGCCAACGAAGTGCCCACCCACATCACCCGGCATGAGCGCAGCCGGCGCCGGCCCGGCTTTGCCCATCGCCTGCAGGCCGCCTTCGGCGCCTTCCTCGCGCCCGACCGGCTGCAGCCCGCCGCCAATGATAACCCTTCCGTATCGCTCACCGATCCGCTGGCCCTGCCGCCGGAATGGCATGGGCGTGAGTGGAACCAGGGCGGCGACCTGATCGGGCTGAGTTTTTTGCCCTTCGACCGCTGAAGGATCACTGTCCATGATCGAGTTGCGTCACATCACCAAGCGCTTTGCCGGCGTATCGGGCAGCGTCGAGGCCCTGCGCGATGTCAGCCTGGAGATCGCCGCCGGGGAAATCTTCGGCGTGATCGGCCGCAGCGGCGCCGGCAAGTCCACGCTGATCCGCTGCATCAACCTGCTGGAACGGCCCACCGAAGGCAGCGTGATCGTCGCCGGCCGCGACCTCACCCTGCTCAAGGCGCCCGCGCTGCGCGCTGCCCGGCGCGACATCGGCATGATCTTCCAGCATTTCAACCTGCTGTCGGCGCGCAATGTGTTCGACAACGTGGCCCTGCCGCTGGAACTGCGTGGCGAAAGCCGTGCTGCGATCAAGGCCAAGGTCGAACCGCTGCTGGAGCTGGTCGGCCTGGCCGACAAGGCCGGGCGTTATCCGGCGCAGCTCTCCGGCGGGCAGAAACAGCGCGTCGGTATTGCCCGTGCGCTGGCCACCGATCCGAAAGTGCTGCTCTGCGACGAGGCCACCTCGGCGCTCGATCCCGAAACCACCGAGCAGATCCTGGCGCTGATCAAGGATATCCGCGACCGGCTGAAGCTGACCGTGGTGCTGATCACCCACGAGATGGCGGTGGTGAAGGAAATCGCCGACCGCGTCGCCGTGATGGAACAGGGCCGCGTAATCGAGCAGGGCAAGACTTTCGATGTCTTCACCCGGCCGCAGCATGCCACCACGCGCAGTTTCGTGGCCGACCAGATCGGCTTCGCCCTGCCGCCGGCGCTGGAGAAACGCATCGCCGCCGATCCGGATCATGTTCATGCCGGCCTGTGGCGGATTCTCTTCACCGGGCCGCATGCCGACGAGCCGGTGATCGCCGCGCTCAGCCGCAACCTGAATATCGACCTCAATATCCTGCATGGCCGGATTGACGAGATCCAGGGCCGCCCCTTCGGCGTCATGGTCGTGCAGGCCCGCGGCAGCGAAGCCCAGCTCACCGCCGCCCGCCAGTTCTTGGCGACCCGCCAGCTTCATGTCGAGGATCTGAATCATGTCGTCCGCCCTGATCGAATTGCTGTTTGACGGCCTGCTCGAGACGCTGGTGATGGTCGGCGTCTCGGGCGGCATCGGGGCTGCCTTCGGCATCCCGCTCGGCGTGGTGCTGATCCTCACCGACCGTGGCGGCATCCTGCAGAACGTGCCGCTCAACCGCGCGCTCGGGCTGATCGTGAATGCGGCGCGCTCCACGCCCTTCATCATCCTGATGGTGGCGGTGATCCCCTTCACGCGGCTGGTGGTGGGCACCTCGATCGGCACGCTGGCCGCCGTCGTGCCGCTCACCATCGCCGCCATCCCCTTCATTGCCCGCCTGGTGGAAACCGCCCTGCGCGAGGTGCCGGCCGGCCTGATCGAGGCGGCCGAGGCCATGGGTGCGACGCCGTTGCAGATCGTCACCAAGGTGCTGCTGCCCGAGGCCCTGCCCGGGATCATCGCCGGCCTCACCATCACGCTGGTCAGCCTGATCGGTTATTCCGCCATGGCGGGCGCGGTGGGCGGCGGCGGCCTGGGCGATATCGGCATCCGCTACGGCTACCAGCGTTTCCTGCCCGAGGTGATGCTGGCCGTCGTCGCTGTCCTGATCGTCTTCGTGCAGGGCGTGCAGTCATTGGGCGACCGCCTGGTGCGCCGCCTCAGCCATCGTTGAGTTTCGTTAAACCTCCCTACACAGAAAAGGAAAAATACCATGTTGAACCGTCGCAGTTTCGCCGTTCTCGCCGTCGCGGCTCTCGTCTCGCTCCCTGCTGTCGCCCAGGACAAGCCGATCAAGGTCGGTGTCACCGCCGGCCCGCATGCGGAAATCTTTGAAGTCGTGAAGAAGGTGGCCGAGAAGGACGGCCTGAAAATCCAGATCGTGGAATTCAGCGATTACGTGCAGCCCAATGCCGCGCTGAATGCCGGCGACCTGGATGTGAATTCCTACCAGCACCTGCCGTATCTCGAGGCGCAGATCAAGGATCGCGGCTACAAGCTCAGCAATATCGGCTACACGGTGAATTTCCCGATGGGCGCCTATTCCAAGAAGGTGAAGGCCATCGGCGAGCTGGGCAGCGGCGCGCGCATCGGCATCCCCAACGATCCCACCAATGGCGGCCGCGCCCTGCTGGTGCTGGAATCGGCGGGGCTGATCAAGCTGCGGCCCGATGCCGGCCTGAAGGCGACGCCGCTGGACATCGCCGAGAACCCGAAGAAGCTGAAGATCGTGGAGCTCGACGCCGCCCAGCTGCCGCGTGCGCTGGACGAACTCGATGCTGCCGTGATCAACACCAATTACGCGATCCCCGCCGGCCTGAACCCCAAGCGCGATTCCATCGCCATCGAGACGCCGAAATCGCCCTACGTGAACATCATCGCCGTGCGCAGCCAGGACAAGGACAAGCCCGAATACGCCAAACTGGTGCAGGCCTATCGTTCGCCCGAGGTGAAAGCCTTCGTGGAAGAGAAGTTCAAGGGTGCCGTCGTCACCAGCTGGTAAACCGTCCGCCTCAGTCCTCCCCGGACCTCGGACGCGAAAGCCCGTCAGCCGAAAGGCTGGCGGGCTTTTTTTATGCCGCCCGCGCCTGCTTCACCAGGCGCACCAGTTCCACCCGCGCGCCTTCGGCATCGCTCACCGGTTTGGCGAAGGGCAGGCGGAGCAGCTCGCCCTCATGGCTTTCATCCGTGCGGATCAGGTCGGCGCCTTCCGGGTCCACGCCGCACATGCGCCAGGTGCCCTCCGTGCGGCCCAGCAGCTTGGTGGCATAAAGCTGCACGGCCTCGGCATGGTCGGTATTCATATGCGCGATGATGCCGGCCTCGGCCTCGGCCAGGGCCTGCCAGTCGCCGCTGTATGTGTAATCGTCGAGCCAGTGGATCTTGCCGAAGCCGGCCACGATATGCGCGCGCGTCACGCTCACGCGGTAGAAGGCGAAATCCCGGAAGCCGGCGTAACCTTCGGCCGAGGGATGCCGGGCGAGGAAACGGGTCTGGTGGCGCGGCAGCTCGGTTTTCTCGGCAAAGCCCAGCAGGGTTACGCGTGGGCCGGTCAGCGGTTCGGTGAAGCCTGTTGTGCCGTCGCAGAGCAGCGATACGCGATTGTCGGCCAGGATGTTTTTTGTGTGCTCGGCCAGGGTGGAGACCAGCAGCAGGGGCGCGGCGTCGAGATCGCAGGCCAGCAGCACCAGCGAGGCATAGGGTTGGCCACCCTGGCCCGATTTGCCGGCCTCCGCCATCGTGGTGGCCAGCGTCGCGGTGCGGCAGGCGCGCGCGACAGCCCGTGCAGCCGGGGTAGGGGGAATGTCAGTCATCGGCTTGGTCCGATCGGAAGATGTGCTGCGGAAATTATAGGGGATGCATGCCGCCCGGGCGAATGGCCGGCAGGATATGTTAAAGCTGCAATTTTTCGGAAAATACCTCGCGCAGGCTTATTTATCGATATTGACTTCCCGCGCAGGCTGCGGCGGAATGACAAAACGCGACCTGCCAGGGGTGGTCGCGCGGGGTCGGTTACCGTTCCGGGGGGAACAGAAAATCATGCGCCAGCTTTTGATTGGGGCCAGCCTGCTTCTGGGCCTGGGGGCCTGCTCATCGCTTACCGAGGGCACATCGCAGACCCTGACTTTCGAGAGCGACCCGCCCGGCGCGGCCTGCGAGCTGAAGCGGGCCGGCATGATCATCGGCCGCGCCACGACGCCAGGCACCGTGCTGGTGCAGAAAACCCGGGCCGATATCGAGGTGACCTGCCGCAAGCCGGGTTACGAGGATGCCGTTGCCCAGATTCCGTATGACATGGCCGTCTCGACAATCGGCAACGTGCTGATCGGCGGCGGGATTGGCCTGATCGTCGATGCCGCATCGGGCGCCAGCATCAAATATAACCCGGTGACGTCCGTGACCCTGGTGGCCAAGTCAGGCACCGATGCCCCCGTCGCCGTGGCATCGGTGGCGCCGGCCAGCCAATCTGTCACCCAGCCGGCTGCGGCCAGCCAGATTGCCGCAGCCCCAGCGGATGGGGCGAAGCCGAAGCTGGATCGGGACGCGCTGTGGCGGATCAGCGAACCGGCGCTGAA
>NZ_JANLJJ010000015.1:0-2514 GCF_029255545.1 Ferrovibrio sp. | reverse complement strand
CGAAGCCGAAGCTGGATCGGGACGCGCTGTGGCGGATCAGCGAACCGGCGCTGAAAAAGCATTTCGAGAGTAACCGTGAGCAATACGGTTATTACCTTCAGGCGAGGGGTCCCCATGGGATGAAGCTGCATCGCATGGTCCTGCTGGAAGACCCGCTGCAGCCGGAGGATGATGCTTATACGATGGTGGTGCGGTTCGAAGGTGAAGGGCTGATCATCGGCAACCTGTCGACGGTCGGGCTCACCAAGGATTTCCGCTACAAGATCCGCCCGGAGAATGAAACGGTCTCCGTGCTGGACTGGAATCTCCAGCCGCGCTGAACCGGCAAGGCAAGGCGGACCCCGGTCAACCGGGGCCCGCCTTGCGCGTTACGGCAGCAACAGGGTCGAGCCGGTCGTCTTGCGCGCCTCAAGGTCGGCATGGGCCTTGGCCGCGTCCTTCAGCGCGTAGGTCTGTGGCGTTTCGATCTTCACCTTGCCCGCCTTCACCACGTCGAACAGCGCATTGGCTGAATTGACCAGGTCGTTGCGCTTGGCCGTGTAGGTGACCAGCGTGGGGCGGGTGAGGTAGAGCGAGCCCTTGGCGGCCAGCGTGCCGATGGCAAAGGGCGGCACCGCGCCCGAGGCATTGCCGAAGCTGACCATCAGGCCAAACGGCCGCAGGCAGTCAAGCGAGCCGTCCCAGGTATCCTTGCCGACGCCGTCATAGACGACAGGCACGCCTTCGCCCTTGGTGATCTCCTTCACGCGCTCGACGAAATTCTCGGTGCGGTAGTTGATGATGTGATCATAGCCATGGGCCTTGGCCAGTTTGGCCTTGTCGTCGCTGCCCACCGTGCCGATCACGGTGGCGCCCAGAGCCTTCGCCCATTGTCCGAAGATCAGGCCGACGCCGCCGGCAGCGGCATGGAACAGGATGGTCTCGCCCGGCTGCACCTTGTGGGTCCGGCGCAGCAGGTATTCCGCCGTCATGCCCTTCAGCATCATGCCGGCAGCCTGCTGGTCGGTGATGCCGGCGGGCAGCACCACGCAGCGGTCGGCCTGCATCAGGCGTTCTTCCGAATACGAGCCGAGCGGCGAGGAGGCATAGGCGACGCGGTCGCCCAGCTTGATATCAGTTACACCCGAGCCCACCGCCGTCACGGTGCCGGCGCCTTCCTGGCCGAGGATCAGCGGCAGCGGCAGCTTGTACAGGCCGGAGCGGTGATAGGTGTCGATATAGTTCAGGCCAGCGGCCGAGGTCTTGATGCGGATCTGGCCCGGGCCGGGATCGCCGACCTCGACCTCTTCCCATTGCATCACTTCGGGGCCGCCGTTGGCGTGGATACGGATGGCATGCGCCATGGATTGCGTTCCTTGCGTTTGGTGTTGCGGTGTCAGAGTTAGGGCGGGGCCTGTGCTCAGGCCAGATGCTTCCTGAAGAACTCCGCCGTGCGGCTGTTGGCCAGGTCGGCGGCGGCCTTGTCGTAATGCTCGCCACCCACGCGGGCGAAGGCGTGGTCGTTGCCCTGGTAATCCAGCCGCGTGACCAGCGGATAGTTCTTCAGCTCGGCGGCGATTGTCGCCTGCGCGTCCTTGGGCACGAACTTGTCTTCGGTGGCGCAATGCAGCAGCAGCGGCTTTTTGATGTTTTTCGCTTCCGCCAGATGATCTTTCAGCATAATGCCGTAATAACCGACGGCGGCATCCACGTCGCTGCGGCAGGCCATCAGATAGGCCAGCCGCCCGCCCAGGCAGTAGCCCACCGTGCCGACCTTGCCGCTGCAGCCGGGCAGCTTGCGCAGAACGGCCAGCGCGGCCTTCAGGTCGTCGATGCCCTTGTCGAGGTTGAAGCCGTTGAACAGCGCAAAGGCCTTGTCCCATTCGGCTTTGGTCTTGTCGGTGATGTCGACGCCGGGTTCCTGGCGCCAGAACAGGTCGGGGCAGAGCGCGACATAGCCCTGTTTTGCCAGGCCGTCGCAGATGTCGCGCATCACCTTGTTGACGCCGAAGATTTCCTGGATGACGAGGATGCCGGGGCCTTTGCCGCCGGCCGGTTCGGCCAGATATCCGGTGAAGCGGCCGCCGTCATGGGCCTGGATGTCGATGCTGCGGGCCATGGTTTCCTCCTGTTCGGCTTCCTGAGTTGCGCGGACTCTAGCGGCAGCGCAGTGCAGCAATCAACCACGGATCGGCAGTTGATTCAGACGGCTTCCGACAGGGGCGGCGTTGCCGCCATCAGCAGCTGGTCGACCTGCCGGCCGTCGGAGGAGAGCGGCAGGATCACCGTCTCGTACCGATAGCGCCGCTGCGCCGTGGTCTGCTCGCGGTAGATGCGCAATGGTCTGCGATTGGTCACGACCCAGCGCAGGTTGGTCACGATGGCCTGGCGCAATTCAGGGTCTTGCATCGCCGCGCTGGTGCGGCCGGTCAGTTCCTGGCCCGCCATCACCGCCATGGCGCCGCCGAAGACGCGGGCGCGGAATTCTCGGCCATCCTCCAGCACGTCCAGCAGCGTGGTCCAGCCGATGGCATA
>NZ_JANLJJ010000014.1 GCF_029255545.1 Ferrovibrio sp. | reverse complement strand
GCCAGGACGATCTCGAATACCTGCCCGACCCGCTCGGCCGGCTGGACATGGGCAGCTATGTCGAAAAGCCGGATGACTTCCCTGATCCCGGATGGGATGAGGTGCGGGGCGACTGGATGGACGGCGCGCCGCTCGGGCAGATTTTCGGCGCCGGCCTGTTCGACCTGCAATCCGGCGTCGGTGCGGGACAGGCGAACCGGCGCGGTGACGTGTTCAAGCTGCAGGCCCTGCTGCACCGGGAAGGCGCGCTAGATGCCGCCGCCACAGAGGGGCCGACGGGCTACTGGGGCGGCCGCGATGATTACGCCCTGCGCAAGTTCCAGAAGGACAACGGCCTCGCGATCGACGGCTATGCTCTGCCGGGCGGCGAGACCATGGAGACGATCAGGGGCTTCTACACGCCGCCGGCTTCATTACGCATCCGGACCATGGAAAAGCGCGGAGGCTATCCCGAGCCGCAATTGCGGCCCATCGGTTTGGGCTCTGACCGGCCGATGAAGCCGACGCTACTGTCCAGCGATCCGGCGCGGAATGATTTTTCCGACGCCGTCGGCATCCGCCAGACTCAAGAGGAGGTGCCGGCTCGTCCTGCCGGCGAGCAGTATGCCCAAGCAGCAGGGGTGGCGACCGATGTCGCGCCAGCAAAATTGCAGGCATGGGTCAGCGACCAAAAGACCATGGCGGCCCGGCTCCAGGCGGCCAGGGATAAGGAAGGCTTCGTGTATTCGGGCGACACCCCGGAGCATTACAAGAAGGAATGCGTCGCGCTGGTGCAGCGGCTGGTGCCGGGTATCGGATCATCGAAAACCTGGCAGGAAGGCGAGAAAGTGAAGGGCGCCGGCGATCCGCCGCTCGAACCGGGCACCGCCATCGCCACCTTCGTGAACGGCAAATACGAAAGCAAAGATACCGGTAACCACGCGGCGATCTTCCTGCGCTACGGCGAACAGGGCGGTAAGCCCGGCATCTATGTGCTGGATCAGGCGCGCACCATGCCGGCGGGTGAACGCTTCATCCGGTTCAACGACAAGGCGCCGAGCGCCTCCAACAATGCAGGTGCATTCTCTGTTATTCAGCGGCCGGCGAAGCAGCAGCCGAAATAACCGGCCGCGATTCCGTCGCAAAGCCGGATCATGCTAGCGTTAAGGCAGGCAGCCGAATCATGCGCTGCCCAGCAAGGTCGAAGGACTGATCCCATGTTGTCCATCGCGCATCGCATGCTTGCCAGGTTCACCATCGTGGCCTGTCTCGGATTGTTTGCCATCGCGGCGCTCGCGCAGGCCAACAAGCAGACGTTCAAAGTCGAATCGACGCTCGAACTGGATTTCGGCAAAGACGATGAGAGCGGGCAGTTCGGCGTGAGTGGGGTCAGGGCGGTCGAGCGGCGTCTGCTGTCGTTCCCATATATGCACGTCACGTATGATCGAGATGCTTTCATCGTACTTGAGGTGGAAATCCGCCGCGAAGAGAAACGGGGCGACAAGGGTGTCGAAGGCACGGTGAGAGTCGTCGCCTGGCAATACGGGCCGGAGGCCCAGCGCAGGAAAATCTATACGATCGAAAAGCCTGGCATGGACATGTATGTCGACGATCTCTTCGTGGTGACGGAGTCGTATTCCGACAGTGGGAGCAGCAACTGGCGGCGCAATTTCTTCAAATACACCGGCGGATTTGCGTATGAGGGCTATGGCCAGACGCCGCAGGCCTATTTCACCACCGAGGAAAACCCGGATAAGAAAATCTTCCGCAGCGCCGGCTTCACGCCCTGGACTTACGACATGCCGAAAGTGGCCGGCATCGATGGCGGCATCATCGGCCTGCTGACTTATATGGATGACCGGCAGGTGTTCTCGCGCATGTTGCTGGTGCACAAAGATCCAAAAGCTGCTTGGTTACTGAGCCACATCACCGATGAAAAGCACCAGTTCGCTTTTGTGGATCGATATCGTCGTGCTGAGCCTCAGGGCGACCCGATGACCACGCCGTTCTGGGGGCAGAAGCTGCGCCTGCGCTTCCACAGCAGCAATCTCGATCTCTACTTTCCGGTTAAAGAAGACGGCTTCGATACCGAGGACACGCTGCAGTCGCTGCCGCCGGGCTTCAGCTTGGTGCCTTACGTGCCGGCGAAGCCGTGAGTGGCAGCCGACGACGACGAGTGCCAATCTGCATGATGTTTACAGAAAGTTATTGTCATCGGACCGACACTTTCGGCAGGTTTTGACTGAAGGTGTGCCGGCCCGCGAGTCGGTTTCGTCGAGACGTCGGGTGCGGCTCCCGCAGAAGGCAGGAGGCGACAATGTCCGATGTGTCCCGTTCAACTCATCACGCTTCGGCCGAGTGGCTGGAAAAGCTGCTCAAGTATCACCTGACCACGGCCGAAATCCTCTACCACATGCCGGACCATCCGCGGCTGCTGCAGAGTTATGTCTGGCAGGATTACGACCTGGCCCCGAAATTCCCCGGCCTGCGCAAATTCCTCGATTTCTGGGAGGCCAGGCTGGACGGCAAGCTGCATTCCGTGCGCGTGGTCTCGGCCCGCATCGTCAGCGCGCAGGAATATCGCGCCGCCGTGGCCAGCTACGACCTGCATTAGGCAGCCAAAGTCTGGCCCGGCGGCGGCCCGAGGGGCTGGTTCCCGGCGGCGGCTATGCTAGTCTGCGCGCGGTTTTTGCTCGTTCGCACAGGAATCGTATGTCGCTGCTGACTTATCTGGAAGACTCCGCCGCCCTGATCCGTCATGCCGCCACGCCGGAAATGGCTGGCCAGGTGGATCGCGCCATTGACTGCATCGCCGCGGCGCTGTCCGCCGACCTTCCCCTGCTGGTCTGCGGCAATGGCGGCTCGGCCTCGGACGCCATGCATATTGCCGGCGAGCTTGTCGGCCGGTTCCTGAAGGAGCGCCGCGCACTGAATTGCATCGCGCTCAGTGCCGATCAGGCGATCATCACCGCCTGGAGCAACGACTACAGCTACGAAACGGTGTTTTCCCGTCAGGTCGAAGCCTATGGTCGGGCCGGCGGCGTGCTGCTCGGCCTCTCGACCTCAGGCAACTCGGCCAATGTGATCAAGGCGGCGGAAGCGGCAAAAGCCAAAGGCATGACGGTGATCGGTCTGACCGGCAAGGGCGGCGGCAAGCTGAAAGACCGTTGCGACATCCTGATTGAGGCGCCGTCGAATTCCACGCCGCATATTCAGCAGGTTCACATCTGCCTGTATCACTATATCTGCGACAAGGTGGAAGCAAAAATCGCGGGCTGATCAGCCTTCGGGCTGTAACGCCTCGCCGAAGCGCAGTGGCCGCCCGATCGGCTGCCCCAGCTCGCCGTCGCGCATGGCGAACTGGCCGCGTACGATGGTCGCCATCGGCCAGCCGGTCACGCTCATGCCGGTGAACGGCGACCAGCCGCATTTCGATTTCAGCCAGCTTTCCTCGATGGTCTTTTTCGCCTTCAGGTCGACGACGGTGAAATCGGCGTCGTAGCCCAAAGCAATGCGGCCCTTGGCCGTAAGGCCGAAGATGCGCTGCGCGCCGGCCGAGGTCAGGTCGATCAGGCGCTGCAGCGTCAGCCTGCCCTGGTTCATGTGATCCAGCAGCAAAGGCAGCAGGGTCTGCACGCCGGGCATGCCGCTCGGGCTCTGCGGATAGGGCTTGGCCTTTTCGTCCCTGGTGTGCGGCGCGTGGTCGGAACCGATCACATCCACCACGCCATTGCGTACCGCTTCCCACAGGGCCGCGCGATGCTCGGCCGAGCGGATCGGCGGATTCATCTGCGCAAGGGTGCCCAGCCGGTCGTAGCAGTCGGGCGCGGCCAGCGTCAGATGCTGCGGCGTGGTCTCCACCGAGGCGATATCCTTGTGGCTGGCAAGGAATGCCATTTCCTGCGCGGTGGTGACATGCAGCACATGCACGCGCCGACCCGTCTTGCGCGCCAGCCGCACCAGCCGCTGGGTTGCCAGCAGGGCGCTTTCGGCATCGCGCCATTCCGGATGCAGATGCGCCGTGGCGCCGGGCGCTTCCGTCAGGTGTTTGCGCTCGCGCATGCGGTATTCGTCTTCGCAATGCACCGCCATACGACGTTTGCCATGGCGCAGCACGCGTTCCAGCGTGGCGTCGTCGGCCACCAGCAGGTCGCCGGTCGAGGCGCCCATGAACAGCTTGACGCCGGCGCAGCCGGGCAGCTTCTCCAGTTCGGGCAGCATCTCGACATTCTCGGCGGTGGCACCGGCATAGAAGGCAAAATCGCAATGGGTGCGGCCCAGGCCGCGCTGCACCTTGTCAGCCAGCTCGGCGGCCGTGGCGGTGCTGGGCTTGGTGTTGGGCATCTCGAACACGGCGGTCACACCGCCCATGGCGGCGGCAGCCGTGCCGGTGGCGAGGTCTTCCTTGTGCTCCTGGCCGGGTTCACGGAAATGCACCTGGGTATCGATCACGCCGGGCAGCACCGTAAGACCATTGGCATCAAAAACCGTTGCTGTGTCGGCCTGGGTCAGGCTGCCCAGGGCGGCGACGCGGCCGTCCTTCACGCCGATATCCAGCGCCTCGATGCCGTTGGGCGTGGCCACCATGCCGTTGCGAATCACCAGGTCGTAGCGCATCGCCTTATTCCTTCTCCAGCGTGGCCTTCAGATAGCTGAGCAGCGGATAAAGGCCAGCCATCAGGGCGATCAGGAAGCCGTATTGTCCCTCGCGGTAGCCCTTGCGGGTGACGTAACACTTGTAGAAGCGGCTGAAGATACGCCGCACATTGGCGCGGAAGGTGCCAATATCCTCGCCGGCCTCGGCGCGGGCGCGCAGATCGGCGGCGCGTGCCGAGGTGTAGCGGTTCAGCCGCGCGATCATGTCGGTGATATCGCGGTCCACATAGTGGATCATGCGGGATTTCAGGAAGCGTTTTTCGCCCTTCAGCTCCAGCGCCGGATGCACGCGCTGCTCGCCCCAGCGTTTGGCGCCCTTGGTGAACAGGCGAGGCGCCATCATCACGCCGAAGGCGCCGCCCCAGCCCCAGCGCACCAGCCGTTTGCCCACGTAATTGTCGAACGGGATCAGGTAGTGGCAGAAGGGCGCGGTGGCGATCTCGGCGCGGATTTCGTGCGCCATCTCGTCGGGCACGCGCTCGTCGGCGTCGACTTCCAGGATCCAGTCGCCGCTACAGGCTTCGATGCCGGTGTTGCGGCGCGGTCCTTCCAGCGGCCAGGCGCCCTCGATGATGCGGGCCTCGAAACGCGCGGCGATTTCCACCGAGCGGTCGGTGCAACGGTCCAGCACCACCACGATCTCGTCGGCGAAGCTGAGTCGTTCGAGGCAGTCGGCCAGCTGGGCCTCCTCGTTATGCGCCACCACCAGCGCCGATAATTTGGGTGCGACCATGGTTCAGTCCCGCGAATAGCGCCACAGATGCTCGGCGGCGCGCTGCGCCTTGTCGACGCTCAGGGTCAGCATATGGCTGTCCTGGCTGCGGTAATCATAGCCCGGCTGCTTGATGATGTCCTCGAAACTCAGGTCGGTGCGCACGGCGGCGGTTTTCTCGCCCCAGGGACCATAGGTCTCTTCGCGGCTGGGGCCAAACAGGCCCAGGGTCGGCACCTCGCTGGCGGCCGCCAGATGCATCAGGCCGCTGTCGTTGCCGATATAGAAGTCGCAGCGGCGCAGGGCCGCCGAGATGGTCGGCAGGTCCAGCTTGCCGACCAGATCGACGCTGCGGTCGACCGGCAGGCGGCTCAGCGTATCGGCGGCCAGCGCCTCTTCGCCCGGCCCACCAAACACGACGATGCGGCCGTTCGGCAATATGCCATTCTCGGCGGTCAGCCGCAGGGCCAACTCGGCGAAGCGCTCGCCCGGCCAGATTTTGCCGCCCCAGTTGGCGGTGGGGCCAAGCGCCAGCGTGGGCCGGCCATCGTTGGGCCAGAGTTTGGCAGCCGCCTTTTTGTGGTCTTCACTGATCCAGACACGCGGCGCTGCCGGCGTCTTCAGCTTGAGCACATGCGACAGCACGATCACCTTGTGCATGCGCGAACCAGAACCGTGGAAGCTGCGGCGCCGGCGCGCCAGCAGGAACTGGCCAATGCCGGAGCCGCGCAGGTCTAGCACCAGCCACCAGCGCGTGGTAGCCACCTGCTTCCACAGCTCCCACCAGTGGCCGGCCCAGGGCTTTTTCTGCATCACGATGACGCGGTCGAGATTGGGCATGGCCGTGAACAGGCTGGCGGCGGCCGGGCCACAGGCTATGGTGAAACGCGCCTTGGGAAACTGGCTGTGCAGCGAATCGAGCAGGCCGGTCGACAGGATGGCGTCGCCGAGCCGGTTGGAGGTGATGAACAGGATGCGCATGTGCCCGCGGCTTTAGGGGTTTGGCCGGTTATAGGGGGGTGGCCTGCCCTTGCCAAGCCGCCGGCTCTCCCATACCTCAGAGGGGCTGAAAACCGGAGCTTTCATGGCCAGCCTCACCTGTGTCGCCCTGCCCGAGCGGGCCCTGCTGTCCCTGCAAGGGGAGGAGGCGGCCGACTTTCTCGACGCGCTGGTGTCCAACAAGGTCACCGGCCTGCAACCCGGCCAGGCGGTCTATGCGGCCCTGCTCACCCCGCAGGGCAAGTTCCTGCATGATTTTTTCGTTTTCACGGATGATGCTGGCGGCCTGCTGCTGGATGTGGCGGCCGAGCGGCGCGCCGACCTGAAACGCCGCCTGACGCTGTATCGCCTGCGGGCGAAAGTGGCGATCGAGGACCGGGATTGGCATGGTT
>NZ_JANLJJ010000013.1 GCF_029255545.1 Ferrovibrio sp. | reverse complement strand
ATGGCGGCACCGATACCGCCACCGTGCACCTGACCGTGAAACCCGATGACATGGCATTGTCAGCTGTATCTGTGCGCGCTGCGACGAATATGTCGACGATTTATCAGCTGCATGCTGGCGACATTAACGGCGACGGCGTCACCGACCTTATGGCCGAGACCAGTCTCTACACCAGCGGCGGCAATGGCCTGATCTTCGGTCAGGCCGGCTCGCTGACCACGCAGCTCAACGGCGGCAGCTTTGCGGCCGCAGCGACCAACGGCCCGGCGGTGTTCAAGTTCACCAGCTACAACGATGTGGTTGGCATCGGAGATATCAACAACGACGGTTACGTCGACACGATCAACGGCACCGGCAGCACCACAGCCTCGGTGTATCTGGGCGGCCCGGGCACCGACAATGTCACCGACCAGAACCTGGCGCTGGGCATCGGCTATAGCCCGTCGGGCAATCCACTGGTGACGGATTTCAACGGCGATGGCCATGCCGACCTGTTCATGAGCGTCGGCAACAGCTCGGCGGTCAACGGGGCCTCGGCCACCTCGCCAGCGCTGGCGATGTGGTTCGGCAGCAGCAATGGCATTGCCAATACGCCGAATGCCACGGCTTACAGCGGTGTCACGCCGGTCGGCGTGGCCTCGCTGGCCAATGTGGCCTATGCGCTGGGTGCCACCGACCTCAACGGTGATGGCTATGCCGATATCGTCACCAATGTCGGGGCGCGCAATGATGGGCAAGCCAACTATGGCCCGGCGAAGGTCACCTTCGGCAATGCGGCCGGCAGCTTTGCGGCCAACCTGGCAAGCAGCGACGGCGGGCTGATCCTGAGTAACTTCGAAGTCGCCGGCGGCGACCCGCTGGCCCGCAGCGTGGCCACTGGTGGCGATGTCAACGGCGACGGGCTGCAGGATCTGGCGGGCTGGAACGAGAGCGGCACTGGCGGCTTTGTGCTGTTCGGCAACAGCGGCCTGACGGCCGGCAGCACAGTGAATATTGGCGCGCTGAACGGAGAGGATGGTGTGCGCTTCACCGGCACCGGCTCGGTGACGACAGAGATCGCGCTGGGCGACCTGAACGGCGATGGCATCGACGATATCGTGGTCGGCAGTCAGGCCGCCGCTTCCGGTGCCGGCAAGCTGTGGGTGGTCTGGGGCCAGGACGGTGGCTTCTCGTCCGGCAGCATCGACCTGTCGCAGGAATCCACCGGCCAGTTCATCACCCTGACCGGTGCGAGCGGCCAGGGCATCGGCTCGGCCCTCGCCATCACCGACATGGATGGTGACGGACTGAATGACCTCGTGGTCGGGTCGAGCAGCGGCACCATCGATGTCGTTTCCGGTCAACAGTTTGGCGCCAGCCTGATCGGCGCCATGGCGGCATTCTCCGCCCCGGCCGGTGGCCTGGAGGCAACGACGCCGCTGACCGAGGAGCAGCAGTATCAGCTGGCCAGCCCAGTGTAAGGGTACTGGGTGAGGATGTTGGCCATGCCGGCGCCGACCACCTGACCGGGCCATCTGCACAAATTATGACCATCTGACCCCGACACGGCCGGCGGCTGCACCCCGCCGGCCGGTTTTCATGGCATAGCGGCAGCCCTTTGCCTTGCATGAATGTTGCATCTGCGGGCTCAGGCGTAACGACAGGCTGTATCCTGAGTATGCGATTGCTGTTTCCGGTGCCGTTCCGGGTGCCAATGACCCATGGCCGACTTCCGATTGCACGGCGGCGTCTCCCGCCTGCATTATGGCCGTGACAGGGGGTGCGACTGTCATGACCGCTTTTGACGAGATGGATACCGGAGCCGCTGGCGGCCAGTCGCAATCTGGCCAGTCCCAGTCTGGTCAATCCCAATCAGCTCAGTCCCCGGCGCAGCGCAATGCCGTCCGCGCGCCCTACCAGGATTACAAGCGCTGGCTCGACGCGGCGCCGGCCGGCCTGCTGGCCCGCCGCCGCCAGGAAGCCGACCTGCTGTTCCGCCGGCTGGGCATCACCTTCGCGGTCTATGGCGAAGGCGGCGATACCGAGCGCCTGATCCCCTTTGATATCGTGCCGCGCATCATCGCGGCCAAGGAATGGCGCCGGCTGCGCCGCGGCCTGAAGCAGCGCGTGCGCGCGCTCAACGCCTTCCTGGACGACATCTACCACGCCCGCGCCATCCTCAAGGCCGGCGCGATCCCGGAAGACCTGATCCTGAAGAATGCCGCCTACGTGGCGCCCATGCGCGACGTCGCCATCGCGCGGCAGACCTATACCCATATTGCCGGCATCGACGTGGTGCGCACGGCGGAAGACCAGTTCTACGTGCTGGAGGATAACTGCCGCACCCCGTCGGGCGTTTCCTACATGCTGGAGAACCGCGAGGCGATGATGCGCCTCTTCCCCGATCTTTTCGCTGCCGTGCGCGTCGCGCCGGTTGGCCATTATCCCGATGCGCTGCTGCAGACCCTGCGCGAAAGCGCCCCCGCGAATTGTGCGGCCGAGCCCACCGTGGTGCTGCTCACGCCGGGCGTGTTCAACTCGGCCTATTTCGAGCATGTCTTCCTGGCTGAGCAGATGGGCATCGAGCTGGTCGAGGGCGGCGACCTGACGGTGAAGGACGACGTCGTCTACATGCGCACGGTTGGCGGCCTGAAGCGCGTCGACGTGATCTATCGCCGGCTCGACGACGATTTCCTCGATCCAAAAGTTTTCCGCAAGGACTCGCTGATCGGCGTGCCCGGCATCTTCCAGGCCTACAAGGCCGGCAACGTGACCCTGTGCAACGCCGTCGGCACCGGGGTCGCCGACGACAAGTCGATTTATCCCTATGTGCCCGACATGATCCGCTTCTACCTGGGCGAGGAGCCTTTGCTGGCCAATGTGCCGACCTATGTTTTGCGCCGGCCCGACGACCTGAAATACACGCTGGAGCATCTGCCCGAACTGGTGGTCAAGGAAGTGCATGGCTCGGGCGGCTACGGCATGCTGGTCGGGCCGAAGGCCAGCCAGGCCGAGATCGAGTCCTTCCGCGCCAAGATCCTGGCCAGGCCGGAAGCCTATATCGCGCAGCCGACGCTGGCGCTCTCGACCTGCCCGACTTTCGTCGAGGAAGGCATCGCGCCGCGCCATGTCGACCTGCGCCCCTTCGTGCTGACCGGCGAAACCATGCGCGTGGTGCCCGGCGGGCTGACCCGGGTGGCGTTGCGCGAAGGCTCTCTGGTGGTGAATTCCAGCCAGGGCGGCGGCACCAAGGACACCTGGGTGCTGGAAGACGCGCCCGACATCGCGGCCGGCGAGGATTGAGCATGCTGAGCCGCGCCGCCGACAATCTCTACTGGATGACCCGCTACATCGAGCGCGCCGAGGCGATGGCGCGCATCCTCGACGTCGCCCAGCGCATGAGCCTGCAGACCGCCGCCGCCTCGCGCAATGGCGGCAGGAGCGATGAATGGGAAGCCGCCCTGATCATCGCCGGCTGCGACACGTCGTTCGCCCTGCATGGCGGCCCGGCCACGCGCAAGGCGGTGATCGAGTTCCTCGCCTTCGCGCCCGACAATCCCTCCTCGATCCATGCCTGCCTGAAGGCGGCGCGCGAGAATGCCCGCGCCATGCGGGCGCAGATCACCAACGAGGCCTGGGAAAGCATCAACGCCGCCTGGCTGGAGATGCAGACGCTTGGCATGAAGAAGGTGGAGGCCGACGGCTTCTCGCCCTTCTTCGACTGGGTGCGCGAGCGCAGCCAGCTGTTCCGCGGCGTCGCCGAGGGCACCATGCAGCGCGACGACGCCAACCGCTTCATGCGGCTTGGCACCCTGCTGGAACGCGCCGATTCCACCGCCCGCATCCTCGATGTGAAATATCACATCCTGCTGCCCTCGCCCGGCGATATCGGCGGCGCGGTGGATTACTACCAGTGGGGCGCGCTGCTGCGCTCGGTCTCGGCCCTGCGCATCTACCGCCAGATCTACCGCGATTCGATCCGGCCCTCGCGCGTGGCCGAGCTGCTGATCCTGCGCGAGGATTTCCCGCGCAGCCTGCATGCCTGCTTCGCCGAGATCGTCACGATCCTGCAGCAGCTGCGGCAGTTCTACCGCCACGACTATCCGTCGGTGCGGCAGGCCGAGGGCATGCTGATGAAGGTGCGTTATGGCGATATCGAGGCGATCTTCGATGCCGGCCTGCATGAATACCTGACCGATACGATCGACAGCAATATCGAGCTAGGCGCCGCCATCGCCCGCGATTTCATGCAGCCGGCGTGATATAAGAAGAAAATACCAGGGACCGGAAACCGGAAAGCGCGCGTCATGACCTACTGCGTCGGCCTTCTGCTGAATGACGGCATCGTCATGCTGTCCGACAGCCGCACCAATGCGGGCGTCGATTCCATCGCCACCTTCGGCAAGATGCATGTCTGGGAAAAACCGGGCGAACGCGCCCTGGTGCTGGCCACGGCGGGCAACCTGTCGCTCAGCCAGTCGGTGGTGGCCCTGCTGCGCGAGGGTTTCGCCGCCGAGGACGGCAAGGCGCATGACCTGATGCAGGCGACCAGCATGTTCGAGGCCGCCGGCATCGTCGGCGCCGCGATCCGCGAGGTCGGCCGCCGCGACGGCGAGGGCCTGAAGCAGCAGGGCGTCGAGCCCAATCTCTCCATGCTGCTGGGCGGCCAGATCGCCGGCCGGCCGCATGAGCTTTACATGCTCTACTATGCCGGCAATTTCATCCGCGCCACCGCCGATACGCCGTTCCTGCAGATCGGCGAGATCAAATACGGCAAGCCGATCCTGGATCGCGTGATCCAGCCCGACACGCCGCTGGTGCAGGCGGCGAAATGCGCCCTGGTGTCGATGGATTCCACCCTACGCTCGAATATCTCGGTTGGCCTGCCGCTCGATCTGGTGATCCTGCCGAAAGACACGCAGCGCATTTCCCTGCGCAAGCGCATCACCGAGCAGGATCCCTATTTCTCCAGCATCCGTGGCCTGTGGGGCGAAGGCCTGCGCAAGGTCTTCGCCACCATCCCCGATCCCGACTGGAGCCTGTAAGGCGCCGTTATTTCTGCGGGCTATGCGCCAGGGCGGCGGCCGGCACCAGCAGCATGCCGCCGGCCCCCGGGGGCTGCCAGTAGAATTTCAGCGCCGCGGTACCGCCCTTCTGGAAATACTGCACCGTGATCGGATACCAGGCCGGTTCGGAAATCCGCACCTCGGTCGCCGGCGACATCTTGCTGGCATGCACGTCGGGATCGTCGACCACGCGGGTCTTGTCGATGGTGACGCGGACGCCATCGTTGGACAACGCCGCGAAGCGGTAGATGCCGGCCTCCAGCTGGATCAGCCCGGTCATGTGGACGGCATAATTGCGGTTGGTTTGCGAATCCCACATCTGGCCCGAGCCGGATTCGGCATCCAGCTGCAGGATCGCCGGACCACGCCGGCCGCGGCTCATATCGCTGGCGCTGCGCGGCATGTTGTCGACATGCTCCAGCGTGCCGAGGAAATACAGTGGCGACAGGCCGGGGCTGAGCTGGGTGGCGGTGGGCTGCGGGCTGGCCGGCTGCGGCGGTCCGGACGGCGCCTGTTGCTGCGTCGCGCAGGCCGCCAAGCCACCGGCCAGCAGCAGGCCGGCAACCATCCGTCGCATCGATGTCAGCATGACCATCCCCCTGTTATGCCCCGTCTGATGACCGGCGCAGCCTAGCAAGTCTGTGCCGCGCCAAGCAAGCTGGCCTGGGCAAGCTGACCGGCCCTGGGCCATCTCTGGGCTGGCTCCGGGATTACCGTGCCAGCGTGATGATGATCGGGGCGTGGTCGGAGGCTTTTTCCATGCCGCGCATCGCCTTGATCACCTGGGCATGCTTCAGGCGAGGCTGCAATTGCGGGCTGACCCAGACATGGTCCAGCCGGCGGCCCTTGTCGGCCAGTTCCCAGTTCGGCGAGCGATAGCTCCACCAGGAATACAGCTTCTCGCTCGGCGGCACGATATGCCGCACGGCATCGATCCAGCCGCGTGCCGCCTGCATTTTCAGCAGGCCCTCGGTCTCGACCGGCGTATGGCTCACCACGTCCAGCAGCTGCTTGTGCGACCACACATCGGTTTCCAGCGGCGCGATGTTCAGGTCGCCGACCAGGATTTCCTTGCCGCCCTTTTTCTTCAGCGCGGCCGACCATTTGGTCATGCCGTCCAGCACGGCCAGCTTGTGGGCGAACTTGTCGTTCTTCTTGGCGTCCGGAATGTCGCCGCCGGCCGGCACATAATAATTGTGCAGGATGGTGCCGTCGGCCAGCTCGGCGGCGATGTGGCGGCGGTCGTCGCGGCCAGCCAGCTTCAGTTTTTCCTTCAGCGTCACCGGCGCCTTGGCAAAGATCGCCACGCCGTTATAGCCCGGCTGGCCATGGATCAGGCGATGGGCATAACCGCGCTGCTCGAACAGCTCATGCGGAAAATCCTCATCCTTCACCTTGGTTTCCTGCAGGCAGAGGATGTCGGGGTCGTGCTGGCGCAGGAACGCATCCATCAGCGGCAGGCGGGCGCGCACCGAATTGATGTTCCAGGTGGCCAGCGTGACGGGTTTGTCGGTGACGGGTTTTTTCGGCATGGGAGTGTTTTAGCGAAAAGCGCCGGCCACGGCCAGATGCGGCTAGCCAGCCGGCTGCAGCCTGACCTGTGGCGTGCGCAGGAAGGCAAGGAGGAACAGGATGGCGAACAGGCCATCGGCCAGACTGATGTAGAATGTGGTGGCCGGGACGCGGCCGGCCAGGAAAAGCAGGGCCACGGCGCCAACCCAGGTCACTTTTTCGACGATCGACGGCAGCATCAGCAGGCGATAGCGCGCCGGATCGGTGGAGATGATCAGGAAGGCGAGCTGCCAGGCCAGGGA
>NZ_JANLJJ010000012.1 GCF_029255545.1 Ferrovibrio sp. | reverse complement strand
CGGCCAGCGGCTGGATCAGCAGCGCGAAGCTGAACGGCCGCGACTGGCTGTCGCCCCTGGGAGTCATCCGCGCCGAGATGCCGCGGGACATCACCCCCTGACCATGCCTGGCGACGGGGCGATCCGGACGATGGCCATATAAGCTATTGATATAGAATACAAAAAATATCAAAACATCACCCCGGGCCCGGGGATGACGGCCTGAGAGGCGGTCAGGGTTGACTTGAAGCCCCCAAACCGCTTTATTCCGCCCGCTTTCTGAAGCTTTGGAAGCAATCCGGTCCGAGGATCGCCGTCCGTCCGCGAGTGTCGCGCACGGGCGTCAATTCGTTTTGGGCCAGTGCTAGAGGAATTTCAGGGTCGACATGTTCGAGTCTCTGAGCGGCAAACTGGGCGAGGTTTTCGAGCGGCTGCGCAAGCGCGGCGCGCTGACGGAATCCGATGTCTCGGAAGCCCTGCGCGAAGTGCGCGTGGCGCTGCTGGAAGCCGATGTCGCCCTGCCCGTCGTCAAAAGCTTCATCGACGGCGTGAAGTCGAAGGCCGTCGGCCAGGATGTGCTGCGCTCGGTGACGCCGGGCCAGATGGTGATCAAGATCGTTCACGATCACCTGGTCGAGATGCTGGGCGGCGCCGGTGAGGGTGAGGAAATCAACCTCAACGCCGTGCCGCCGGTGCCGGTGCTGATGGTCGGCCTGCAGGGCTCGGGCAAGACCACCTCCACGGCGAAGATCGCGCTGCGTCTGCAGACGAAGGAACGCAAGAAGGTGCTGATGGCGTCGCTGGACGTCTATCGCCCCGCCGCGCAGGAACAGCTGAAAATTCTCGGCGAGCAGAACAACATCCCCGTGCTGCCCATCGTGGCCGGCCAGATGCCGGTGGATATCGCCAAACGCGCCGTGCAGGCCGCCAAACTGGGCGGTTACGACGTGCTGCTGCTGGATACCGCCGGCCGCCTGCATATCGACGAAACCCTGATGCTGGAAGTGGCCGCCGTGCGCGACGCCGTGCAGCCGCACGAGACGCTGCTGGTGGCCGACGCCCTGACTGGCCAGGATGCCGTCAACGTCGCCAAGAGCTTCAACGAGCGCGTCGGCGTCACCGGCATCGTGCTGACCCGCGTGGACGGCGATGGCCGCGGCGGCGCCGCGCTGAGCATGCGCGCCGTGACCGGCAAGCCGATCAAGCTGATCGGCGTCGGCGAAAAGGCCGACGCGCTGGAAAGTTTCCATCCCGAGCGCATCGCGCAGCGCATCCTCGGCATGGGCGACATCGTCTCGCTGGTGGAGAAAGCCGCCGAGACGATTGAGAAGGAAGAGGCCGAGCGCCTCGCCGCGCGCGTGCAGAAGGGTCAGTTCGACCTGGACGACATGGCCAGCCAGCTCAAGCAGCTGCGCAAGATGGGCGGCATGTCGGGGGTGATGAACCTGCTGCCCGGTGTGGGCAAAATCAAGCAGCAGATGGCCCAGGCCAACGTCGACGAGAGCGTGCTGAAGCGCCAGGAAGCCATCATCGGCTCGATGACCCGGGACGAGCGCAAAAATCCCAAGGTGATCCACGCTTCGCGCAAGAAGCGCATCGCGGCAGGTTCGGGGACCTCGGTACAGGATGTCAACAAGCTGCTGAAGCAGCATCTGCAGATGGCCGACATGATGAAGCGCATGTCGAAGCTGGGGCAGAAGGGTTTCATGCGCAGCATGGGCGCGATGTTGCCGGGCATGCCCGGCATGCCCAAGTAGCGCTGATCAGTTTCGCGTATCCGATTTCAACGTTTACTGAAAGGAAGACCATGTCAGTCAAGATCCGCATGACCCGCGGCGGCGCCAAGAAGCGCCCCTATTACCGTATCGTCGTCGCCGACTCGCGCAGCCCGCGCGATGGCCGCTTCATCGAGAAGATCGGCTCCTATGATCCGATGCTGCCCAAGGACCGCGAGCGCGTGCAGCTCGACGTCGAGCGCGTGAAGTACTGGCTGAGCCAGGGCGCCACCCCGTCCGACCGCTGCGCCAGCTTCTTCGCCAAGGCCGGCCTGATGACCTGGACCCATGGCAACAACCCGGAAAAGGGCAAGCCGAAGGCCAAGGCGCAGGAGCGCATCAAGGCCGCCGAGGAAGCCGCCAAGGCCGCGGCCGAAGCTGCTGCCGCCCCGGCTGGCGACGCGCAGTAAGCCGGCGACGCTTGCAGCATGACCGACGCGGTCCTGCTCGGTGTCGTCATCGGTGCGCAGGGCATCCGCGGCGAGGTGAAGGTGAAAACCTTCACCGGCGATCCGGAAGCCCTGGGGGATTACGGTCCCCTGCAGGATGCGCGCGGCGAAAGGACGTTCCGGCTGACCGTGCGGCGGATTGCCAAGGGTGATGTGGTGATTGCGAGTATCAAGGGCATCGACGACCGCAACGTGGCGGAAGCGCTGAAGGGCACCGAGCTGTTCGTGCCGCGCAGCGCCCTGCCGCCGGCCGCAGACGGCGAGTTCTACTACGCCGACCTGATTGGCCTGGCGGCGATCACCACCACCGGCCGCGTTCTGGGCCAGGTGATGGCGGTGCACAATTACGGCGCCGGCGACATGCTGGAGGTGAAAACCGAAGGCGGCCGCTCGGCGATGGTGCCGTTCACCGACGACGCGGTGCCGGACGTGGACCTTGCGGCGCGGCGCGTGCTGGTCGAACCGGCCTTCTGGCTGGGCGATCCGGAGACGGACGAGGACCGAAAGGTCGAGGAGTAGAATATGGCAACGGCGATGCCGTGGAAGGCGCGGGTGCTGACGCTCTATCCCGCGATGTTCCCCGGCCCGCTGGGGCAAAGCCTGGCCGGACGGGCCCTGAGTGAGGGCCGGTGGTCGCTGGCGGTGGTGGACATCCGCGATTTCGCGCGCGATAAACACCGCACCGTCGACGACACCCCCTGCGGGGGCGGGCCGGGCATGGTGATGCGGCCCGACGTGCTGGCGGCGGCGATCGACGAAACGGTCGCGGCGGCCCAGGCAGAGGACCCGGCGGTGGCGCAGCAGCCGCTGATATACTTTTCGCCGCGCGGCCGGCGCCTGGACCAGGCGCTGGTGCACGAGGTGAAGGCGGCAGGCGGCGCGACGCTGCTGTGCGGCCGCTTCGAGGGGGTGGACGAGCGCCTGTTGGACGCGCGCCCCATCGTCGAGGTCAGCCTCGGCGATTTCGTCCTCTCGGGCGGCGAGATCGCAGCCTACGCGTTGATCGACGCGGTGGTGCGGTTGTTGCCCGGGGTGATGGGTGCCGAAGAGTCCGGCACCGAGGAGAGTTTCGCGGACGGATTGCTGGAATATCCCCAGTATACCCGGCCGCAGGTTTGGGAGGACCGCGCGGTGCCGGAGGTGCTGCTGTCGGGCCACCACGAGAAGATCGCAGCCTGGCGGCGCGATCAGGCGGAGAAGATCACCGCCGCGCGCCGCCCGGATCTGTGGGAAAGCTATCGCCGGCGCAAGCCGGCGGGGAAGAATTGAAACGCGTTTTGGACTTATCGAAGAAGAAAGGCTGAGTGCCATGAACCTGATGCAGCAGATCGAGAAAGAGCAGTCGGACGCTCTGGTCGCCGCCCGCGCGGTGCCGGATTTCGCCCCGGGCGACACGCTGACCGTGAACGTGAAGGTGGTGGAAGGCGGCCGCGAGCGCGTGCAGGCCTATGAGGGCGTGTGCATCGCCCGCTCCAACCGCGGCGTGAACTCGTCGTTCACCGTGCGCAAGATCAGCTATGGCGAGGGCGTCGAGCGCGTCTTCCCGCTGTACAGCCCGCGCATCGAGTCGATCGTCGTGGTGCGCCGCGGCGACGTGCGCCGCGCCAAGCTGTATTACCTGCGCGGCCGCACCGGCAAGGCGGCCCGCATCACCGAGAAGCGCGACATCGCGCCGAAGGCCGCGAAGTAAGACACGCCTGAGACGCCGGTCCAGGGTCGATCCTGGCCCGCCGGCGTTTCACGACAAGACCAGGCCGCCTGCATCCCTTTGAAAAGGGGCGCGGGCGGCTTTTGTTTGCCTGGCCGGCATCAATCCTCAGCCGTGCATGTGGTCGTGCCGGTGGTGAATGTCGGGGAAATGCGGATGCGCGTGCGCTATCGCGTCATGGCGATGGACATGCACATGCGGCTCGCCCGGCGGATCATCCGGCGCATGCGCATGCTGGTGATGCGCATCATGCACATGGCCATGCTCATGCTCCGCTGGTTCGTGGCGATGCGCGTGGCTGTGACGCTCCGCCAGATGCAGGTACAGGCCGATTCCCATCAGCAGACCGGCAACGACCAGTCGCCAGCTGAGCGGTTCCTGCATAAAAAGAACGGCGAGCAGCGCGCCGATGAAGGGCGCCAGCGAGAAATAAGCCCCGGTGCGCGCAGTGCCGAGATGGCGCAGGCTCAGCATGAACAGGACCAAGCTGATGCCGTAGCCGAACAGGCCGATGACGAGGCTCGCGGCAACCGACGACGCCACAGGCAGGCGGTCGCCGGCCAGCAACGCCAGGCCAAAATTGATGCTGCCCGCGACGAGCCCCTTGATCATGGCGATCTGCAACGGGTCGGCGGCGGACAGGCGGCGCGACAGGTTGTTGTCGATCGCCCAGCACAGGCAGGCCGCAGCGATCAGCGCCGCGCCCGGCCCCGGACCGCCCGAAGGCGTTGACCACGACAGCAATGCCGCGCCGACAACGATGGCCGCAGCGCCGACGCCGATGCGGATATCGACATTCTCGCGAAACACCAGCCAGGCAATGCCGAGGGTTAGCACGCTTTCCAGATTCAGGAGCAACGCGGCCTCTGCGCCCGTGCTGTATTGCAGCCCCAACATCAGCAGCAATGGGCCGGCAATGCCGCCAGACAGCACGACGGCCGCAAGCCAGCCGGAATCGGCGCGGCGCAGCGGCGCCTCGACCGGCACTCGTCGCCACAGCGACCTGGACAAGCGCACAGCAGCCAGGCCGAGCCCGGCCCCCAGATACAGCAGGCCCGCCAGCATCCATGGCCCGGTCTGCCCAAGCATGATCTTGGCCAGCGGCGTGCTGGCGCCGAACAGGATTGCGGCGGCCAGTGCCATGCCAATGGCCGGCGACAACGAAGGCGTCATTCCGCCGCGTCGCGCCGCTGCGCCGGGGCCAAGCGCGGGCCGTTCTGCGCCGCCCATTTGCCCAGCGCGTCCAGCACCGGGCGCAGCGACTGGCCCAGGTCGGTGAGCCAGTATTCCACCTTGGGCGGCACGGCGGCATGCACGCGGCGGCCGACCAGGCCGGCGGTTTCCAGGGCGCGGAGCTGCTTGGTCAGCTCCTTCTGGGTGATCAGCGGGATGGCGCGCGAGAGTTCGGAAAAGCGCAACGGCGCGCCTTTCGAACGGGCGAGCGTGAGGATGATCGGCACCGCCCATTTGTTGGCGATCAGGTCGAGCGTGGCGCAGATCATGCGCGCACAGAGCGGCTGGCCGTCTGCGGTCAGCTCGTGGCGGAAATCGAGTGTGCCCCTGGTATCCATTTGGCAAGTATAGAGCCTACAGGTGCCTACTTGCAAATGGATACCGACCTGCCTTATCCCTCTGGTCCGGCAGTGTTGTGCCGATACAAGGAGGATAAAGTCCCGATGGCCAAGCTCGATTTCTACTTCTCGCCCGGCGCCTGCTCGCTGGCGACCCATATCTGCCTGGAAGAGGCCGGCGCGACCTTCACGCCGAAGCCGACCTACACCCGCAAGGGCCAGACCCGCACGCCGGAATACCTGGCGCTGAACCCCAAGGGCAAGGTGCCGATGCTGGGCGTCGACGGCCATATGCTGACCGAGAATACCGCCATCATCACCTACCTGAACCGCAGCTATCCCAATGCCAAGCTGCTACCCGTCGGCGACGCGCTGAAGGAAGCCGAGGCGCTGGCTTTTGTTGCCTGGTGCGCCTCGGGCGTGCATCCGGTGATGAGCCGCTTTTTCGGCCCGCAGAATTTCTGCGACCTGCCTGACAGCGCCGACAACGTGAAGTCGCTGGCCGCCAAGGCGACCGCCGGCAATTTCGCGCTGATCGAAAAGGCGCTGGGGACCAAGGACTGGGTGTTCGGCGACTGGTCGGCCGCCGATGCCTATATCTTCGTGTTCTATAACTGGGCGAGCAAGCTCGGCCTCGATCTGGCGGCCTATCCGAACTACGCCAAGCATGCCGAACGCATGAAGCAGCGTCCGGC
Organism: Ferrovibrio sp.; assembly: GCF_029255545.1. Taxonomy (GTDB): domain Bacteria; phylum Pseudomonadota; class Alphaproteobacteria; order Ferrovibrionales; family Ferrovibrionaceae; genus Ferrovibrio. The sequence goes on along the minus strand of NZ_JANLJJ010000012.1, from coordinate 736 downwards.
CGTGCAGCGCGCGCTGGCGCGCGAGGCGGAAGCCATGGCCGCGATGGACAAGGCGGCATAACCGTTTCTAAGCGTCACAAAGCGGGGCGGCGGCTTGATTGGCGCCGCCCCGACCTTCACCAAAAAAGCAAAGGACTCTTCCCATGACTATCATCGAGAAATTCGGCCCGCTGCTCGGCCGCATCCTGATCGCCCTGCTGTTCATCCCGGCCGGCCTTTCCAAGATCGGCGGCTTCGCCGGCACCGTCGGCTATATCGCATCGAAGGGCCTGCCGCTGCCGCAGGTGGCCGCCGCCGGCACCATCGTGGTCGAGGTTGCCGTGGCTGCCGCCTTGCTGGTGGGCTTCAAGGCGCGTTATGCCGCGCTGGTGCTCGCCGCCTTCACGCTGGTCGCTGCCGTGATCTTCCACAATTTCTGGGCGATGCCGGCCGAGCAGGTGATGATGCAGCAGATCAATTTCTTTAAGAACCTTGCCATCGTCGGTGGCCTGCTGCTCGTCGCCGCCTTTGGCGCCGGCCCGCTCAGCCTCGACAGCCGCAAGGCCTGATCGCCCACAACCACGTGGCAAAGCCGCCGGCCCGGGAGCAAATCCTGGCCGGCGGCTATTTTATCGCCCGGCGATGCTGGACCCGGCGGCCGCGACAGCGTCAACTGTGGCCATGCCCCTCGTCACGTCCACCCCGCCCGATCCGGCCTTCCTCGCCACCCTGCCTGGCGCCGATTTCGCCGATGCCT
>NZ_JANLJJ010000011.1:37373-88757 GCF_029255545.1 Ferrovibrio sp. | reverse complement strand
CATCGCGGCCTTCCGTACCGGCAAGGGCGTGGCCTGGGGCGACCACCATCATCGCTTGTATTGCGGCGTTGCCGCCTTCTTCCGCAATGGCTACCAGGCGCATCTGGTGCCGGAATGGCTGCCCGCGCTGGAGGGCGTGGTGCCCAAGCTGGAAAAGGGCGCGAAGGTCGCTGATATCGGCTGCGGCCACGGCCATTCCGCCATCATCATGGCGCAGGCCTTCCCGAAGTCGCGGTTCTGGGGTTTCGATGCCCATGCCGGCTCGATCGAGGCGGCGCGCGAGAATGCGAAGCAGGCCGGCGTGGCCGACCGCGTCACCTTCACCGTGGCCAAGGCCGGCGATTACCCCTCGTCGGGTTTCGACCTGATCTGCTTCTTCGACGCGTTGCACGACATGGGTCATCCCGACGTGGCCCTGCGCCATGCCGCCAAGAGCCTGGCGCCGGACGGCACGGTGATGCTGGTCGAGCCTTTCGCCAACGACAAGGTGGAGGACAACCTCAACCCGATCGGCCGCATGTACTATGCCGGCTCCACCGCCCTGTGCTGTGCCCATGCGATTTCGGAAAACGGCACCCATGTGCTGGGCGCGCAGGCCGGCGAAGGCCGGCTGGCAGAGCTCGCCCGGGCCAATGGCTTCGCGCAATTCCGCCGCGCCACGGCCACGCCCTTCAACCTGATCCTCGAGCTGCGGCGCTGAACATGAACGCCATCGTCTGGGCGGCTTTCGGCCGGCGGGCCGAGGACCGTCACACCGGCTGGCTGACCCGTGTGACCCAGGCCTTGCGCGTGCGGCACCGGCGCATCCGGGCGCGCCGCGTGCTGGCGCGGATCGATCCCCGCACCCTGCGCGATGCGGGGATCGATCCTGTCGCCGCGCATTACGAGGCGACGCAGCCCTTCTGGATCGCCGAACGCCGTCTCAGGGATCTCTGAAACAGGGATCGCTGAAGGCCGGCGGCCGCGTGTCACGCCGCGGCCGCCGAATCTGTCCTCGCATCTGAAAAGCAGGAATGAGTCCATGTCCACCCTTGATGCTGAGTTCGTCCCCACTGCCGCGCCTGCCCCGGCATCGGCGTGGGGGCTTCGGATTGAAGAAGGCCGGGCGCTGTTGCGGCTGGCCCTGCCGATTGCGCTGATCGCGCTGGTCAACATGGGCATGAGCGTGACCGATACCGTGATGGTGTCGGCATTGTTCGGCGCCGATGCCCTGGCGGCGGTGGCGGTCGGCAGCGACCTCTACTCGATCCTGTTCTACCTCTGCGCCGGCACGCTCGGCGGCCTCGCGCCGTTTTATGCCGCCGCCGTGGCGCGAGCGGATATGGCGGAACGCGCGCGGCTGGAACGCATCGGCTGGGTCCTAGTGGCGCTGCTGGCGGCCGGCACAATGCCGCTGGTCTGGTTCGCGCCGGTCTGGCTGGAATGGTTTGGCCTGGACGCGGCTTTGCTGGCGCAGGGCGAGGGCTACACGCGCACCATGGCGCTAATGCTGGTGCCGATGCTGGGCGTCGCGCTCTACCGCACGCTGCTGACGGCGGCCGAGCAGCCTAGGGTTTTCCTCAAGGTGACGCTGGCCATGCTGCCGCTGAATGCGGGCGCCAATTACGTGCTGATGCTCGGCTTCGGCCCGATCCCCGCCTTCGGCCCGACCGGCGCGGGGCTGTCCTCCCTGCTGGTGGCTCTGGCCAGTTTCATCGCGCTGGTCGTCGTCGCGCGCCGCGCGGCACCCGACGCCGCCAGGCAGGCATCGTTCAGGCAGGCATCGTTCGACATGCACGGCCTGCTGGCCGTTTTGCGTGTCGGCCTGCCGATCGGCGTCATCACCGCCACCGAGACCGGCATCTTCCTCGGCGCGACGCTGGTGGCTGCCACTCTGGGCGCCGCTGAGGTGGCCGCGCATACGCTCACCCTGCGCATGGCCGGCATCGTCTATGCCGGATCGGCGGCCCTGCTGCAGGCTTCCATGGTGCGCATCGCGCGCGCCGATGCGCTGGGCGATCCGCGCGCCGGTCGCGCCGTTTTCGCCAGCAGTCTCGCCGTGGCGTTCGTGCTGGGCCTGGCAGTGTGCCTTCTGCTGGCGCTTGGTGCGGCGCCGCTGGCGCAGGCCTTCTTCGATGCCAGCGCCGTGGGCCTGGCTGCGGCGCAGACCGCGGCCGGCCTGCTGGTGCTGCTCGGCCTGATCCAGGTGGCTGGCTATGTCGGCCTTACGGCGTCGGGTCTGCTGCGCGGGCGCAAGGACACCCGGGCACCCATGCTTTACATGCTCATTGGCTACTGGGTGGTTGGCGCGCCGCTGGGCCTGTATCTCTGCGCGGCGCGGGATCTCGGCGTGACCGGGCTGTGGATCGGTCTGGCCGCAGGCGCGGCCATCACAACGATCCTGACGCTCGCGCGGCTGTTGCGCCGCCGCCGCTAGGGGCTATTCCGCCGCCACCGCCGCGCGCTGGGCAGCCAGCACGCGCTCGGTCGGTCGGGTATTCATGAACAGCTGCATCACGCCAGCGGCGGCGCCGATGCCGGCGGCGAGCTGCCAGGCCAGCGTGTAGGAGCCGAGCACGTCATAGATCACGCCGCCGGCCCAGGCGCCGAGGAAGCTGCCGACCTGGTGGCTGAAGAAGGCGATGCCGGTCAGCGTGGCGAGATAGCGGATGCCGAAGATCTGCGCCACCAGCCCGTTGACCAGCGGGATCACGCCCAGCCACAGCGTGCCCATGATGGCGGCGAAGACCAGCGTGGAGGCGCTGCTGACCGGCAGCGTGAAATACAGCGCGATGGCAGCCGAGCGCAGCAGGTAGATCAGGCCCAGCAGCATCGGCTTGTGGTAGCGGTCGCCGAGCCAGCCGAACAGCCAGCTGCCGAACACGTTGAAGGCGCCGATCACCGCGAGCGCCTGCGCGCTGAGCATCGGGTCGGCGCCGCAATCGGCCAGGAAGGTCGGCAGGTGGGTGGTGAGGAACACCAGCTGCAGGCCGCAGACGAAGAAGGCGGCGGCCATCACGATATAGCCGCCATGGCGGCGGGCCTCGGCCAGGGTGCTGCGCATCGTTTCGGCGGCACCCGGCATGGCATCGACCGGCACCTTGTCGGCCCGGCCGCCCATCATGGCGGCCGGCAGCATGGCGGCGGCCAAAGCCACGAAGGCAAACATCGCCATCTGCCAGCCGCTCGCCTGGATCACGCCCTGGGCCAGCGGGGCGCAGAAGAAGGTGCCGATCGAACCGGCCGCGGAAACCAGCCCGAAGGCCAGGCTGCGCCGTTCCGGCCGCACCACTTTCGCGGCGATCTTGGCGGCGATGCCCGATGTGGTGCAGGCCAGGGCCACGCCGATCATGGCGCCCGAGCTGATGGTGATCATCCAGGCCGCATCGGCATAGGCGGTGATGATCAGGGCGGCGGCATAGAGCAGGCCGCCGAACAGCGCGATGAACCGCGTGCCGAATTTGTCGACCAGCGCACCGGCGAAGGGCTGCGCGATGCCCCAGACGATATTCTGCACCGCCAGCGCGAAGGCGAAATCGGCGGCCGAGATGCCGATGTCGCGGGTGATCGGCTGCATGAACAGGCCAAGGCTCTGGCGCATGCCCATGGCCAGCGACAGCATGATGGCGGCGCCGCTCAGGATCGACACGCTCTGCCACTGGCTGAGCGAATCATGGTGGAAGGGGGTGCGGGCGGAAAGGCTGCGGGTGGCCATGGGGGCTCTTTAGTTTTTGACGGTTGCGGTTCTTGACGGTCGCGGTATCTCGGGCGCCGCGATGATGGGGCGGGGCTGGAGGTAAGTCCAGCCGCCGATTGTATCGCTGCAATCCCCTGCATCGCCTCGAGCTTGCATCGCGTCGAGGCGACCGGAGCAATATTAGGCTCGGCAGCGGGAAACGGGATATGGTAAAAATACCCAGAACCTGCGCATAAATTCACAGATATGGTCATGGCCAACTGGGACGACATCCGGCTGTTTCTCGAACTGGCCCGCGAGGGTTCGCTTTCGGCCGCCGCCCGGCGGCTCAAGGTTGATCATTCCACCGTGGCGCGCCGGATCGCGACCCTGGAGCGCGACCTGGGACTGCGCCTGTTCGACCGGTTGTCGCGCGGCTATGCGCTGACCGAGGAGGGCGACACCCTGCGGACTTCGGCTGAGCGCATGGAGCAGGAGGCAATCGCGCTGCAGCGGCAGGCCAGCGGCCGGCCGGCCCTGCAGGGAACCGTGCGGATCAACACCACTCCGATGTTCGCCAGCCTGTTCCTGACGTCGCGGCTGGTCGAGTTCCGTCGCCTGCATCCCGATATCCGCATCGCGCTGTCCGGCGACCAGCGCCTGGTCAATCTCAACCGGCGCGAGGCGGATATCGCCATCCGCCTGGCCAAACCGAGCGAAAGCGGCCTGATCGCCCGGCGCATGGGTTCGGTCGGTTTTGGCCTCTATGCCAGCAGGCGCTACCTCAGCACGACCAGGCCGAGGGATTACGGCTTCATCGGTTATGACGAGGCGCTGGGCCATATCGCCCAGCAGCAGTGGCTGGAGGCGCAGTTGCGCGGCCGGCCGATCGCGTTCCAGTGCAGCGACATGACCACGATGTACCATGCCGCCTGCGCCGATATGGGCGTGGCGGTATTGCCGCATTTCATCGGCACCACCGATCCGCAGCTGCGGCGCGTCGCCGCCGAAACCGCCTCGGCGGACCGGGATATCTGGCTGATGGTGCATCCCGATCTGCGCCGGGCCCCGCGCATCCGCGCGGTGATGGATTATCTGGTGGCGCTGTTCGAGCGTGAGCGCAACCTGCTGGCCAGCGGCGCGGCGGCCAGGCCGCGCCGTCGGGCCTTGCCAAGTTAGGCCGGCAGTGCTGTGCTGGGAGCCTCCCCACAGAACGAGCGTCCCATGACAAAAGATATCCTCAAGGACATGCAGGCCTATCGCGAGGAACTGACCGCGATCCGGCACGACATCCACAAGCATCCGGAAACGGCGTTTGAGGAAAACCGCACGGCCGACATCGTGGCGGCCAGGCTCACCGAATGGGGTATCCCGATCCATCGCGGCCTGGGGAAAACCGGCGTGGTCGGCACGCTGAAGGGCAAACGGCAGGGCCAGCGCGCCATTGCGCTGCGCGCCGACATGGATGCGCTGAACCTGCAGGAAAAGAACACGTTCGATCACCGCTCAGTGCATGACGGCAAGATGCATGCCTGCGGCCATGACGGCCACACCACCATGCTGCTCGGCGCCGCCAGGCATCTGGCGCAGGATCCCGATTTCGCCGGCACGCTGCATTTCATCTTCCAGCCGGCGGAAGAGGGCGAGGCCGGCGCGCGGGTGATGATCGAGGACGGCCTGTTCGAGAAGTTTCCCTGCGATGCCGTTTATGGCATGCACAACATGCCGGGGTTGCCCACGGGCCATTTTGCCATCCGGCCCGGCCCGATGATGGCCGCCTCCGATACCTGGACCACCCTGTTCCGTGGCACCGGCGGCCACGGCGCCATGCCGCAGATGGGCACCGACCCGACCCAGCCGGCCGCGAATTTCATCACCGCCACGCAGGGCATCATCGGCCGCAATGTCTCGCCGCAGCATGCCGCCGTGATCAGCGTCGGGCATATCGCGGCCGGCGCCTATGGTTCGCCCAACGTGATTCCGTCGGACGTGACGATCCGCGGCACCGCGCGCAGCTATACGCCAGCCGATCGCGACCTGTTGGAGCGGCGCCTGGCCGAGATCGCCCATGGCATTGCCGCCGCCCATGGCTGCAGCGTCGAGCATCATTACCTGCGGCGTTATCCGCCGCTGGTGAACGCGCCCGAGCAGACTGCCATCGCGCTGAAGGCGGCGGCGCTGACGGTGGGGCCTGACCGCACCGATGGCGATGTGGAGAAACTGACCGGCGCGGAGGATTTCGCCTTCATGCTGGAGCAGAAGCCGGGCGCCTATATCCTGATCGGCAATGGCGGCAGCATCGAGGATGGCTCCTGCCACTACGTGCACACGCCGCATTACGATTTCAACGACCAGATCATCCTGACCGGCGCCGCCTACTGGGTGAACCTAGTGAACGTGGAACTGGGCAACGCGGCCTGAGACGCGGCGCCAGTGATCAATCAGGCGAAGAAATAGCGCTGCGTCAGGGCCTGAAGCGCGGCGCGCATGCCGTCATGCCCGAGCCTGTTGCTTTCCTCCAGCAGGTTTGGCGCCATGGCCCGGAACCGCGCCAGCAGGTCGGGGTCGAAATGGCGGCCGGCGCCTTCGTCCAGGATGCCGATGGTCTGCTCAAGCGACATCGGCTCCTTGTAGGGCCGCCGCGACGTCAGCGCATCGAAAACGTCGACGATGGCGAAAATGCGCGCTGCCAGAGGAATCGCCTCGCCGGCCAGGCCGCCGAGATAGCCGCTGCCGTCGTATTTCTCGTGATGGTAGCGCACGACGTCGCCGGCCTCCGACAGCCATTCCGACTGGCCGATGATGTCGAGTCCAAGCGCGACATGCTGCTGCATGGTGGCGAATTCCTCCGCCGTCAGCTTGCCTGGCTTGAGCAGGATGCTGTCGCTGATGCCGATCTTGCCGACATCATGCAGGAAAGCGCCCTTGATCAGGCGCTGCATGGCATCGCGATCCAGGTCAACCGTCTCGCCCAGCCGCACGGCATACCAGGTCACGCGGTAATTATGCGTATCGGTGTCGCTGTCGCGTTTGGCGATGGCGCTGCCCAGTACTTCCAGCATTTCCAGGTTGGCGCGCAGCAGGCGCTCGGCATGCAGGATCAGGCTGCGGTTCAGCGACAGGATCACCGGATAGAGCAGGACGGACGTGGCCAGCACCGCGATCACGACAACGGCCAGGGAATGCAGAACGCCATAGCGGATATCGGCCATGGTTGCCGCATCGACCTCATAGATGCCTTCGAAATACGCGACGGTGTGTCCCTGCGCATCGCGGATCGGCGTGATCATCTGCAGGTAAATGCCGCCATGCGCGAGGTGCTTGGTGTAATGCGAGGCGGCGTTGGGGGGGAAGCGGTGCGGGCTGCGATCCAGCACGGTTTCGACATCGTGATAGCCGGGGCGGCTGCTTTCGATGAGCTTCTGCTGCCGGGCGTTGTAGATTTCGACGATGACGAAGTGATTGGTGTCGAGCAGGCGCTGCACCGCCTGGGTGAAGGCGGGGCTCTGCGGCGCGCTCTCGGCTTCGGCCAGGGCCGCATGGTTCTCGCGCAGGAAATCCTCTGCCGCCGTCTCGCCCAGCGCCACGACCTTCTCGTCCACGGCTTCAAGGTCGATATAGACAACCACGGCGCCGATCAGCACCGACAGGATGGCGAATCCAGCAAGCAGGCGCATGATGACGCGCCGGTGCAGGCCATACATGGCGTTCCCTCCCGAAAGCGGATGGCCGCAGCCTAGGCGGCCGGCCGGCCGCAATCAATCCGCTGGCGGAAGATGGATGATGGTTGCGATTCGATACGGAACCCGGGTCGCGCCGGCGAGGGGGCTACCAGCCCCAGCTGTAACCCAGCGTCAGGCCAAGCCGGGCCTGGGTGGCCGAGCCGGCCTGGTCGACGATCGGTGAATCCGCCGCATCGCCGGCGATGCGGTCGATGCCGGCGAAGCCGCCGAGACTGAGCTGGTCGGTGAGCTTGTAGGTCAGCGTGGCGCCAAGGCCGTAGCTCACATAGGCCCCGTCCGGATCATACGGCCGGTAGCCCGACCGGGCCGCCTGGCCGGCATCGATGCCGAAATAGGTCTGGGTGAAATCCTTGCTCGCCACCGTGGCGCGCGGGCCGGCGGTCAGCATCAGGCTGTCGGTCAGCCTGGTGCTCCAGGTGACGAACATGTCGCCGATCACGGCTTCATGGCCGCCGAAGCCCTGCCGGATTTCCGCCCCCAGCTTGAACGGCCGCAGATCGTAATGCACGAAGCCGCCGGCTTCGCCGGCCGGATCGACATCGCCCAGGCCGCGCAGGGCGTCATCGTCATCCTGGTCGCGACCGAAGCGGTATTTGATCACCGGGCCGGCCCGCCAGCGCGAGGAGCTCAGCAGGTTGGCGCCGAGGCCGTCGCGGGTGGAAAGGAAGACGCGGTCGGCATAGCGCAGGTCGAATAACGGCAGGGCGTCGATGTCATAGTCATCGGAACCAAGATAGCTCGGCGCCAGCATGGCGCCGGCGCCGATGGTCAGCCGCCAGTCGGTTTTTTCGCCGGATTTCTCGGTCGCGCCGCTCTGCGCCATCGCTGGCCCGCCAGCCGAAAGCAGTGTGGCCGGCAGGGCGAGCAGGGCAGAGACCAGTGAAACGCAAACCAGCGGGCGATGCATCGCCGACATCCTCCGGGAGGCCTGAAGCGGCAGGTGATACCGATGTCAGGGAAATACGGCCGGATGATGGCGCGGCAAGGGACGGATGGCCGTGATGGTGGTCACGGCGTTGTTTCGGCTACATCATTTCAGGCTTTAATGCCCCAGCCGGGCATAGCGGCTGCGCACCGCATCGGCCAGCGCGGAATCGCGGCCGGTACTGCCATGGTGGCCATCTGATGCCGCCCTGGCGGCTTTCGGATGATCGCGCAGGGGGCGCAGCAGCAGGCCTTCGGGTCGATCCTCGATGACGAACTCCGTGCCGACGCGCCAGTGATGGCTGTCGACCAGCTCGGCCGGCAGGTCGAGCCGGCCGTGTTTGTCCAGACGAATGGTGACCATGATCGCCTCGCAGCAGGAAGGGAGCGCAGGCAACGGCGGCCGTGTTCTGGAAGGCAGAGACAGTGAAGCGCCTAATGCCTTGGCAGACAAGAGGGGGAGAGTGCCAGAACGACACCCCAGCCATTGTGGTTTGCCCGGAATCAGGGCTGCCGCAGGCCGGCGCTGCCTGCCTTTTCGGCATTCGTTGTCTTGGCGATGCCCAGCGCCTTGATGCGCGAGGCCAGGGTGGTGGGTTTCACGCCCAGCAGGGCTGCCGCGCCGTCGGCGCCGAACACCCTGCCGCCGCAGGCTGCCAGGGCGGCGCGGATGTTGGCGCGGTCGCGCTCGCGACGGTCCTCATCGGTCAGCAGGCTGCCGCTGGCTTCCGCGGCGGCCGGCGCCAGGCGCTGCGGCGTGCTCGTCTCGGGCAGCTCGATGCGCAGGCGGTCGTCGCGCGCCAGGATGGCGGCGCGCTCGATCACGTTTTCCAGTTCGCGCACATTGCCGGGCCAGTCGTAATGACTGAGCCGCCGGGCGTCGCCCTCGGTCAGGCGCAGGCCGGCGGTTTTCAGCTTGCGGCTGGTGCCGCGCAGGAAATGCGCCGCCAGCAGCGGGATATCCTCGCGCCGCTCGCGCAGGCTGACGGATTCAATCGGCACCACGTTGAGGCGGAAATAGAGGTCCTCGCGGAAGCCGCCGCGGCGCACTTCCGATTTCAGGTCGCGATTGGTGGCGGCGATCACGCGCACGTCCACATGGCGCGTGCGCTCCTCGCCCACGCGCTCGAACTGGCCTTCCTGCAGCACGCGCAGCAATTTGCCCTGCAGCTCCAGAGGAATCTCGCCGACTTCATCCAGGAACAGCGTGCCGCCATCGGCCAGCTCGAAACGGCCGATGCGGTCGCGCAGGGCGCCGGTGAAGGCGCCGCGCACATGGCCGAAGAACTCGCTTTCGAACAGCTCGCGTGGAATCGCCGCGCAGTTGACGCGGATCAACGGGCGGTCGCTGCGTTTGCTGGCCTCGTGGATGGCGCGCGCGATCAGCTCCTTGCCGGTGCCGCTTTCGCCGGTCACCAGCACGGTGGCATCGGTGGGCGCCACCAGCTCCACCTGGCGCAGGATGTTCTGGATCGCCGCCGATTTGCCGATGATGCCGCGATGGTTGCTTTCGGCGCGGATTTCCTCCTGCAGATAGGCGTTTTCCAGCTCCAGCTTCTGCCGCAGGCTTTCCACTTCCTCCAGCGCCGCGCGCAGCTTGTCATCGGCCTCGCGTTTCAGGCTCACGTCGCGGAACACCACCACTGCGCCGACCACGGCGCCGCGGTCGCGGATCGGCGTCGAGGTGTATTCGACCCAGAACGGCGTGCCGTCGCGCCGCCAGAACACCTCGTTGTCCACCGTATGCACATGGCCGTCGCGGAAGGCGCCATAGATCGGGCAGTCATGGCCGGGATAGGCCGAGCCATCGGGGTGGCTGTGATGCACCATCGAATGGATGTCCTTGCCGACCAGGTCTTCCGCCGCCCAGCCCAGCATGCGCTCGGCCGCCGGATTGACGAAGGTGGTCTTGCCTTCCGCGTTCACGCCATAGATGCCTTCGCCGGCGGCGCGCAGGATCAGCTGGTTCTCACGCTCGATGTCGCGGAAAAAGCGCTCGACGCGCTGCCATTCGGCGATGCCGCCGCGCACGTAATGATCGGCCTCGTCATCGACGCTGTGGCGGCGCAGCTCTTCCAGGTCCTGCGCGATCAGCAGCAGGCGCGGCCGCTGGTCCGCTTCGCCGGCCAGCGGCGCACCGACATATTCCACCTTCAGCTCGCGGCCGCTGGCATGGCGCGGGCTTAAGTTCCGGGTCCAGTAGCGGCCCTTGGCGGCCACGGCCTCGGTGAACACGATCAGGGCTGGCCGCTGCCCCGGATGCAGCTCGGTCATCTTCAGGGCGCACAACGCGGCGCGGTCATAGCCGAACAGCCGGCAGGCGGCCGGGTTGGCGTCGATGATGCGGTCCTGCGCCGGGTCGACCGCCAGCATGGCCTGGGGATTGGCCTCGAAGGCGCGGCCGAAATCGGCGATCTCGCGATCCATGGCTGATCCTGCGTGGTTCTACGATTAATCGTAATCAGAACTACGAATAATCGTATATTACGAATAATCGTAGTATAGCGGTGGCGGCAAAGTCTTGGCAATCACCATTTTGTGGCCATGGCACGCTCCTTGCTCCTTGCAGCCTGAGGCATCCGCAACAGGAGAGGCAGGCAGCATGTCACTGTTCAAGAACCCGTTCGACCACCAGAGCGATCTGTCCGCCTGCCCCTGCGGCGCCCACCGGAGCCTGGGCGACCACAATGCCGAGCTGGCCGCCCTGCAGCAGCAGACCCAGCTGCAGACCGCCGCCGACGCGGAAAAGCGCCTGACCAACGCGGTCGACCAGGCGGTGGTGCGTGCCCTGATCCCCGACGACATGACCCGCCGCCGCGTGCTGCACACCATCGGCGCCGGCACGCTGCTGGCCGCGATCGAGCAGTTCTTCCCGCTGGCCACCGCGCGCGAGGCTTTCGCGCAGGACAAGGGCCCGCTGGAGAAGAAGGACCTCAAGGTCGGTTTCATCGCCATCACCTGCGCCACGCCGATCATCATGGCGCATCCGATGGGCTTCTATGCCAAGCACGGCCTGAATGTCGACGTGATCAAGACCGCCGGCTGGGCGGTGATCCGCGACAAGACCATCAACAAGGAATACGACGCCGCCCACATGCTGTCGCCCATGCCGCTGGCGATCACCACCGGCACCGGCTCGAACCCGATCCCCTACACCATGCCGGCGGTGGAGAATATCAACGGCCAGGCCATCACGCTGGCGATGAAGCACAAGGACAAGCGCGACCCGAAGCAGTGGAAGGGCTTCAAGCTGGCCGTGCCCTTCGATTATTCGATGCACAATTACCTGCTGCGCTATTATCTGGCCGAACATGGCGTCGACCCCGATACCGACGTGCAGATCCGTGCCGTGCCGCCGCCGGAGATGGTGGCCAACCTGCGCGCCGACAATATCGACGGCTTCCTGGCGCCCGATCCGGTGAACCAGCGCGCGGTCTATGACGGCGTCGGCTTCATCCACCTGCTGACCAAGGAAATCTGGGACGGCCATCCCTGCTGCGCCTTCGCCGCCAGCCAGGACTTCATCAAGAGCGCGCCGAATACCTATCGCGCCCTGCTGCGCGCCATCATCGAGGCGACCGCCTATGCCACCAAGGCGGAGAACCGCAAGCAGATCGCCGAGGCCATCGCGCCGGCGGCCTATCTGAACCAGCCGGTGACGGTGGTTGAGCAGGTTCTGACCGGCACTTACGCAGATGGCCTGGGCAATGTGAAGAAGGTGCCCGACCGCATCGATTTCGCGCCCTTCCCCTGGCAGAGCTTCGGCATCTGGATTCTCACCCAGATGAAGCGCTGGGGTCAGATCAAGGGCGACGTCGATTACCAGAAGGTGGCCGAGCAGGTTTTCCTCGCCACCGATACGGCGAAGCTGATGCAGGATGTCGGCCTCACCCCGCCAAGCAGCCCGTACAAGACCTTCTCGGTGATGGGCAAGCCCTTCGACCCAAGCAAGCCTGCCGAATACGTCAACTCGTTCAAGATCAGGCGCGCCTGAGTCGGGCGGAACGGGCGTGGAGTCAAGCGTGGAGTATTACGCATGAAGATATCGTTCCGCCTGCGCGCCGCCATCGTGTCGGTGGCCCTGCTGGTCGCGCTGCTCGGGGCCTGGCATATCGCCACCTCGGGCGCCGGCCAGACCCAGGCCATGGATCCGGAATACGCCAAGCTGATGGGGCTCACCGCCACCCAGGGCAAATCGGCGATGCCGGGTCCGCTCGATGTCGGCGCGACGCTGTGGAAGCATCTGGCCGATCCGTTTTACGTGAAGGGCCCGAACGACCAGGGCATCGGCGTCCAGCTCGGCTGGTCGATCCTGCGCGTCGCGCTGGGTTTCGGTCTGGCCGTGCTGGTCGCCGTGCCGCTCGGCTTCCTGATTGGCCTCTCGCCGCTGTTCCGCCAGGCGCTTGATCCGTTCATCCAGGTCATGCGGCCGGTTTCGCCCTTGGCCTGGATGCCGCTGGCGCTCTACACGATCAAGGACAGCGCGATTTCCTCGATCTTCGTCATCTTCATCTGCTCGATCTGGCCGATGCTGACCAACACGGCCTTTGCCGTGGCGAATGTGCGCAAGGAATGGCTGAACGTGGCGCGCACGCTGGAGGTCGGCACCTTCCGCAAGATCTTCCGCGTCATCCTGCCGGCGGCGGCGCCCACCATCCTCACCGGCATGCGCATTTCGATCTCGATCGCCTGGCTGGTGATCGTCGCCGCCGAGATGCTGGTCGGCGGCACCGGCATCGGCTACTTCGTGTGGAACGAGTGGAACAACCTCTCCATCGCCAACGTGATCAACGCCATCCTGTTCATCGGCGTGATCGGCATGCTGCTCGACCAGCTGCTTGGTTTCCTCACCCGCCTTGTCACCTATCCGGAATGAGGCAGCAGCCATGAGTCAGCATTTCATTTCGGTCGAGGCGCTCAAGCGCCAGTTTCCCGGCAGCGATAAGGCGGTGTTCGAGGATCTGTGGTTCGGCGTCGAGAAGGGCGAGTTCGTCTGCATCATCGGCCATTCCGGCTGCGGCAAGACCACCGTGCTCAATATCCTGGCCGGCCTGGACACGCCCAGCGACGGCGCCATCATCTTCGACGGCAAGGCGGTGGAAGGCCCCAGCCTGGACCGCGCCGTGGTGTTCCAGGGCCATGCCCTGATGCCGTGGATGAGCGTGCTCGACAACGTGCTGTTTGCCGTGCAGTCGCGCTGGCCGGCCTGGCCGAAGGCCAGGGCCATCGAGCATGCGCGCAAATACATCGCCATGGTCGGCCTGGCCGGCGCGGAAGCGAAACGGCCGGCGCAGCTTTCCGGCGGCATGAAGCAGCGCGTCGGCATTGCCCGCGCATTGTCGACCGAGCCGAAAACGCTGCTGATGGACGAGCCGTTCTCGGCTCTCGATGCACTCACGCGTGGAACATTACAGGACGAGGTGCTGCGCCTGCGCGCCGCCACCAATCTTACCGTCTTCATGATCACCCATGATGTCGACGAGGCCATGCTGCTGGCCGACCGCATCGTGCTGATGACCAACGGGCCCGGCGCCAGGATCGCCGAGATCCTGGTCAACACCCTGCCGAAGGATCGCAGCCGCGAAACCCTGCACCAGCTGCCGGATTACTATCCGATCCGCAATCACCTGCTGGATTTCCTGGTTCGGCGCTCGAAGGCCTTCACGCCACCGGCGGGCTGGGATGCCCGCAAGCCGCCGCATGTCTATGCCGCCGCGCCCAAGGCGGGGCTGGGGGTAGGCCTGGACGGCGCGGCTGCCGAATAACCATGTCCGTCGCCACCAGAACCACAGGAGAGAAACCGTGAAACGCGAGTCCGTGACCGAGAAGATTCTCGACATCAAGCGGATGAAAGGCTGGAGCTGGAAAGAGATCACCAAAAAGATCGATTCCAAGCAGTCGCCGATCTTCCTCACCGCCGGCCTGCTCGGCCAGATGAAGCTGACGCCGCCGCAGGCGGCGAAGGCGGCCAAGCTGTTCGGCTTGGGCAAGATGGAAGAGAAGCTGCTGGCCGAGACGCCCTATCGGGGTTCGCTGCCGCCGGGCCCGCCGACCGATCCGCTGATCTATCGCTTCCACGAACTGGTGCAGGTCTATGGCACCACCTGGAAGGAGCTGATCCAGGAGGAATTCGGCGACGGCATCATGTCGGCGATCGACTTCAACATGACGATGGAACGCCTGCCCGATCCGAAGGGCGACCGCGTCAAGATCGTCATGACCGGCAAGTTCCTCGATTACAAGCGCTACTGATACCGCGTCGCCGGCCCGCCAGGGCCGCAGCAGATGATCAAGGCAGGATGCCGTTCGGCGTTGCGTCGGACGGCATCTTTTTTTGCGGGCCGCGCTGCACGCGAACCGTGCGTGGCATGTCAGGCTGTTTCCGCCAAAGTTTTCTTGGCACGGATCATGCTTGCTTTTGAAGCATGGTGTCGCCGGTTGCGACCACCCAAAAGCGATAAAGAAGAGGTGCCGCATGCCTGCCGCCGTCCAGACCTCACCGACCTCACCCCGCAATCTTGCGATACTCGGTTTTGTCGGCTTTGCCGCCACCCGCCTGTTCGAGGAGCGGCAGCTGCGTGACGAAGCCCCGGCCGCCGAAAAGGCCATCGCCTATGCCATCGCCATCGGGCAACTGGCCAACGACCTGCAGCGCGAACGCGGCTCCAGCGCGCTGTTCATCGGCAGCAAGGGCCATGAATTCCGCGACCAGCTGCAGGTGGCGCGCGGCGCGATGGACCAGAGCGCGGTCGCGGTCAGGGCCGCGGTCGAGGATTGTCGCGGGCATGCCCTGCTGGCATCGCTGGTTTCTGCCGGCGACGAACTCGGCGCCCTGCTCGAGCGCGCCCGCGCCAACCGGCCTGCCATCGACCGGCTTGAGCTGACCACCCAGCAATCCTTCGCCAACTGGACCGTGCCGATCCGCCATGGCCTGGAAAGCGTGCGCGGCATCGGCTATCTGCTGAACAACATGGCCTTCGCCCGCGGGCTGGATGCATTCCTTGCCCTGCTGGAAGGCCTGGAGAAATCGGCGCAGGAACGCGCCACCGGGTCGGGCGCGCTGGCGGCCGGCCGCTTCGAGCTGCCGGTCTTCCAGCGGTTCATGAGTCTGGGTTTCCTGCAGGAGGCCGATTTCGCCGTCTTCCGCTCGCATGCCTCTTCGGCGCAGGCGGCCTTCTTCGATACGGTCTGTCAGGACGCGGTATTCACGGCCGTGCAGACCTTACGCGCCGCGATCCATGACGGTTTCGCCCATGGCTCCACCGGCGGCATAGCGGCGCCGCACTGGTTTCAGACCACGACGCAGCGGATCGAGCAGATCAACCGGGTCCGCGACCGCGTCGCCGCCGATCTGCGCGCCGACTGCGCGCGATTGCTGGCGCAGCCGAAGGATCGTTTCTCCGGCGTTTTCGCCGCCTGCCTGACGCTCGGCCTGCCGGTGGTCGCGCTGGCCGGCCTGGTCGCCGGCGGCGGCCGGCGGTTCGGCGACCTGCGCCAGGCCTGGCGCGACTGGCGGGGCGAAAGCCGGGCGCGGCGCAAATCATCGCGCGACCGCCAGGTGGTGCGCGACGGCGAGCGGCTTAAGCTCGCCGAGCGTGAGGCGCGCGAAAAAGTCGCCGCCGCCGAGATCAGCGAGCTGGTCAACCGCATCATCGGCGGCGACCTTGCCGGCCGGCTGGCGCAGGACGGCAAGGAAGGCTTTTTCCTCGATGTCAGCCGTCAGCTCAACCGGCTGACCGAGATGCTGCAGGGCATGGTGGGCGAACTGGCCGACGTGACCGAGGCGCTTGGCCATGGCGATACCGGCCACAAGGTGACGGGTGATTACGCCGGCATCTTCAGCCAGCTGAAGGACAGCGCCAACCGCATGGCCAGCCTGCTCAGCGATTTCTCGCGCCGCCTGGGCGACAGCACGGTGGCGGTGCAATCGGCCGCCGGCGAGATTTCCGCCGGCAGCCTCGATCTGGCCCAGCGCAGCGAAAGCCAGGCGGCCGCCCTGGAGGAAACCGCGGCGACCATGCAGCAGATCACCGCGACGGTGAAACAGAATGCCGACAACGCCGCGCGGGCCGATCACTTAAGCGCCGCTGCCCGCGACAAGGCGGTCGCCAGCGGAGTCGTGGTGCAGGGCGTGGTTGGCGCGATGCAGAAGATCGAGGCCAGCGCCACCCGCATCGGCGACATCGTCGTGGTGATGAACGAGATCGCCTTCCAGACCAATCTGCTGGCGCTGAACGCATCCGTCGAGGCGGCCCGCGCCGGCGAAGCCGGCAAGGGTTTCGCGGTGGTGGCGCACGAAGTGCGCGCGCTGGCGCAGCGTTCGGCCAATGCCGCGAAGGAGATCAAGGGCCTGATCGAGGATTCCAATGGCCATGTGCGCGAGGGTGCCGGGCTGGTCGATCGCGCCGGCGCCGCGCTGGACGAGGTCAACCAGGCCATCAGGAGTGTATCCGATATCATCGCCGAGATCGCGGCGGCCAGCAAAGAACAGGCGACCGGGCTGGAGCAGGTCAACACCGCCGTGGCGCAGATGGATCAGGCGACCCAGCGCAACGCTGCCCTGGTGGAGGAAACCACCGCCTCGGCCCAGGCCCTGGCGGAACAGGCGCGCGCGCTGGCCGAGCTGGTCGGATTTTTCAAGAAAGCGGAAACAGCGAAACCGGCATCGCAGGTCCGGATGCAGGCCCGGGTCGAAGCCCGGGCGGCCTGATCACTCGATCACTCTGTTGAGCACGTCGAGCACTTCGCCGGTTGAGCTGCGCAGCATCACGATATCGGTGCCGACCACCAGGCGGTTGGTGTCCGGGCGTTCCGGCGGCAGGTCGCGGACCAGCGGCGCCGGCAGGCGATGCAGGCTGGCCACCACGCCCAGCGGCAGCATGTCGCCTTTCTGCGGCGGCGTGGCGATGCCATCTGGCAGGGCGCGCTGGAATTTCTTGGCCCGCGCGGCGCGCCTCTGCTGTTCGCGCACGCGTTGGAAATAATGCGGAATCAACCAGCGCTCGGTGCTGTTGAAGGCGATGCGCTCGTCAATTCCGGCCACGGCCGGCGCAGGCGCCGGCAGCGGTGATGCAGCCGGGGCAGCCGGCAGGGCCGGCGGTGGCGGCGCCAGATTGAGGCCGGTCAGGTTGCTTTGCGCCATGGCGGGCCATGCCGCCAGCAGGGCGGCGGCGGCCAGGAGCAGACGGGCGTGGCGCGGGGCGGCCATCGGATCAGGCCGGCAGGGCCGCGGTCGCCGCGGCTTCCTTGGCGGCCTGCTCGCGCAGGATATCGGCCTTGCTGCGCTTCACGCTGGCCGATTTGAGCTGGCCGCAGGCGGCCATGATGTCGCGGCCGCGCGGCGTGCGCACCGGCGAGGAATAACCGGCATTGAAGACGATGTCGCTGAACTTGCGGATCGTCTCGTCGGTCGAGCATTCATAGGGCGCGCCGGGCCACGGGTTGAACGGGATCAGGTTCACCTTGGCCGGAATGCCGTTCAGCAGCCGCACCAGCTCCTTCGCGTCGGCCGGCGTGTCATTCACGCCTTTCAGCATCACGTATTCGAAGGTGATGCGGCGCGCGTTGCTCAGGCCCGGATAATCGGCGCAGGCCTGCAGCAGCTCCTTGATCGGATATTTTTTGTTGATCGGCACGATCACGTCGCGGATGTCGTCGCGCACGGCATGCAGGCTGATCGCGAGGTTCACGCCCAGCTCGGCGCCGCAGCGCGCGATCATCGGCACCACGCCGGCGGTGCTCAGCGTGATGCGGCGCTTCGAGATCGCGATGCCCTCGTTGTCCATCACGATCTTGAGCGCCTTCGACACGTTGTCGAAATTGTACAGCGGCTCGCCCATGCCCATCATCACGATGTTGGACAGCATGCGGCCATCCTTGGGCGAGGGCCATTCCTCAAGATGGTCGCGCGCCAGCATCACCTGGCCGACGATCTCGCCGGCATCCAGGTTGCGCACCAGCTTCATGGTGCCGGTATGGCAGAATTTGCAGGTCAGCGTGCAGCCGACCTGGCTGGAGACGCACAGCGCGCCGCGGTCGTCTTCCGGGATATGCACGCATTCGGCTTCTTCGCCATCGGCGAATTTCAGCAGCCATTTGCGGGTGCCGTCGGTGCTCTTCAGGTCCTTGCTGACATCCGGCCGTCCGATGGTGAACCGCTCCGCCAGGCGTTCGCGCAGATCCTTCGACAGCGTCGTCATGGCGGTGAAATCGCGGCTGCCGCGGTAATAGATCCAGTGCCACAGCTGGTTGGCGCGCATCCTGGCCGATTTCTCGGCCTCGCCGGCGGCCACCAGGGCGGCGGCGATCTCGGGCCGCGTCAGGCCCAGCAGGTCGCTGCGGCCATCCGCGCCGGTGGCGGCCGATGCAGCGGCTGGGCGGGCGGCGGCCGGACGGGCGGCGATGTCGGGAACAATCGCGGTCATGGCGGTTACGACGTTCCCCCCATGCCGCAGGCCTTGTCGATGGCCTGCAGCGCGGCGCCGAAGCCGTTCAGGTCATAGGTATCGGTGGTTTTGGTGCCGCGGGCGGATTCGCCCTTCACCACCAGCGTCTTGCCCTTGCGCAGGGCATCGACCAGCTTCTGGTCGGTGGCGGCATCTGCCGCCCAGGCCGCTTCCTGGTGGGTGAACATCTCGATATTCGCGGTGCCGATCACCGCTTGCGCCGCCACGCTCTCTTTCAGCGGATAGCCGAAATAGATGCTCACCTCGTTGCGGATCTTTTCCTTCGGCTTATGCGTCACCAGGATATAGATCTCGCCGCGCTTGGCCGCAGCCGGTTCCTTCTTTTGCGGCTGGGCGTGCAGATAGCAGAGCTTGGCGCCCTGGTCGGTATGCTCATAGGCATCCCAGCCCTGGAAGCTGCCGATGCGTTTGGTCTCGCTTTTCGCAGCCGTCTGCTTTTTCTGCGGCTTCTGCTGAGCCTGGGCATCGCCATGGCCGAGCGGCAGAAAAAGGAGGAGCGAGGCGAGCAGCAAAGCTGCCGGTCGATAAGCCTTCTTGTCGGTCATGGCGGCGAACATAGCGGCGACGGGAGGGGATTTCCACCCGATTTCATGGCAACATCATGGCAGCGCCGCCGCCGCCCCCGGGATGCCTGCTTAAGCCATTGGCTGTCTTGCCTTATCCGGGCGCTTCGCGCAGCATGGCGGCGATGGAAACGGGCGGCATGGATCGCGAACGCCAGGCGATGCTGATGCAGGCGGTGGCCGATGCCGGCGACCGCGCCGCGTTTGCCATTCTCTATGATCATTTCGCGCCGCGGCTGAAGGCCTACATGATGCGGCTCGGCACGCCGGAGGATGTTGCCGAGGAGCTGGCGCAGGAAAGCCTGATCGTGGCCTGGCGCCGGGCGGCCACCTTCGATGCCGCGCAGGCCTCGGTGGCGACCTGGCTGTTCACCATTGCGCGCAACAAGCGGATTGATCGCCTGCGCCGTGAAAAGCGACCGGAAATCGACCCCGCCGATCCGGCTCTGGTGCCCGACGACGCGCCGGCGCCCGACAGCGGCGTCGACCAGGCCGAAACCGAAGCCCGGCTGCGGCGGGCCATGCAGGGGCTGCCGGCGGACCAGATGCATCTGCTGCAGCTCGCTTTTTTCGCCGATCTGTCGCATCGCGACATCGCCGCGCGCGAGAAGCTGCCGCTGGGCACGGTAAAATCGCGGATCCGGCTCGCCCTGGCGCGCCTGCGCACGCAGCTGGATGGCGAGGCCGGCGGCGACTAGTGGCCCCTGGGCGATATTTCTACTGAGAGTGATTCGCTGATAAGTTGTAAGTCATTGTAATAAAATGAAAATTATCTGACTGTCGAGTCACTGTTCACCCACGCGATTCGTCCGTTTCACCCATTCGTTACCTGTTGTGGCCGCCGGTCTTCCACTCCCCTTTGCTGATGATCGCATCCTGCTGAATCTGGCCGCCTATTGGTCGGCCAGACGGATCGAGGATGCGTTGCCGCTGCGTAATGTCATCGATCCGCTCGACATGCCGCGCCGCCTGCTGCCCTTCCTCGCCCTGGCCGAACCCACCGGCGAGGGGCAGGTGGTCCGGTTCCGGCTGGTCGGCACCGAGCTGGTGCAGCGGTTCGGCCGCGATGCCACGGGCAAAACCAGCGCCGAAACATACGGCGGCGCCTATCGCCAGCATATGGAGCAGCTCTACGCCACCGTGATCGGCAAGGCGCAGCCGCTTTATGCCGAAAGCACCCAGCGCTGGGCCGAAGAGGGCATGAGCCGGGTGCGGCGCCTGCTGCTGCCGGTGGCGGCCGAGGGCGATCCCGGCCGGGTTGCCTTCGTGCTGGGCGCGGTGACCTGGAGCGTGTCGGCCGCGCCGGCGAAACAGCCGGAACCGCAGCTCATTCCGATGCAGGCCCTGGAAAAGGGCGTGCTGCAGGCCACCTTCCGCGGCATGCTCGACGCGCTCTAGGGTACAGATCCTAGTCGCCGGCTGCCCGTTCCGCCCGCCAGCGCGCCCGCAATATGTCCGACGTGATGCCGGCGCCATCGGGCCGCCAGCCCGGCGGGCCGAACAGATAGCCGAAGGCGTCTTTCAGCGAGCCGGCCTTTCGCAGGTCGCGGCCGATCTCGACCCATTCGTGAAAGGCGATGCGCAGCGGATTGAAGCTGCCGAGATTCTTCACGATGCCATAGCGGCAGGGCTCGGCATCGTCTTCGGCGGCGAAGCTGCCGAACAGTTTGTCCCAGATGATGAAGATGCCGGCATAGTTGCGGTCGAGATAACGCGGATTGGTGGCGTGATGCACGCGGTGATGCGATGGCGTGTTGAACGCGGCCTCGAACCAGCGCGGCAGGCGGCGGATCTGCTCGGTATGGATCCAGAACTGGTAGACCAGGCTGATGCCCTTCTGGAACACGATCAGCGCCGGCGGAAAACCGAGCAGCGCCAGCGGCAGCCACAGCACCCAGGTGAAGGCCAGGTTGCCGGTCCAGTGCTGCCGCAAAGCCGTCGAGAGATTGTAATGCTGCGAGGAATGGTGGTTCACATGGGCCGCCCACCAGATGCGATGCTCGTGGCTCAGGCGGTGGAACCAGTAATAGACGAAGTCTTCCGCGAACAGCAGCGCGAGCCAGGTCCAGGCATTGAACGGCAGATCAAGCAGCCGCCATTGATACGTCGCCTGCAGGCTCGACCAGATCACGCCGGCAAACAGCACGGCCTGCACCAGGTTGACCAGCCCCATGGTCAATGACGCGGCGGTGTCGCGCAGTTCATAGGCCGGCTGTTTGCGCAGGCGCGCGACCAGGATTTCCAGCGCGGCCAGCCCGACGAAGGCGGGGATCGCCAGGATCACCGGATCGGGCAGGGCGAATGGCAGTTCGCTCATGCCGGCATCTCCGCCAGATGGCGCTGCCAGTCTTCTGCCGCCGTGCGCGCCAGCCGCAGGGTGAAATCGGGATGCGTGAAGGCGGTGGTGCGGATCGCCAGCACGGCGTGGCCATCCTCGCCCGCGCTCAGCGTCACGGCGACGATCTCGGCCGGCCGCAGCCTGCGCGCCGCCAGTTTCGCGCCGCTGGCGAACACCACGGCCACGTGGCCGGCCGGGTCCCGCGCGATGGCGCAGTCGCCGTCGGCCGATACGGCGATGTCGGACGTGGTGAAGCCGGTTTCCGGCGCCGCGAGAAGCGCGGCGGCATCATGACCACCGGCCAGCCGGGCGTGCCGGCTTCCGCCGGTCAGCCAGACCAGAAGCAGGATCAGAAGGATGCCGGCCAGCGGCACGGTCGGATCAAGCGGCAATGCCATGGCCGCAGTATGGCGGCTTTGCGGGCGCGGGCAAGCTACTGCAGCGTCGCCGGGTCGATGGCAAACAGCAGCGGGAAAAATGTTGCCCAGGCATTCCAGCGTTGCGACCCGGCCTCGCCCACGGCCCAGAGCCGGCCGTCGCGGTCATGCGTCAGGTCTTCCAGCCCTGCCATGGCCGGATATTCGGCCAGCACGGCGCCGGTTTTTGCATCCAGGCGATACAGCCGGCCCATGCGGCTGTTGCTGGCGCTGATCCAGAGCTGTCCGGCGGAATCGAAGCTGGCGCCCTGGGCATGCGGAGGCAGGGGAATGCGGCGCGCGGCATCGCGCAGGGCGAAAGGCGCCGCGTCGCCATTGAACAGCGCTGCGATGCCGGCCGCGACCAGCCAGGCCTCGCCATCGCGGCTGAACCTGCCGAACCACAGATGCTCGCCATCGGATGTCAGCAGGTTGCTGCCCAGGCCCGGCTCATTGGCCAGCCGGCGCGCCCGGCCGACGGAAACGGCATGGCCGGCCTGCAGCGAACGCGGCAGGTCGAAGGCATGCAGGCTGCGGCTGTTGTCGGCGAGGAACAGCATTCCGCCATCGGACAGGGCGGCAAGGCCATCGGCATGGCCGATGCTGGCCGGCAGGTCGAAGCCACCGATCGCCGCGCCACTCTGCGGATCGACGGCGAAGATGCGCGCCGGTCCGCGATTCTGCCGCGCATTGCGGCTTTGGTAGGCGCCGACAAACAGCGTATCGCGGGCAAAGGCCAGGCCCTGCGGCACAAAGCCGTCATTTAGGCCCGGCGCCCAGTGGCGTTGCGTGATGGCGCGATCCAGCGGCGTGGCCGACAGCGGCCGGTCCGTATAGCGCGGTGCCGCGCCGCCCGGGCCCTGCGCCCAGGCCGGGCCGGCGGCAAGCAGCAGAAACAAGGCAATCAGTCGCAGCATCGCCCGAGACTACAAGGATTTTCCCGGGTTTGTCGCGGCTGGCTCCCTTGGCAAGCCGGCGGCCCGCCCTTACCTTGTCGCCATGTCAAACGATACCGATGCCTGGCTGGAACGCCGCCGTCTGGCGCGCCGCCTGAACTGGTGGCGCCTGGTCGCCGTGCTTGCTCTCGTGGTCGCCGCGACCGGCGCGTTGTACTGGATCGACCCGGGCAACGTGATCCGCCGGCATCAGGCCCATGTCGCCCGCCTGGAGATCAGCGGCGTGATCGCCGAGAACGACTGGTGGATGGAAAAGCTGCACGAGGCCGCCACCGACGAGCGCGTGCAGGCGCTGATCATTCATATCAACAGTCCGGGCGGCAGCACCTATGGCGGCGAGGCCCTGTTCCAGGCGATCCGCAAGGTGAGCGAGAAAAAGCCGGTGGTCTCGGTGATCGGCACCCTGGGCGCCTCGGCCGGCTACATGATCGCGGTGGCCGGCGACCAGGTGCTGGCCCGGGAAACCTCGCTGACCGGCTCGATCGGGGTGCTGTTCCAGACTGCGGAATTCTCCAAGCTGATGGAAAAAATCGGGATCAGCGCCGAAACCATCGTGTCCGGCCCGCTCAAGGCCGAGCCCAACCCGACCCGTCCGATGAGCCCGGAAGGCCGGGCCCAGATCCAGAGCATGGTGCTGGAAACCCATGCCTGGTTCGTCAAACTGGTGGCCGAGCGCCGCGATCTGCCGGTCGAAACCGTGGCAAAACTGGCCGACGGGCGGGTTTATTCCGGCCGGGCGGCGCTGGAAAACCGGCTGATTGACGGCCTGGGCGGCCTGGCCGAGGCGCGCGACTGGCTGGCCCGGAACCGGGGAATTGCCGCTGAATTGCCGCTCCAGGACATCCCGCCGGAGCCCCCGGCCGGCTGGCTGGACGGGGTCGGCAGCCGCACCTTTGCCGCCTTGATTGGAAAAAGCCTTTTCTCCGAACGGCTTAAGCTTGACGGGCTGATCTCGCTTTGGCACCCTGAGTAGCGAACGAGGGGGCCCCGCCACCACTGTGCAGGGAAACGCCGATGATCAAGTCCGAACTCATCAACCGTCTGGCCGAACGCAACCAGCATCTGACGCAACGCGATATCGAGCGGATCGTCGGCACCATATTCGATGAAATCGCCAATGCGCTCTCGCGCGGCGACCGCGTCGAATTGCGCGGTTTCGGAGCCTTTTCGGTGAAACGCCGACCGGCGCGCACCGGCCGCAATCCACGCACCGGCGCCGCCGTCGACGTGCAGGAGAAATTCGTGCCGTTTTTCAAGACCGGCAAGGAATTGCGCCAAAAACTGAATCTGTCGGGCGACCAGACCGCCGAGTCCGACGAATAACCGGCGCGGGGCCGCCATGCGCTTCCTGCGCGTTTTGTTTGCTGCCCTGCTGCTGATCATCCTGGTGGTCTTCGCGGTCTCCAACCGCCAGGGCGTAACCGTCAGTCTCGAACCGCTGCCCTTCATTCTCGACCTGCCGCTCTATCTGCTGGTTTTCCTGGTGTTTCTCGCCGGCCTCATCCTGGGCGCGGCGTATGGCCGCCTGAATGCTTGGGCCGCTGCCCGCCACAAGCGCCAGATGCAGGCGCAGAAAGCGGCCGCGGCATCGTCCTCCACTGGTCCCGGCACGCTGCCGTCAGTGCCGCCGCCGGCGATCTAGGAGCATCATGATGCGCAGCATCGAGGCCGCTGCCGTGCATGCGGCCCTGCCCTACGGCAAGCTGGTGCAGCATCTGCGCGCCGCCTTCCGCAGCACCGGCGGCCATATGCCGCTGCGCAGCCATTTCCATATCGAAGATCCCGATGGCGGCGCCGGCGGCACCCTGCTGCTGATGCCGGCCTGGCAGCCCGGCGGCCATATCGGCATCAAGGCGGTCAGCGTCTATCCCGAGAATGCCAGGCTTGGCCTGCCTTCGGTCACCGGTTCCTATCTGCTGCTCGATGCAAAGACCGGCACGCCGAAGGCGGTGATCGATGGCGTCGCGCTCACCCTGCGCCGCACCGGCTGCGCCTCGGCGCTGGCCGCCGATTATCTGGCGCGGCGCGACGCGAAACAGCTGCTGATGGTCGGCGCCGGCTCGCTGGCGCCGCATCTGATCCGCGCTCATTGCGCGGTGCGGCGCTACAAGCGCATCGAGATCTGGAATCGCAACCGTTTCCGCGCCGAGGCGATAGCGGAAAAACTCACCGACCTGAACGCGGCCATCGCGGTGGTTGATGATCTGGAGAACGCGGTGCGCGCGGCCGACACGATTTCCTGCGCCACGCTCAGCCGCGAGCCGCTGGTGCGCGGCGACTGGCTGCGGCCCGGCAGCCATGTTGATCTGGTGGGCGGTTTCACGCCCGAGATGCGCGAGGCCGATGATGCGGCCCTGCAGCGCGCCTCCGTCTGGGTCGATACGCGCAGCGGCGCGCTGAAGGAAGCCGGCGATCTGGTGGTGCCGCTGAAACACGGGCTGCTGACGGCCGAGCAGGTGCGCGGCGATCTGTTTGATCTGTGCCGCGCCGATGCCTTCGCGCGTGGCCATGACGACGAGATCACGCTGTTCAAATCGGTCGGCACCGCTCTTGAAGATCTCGCGGCCGCCGAGCTGGTGGTTGCCAGCGTGATGGCCAACGAATGACACCGGGCAGGCAGATATGAAGACCATCATCGTCGGCGGCGGCATCGTCGGGCTTTCCGCGGCCTGGGCGCTCAAGCGCGCCGGCGCCGATGTCAGCGTCGTGGAGCAGGGCGCGTTGCCCAATCCGCTCGGCACTTCGGTCGACCAGCATCGCCTGATCCGCTACCCCTACGGCGCGCAGCGCGGCTATCTGCGCATGGTGCGCGAGGCGTATCATGGCTGGGAACGGCTGTGGGGCGATCTCAAGATGCGCTTCTATGCCGAAACCGGCACGCTGGTCCTGAGCGGCGCGGGCGACAGCTGGGCGAAGGAATGCGTGGTGGCGCTGGCCGCCGAGGAGATCGAGCATCTCGCCTTCGACGCCGAGGCGGTGACCGGCCGCTGGCCGATGCTGGTCGGCGATGGCCTGGAGGATGCCTATTACTGCCCCTCGGGCGGCCTGCTGTTTGCCGAAGCGATCATCGCCGCGCTCAGCAGTCACCTGCGCGAACGCGGCGTGCCGCTGCTCACCGGCAAGGCGGTGGCGGCGCTGGATGCCGAAGCCGGCACGCTCCGCCTGGCCGATGGCAACGGCCTGCGCGCCGATCGCATCCTGGTCGCGGCCGGGCCGTGGACCGGCCAGCTGCTGCCCGATCTGGCGCCGGTATCGCGTCCGTCGCGCCAGACCATCGTCTATCTGCAGCCGCCGGCGGAATTCACCGCCGCCTGGCATGCCGCGCCGATGCTGCTCGAGATCGGCGCCACGAAGGGCTTTTATCTGGTGCCGCCGCGGGTGACGCGGGATGGCATGCGCACGGGCCTCAAGATCGGCGACCACCGGTTTGGCCCCACCGCCGATCCGGGCGGCGACCGCGAGCCGTCAGCGGCCGAGATCGACGCCATCCTGGACAATGCGCGCCACCGCATCGCCGGGCTGGAAGGCTATCGCATCCTGCAGGGCAAGACCTGCTTCTATGATGTCGAGCCCGAGGAACGCTTCCAGTTCCGCCGCCTCGGCGCGCGCGGCTTCGCGCTGTGCGGCACGTCCGGCCACGGTTTCAAGTTCGGCCCGGTGCTGGGCGAGAAGATCGCCGCCGTACTGCAGGAGAAGGAAGACTTCGACGCGGCCGCGCGCTGGGCCGCCGGCCATGTCATTCCGGATCACATCATCGACGTGCCGGCCGCCGCATCCGACAGCAGCGGATAGCGGCGCGGCTGGAAAAGCTGGTAGTGCCACCATTCATTGCGGTAGAAGTCCCAGCCGGCGGCGGTCATGATGCCCAGCAGCAGGGCGCGGTTGCGCTGCTGCGACGGCGTGATGTCGAGGCTGCCGTGGAAGGCCAGCGGCGTGAAGGCGTCGAAATCGGTGCCCATGTCGAATTCGCGGCCCTCGGCATCGACCAGTGTGACATCCACCGCCGCACCGCGCGAATGGGGCGAGCCCTTGCGTGGATCGGCGAGGAAATTCGGATCGGGATTATGATTCCACAAGGCCCAGGCCGCCTCGGTGGGGCGGAAGGCATCGAAGACCTTCAGCCGCAGCTCGATCTGCGCGGCAAGCGCGATGGCGCGCCGCAGCAGCGTGGCGGCTTCCGGATTCAGGAAACAGCCGGCGCGTTTGTAGATCGGCAGGCCGGTGATGTTGGCGGGACCGGCATAACGCATGTCGATCAGCACCGGATAATCCGGGCCGGCGATCTCGATCAGGCTGGCATGGTTCGTCATGCCTTCTCCTACCATCGCGGATGGCGGCCGTGAAGCTGCTCGCCATCGATACCGCGCTGGATGCCTGCTCGGTCGCCATCGTCGCCGACGACAAGGTGCTGGCGCGCGTGGTCTCGCCCGGCGGCAAGGGCAATGCCGAGCGCCTGCTGCCGGTGCTGGAGCAGGCGCGGAACGCCGCCGGCATCGCGCTTGCGCAGCTTGACGCCATCGCCGCCACCATCGGGCCGGGGTCGTTCACCGGCATCCGCACGGCGCTGGCCACGGCCCGCGCGCTTGGCCTCGCGCTGAACCGGCCGGTGCATGGCGTCACCACGACGCAGGCGCTGGCCGTGGCGGCCGCGCAGCCCGGCAAACCCATCGTGGCCGTGATCGATGCGCGTCGCGGCGAGGTCTACATGCAGGCTTTCGCCGCCGCCGCCAATGGCCTGGGTGCGGCGCTGGCCGAGCCGCGGATCCTGCCCGTGGCCACAGCCGTTGCCGCCCTGCCCGCCGGCGCGACGGTGCTGGTCGGCAGCGGCGCTACGCTGCTGCGACAGGCGGCCGGCCGCGACGACCTGCTGCTGTCGCCGGCATCGCCCAATCCCGATCCGGTGATCGTGGCGCGGCTGGCTGCCGCCCAGCCCCGGCCGGTGCATCCGCCATCGCCGCTTTATATCCGGCCGCCCGATGCCGCCCTGCCGGCCGTCACCCAGCCACGCGCCAGCCTTGATGTGACGATCCGGCCCTGCGGCGCCGAAAGCGCCGAGCTGCTGGCGCTGCTGCATGAAGAAGCCTTTGCCGGCGATGCCCATGGCGAGGTCTGGAACGCGCAGAGTTTCCGCGAGCTGCTCGCCATGCCGGGCGCGCTGTGCCTGCTGGCGCTGACCGGCGACCAGCCGGCCGGGTTCCTGCTGCTGCGGATCGCCGCCGACGAGGCCGAAATCATCACGCTGGGGGTCAGGCCGCGGCTGCGCCGCCTGGGCGTCGCCGCCGCCCTGCTGCGCGAGGGATTCGCGCGGCTGGCCGGGGCCGGCGCCAGCCGCTGTTTCCTCGAGGTGGCCGAGGCCAATGCTGCCGCCGGCGCCCTCTATGCCGGCCTGGGCTTCCAGGCGGTGGGGCGCCGTACCGGCTATTACGCCGCCGGCGGCGATGCCCTGGTCATGCAGGTATTACTGCCGGTTTTAAGCAAATCGTAAAAATTAACCCGGATTGATCACTGGATTTAGTGTCGGCCGGCCGCCTATATTTCGACCCATACGGCGTTTTATTTCAGATATTGGGAGCGAGATCATGGCCACAGCCGCCGACCGGTCGGAATTGCTGGCGCTGACCGTCGAGGTCGTCGCCGCCCATGTCTCCAACAACAAGATCGATGCCGCCGATCTGCCGGCGCTGATCCGCCAGGTCTACGCCACCCTGGCCGGCATCGACGGCAGTGGGGCGACCCTGCTGTCGGCGGCCCCGGCCGGTGGCGGCGAGCGGCCGCAGCCGGCCGTCGCGGTGAAGAAATCGGTGATGCCCGATTACATCGTCTGCCTGGAAGACGGCAAGAAGCTGAAGATGCTCAAACGCCATCTGATGAGCCATTACAAGATGACGCCAGAGCAGTATCGCGAACGCTGGGGCCTGCCGGCGGATTATCCGATGGTCGCGCCCAATTACGCCTTGCAACGACAGGCGCTGGCGAAGAAGATCGGCCTCGGCAAGGGCCGCCGCCGGCGCTGACCGCGCCGTGCCGGGCGTGGCGCGCACGGGTTTTGACGGCCGGGCGGGCCGATATCCGCACCAACAGCCATGGCGACGCGTTTCATCCTCGGAAGGGACGTGCTAAAACTAGCGGGTCGCTTCGACAGGGATTGAACAGCATAAAAGGGCAGCCGGCCGATGAGCAGCCGTCTCGAACAACTCTGCGAACAACTGGGCATGCGGATGACCGACCAGCGGCGGGTGATTGCCCGCGTGCTGAGCGCTTCCGACGATCATCCCGATGTGGAGGAACTGCATCGCCGCTCGGTGGCGGTCGATCCGCGCATCTCGATCGCCACGGTTTACCGCACCGTTCGCATGTTCGAGGAAAACGGCATCCTCAGCCGGCTCGACCTCGGCGACGGTCGCGCCCGCTATGAGGAAATGCCCGAATCGCACCATGATCACCTGATCGACACGCGTTCGGGCAAGATCATCGAATTCAACGATCCGGAACTCGAGGCTTTGCAGGAAAAGATCGCTGCCCGGCTGGGCTACAAGCTGGTTGATCATCGGCTCGAATTGTTCGGCGTGCCGCTCGACGACAAGGATGGCGGCAAGAAAGACAAGAGCGGTCGCTGACCGCGCCTGCCGACATGCATCTCATGACAATCAGGGCCGTATTGACGCTCGCCGTCTTCCTGGCGTGGACGGTGCTGCTGATCCCCGTTCAGTTTCTGCTGATCAAGACCGGCAGCCCGCTGATGCGCAGCCTGCCGCATGCCTATCACCGCAGCGTCGCCTGGCTGCTGCGCGTGAAGGTGCGGCGCGTTGGCGAATTGTCGGCGACCGCGCCGACCCTGTTCGTGTCCAACCACATTTCCTGGCTCGACATCGTGGTGCTGTCGGCCGTGCTGCCGGCCAGCTTCATCGCCAAGCACGAGGTCGGCACCTGGCCGTTCTTCGGCACCCTGGCGCGGCTGCAGCGCACCGTGTTCATCGAACGCGAGAACCGTCGCCGCACCGCCGAGCATCGCGACGAAATGCGCGAGCGGCTGGAGCAGGGCGACAACCTGATCCTGTTCCCCGAAGGCACGTCCTCGGATGGCCTGCGCATCCACAGCTTCAAGTCCGCCTTCTTCGCCGCCGCCGAGCATCCGGTGCGCGGCCGCAGGCTCACCGTACAGCCGCTCAGCCTCGGTTATGCCCGGCTCAACCACATGCCGGTCGGCCGGCGCTGGATGCGCATTTTCGCCTGGGTTGGCGACGAGGACCTGCTGCCGCATCTGTGGCGCTTCCTCAAGGCGGGGCCCTGCGAGGCGGTGGTCGAATTCCACCAGCCGGTGACGATGGAGGATTTCGCCTCGCGCAAGGGCATGGCGGCCTGGTGCCACCAGCGCGTGCTGGAAGGCCTGAGCGACATCAATGCCGGCCGCGCGCCGGGCCAGCGCAGCCTGCCCAAGCCGCATCACCACCATATGCATGGCCATGTGGCGGGGGCGTTGCCGGCCGGGGAAGCGCCCGCGGCAGCCCCTGGAGCGTGATCCCGGGGCCTGTTCCCAAGACTTGATCCCAAGGCTTGATCTTGGCCGCCGCCGGCATCACATCCTCCGCGGTCCTCACCTTCTTGCCCCAGGTCGCAATGGCCAGGCCGTTTTGGCGATCATTGGCCGGAATTGGCGATAATTGTCGATCATTGGCGATAATTGGCGATTATTGGCGATGATTGGCTAGGGTCCGGCCGCAGGCCGGCCACGCCTGGCGCCGGCCGGGTCGGAGTCGGTTCAATTAACCCATTGATTCTCTTGTGAAGAATCTGTGACGCTGGCCGGATCGACCCGCCGTTCCGCTTGGCTTGCCGCCTGCGGGATGCTAGGCTGCATCAGTCGAAACATATCAAGGAGCGTCTGGGGCCTCGTTACATCTGACGATTCGCCCCGCTGAAACCCGGACTTGGCCAAGAAGCTGTTCATCAAGACCTACGGCTGCCAGATGAACGTCTACGACTCCGCCCGCATGGCGGACGTGCTGGCCCCGCTGGGATACGCCAAGACCGAGACGCCCGATGACGCCGACATGGTGATCATCAATACCTGCCATATCCGCGAGAAGGCCGCCGAGAAGGTATTCTCCGAGCTGGGCCACTGGCGCATCCGCAAGACCGAGGCGCAGGCGCGCGGCAATGACGTCACCATTGCCGTGGCCGGCTGCGTCGCCCAGGCCGAGGGCGAGGAAATCCATGCCCGCGCCCCCTTCGTCGACCTGGTGGTCGGCTCGCAGGCCTATCACCGCCTGCCCGAGCTGCTGGCCCGGATGGAAAGGCAAAGGGCGGCCGAGCGCCAGCGCGCCGGGACCCAGGCCGCCGGGGCTCAGGCCGCCGGGGCTCAGGCCAAGGGCCAGCCGGTCATCGGCATGGGCGTGCTGGATACCGAATTCCCGGTCGAATCGAAATTCGACCATCTGCCCGAACAGGTGGTCACGCCGCCCGGCCCGGTCGGCTTCCTGGCCATCCAGGAAGGCTGCGACAAGTTCTGCACCTTCTGCGTGGTGCCCTATACCCGGGGCGCCGAATATTCGCGCCCGGCCGAGGCCGTGATCGCCGAAGCCGGCCGGCTGATCGATGCCGGCGCGGTTGAGCTTGTCCTGCTCGGCCAGAACGTCAATGCCTGGCATGGCGAAGGCCCGGATGGCGTCACCTGGTCGCTTGGCCGCCTGCTGCGCGAGCTGAACGACCGCTTCGCGCACCGGCACCCGAAGCTGCGCTGGCGCTACACCACCTCGCATCCGCGCGAGATGGATGACGAGCTGATCGCCGCGCACCGCGATGTCTCCGGCCTGATGCCGTTTCTGCATCTGCCGATCCAGTCGGGTTCGGACGCGGTGCTGAAAGCGATGAATCGCGGCCACCGCGCCGAGGATTACCTGCGCATTGTCGAGAAGCTGCGCGCCGCCCGGCCCGATATCGCGCTGACCTCCGATTTCATCACCGGCTTTCCCGGCGAGAGCGACCGCGATTTCGAGGCCACGCTGCGGCTGGTGCGCGCGGTCGGTTTCGCCCAGGCCTATTCCTTCAAATACAGTCCGCGCCCCGGCACGCCGGGCAGCCTGATGCCGCAGCAGGTCTCCGACGCCGTCAGCACCGAGCGCCTGCATGCCCTGCAGGCCCTGCTGCAGGAGCAGTCGGCGGCCTTCAACCGCGCCTGCGTCGGCCGCAGCATGGATGTGCTGGTCGAACGGCCCGGGCGCCAGGCCGGCCAGCTGCTCGGCCGCTCACCCTGGATGCAGTCGGTCGTGCTGAACGATCCGACATTGAAGATCGGCGACTTCGTCACCGTGACGGTCACCGACGGCCATGCCAATTCGCTGTTCGGCGAGCTCGCCGGCGCCAGCCGCGAGGCGGCGTGACGCGGGCGCGGCACAAGGATCTTCTGGTAACCGAAAGGCTCAAGCCTGTGAGCGAGACGCGCGGCCCGGAAACGCCGGGCCAACCGACCATTGTCGAATTTGCCGATAACCGCCTGCTGGCGCTGCTGTTCGGCGAGCATGACCGGCATCTGGCGCGGATCGAGGAGCGCCTTGGCGTGGCGGTGACGCCGCGCGGCAACCGGCTGATGATCAGCGGCCCGGCCGAAGGCCAGGCGCAGGCGAGCCAGGTGCTGAGTGATCTTTACGGCCGGCTGGAAGCTGGCCGGATGATTGAAATGGGCGATGTCGATGGCGCCATTCGCATGATACAGGGAGGTCAGATGAACGCTCCAGTGACGGCGAGATTACGGGACAAGGCCGGTGATATGCTGCGCGAGGGCGAGAAGGTGCCCGAGGGTGCGGTCCGCACCAAGAAGCGCATCATCCTGCCGCGCTCGGTGACGCAGAAGACCTATTTCGACGCGCTGCAGAAACACGAGCTGGTCTTCGGTCTCGGCCCGGCCGGCACCGGCAAGACCTATCTGGCGGTGGCCATGGCGGTTTCCATGCTGCTGGAGGGCCGCGTCGACCGCATCATCCTCTCGCGTCCCGCCGTCGAAGCCGGCGAACGGCTCGGCTTCCTGCCCGGCGACATGCGCGAGAAGATCGACCCCTATCTGCGTCCGCTCTACGACGCGCTTTACGACATGCTGCCGGCCGAACGCGTCGCCAAGGGCCTGGAGAGCGGCGAGATCGAAGTGGCGCCGCTCGCCTTCATGCGCGGCCGCACGCTGGCCAATGCCTATGTCATCCTCGACGAGGCGCAGAACACCTCGCCGGTACAGATGAAGATGCTGCTCACGCGGCTTGGCGAGAATTCCCGCCTGGCGGTGACGGGCGATTTGTCGCAGATCGACCTGCCGATCGGCGTGCCCTCGGGCCTGCGCCATGCGATCGACATTCTGGACGGCGTTGCCGGCATCTCCTTCGTGCGCTTCGGCGAGGCCGACGTGGTTCGCCATCCGCTGGTCACCAAGATCGTGCGGGCCTATGCCCAGCACGAGCAGGAGCTTGACCTGAGCCGGCCGGACGCCGCCGGCCGGCCGCGGCGCTGAGCGCACCGCCATGCCCGACGGTTCCAGTACCGAGATCGATATCCGCATCGCCGCCGCCGGCTGGCGCGCGGCCCTGCCGGGTCCCGCGGCGCAGATCCGCCGCGCCGTGCGCGCCACCCTGCAGGCCGAATTGCCGGCGAAGGCAAAAACGGGCCTGAGCATCCTGCTCACCGACGATGCCGAGATGCGCAAGCTGAATGCCGGCTGGCGCGCCAAGGACAAGCCGACCAACGTGCTGTCCTTTCCGGCCGATGCCGCGATCAATCCCGCCCGCCCGCCCGCCTATCTGGGCGACATCGCGCTGGGTCTGGCCACCTGCCGCCGCGAGGCGAAGGAGCAGGGCAAGGCGCTGGCCGACCATGTCGCCCATCTCACCGTGCATGGCGTACTGCATCTGCTCGGCTATGACCACATGGATGATGACGAGGCCGCCGCGATGGAGCCGCGCGAGGTGGAAATCCTCGCCGGCCTGAACATCGCCGACCCCTACCAGGCGCCCCGCAAGCCGGCCCTTAAGACGGCGGCTGCGAAAAAAACCGCGAAGAAAAAAGCAGTGACGAAAAAAGCGATTAAGCTGAAGGCCGCGCCGGCCCGGGCCCGGAAAGCCCCCGCGCGGAAGAAGAAGGCAGCATGAGCGAGGCGCGTGAAAACGGCAGCAACACCCTGTGGCAGCGCCTGCTGACGCTGCTGCGCGGTCGCGGCGAGGAAAGCCTGCGCGACAGCATCGAGGAACTGCTCGAAGAGCATGCCGACGATACCACCACGCCGGAGGAGACCGCCGAGCGCGCCCTGCTGCGTAACGTTCTGGAAGTCGGCGAGATGCGGGTCGGCGAAATCCGCGTGCCGCGCACCGACATCATCGCCGTGGCGGCCGATATCGATTTCGAGAAGCTGGTGAAGACCCTGGTGGATGCCGAGCATTCGCGCCTGCCGGTCTATCGCGAGACGCTGGATGACGTGATCGGCATGGTGCATGTCAAGGACGTGCTGCCCTATCTGGCCGGCCGCAGCGGCTTCGCGCTGGAAAAAGTGGTGCGCAAGCTGCTGGTGGTGCCGCCGTCGAAATCCGTGCTCGAGCTGCTGCGCGAGATGCGCGACACCCGCATCCACATGGCGATCATCGTCGATGAATATGGCGGCGTGGATGGCCTGGTCACCATCGAGGACCTGGTCGAGCAGATCGTCGGCGAAATCGACGACGAGCATGACGAGGCGGCCGGCGGCCTGCTGATCCAGCGCGCCGATGGCGTGCTGGAGGCCCATGGCCGCTGCCCGATCGAGGATCTGGAGAAGAAGCTCGGCCGCCAGCTGCTCGATCCGGACAAGGACGAGGATGTCGATACCGTTGGCGGCCTGATCGTCTCGCATCTCGGTCGCGTGCCCCTGCGCGGCGAACAGCTCGACCATCCCGCCGGCCTGACGATCGACGTGCTGGATGCCGACCCGCGCCGGGTCAAGCGCGTGCGCATCCGCCCGCTGTCGCGGCAATCCAGCGCCGACGCCGCGTAAGGATGCGCATCCTCGATTGCCATCCCGGGGTTGGTGAAATGGGACCCCGGGGCGAGCCCGGGGTGACGGAGATATTGAAATCGCCATTCCGGCCAAGCAATGCTGTTTTGCATCGCGCGAGCCGGAATCCCATTACTGCCGGACAATGACCGAACTCGGTAAAATCATCGCCCGCTGGCAGGGCCTGGGCGGCTGGCGCCGTTATGCCGCCGCCGCCGGCCTTGGCGCGCTGCTTGCCGCGGCCCAGGCGCCGCTTTATCTGTGCCCGCTCGGCCTGGCCGCGCTGGTCGCCGCGCAGCTGCTGGTGGAAGGCGGTCCCAAAAGCGGTCGGCGCCAGGCCTTCTTCACGCTGTATGTCTTTGCCTACGGCTATTTTGTCGCGGGTCTGTACTGGATCGGCATCGCCTTTTTCGTCGATGCCGAACGCTTCGCGATCCTGCTGCCGCTGCCGGTGCTTGGCCTGCCCCTGCTGCTGGCGCTGTTCCCCGCCGGCGGCGCCTGGCTCGGCCGGCTTGCCGGCGGGCGCAGCATGGCCTGGCGCCACCTGCTGCTGCCATGTGGCTGGCTGCTGGGCGAATGGCTGCGCTCTTTTGTGCTGACCGGCTTTCCGTGGAACCTGGTCGGTTATGTCTGGGGCGGCTGGCCGGCCACCATGCAGGCTGCGGCCTGGATCGGCGCCCATGGCCTGGGCTTTGCCACCATGCTGGCCTGCAGCGGCCTGGCGCTGGCGGCCATGCCGGCGGCGTCGCGGCGGCAGCGCCTCGCGGGGCTGGCCCTGCCGCTCGGCTTTGCGCTCCTGCTTGGTGCCGGCGCGCTGCGGGTCTGGCAGGCTCCGTTCGAGACCATGCCCGGCATCCAGCTGCGCCTGGTGCAGCCCAGCGTGGCGCAGACCCTGAAATGGCGCGACGACCTGCGGCAGAAGCACCTGCAGGCCCATGTCGCGCTCAGCCTGCAGCCTGCGGCCATTGCGCCGACGCATATCATCTGGCCGGAAACCGCGATCCCCTATCTGCTGGATGAGGAAACCGCCCTGCGCGAGGCGCTGGCGCGACTGGCGCCGGCCGGCGGCGCGCTGATCACCGGCGCGCCCAGACGGGAATTCAGCAGTGGCCCCGGCGCGTCGCGCAACCTGGTGCTCTACAACAGCATCTTCGTGCTGGCTTCAGACGGCACGTTGCCGGCGCAGTATGACAAGATCCATCTGGTGCCGTTTGGTGAATACCTGCCCTTCCGCGGCCTGCTGCGGCCGCTCGGCCTCGACGCGCTGGCTGTCGGCAGCGTCGATTTCTCCTTCGGCGCCGCCGCGGCGCCGCTGGCTGTTCCCGGCCTGCCGGCGGCCCGCGCCCTGGTCTGCTACGAGGCGATCTTTCCCGCCGAGGTGGCGGCGGACGGCGCTTCCGTCCGCTGGCTGCTCAACCTGACCAACGATGCCTGGTTCGGCCGCTCCTCCGGCCCCTACCAGCATCTCGCCGCTTCCCGCTTCCGCGCCGTCGAGCAGGGCCTGCCGCTGGTGCGCGCCGCCAATAACGGCATCAGCGCCATCGTCGACCCCTATGGCCGCATGATCGCCAGCCTGGGGCTGGATGCGGTTGGCGTGGTGGATGGCCCCCTGCCGATGCCGTTGGGGAAGCCCACCGTCTATGGCCGGTTTGGCGACTGGCCGGCGCTGCTTCTTGCCGCGCTGCTGCTTTTGTTGGGCGCGGTGCTTCGCCGTGCGCGGATTAATCATTGACCCCGTCGACGGAGGTCGCTTTATTCAGCCGGTGACCGCAGAAGCGGTATCGCATCGACGGCCGGCTTGGCCGCACCAGAATAAAGGACCGTCCAGTGCCGAAGAATTCGGTTGATGTGCATGTCGGGAATCGCCTGAAACTGCGCCGTGCCATGGTTGGCATGAGCCAGGATCGGCTCGGCCAACTGGTCGGCCTGACTTTCCAGCAGATCCAGAAATACGAAAAGGGCGCCAACCGCATCGGCGCCAGCCGGCTGTTCCAGTTCGCCACGATCCTGGACGTGCCGCCGGCCTATTTCTTCGAAGGCCTGGAGGGCCAGCCCGTCGAATCGCGCAATGGCCGGCTGCTTGAACCGGTGGTGGTTGCAGATGGCCAGTTGCCCTCGTTCAGTCGCGAGGATGTCGAATTGCTGCGTGCTTTCCACCAGTTGCGCCAGCCTGGCATGCGGCGGCGCATCATCGACCTGGTGCGGGCCATGAGCGGGCCGACAATGATGGAAGAGGCCGCCCCGGCCCCGATCCGGTCACTGCATTCGGCCTGATCCGGGCGGCATTCCGCTTGACCCCCGCCGTAACCTCTGCGAAATAACCGGACTTTCGCGTTTTCCCAATTCCGGCGTGCGCCAAGCGCTGGTGCGGGGCGAAACAGCTTCGGGCCGGTTGGCGCGGCCGCTTGAGGAGATAAAACGTGGCGCGTTCTTCTTATCTGTTCACCAGTGAATCGGTTTCCGAGGGCCATCCCGACAAGGTCTGCGACCAGATCTCGGATGCCGTGCTCGATCTCTTCCTGACGGAAGATCCCTATGCCCGCGTGGCCTGCGAGACGCTGACCACCACCAACCGCATCGTGCTGGCCGGCGAAGTGCGCGGCCCGAAGAGCCTGGTGTCGAAGTCGGGCGCGGTGAACAAGAAGAAGATCGAAGAGGTGGCGCGCGCCACCGTGAAGAAGATCGGCTACGAGCAGAAGGGCTTCCACTGGAAGACCGCCAAGGTCGAGGTGCTGCTGCACGGCCAGTCGGCCGATATCGCGGTCGGCGTTGATGCCGCTGGCAACAAGGACGAGGGCGCCGGCGACCAGGGCATCATGTTCGGTTATGCCTGCAACGAGACGCCGGAGCTGATGCCGGCGCCGATCCAGCTGTCGCACAATATCCTCAAGTTGATGGCCGATGCGCGCCACAGCGGCAAGGAGCCGCTGCTCGGCCCCGACGCCAAGAGCCAGGTCACCCTGCTCTACAAGAATGGCAAGCCGACCGGCGCCACCGCCATCGTCGTCTCGACCCAGCATGCCGCCAAGGACAAGAAGGGCCGCGAGCTGGAGAGCGGCGACATCAAGCGCATCGTGCGTCCCTATGTGCTGAAGGCCCTGCCGAAGGGCTGGATGTGCGATGACGAGCATTTCTACGTCAATCCGACCGGCCGCTTCGTTATCGGCGGTCCGGACGGCGATGCCGGCCTGACCGGCCGCAAGATCATCGTCGACACCTACGGCGGCGCGGCGCCCCATGGCGGCGGCGCTTTCTCGGGC
Source organism: Ferrovibrio sp. (assembly GCF_029255545.1). GTDB lineage: Bacteria > Pseudomonadota > Alphaproteobacteria > Ferrovibrionales > Ferrovibrionaceae > Ferrovibrio. The sequence continues at coordinate 50,432 of NZ_JANLJJ010000011.1, read as the reverse complement.
AAGGATCCGACCAAGGTCGATCGCTCGGCCGCCTATGCCGCGCGCTACCTGGCCAAGAACGTGGTCGCTGCCGGCCTGGCCGGCCGCTGCCTGATCCAGCTGTCTTATGCCATCGGCGTGGCGCATCCGCTGTCGGTCTATGTCGACACCTTCGGCACCGGCAAGGCGGACGAGAACAAGATCGCCAAGGTGCTGCAGGAGCTGATGAGCCTGTCGCCCCGCGGCATCCGCGAGCATCTCAAGCTCAACCGGCCGATCTATGCCCGCACTGCCGCCTACGGCCATTTTGGCCGCAAGCCGGACAAGGATGGCGGCTTCTCGTGGGAGAAGACCGATCTGGTCAAGGACCTGAAATCGGCCTTCAACGTCCGCTAAGGACGTTCAAGAGGTTTCGTGTCTGACGAGTCTCATGATGCGGCCGCGCCCCCAGGAGTATCTGGACGACGCCTGATCTACGGGCGCCGGCGCGGCCGCAAGCTTTCTCCCACCCGCGAAAGCCGCTTTGGTGACTGGCTGCCGCGCGTGTCGTTCACGCTGCCTGCGCCGGGCGTGACGCTCGATCCGGCCACGCTGTTTACAAGTCCCAAGCAGGCCTACTGGGTCGAGATCGGTTTCGGCGATGGCGGGCATCTGTTTGAACTGTCCGAGCGCCATCCCGAGATCGGCTTCATCGGCATCGAGCCTTATGAGCATGGCGTCGCCAAGCTGGTGATGCGCATCGCCGAACGCCATGAGCGCGGCGATCATAGGGATAACATCCGTATCCTCACCGACGATGCGCGGCTGCTGCTGAAGGCGCTGCCTGATCGTAGCGTGCAGCGCGGCTTCACGCTGTTTCCCGATCCCTGGCCGAAGAAGCGGCACCAGTGGCGCCGCATCGTGAATGCCGACACGCTGGCCGACTGGGCGCGGCTGATCCCTTCAGGGGGCGAGTTGCGCGTGGCCACCGACGTGCCGGATTACCAGCGCTGGATGCTGCGCCATATCCTGGCCGAGCCGCGTTTCGAATGGCTGGCCGCATGCAGTGCCGACTGGCTGCAACGACCCGAGGATTGGCCAGCCAGCAAATACGAACAGAAAGCCATCGCCGCCGGACGGACTCCGCATTACTATCGCCTGCGCCGGCTCTGACCGGACGATCCTTGCGGGGGAGGGCGGATGCCGTTCCGGCTGGGTGCTGCGGCGGCGATGGCAAGCATCCTCGCCACGCTGGTCCTGATGATTGTCAAGGCGGTGGTCGCGCCGCCGGACAATTCGGATATTGTCGGCCGCGAGGCCTTTCTGCTGCAGCATGTGCTGGTTGGCCTCGGTGGCGGGCTGGTGCTGCAGCTGATCTTCCATCGCCTGGGCGCGCCCGGCTATCGCGGTGGCCTGGCCTGGGGCCTGGGCGGTTTCCTGGCGGTCGTGCTGATACCCTGGATGATCCTGCCACTCGAAGTGCCGGGCGTCGTGCCGCGCGACGCCATCGGGCTGCTGGTCTGGCTGTTTACCGTGGCCTGCGCCGGCGGGGGGCTGTTCCTGCTGCGGCCGGGCCAGTCGCCTGGCGGAAGTCTGGCCGGCGGGAGGCTGGCCGGCGGGGGGCTGCGGTCCCTGGGTCGCTCGGCCCTCGTGCTGGGCATCGGGCTGCTCCTGCTCCCCCTGCTGGTGGTCTCCACCCTGCCGGAATGGACGGCCCTGCCGGTGGAAGCCGGCGACCCGCTGGCCGGGCTGAATGCCGGCCTGAGTTTCGAGCCCGCCGCCACCGACACCGCCCTGGGGATGGAAATGGGCCTGGGGCTTGATCTGGTATTCTGGCTGCTGCTCGGGTTTTTCTCCGTGCTGGCGACCCGTCGGGTGGTCCTGCGCCAGGGTTGAGCCAGGGTTGAGCCGGGGCTCAACCGGGGCTGAACCAGGGGCTGAACCAGGGGCTGAAAAGCCTTGCATTGACGGAATTTGCCGCTATAACAGCCTCCGACATTGCTGGCCTGGTCCATGGTCGGATCGGGGAATTGGATATGGGCCGGTCGGCCCATTTTTTGTTTGTGCCGTATGGGTTTGGCGACCCGCCGGCAGAACCGGGCCGGCGGGTTTCAGACCTGAATTTGAGGACGACAGCGCACGCATGGATGCGGCCGCCCGAATTGCGGATATGATTGCACCCACCCTGGAGGCCATGGGCTTCCAGCTGGTGCGCGTCAAGCTGATCGGTGCGCAGCGCCCGGTGCTGCAGATCATGTTCGAGCGCGAGACCGGCGGCGCCCCGCATGACGGCGGCGTGACCGTCGATGATTGCGCCGATGTCAGCCGCGCGGTGAGCGCGCTGCTTGATGTGGAAGACCCGATCAGCGGCGCCTACCGGCTGGAAGTCTCGTCGCCGGGGCTGGATCGGCCGCTGGTGAAGCCGGCGGATTTCGAGCGGTTCAAGAGTTTTGAGGCCAAGATCGAATTGGCCCGGCCGCTTGATGGCCGCAAACGGTTCCGCGGCCGCCTCAAGGGGTTGCGGGGCGATGCCGTGCTGCTGGCGGACGAGGAATCGGGCGCGGAAACGCCGCTGCCGGTTGCCGAGATCGCCACTGCCAAGCTGGTCGTCACCGACGACCTGATCGCTGCCGCGCTGGCGGGGCGGCCGACCGCGGCTCAGTAACGCCGCGCCGGGGTTTCAACAGGGATTTGTACGGGTAACGAGTTCGAGGAACAGGAACGATGGAAACGGTGACCAGTTTCAACCGGCTCGAGCTGCTGCAGGTGGCCGATGCCGTGGCCCGCGAGAAGGCCATCGAGCGCGATGTCGTGCTGATGGCGATGGAAGACGCGATCCAGAAGGCGGCGCGCTCGCGCTACGGCCTGGAGAACGACATCCATGCCGAGATCGACCGCAAGACTGGTGAGATCCGGCTGGAGCGGCATCTGCAGGTGGTCGACAAGATCGAGAACGACGCCGTCGAGATCGGCGTGATCGAGGCGCAGCGCCGCAATCCGGATGCCCAGGTCGGCGACGTGATCGCCGAGCCGCTGCCGCCGATCGATTTCGGCCGCATCGCCGCGCAGACCGCCAAGCAGGTGATCGTGCAGAAGGTGCGCGAGGCCGAGCGCGAGCGGCAGTATAACGAATACAAGGACCGCATCGGCGAGATCGTCAACGGCCTGGTCAAGCGCGTGGAATACGGCAATGTCACCATCGATCTCGGCCGCGCCGAGGCGATCGTGCGCCGCGACGAATTGCTGCCGCGCGAAACCTTCCGCCAGGGTGATCGGGCGCGCGCCTATATCTACGACGTGCGCCGCGAGCCGCGCGGGCCGCAGATTTTCCTGTCGCGCTCGCATCCGCAGTTCATGGCCAAGCTGTTTGCCCAGGAAGTGCCGGAAGTCTATGACGGCATCATCGAGATCCGCGCCGTGGCGCGCGACCCGGGCAGCCGCGCCAAGATCGCCGTGCTGTCCAACGACAATTCGATCGATCCGGTCGGCGCCTGCGTCGGCATGCGCGGCAGCCGCGTGCAGGCCGTGGTGAACGAATTGCAGGGCGAGAAGATCGACATCATCAAATGGTCGCCCGATCCGGCCACCTTCATCGTCAATGCGCTGGCGCCGGCCGAAGTGGCCAAGGTGGTGCTGGACGAGGAAGCCAATTCGGTTGAGGTCGTGGTGCCGACCGACCAGCTGTCGCTGGCCATCGGCCGCCGCGGCCAGAATGTTCGCCTGGCCTCGCAGCTGACCGGCTACGACATCGACATCCTGACCGAGGAAGAAGAGAGCGAGCGCCGCCAGAAGGAATTCCGCGAGCGCAGCCAGCTTTTCATCGACGCGCTGGATGTCGACGAGACCCTGGCCCAGCTGCTGGTCACCGAAGGCTTCACCAAGGTCGAGGAACTGGCCTATCTGCCGGTCGAGGAACTGGCCGAGATCGAAGGCTTTGATGGCGACATCGCCAACGAGCTGCATGAGCGCGCGCTGGAATATATCGACAAGCGCAATTCCGAATTCGAGGAAAAGCGCAAGGCGCAGGGCGTCACCGACGAGGTGGCCGCGATCGAGGGGCTGACGCCCGCGATGCTGGTCGCGCTCGGCGAGAAGGGCGTCAAGACGCTGGATGATCTCGGTGACCTGGCCGGCGACGAGTTGCAGGAAATCGTTGGCGAGGGCCTGTCGAACGAGGATGCGAACGCCATCATCATGGCGGCGCGTCAGCACTGGTTCGAGGGCGAAGAGGAAGGTGCCGGCCAGGCGGATGCCTGACGGCAACGCCGCGCCGCAACGCCGCTGTCTGCTCAGCGGCCTGCGCGCGACACCGGATTGCCTGCTGCGCTTTGCCGTCGATGCGACGGGCGCAGTGGTGCCGGATCCGGCGCATCGGTTGCCTGGCCGCGGTTTGTGGCTGGCGCCGGCGCCGGGCGCGGTGGCGGCGGCAAAAGCCAGGGGCGCGTTCGCCCGTGGCGCGAAACGCAAGCTGCAGGTGCCAGAGGATCTGGCGGCCCGCAGCGTCGCGGCCTGGACGGCGCATGTCGCGGCCCAGGTCGCAAAGGCCCGGCGTGCCGGGTTGGTGATGGCCGATGCGGCCGCAGCGGAGACCGGCGCCATGCTGGTCGTCGACGCGGCGGCGCTCGGTTTCGGGCGGCTGGGGCTCAGGCCCACGCCGTTCACCGGCCGCCTGGCGGCCGATCTGGCATTGCTTGCCAGGCTTGTCGGCGCCGGGATTTAGGCGGTTGACGGGCCGGGTGGGGGGTGCCATGACCCGGGGCGCGCCATAGATGGTGCCGGGTCTGGTACGGAATGTGTGCATCGGACCGATGCGGATGAGTTTTGAGCGGTAGGCGGAAGCGGACTGTATGAGCGACGTGAACGAGCAGGACAAGGACAAGGCGGCGGCGCGGCCCAAGCGGCTGGAGCTGAAGAAAACCGTCGAGACCGGCCAGGTACGCCAGAGCTTCAGCCATGGCAGGACCAAGGCGGTGACGGTCGAGGTGCGCAAGAAACGCACCATCGTGCCGCCGGGTGCTGCTGCCGGCAAAGCCGAAGCCGCCCCGACGCCGGCCGCCGCGCCGACGCCTGCCGCCGCTGCGCCGAAGCCGGCTGCCACGCCCAGCGTGACGGTGCCGTCGCACGCCGAAAAGATTGCCGAATACGATGCCGCGAAGGCCGCGAAGGCCGCCGAGGAGGCCGCTGCCGCCCGTGCGGCCGAGGCCGCCAAGGCTCCGGCTGCCAAGCCGGTCGAGCCCCAGCCCGCTGCCGAACCGGCCCCGCGTCCGGCCGCCGCCGCGCCGACCGCCCGCGTGGTGGAAACCCCCCGCAGCGGCCCGCGCATGACGGCGCAGCCAACCGGTGACGTGCGTCCGGGCCGCGAACGGACCGAACGGACCGAGCGCGGCGGCGCCCAGCGCGCCCAGCGCCCGACCGGCGTCGTGCTCAAGCCGATGTCGGAGGAAGAGAAGCAGGCGCGGACCCGCGATGCCGATCTGCGCAGCCGCTTCAGCGAGATGCGCCGCGTGGCCGAAGAGGACATGCGTCGCCGCCAGGAGGAGCTTTCCCGCGTCCACGCCGAGCGCGAGGCCGCCCTGCGTCGCCAGGCCGACGAGGATGCCCGCAAGAAGGCGGAAGACGATGCCCGCAAGAAGGCCGAGGCCGAGGCGGCCCGCCGCCTGAATGCGCCGGAAACCACCGGCACCGAGGCCGCCCCCGGCGCTGCGCCGGTTGGCGCCCGTGTCGTGGCGGATGAGGATGACGAGGCTGGCGCCAAGCGCCGTGGCGCCGGCGCCAAGGTCGCGCCGGCCAAGCCGACGCCGGGCCGCGGCCGCGACGGCGCCCAGCGCCGCGCCGGCAAGCTCAGCGTGACCAAGGCGCTGGACGAAAACGAGCGCGTCCGTTCGGTGGCATCCTTCCGCCGCCGCATCGAGCGCGAAAAGCGGGCCCATCATCAGGGCGCCGCGGAGCAGCAGAAAATCTTGCGCGACGTTGTCATTCCCGAGACCATCACCGTGCAGGAGCTGGCCAACCGCATGGCCGAGCGCGGCGTCGACGTCATCAAGGCCCTGATGAAGATGGGCGTGATGGCGACGATCAACCAAACCATCGATGCCGATACCGCCGAGCTGATCGTTGGCGAATTCGGCCATCGCGTGCAGCGTGTCGCGGAATCCGACATCGAGCTGGGCCTGGGCGGCGAGAAGGACGAGGAGGCGGCCCTGATGCCGCGTCCGCCGGTTGTCACCGTCATGGGCCATGTCGATCACGGCAAGACCTCGCTGCTCGATGCCCTGCGCCAGACCGACGTGGTCAGTGGCGAAGCCGGCGGCATCACCCAGCATATCGGCGCCTACCAGGTGCACCTGAAGTCGGGCAAGGCGATCACCTTCCTCGACACGCCGGGCCATGAAGCCTTCACCCAGATGCGCGCCCGCGGCGCTAAGGCCACCGACATCGTCGTGCTGGTGGTGGCGGCCGACGACAGCGTGATGCCGCAGACCATCGAGGCGATCCATCACGCCAAGGCGGCCGGCGTGCCGATCGTGGTGGCGATCAACAAATGCGACAAGCCGCAGGCCAATCCGCAGAAAGTGCGGCAGGAACTGCTGCAGCACGAGATTGTCGTTGAGCAGATGGGCGGCGACGTGCAGTCGATCGAGGTTTCGGCCAAGACCAAAAAGGGTCTCGACCAGCTCGAGGAAGCCGTCCTGCTGCAGTCGGAAATCCTCGACCTCAAGGCCAATCCGGATCGCCGCGCCGAAGGCGTGGTGATCGAAGCCAAGCTGGAGCGCGGCCGTGGCTCGGTGGCCACCGTGCTGGTCCAGCGCGGCACCCTGCATGTCGGCGACGTGTTCGTGGCCGGCCCGTCATGGGGCCGCGTGCGCGCCCTGATCGACGATCACGGCAAGAACGTGGTTTCAGCCGGCCCGGCCGTTCCAGTCGAGGTGCTCGGCCTGCAGGGCAATCCGGAAGCCGGCGACGAGTTTGTCGTCGTCGACAACGAGGCGCGGGCCCGCGAGGTCGCGGAATTCCGCGAGCGCAAGCAGCGCGAGGCCAAATCCGCCATCTCCGCGCGCGGCACGCTGGAGCAGATGTTCTCCAAGATCCAGGCTGGCGAAGCCAAGGAACTGCCGATCGTCATCAAGACCGACGTGCAGGGCTCGCTCGAAGCGATCATGGGCTCGATCAACAAGCTGGCCACCGATGAAGTTGCGGTGCGCATCCTGCATGGCGCCGTCGGCGGCATCAATGAATCGGATATCGCCCTGGCGGCGGCCTCGAAGGGCGCCATCATCGCCTTCAATGTGCGCGCCTCCAAACAGGCGCGCGAGATGGCCGAGCGCGATGGCGTCGACATCCGCTATTACTCGATCATCTACAACGTGCTGGATGACCTGAAGGCCCTGCTGTCGGGCATGCTGGCGCCGTCGATCCGCGAGCGTTTCCTCGGCTATGCCGAGATCCGCGAGGTGTTCAACATCACCAAGGTCGGCAAGGTCGCCGGCTGCATGGTCACCGAGGGGCTGGTCAAGCGCGGCGCCAAGGTCCGCCTGCTGCGCGACAACGTGGTGATCCACGAAGGCCAGCTTTCGACCCTCAAGCGCTTCAAGGACGATGTCCGCGAGGTCAAGCAGGGCATGGATTGCGGTATGTCGTTCGAGAATTACGACGACATCAAGCAGGGCGACGTCATCGAGTGTTTCGAACTCGAGAGCGTGGCGCGCGAGCTTTAAGCGCGCCACAGTCCGACGGAGTGATGGATCATGGCGCAGCGCGGCAAGGGCGCCCGTAGCGGTGCACGCGGCAGTCGTTCCCAGGCCGGCAACTCTCTGGCCGACCTGCCGGGCGGCCGCAGCCAGCGGCAGCTCAGGGTCGGCGAGGAGCTGCGCCATATCCTGAGCGACATCCTGCTGCGCGGCCATTTCCGCGACCCCGATCTGGTCGATGGCGTATCGGTCACCGTCACCGAGGTGCGGGTCAGCCCAGACCTGCGCAATGCCACCGCCTTCGTCATGCCGCTCGGTGGAGGTAAGGGGGGTGGCGAGGACGCGACGAAGACCATCGCGGCGCTGAACCGCGCCCAGGCCTATATCCGCACCGAAGCGGCCCACCGCATCAACCTGCGACTGGCGCCGAGTTTCTCCTTCAAACTGGACGAGAGCTTCGACGAGGCCGCCCGCGTCGAACGCGCGCTGCTGCATCCCGCCGTGCAGGCCGACCTGAAGAAGCCGGCCGACGACGGGACCGAGGAATGAAACGGAAGGGCCGCCCGGTCCATGGCTGGGTGATCGTCGACAAGCCGCTTGGCCTGACCTCGACCCAGTGCCTGGCGAAGGTGCGCCGCCTGACCCAGGCGGCCAAGGCCGGCCATGGCGGCACTCTCGATCCGCTGGCCACCGGCATCCTGCCGATCGCGCTGGGCGAGGCGACCAAGACGGTCGCCTATGTCATGGGGTCGGGCAAAACCTACCGTTTCACCGTGCGCTGGGGCGAAGCGACCGCCACCGACGATGCCGAGGGCGAGGTGATCGCCCGCTCGGACGTGCGGCCGGACCGGACCGCCATCGCGGCCATGCTGCCGCAGTTCATCGGCGAAATCATGCAGCGCCCGCCGGCCTATTCGGCGCTCAAGATCGCTGGCGCCCGCGCCTATGACCTAGCCAGGGCCGGCCAGCCCCCCGACCTGGCGCCCCGGCCGATCCGGATCGATGCCCTGCGGCTGGTCGATACTCCGGATCCGGATCATGCCGTGTTCGAGGTGGATTGCGGCAAGGGCGCCTATGTGCGGGCCCTGGCGCGGGATTTTGGTCAGGTTCTGGGGTGTTTCGGCCATGTCGTCGCCCTGCGCCGCACCCGGGTCGGCCGCTACGGCGAAGACCGGGCTTTTTCGCTGGATTCGCTGGAGGAACTGTGCCAAAAGGACGCCGCGCACGCGTATCTGCTGCCGGTTGAAACCGCGCTGGACGACATCCCGGCCCTGGTTGTAACCGGCCCCCAGGCCGACCGCCTCAGGCACGGCCAGTCGATACGGATCGCGATTGCGGCTCCCGGACTCCCGCCGGAAGGAGAAATGCTGGTGACAGCCGACGGCAAGGCCGTTGGAATTGCCGAGCGTCTCGCCGACGAGGTCAGGCCGCTGCGTTTGTTCAACCTATGATGTCGCGGAGTTAGTCGCATGACCATCACTGCCGAGCGCAAGACCGCGCTGGTTTCCGAATTCGCCACCAAGAAGGGCGACACCGGTTCGCCGGACGTCCAGGTGGCTCTGCTCACCGAGCGGATCAACAACCTCACCGAACACTTCAAGACCCACAAGAAAGACGTGCATTCGCGTCGCGGCCTGCTGATGATGGTCAGCAAGCGCCGCAGCCTGCTCGACTATCTCAAGCGCACGGATACGCCGCGTTACGACGCACTGATCCAGCGCCTGGGTCTGCGCAAGTAACGATATGGCCGCTGGCGCGATACGAACCGCGAGCGGCCGTATTCCGGACACGACATGCCACGCCCGCCTTCGGCATTTCAGCCGGGGGCGGGCGTTGGTGTTTCGGGGATAGTCCGGGCAGGCCGGCATTCGGGATGGGCCCGCAATGCCGGTTCGCCGAGAACGGCTGACGATCAGCCGTATCGGCCGGGTGGGAGGCGATGGGCGCCGTCCCGCCGGGCGCCGCCGGTCAGGGACCGCGGCGCTTCAGAAGGAAGAAGGTCAATATGTTCAACATCCACAAAACCGAATTGATGTGGGGCGGGCGCAAGCTCGTGATCGAAACCGGCAAGGTCGCCCGTCAGGCCGACGGCGCCGTGATGGTGACCTATGGCGACACCATCGTGCTGTGCACTGCGGTGGCCGCGAAGTCGCCGAAGCCGGGCGTGGATTTTTTCCCGCTCACCGTGAATTACCAGGAGAAGACCTTTGCCGCGGGCAAGATTCCCGGCGGCTTCTTCAAGCGTGAAGGCCGTCCGAGCGAGAAGGAGACGCTGGTCTCCCGCCTGATCGACCGTCCGATCCGCCCGCTGTTCGCCGAGGGCTTCCGCAACGAGACCCAGGTGGTCGCCACCGTGCTGTCGCACGACATGGAGAACGATCCCGACATCGTCGCCATGGTCGGTGCCTCGGCCGCGCTCACCATCTCGGGCATTCCCTTCATGGGCCCGATCGGCGCCGCCCGCGTCGCCTATATCAACGGCGAATACGTGCTGAACCCGACCAAGTCGCAGATGGCTGATTCCAAGCTCGACCTCGTCGTCGCCGGCACCGCCGACGCCGTGCTGATGGTCGAGTCGGAAGCCCAGCAGCTGCCGGAAGACGTCATGCTTGGCGCCGTGATGCATGGCCACAAGGGCTTCCAGCCGGTCATCGAGGCCATCATCGGCCTGGCCGAGCGCGCCGCCAAGGACGCGATGCCGCTGTCCGAGCGCTCGGGCTACGAAGCCGCGCTGAAGAAGCTGGAAGCCGCCGGCATCGAAGCCGAGCTGCGCGTCGCCTACCAGGAGAAGGTCAAGCAGGCCCGCTACGCCAAGGTTGGCGAAGTGAAGGCCAAGGCCAAGACGCTGTTCGCCGAGGGCGAGGCCAATCCGGTCGACGTCTCGGATGCCTTCAAGGATCTCGAAGCCAAGGTCGTGCGCTTCAACATCCTCGATACCGGCCTGCGCATCGATGGCCGCGACACCAAGACCGTGCGTCCGATCGTCTCGGAAGTCGGCGTGCTGCCGCGCGCCCATGGCGCGGCCCTGTTCACCCGCGGCGAGACCCAGGCGCTGGTCGTCACCACGCTGGGCACCGGCACGGACGAGCAGATCATCGACGCGCTCGATGGCGAGTATCGCGAATCCTTCATGCTGCATTACAACTTCCCGCCCTACTCGGTCGGCGAAGCCGGCCGCATGGGCTCGCCCGGTCGCCGCGAGATCGGCCACGGCAAGCTGGCCTGGCGCGCCGTGCGCCCGCTGCTGCCGGCGAAGGAAGAGTTCCCCTATACGATCCGCGTCGTCTCGGAAATCACCGAGTCGAACGGCTCCTCCTCGATGGCCACCGTCTGCGGCAGCTCGCTGGCGCTGATGGATGCCGGCGTGCCGCTGAAGGCGCCGGTGGCCGGCATCGCCATGGGCCTCATCCTCGAGGGTGAGCGCTACGCCGTGCTGAGCGACATCCTCGGCGACGAGGATCATCTCGGCGACATGGACTTCAAGGTGGCCGGCACCGAGCAGGGTGTCACCTCGCTGCAGATGGACATCAAGATCGCCGGCATCACCGAGGAGATCATGCGCGTCGCCCTGGATCAGGCCAAGGCCGGCCGTATCCATATCCTCGGCGAGATGGCCAAGGCGATTTCGCAGAACCGCACCGGCGTGAAGGAAAACGCGCCGCGCATCACCACCATCACCGTGCCGAAGGACAAGATCCGCGAAGTGATCGGCTCGGGCGGCAAGGTGATCCGCGAGATCGTCGAGAAGACCGGCACCAAGATCGACATTGAGGATGATGGCACGATCAAGATCGCCTCGTCGGATCCGGCGGCGTCGGATGCCGCGATCCAGTGGATCAAGTCGATCGTCTCGGAACCCGAGGTCGGCATGATCTACAAGGGCAAGGTCGTGAAGATCGTCGATTTCGGCGCCTTCATCAACTTCTTCGGCAGCCGTGACGGCCTCGTCCATGTTTCGGAAATGGCGTCGCGGCGCGTCAACAAGCCGAGCGACGTGGTGTCGGAAGGCCAGGAAGTGCGCGTCAAGGTGCTGGGCATCGACGAGCGCGGCAAGGTTCGCCTGTCCATGAAGGTGGTTGATCAGGCCACCGGCGAGGACATCTCGAACAAGCCGAAGGCCGATGACGGCGAGGCCGCCCAGGCGGACTAAACCTCACGCAGCACCGCTGTAAACGGAAAGGCCGGGAGCGATCCCGGCCTTTTTCATGGGCTGGCGGCGATGGTCAGGATGGCGCGCTCAGCGCCGCCAGCGGCGCGATGATGCGCTGATAGCGGCCGTCGGCCCGCATGGCCCGGTAGGCGGCGCGCAGCTTCACCACTGTGTCGGCCGGCAAATTGGCCGATCCGGCAATCCAGAAGGACAGCAGGGCGAAGGGCTCGCCGGAGCGCAGCTCAACCGGGTTGAAATCCAGGCCGCGCCAAGTGGCGCGGCCCACGGCTTCCAGGGCGAACCAGCCATCGATGCGGCCGGCCTGCAGCAGGCGGGCATTGTCGATTTCGGTGGCGTTGGCCTCCAGCTGCTCCAGACCGAGCGACTGCAGGATGGATTGCAGTTCGGAACCGCGCATGACGCTGATGACCGGCAGTGCGCGGGCGGTATCGATGCTGTTGATGGTGTTGCGGTCATTGCGGGTGAAGAAAACCGCGCGGTCGACATAGACCTCGCCGATCCACACATAGCGCTTTTCCCGCTGCGGCGTGCGCAGCAATGCCGGATAGAGCGTGTCGCCCTTGTCCAAGGCCATGACGGCGCGCTGAAAGGGCAGGATGCGCACGGTGGAGTCGATGCGGATGCTGCGGGCGAGCTGCTGCGTCAGTTCCACGGCCGGACCGGTGGCGATGCCATCCTGGTCGACGATGTAGGGCGGGCGCGCCGGCGCCACGATTTGCAGGCCGGCCTGGGCAGCGGCCTGGCCAGCCGGGAGGCTGAGAACCGAGGCCAGAATGATCGCAATGCCGCGCAAGATTCCCCCTTCGATTGAACGGCAATTTAGCGGTATTTTCGTGTCATATCGACTTACGAAATGATTACCCCGGGCGGAAAGTATTGCGGTGCAGTAATATTGCCTTGCCCCGATTCGCCAGAAATATCGGGGGCTTTGAAGGGTTGTTCATGATCCTGTTGCCCGATTCCTGCCGTTTTCCAGGGGCAGACTATTCGCCATGACGCAGATGCCTGCCGATAGATCCGGATTTTTCCGCCGGCTGGCCGGCCTTGCCCTCCTGCTGATCAGCCTGAGCCTGCCTCAGGCCCAGGCCCAGACTCAGGGCCAGGCGGACGAGGCGGCGGAAATGCCGGGCGAAACCGAGGATGTTGCCGCCGGGGCCACCATCGTGCGCGGGCGTTACACCCTTGGTGATACCAGCGCCGAATGGGAAGCCGCGATCAAGGACGGCAAGCCGGAACGGATCG
>NZ_JANLJJ010000011.1:0-37273 GCF_029255545.1 Ferrovibrio sp. | reverse complement strand
GATACCAGCGCCGAATGGGAAGCCGCGATCAAGGACGGCAAGCCGGAACGGATCGCCGAATGGCGGACGTATGGCGATTTCGGCAATGCCAATGTGGTGTTCAGTTTCCATAACGGCCAACTGATGCATTACGGCGAGCATGGCCGCCGCCGTGGCGGTCAGGCCGGGTCGATGGATGGGTTTCGCCGGGTCGAGCTCAACCTGTCCTTCGCCAATGGCCGTTTCACCGACGGGCAGAAAACGGTGGATGGCATCGAGACTGAGCCGACCGAAACCGAGATCCGCGCCGCCAATGTTCAGGCGCTGGCGGCGCTGGAGCGACTGGCGACGGCGCGGCCGGCCTGGCAGGACGCCAGCCGATCGACCAGTTTTTCGATCACCTCGGTGCCGGAGAAGGGCCCTTCGGCGGAAGCGCGCCAGCTGGCCGGCGCCGGCGGTGAAATCGTGTTCCGTTGCAGCGACACTCTGCATGCCGTGCTCGGCGCGGCGGAGGACCGCCTGGTGGTGGAAACCCGCGACCGGCCGCCGGTGACGCTGATGCGCCAGCCGCCCGGTGCGCGCTATGACTATTTTGGTGCCGGCTGGGGAGCGGAGCGGAACGGCGAGGAATTGCGCCTGGAAGAGGCCAGCGGCCGCGCCCTGATCTGCCGCATTGTTTCAGCCGCGCCGCCGCCTTCCTCGCTGCCGCCTGCGAGACAGTAATCCCCCGGCGACGAATTCCGGCGGGCCGAGGTCTCAGGCGGGTTCGCGGTCGGTGACTTTGAACACCGCTGTCGCCTTGTTGGTGATGACGGGATTCTCGGCCGGCCCGGTCTGCAGCAGGCAATCCACCGTCACGAAGGCCCCTTCACGCCGGATGTCGGCCAGATGGCATTCCAGCCAAGCGCCCATTGGCGCCGGTCGTTTGTATTCCATGCCCAGGCGGATGGTCCACATCGTGCCGATCTCGCGCCGCTGGTGGTGGACGAAAGCGGCCATGAAGGTATCGGCCAGGGTGGCCAGGAAACCGCCATGGCCGGTGCCGTGACGGTTGGCATGCTTGGGTCGGACATGCAGGCCGTAGACCGGCGGCTGGCCGGGCCTTTCCCGCACATAGACTTTTCCAAGGGTACGAAAAAACGGGGAGACCGGTGGCAGGATCACAAAGCCGGCCGGCACCGGATGCGGTCTTGGTTTCATGACCGTGTCATCGCCCATGCATGCGGCGAAGGCAAGCCATGCGCGCCTGGCATTGCCGGTAAAAAATTGAGGGGCGACCCGGGGGGAAGGGCCGCCCCTCGAGGGGGGATCGTTGGGGGAGGAAAAAGGAAGGGACAACGCTGCAACATCATCCGCTCCTGTGTATTTTATATAGGCGCCCGGCGGCCGGGTTGCAGTGATGGCAGTCACGATTCGTCCACAGCCGGCCCTTGTTCATCACAAGGCCATATTCTGGCGGCCGTGCCGCCGAGCTGCAGGATTCAGCGCCGGTGGCGCAGCAACAGCGGCACGACCAGCAGGAGAACCGCGAGCCCAAGCAGCATGGCGCTGAGTGGCCGGGTGGCGAAAACGCTGAATTCGCCGCCGGAGATCGTCAACGCACGGCGGAATTCCTGTTCGGCGAAGGGGCCGAGGATCATGCCGATTACGGTTGGCGCCGCGGGGAAATCGAAACGCCGCATCAAATAGCCGACGCCGCCGATGAGATAGAGCAGGATCAGGTCGATTGGCGACTGGCTGATGCCATAGGTGCCGATGGTGGCGAACATCAGGATGCCGCCATACAGCCATGGCGACGGGATGGCGAGGATCTTCGCCCATAATCCGGCCAGCGGCAGATTCAGCACCAGCAGCATGACATTGCCGACATACAATGATGCGATCAGGCCCCAGACAAGTTCGGGCTGGGTCTGCAGCAGCAGCGGGCCCGGATTGATGCCGTAGGACTGGAAGGCCGACAGCATGATCGCGGCCGTGGCCGATGTCGGCAGGCCGAGCGCAAGCATCGGCACCAGCACGCCAGCTGCCGAAGCGTTGTTGGCCGCTTCCGGTCCGGCCACGCCCTCGATGGCGCCATGGCCGAATTCTTCGGGATGCCTGGAGAGTTTCTTCTCGACGAAATAACTGATGAAGGTCGGCACCTCGGCGCCGCCGGCGGGCAGGGCGCCGAACGGGAAGCCCAGCACGGAACCGCGCAGCCAGGGTTTCCACGAGCGGCGCCAGTCCTCGCGCGTCATCCAGGCCCGGCCTTTCAGCGGCGTCAGGGTCGCGTGGCCCAGTGGCCGGCTGGCCAGGTACAGGGTCTCGCCGACGGCGAACAGGCCGACGGCGACCACGATGACGTTGATGCCATCCAGCAATTCGGGCAGGCCGAAGGTGAAGCGTGGCTGGCCGGTCTGCAGGTCGATCCCAATCAGGCCGAGCAGGATGCCGAATGCCAGCGCGGTGAGGCCGCGCAGCACCGAACTGCCCAGCACGGCCGACACGGCGACGAAGGCCAGCACCATCAGGGAGAAATAATCGGCCGGCCCGAATTGCAGCGCGAGTTCGACCAGCGGCGGAGCGAGGAAGGTGATGCCCAGCGTGCCGATGGTGCCGGCGATGAAGCTGCCGATGGCGGCCGTGGCCAGGGCCGCCGCGGCGCGGCCCTTGCGCGCCATCTTGTGCCCTTCCAGCGCGGTGATGATGGTGGCGCTTTCGCCCGGCGTGTTGAGCAGGATCGAGGTCGTGCTGCCGCCATACATGGCGCCGTAATAAATGCCGGCAAACAGGATGAAGGCGGCGGTGGCGGGGACGTGGAAGGTGATCGGCAGCAGCAGGGCGATGGTCAGGGCCGGGCCCAGGCCGGGCAGGACGCCGACCGCGGTGCCGAGCGTGACGCCGACGATCGCCCAGAGCAGGTTGACCGGCTGTAACGCCACAGCGAAGCCATCCGCCAGCAGGCCCAGGGTTTCCATCTCAGACCCAGCCTGCCAGCAGCCCGGCGCCGATATTGATGCCCAGCAATTGCGCGAACCCGAAATAGGCGATCGCCGCGAAGATCGCGCCGATGGCGGCATCACGCAGCGGCCGCCGGCTGCCGAAGGCCCGCGCGGTGCAGGCAAACAGCAACGTGGAGGCCGGCATGAAACCGAGCGGCCCGATCAGGCCGATATTGAGCACAAGGCCCAGCAGCAGCCAGCCGATGGCGCGCAGGTTGAGCGGCGTTGCGGTTTCCTCCGGCGGGCTGGTCCAGCGACCGCGCCAGGCCTCGACCAGCAGGGCAACGCCCAGCCCGGTCAGCAGCAGGCTGGCCGCATAGGCCATGGCGGTCGGCCCGACCCTGGCATACATCGGCGACACCGGAATCCGCGTCGTCTCATAAAGCGCGACGCAGCCCAGTCCGATCACGCCAAGGGCGAGCAGGGCTTCCGGCCTGCGCAGACGCTGCATGCGGGGGCGCCTATGCCAGCCCGATGTCTTTCAGGATCGCCTCGATGCGGGCATTCTCCTGCTCGATGTATTTGCCATAGGCGTCGCCGGCCAGGAAAATGCCGGTCCAGTCGCGCGCCTTGAGCTGCTCTGCCCAGGCGGGGCTGGCATTCATCCTGGTCATCAGGTCGATCATCGCCGCGCGGTCGGCATCCTTCACGCCGGGCGGCGCGAAAACACCGCGCCAGTTGAACAGCTCGACATCAATGCCCTGTTCCCGGATGGTGGGAATGTCGATGCCGGCCTGGCGCTTGTCGGCGGAAATCGCCAGCGCGCGCAGCTTGCCGGCCTTGATCTGCTCGCCGAATTCGCCGAAACCGGAAATGCCGCAGGTGACCTGGTTGCCGAGCAGGGCGGCCAGGGCCGGGCCGCCACCGGAATAGGCCACGTAGGATACTTTCTTCGGGTCGCCGCCGGCCGCCTTGGCGATCATGCCAGCGAGGATGTGGTCCGACCCGCCAGCCGATCCGCCAGCCCAGGATACTTTCGCCGGGTCGGCCTTGAAGGCGGCAACCAGATCGGCCAGCGTCTTGTGCGGCGAAGCCGCCGGCACCACGACGACCTGAAACTCGCCGGTCAGGCGCGCAATCGGCGTGACCTGCGACAGCTTCACCGGCGACTTGTTGGCGATCAGCGCGCCGACCATCACCATGCCGGCCACCATCAGGGCATTGCCCTGGCCTTTCCACTGGTTGACGAATTGCGGCAGGCCGACGGCGCCGCCGGCACCGCCCACATTGGTCACCTGCGCGCCCTTGATCAGGTTGGCCTGTTTCAGGGCCAGTTCGATGCTGCGCGCGGTTTGGTCCCAGCCGCCGCCGGGGTTGGCCGGCACGAACAGTTTCAGGGTATCGACGGTCTGCGCAGCGGCGGGGCCAGACAGGCCTGGCAGCAGGCCGATGGCGGCGGCACCATACGCGGTGGAACGGAGAAAAGCCCGGCGGTGCATCATGATGTCCTCCCTGGACGACAGTATTCGTTATCGGGAGTAGAGCCGGCTTGCCCCGGGGATGACAAGTGGATGGTGCAGGAAAATTCGGCTTGACCCGGAATGGTCAGGCCGGCAGCAGGACCTCGACGCAGGTGCCGGCGCCGGCGCGGCTCCTGATCTCCAGTCGGCCGCCGTGCAATTCAACCAGACTGCGGCAGATCGACAGGCCAAGCCCGGCGCCGCTATTGGCACGGGCGCGATAGGCGTCGATGCGATGAAAAGGCTGGGTGGCGCTGCGGCTTTCGGCATCGCTCATGCCGATGCCGGTATCCTCGACGCGGATGCTCACCACGCCTGCCTTGCTACTGGCCTGCAGGCTGACGCTGCCCTCGGGCCGATTGAATTTCACGGCATTGCCCATCAGGTTCACCAGAATCTGGATCAGGGCGCGCTCGTCGGCGCGGACGGTCAGCCGGCAGGGCGTGAAAGCCAGCTTGATGCCGCCCTCGCGCGCCTGCGGCTCCACCATGGCCAGCGCGCTTTGAGCCAGCGTGTCGAAGTCGCACTCGGTGATGTTGAGCTCAACCCGCCCGTTCTCCAGGCGCGACAGGTCGAGAATGTCGTTCACCAGGCGCAGCAGATGCTCGCCCGATTGCCGGATGTTGATGGCATAATCCTGCTGGCGCGGCGTCAATGTGCCGGTATAGCCCACCGCCATCATCTCGGCGAAGCCAATGATGGCATTCAGCGGCGTGCGCAGCTCATGGCTCATATTGGCCAGGAAAGCCGTCTTGGCCCGGCTGGCGGTTTCCGCCGCCTCGCGCTGCTCGATCAACTGCACCTCGGTTTCCTTCAGCCGCGTGATGTCAATGCCGCAGGTGATGATGCCGACCACGCGGCCGTCTTCATCCTTCAGCGGCACCTTCTGGGCCAGGGCGATGATTGGCTTGCCGTCCGGCCCGGTCCAGCCCTGTTCCATGTGCAACGACTCACCGGTATCCAGGATGGCGCGATCCTGCCGGTCCACGACGGCGGCGGCCTCCGGCCCGGCAATCTCGCTCCAGGTCCGGCCAATCGGATCGGTGTTGAAGGGTTTCAGCAGTTCCCGCACCGCACGGTTGGCCAGCCGGTAGCGCAGGTCGCTGTCCTTGTAGGTCATGGTTGCCGGCATGGCATCCATCAGGGCTTCGAGGAATTTGCGGGTTTCCTGCTCGTCTTCGCGGGTGGCATGCTCGCGCTGCCGCGCATTGTCGAACTCGATCATCATCAGGCCGAGTCCGGTCAGGAGATTGGCGAAGATCGAGCCCGAGAGCGCGCCATTCAGTTGCGGGCCGAGCTCGCTCAGGCCGATCGCGTAATAGACGGCCATGCAGCCTCGCGCCAGCAGCAGCAGGCCAGTGAGGAAATACAATGCCGAGCGCCGGTGCAGCATCAGCAGCGTGCCGGCATAGAGCAGGCAGGCTGCGCCGATGACGGTGGGGATGGGATAGGTCAGGCCGGTCAGCTGCTGGACCAGCAACGTGCAGATCGTGAGCGCGACGGCCACGGCCAGCGTCACTTCCAGCCGGTCGTTGCGGCCGGTCTGCACGCGGATGCCGCTGGCCAGCATTACCGCAGACAGCAGGATGACGGCGACCGAGATCACCGAAAGCACGCGGTCGGGCGCGAGGGGCCAGCTGCTGAAGCCAATGATCGCGAAGGGGATGGGCAGGCCGGCATGGGCGATGGCCCAGAACAGCAGATGGCGGCCGCCACCAAGCTTGCGGTAGGCAAACAGGCAGGCCAAAGCAACGATCAGCGGGGCAGCGGTCGCGGCAACGGCAATCGTCGGAATGACCATGAAAACGCCAACGTTGTATTTGTGTACGCGCTAATCATCCTATCTCGGGCGTGGTCAACGCAATCAAAACTTCTGCGCCGGTCTTTGTGATGATTGCAAGCTCTTGAAAGCGAAAGTCATTCTCTTCACAGTGCGGTCATGACGATGCAATGGTCCAGGCTGTTGTCTGCCCAGCGGCTCGGTCACCGCGGCGCCGAGCCGGTGACCCCGTCGCGCAATCCTTTCCAGAAGGACTGGGACCGCGTGGTCTTCTGCTCTGCCTTCCGCAGGTTGCAGGACAAGACGCAAGTCCACTCGCTTCCCGAGAGCGACTATGTGCGCAACCGGCTGACCCATTCTCTGGAGGTTTCCTCCGTTGGCCGCTCGCTCGGCGCCCAGGTCGGCGAAACCGTGCTGCAGCGTCATGGCGGCGGCCTGGGCAATATCACCGCGGCGGAATTCGGTCATATCGTTGCGGCGGCCTGCATCGGCCACGATATCGGCAATCCGCCGTTCGGTCATTTCGGCGAGGCAACCATCCAGCACTGGTTCCGCAGCGGTCCCGGGGCCGGGCTGATCGCATCGCTGAGCCAGCAGCAGCAACTTGATTTCCTGCATTTCGAAGGCAATGCCCAGGGCTTCCGGGTGATGACGCGCCTGCAGAACTGGCGTGACGCCGGCGGCCTGCGGCTGACCTGCGCCACGCTGGCCACCTTCATGAAATACCCTTTCGGCAGCCTGGCGGCCGATCCGGCCAAGGGCAAGTTCGGGCATTTTGCCGCCGAGACCGAATTGTTCGAGGAGATGGTGCAGACCGTTGGCCTGAGCCGCCTGGGCGAGGACCGCTATGCGCGCCACCCGCTGACCTATCTGGTCGAGGCCGCCGACGACATCTGCTACTCGGTGATCGATATCGAGGATGGCTTCAAGATCGGCCGCATCACCTTCGCCGAGGCCGAAGAAAGAATGCTCAGTCTGCTGCGTCGCCTGCCGCCGCGCTACAAGGAAATCGATGACGAGACCTGGAAGATCGCCTATCTGCGCGCCAAGGTGATCGGCGACCTGATCGACCGGGCTGTCGCCGTGTTCTGCGACAACGAAACCGCCATCCTGCGCGGTGATTTCAGGGGCGACCTGCTGGGCCATTCCACCATGGCGCCGCATCTGGCCGAGATCGCCGCCTTCACGCGCAGCCGGATCTTCCAGACCCGCGAGCGGTTCCAGACCGAAGTGATGGGTGGTGAAATCCTCGCCAGCCTGTTGGCTGCCTTCTGCGACGCGCATCATGCCCTGGAACGCGCCGGTGATCTTGCGGCAATCAGTCCGCGCCAGCATGCCCTGCTGCGGCTGATGCCGCAGCTGCCCGATCCGGCTGCCAGCCGTTATGACTGGCTGCTGAGCGTGACCGATTTCATCAGCGGCATGACCGATTCTTACGCGCTGAAGCAGTTCCAGCGTCTGCGCGGCTTGCAATAAGGGAGGGCCGGATGGCCAAGCGGATCGACTATTATGTGTTTCTGGCGTCGCCCTGGGCCTATCTGGGTTCCCAGCGCTTAACCGAGATCGCCAAACGCCACGGCGCCGAAATGCGGATCATTCCGATGGCGGCCGCCGAGGTGTTCCCGGTCAGCGGCGGCCTGCCGCTGGCCAAGCGGGCGCCGCAGCGACAGGCCTATCGCATCGTTGAACTGAAGCGCTGGCGCGACTTCCTCGGCATGCCGCTCAATCTGCAGCCGCAGTTCTTTCCGATGAACGAGAATCTCGCGGCCCGGCTGGTGATCGCCGCCCGCGATGCCGGGCTGGATGCCGTTGGACTGGCCCATGCCATGATGCGCGCCGTCTGGGCCGAGGACCGCAACATCGCCGAGCCCGAGGTGCTGGAGGAAATCCTCACCGAATGCGGGATGGATCCGGCGAAGCTGTTCGCGGCGGCGGAAACCGATGGCATCAAGGCCGAGTATGCCCGCGGGACCCAGCAGGCCGTCGAGGCCAATGTGTTCGGCGCACCGTCCTATGTCATTGACGGCGAAATCTTCTGGGGCCAGGACAGGCTCGATTTCGTCGAGCGCAGGCTGGCGCGCGGCTAACGGCAGGGAGACAAGAGACGATGGCAAAAGAAGACGAGACCAGGGCGCTGTTCGAAGCCGGCCTGAAAGTGCGCCGCGAGGTGCTGGGCAAGGATTATGTCGACGCGTCGATCGCTAATGCCAATGATTTCATGATGGCATTCCAGCACATCACCACCGAATGGTGCTGGGGTTATGGCTGGGATCGGCCGGGCCTGGACCGCAAGACGCGCAGCATGCTCAACCTCGCCATGCTGACGGCGCTGAATCGCGCGCCGGAAATCAAGCTGCATGTGAAGGGCGCGCTGAATAACGGCGTCAGCGTCGACGAAATCAAGGAAGTGCTGCTGCATGCCACGATCTATTGCGGCATTCCGGCCGGGCTTGACGCCTTCAAGGCCGCCAACGAGGTGCTGCAGGCAGCCGGTGTGGTCGGGAAAAAGGGCTGATTCTCCAATCGTTAAAAACTCTGTCTGCCCAGGCCGGTTTGCGCTGTAGAATGGCTGGCGCAAACCGGCCGCGGGTCCATGACCGTCCATAACAGCGATATCGCCGCGATCTTCCGCGAGATCGCCGACCTCCTGGAGATCGAGGCGGCGAATCCCTTCCGCATCCGCGCCTACCGCAATGCCGCCCGCATGCTGGATGGCAGCAGCCTCGATGTTGCCGGCCTGATTCGCCAAGGCCGCGACCTGCCGCATATTCCCGGCATCGGCGCGGATCTTGAAGGCAAGATGCGCGAAATCGTCGCGACCGGCCGCTGCCAGACCCTGCAGAAGCTGCGTCGCGAGGTGCCGCCGGGCCTGGCCGACCTGCTGGTCCTGCCCGGCCTCGGGCCCAAGCGGGTCAAGCTTTTGTATGACGAACTGGACGTCCACACCCCGGCCCAGCTCGAGCGGGCGGCCCGCGATGGTCGCATCCGTGGCCTGCCCGGCTTCGGCATCAAGACCGAGCAGCGGTTGCTGCAGGCCCTGGTCAAGCGCAGCGAGACGGGCCGCCGCTTCAAGCTCTCCACGGCGGCCGAATATGCTGGCCCGCTGGTGGAGTATCTGCGGGCGACGCCGGGGGTGATGCGGGTGGAGATTGCCGGCAGCTACCGGCGGGCGCGCGAAACGGTGGGCGATCTGGATGTTCTTGTCACCGCGAAGGCTGGCGCGAAGGTGATCGCGCGCTTCACCGCCTATGACGAGGTGGCGCAAACTGTCGCCAGCGGCACCACGCGCGCCACCGTGATCCTGCGCTGCGGCCTGCAGGTCGATCTGCGCGTTCTGCCAGAAGCCAGCTACGGCGCGGCCATGGTTTATTTCACCGGCAGCAAGGCCCACAATATCGCGATCCGCCGGCTGGCGCAGGCGCGTGGCCTGAAGATCAGCGAATACGGCGTTTTCCGCGGCGACAGGATCGTGGCCGGCGATACCGAAGAGTCGGTTTATCGTTGCCTTGACCTGGCCTGGATTCCGCCCGAGCTGCGCGAGGATCGCGGCGAGATCGATGCCGCGAGGGCGGGCTGGCTGCCCAGGCTGGTGGAATTCGATGATCTGCGCGGCGACCTGCATTGCCACACCAGGGCCAGCGATGGCCAGGAAACCATCGCCGGCATGGCTGCTGCCGCCCAGGCGCTTGGCCTGGACTATATCGCCATCACCGAACATTCCCGCAAAGTCACGATTGCCCATGGGCTGGATGCGCGGCGTCTGCTGCGACAGATCGACGAGATCGACCGCTTCAATGAAGGCCGATCCGGCATCACCGTGCTCAAGGGCATTGAGGTGGACATCCTCGATGATGGCCGGCTGGACCTGCCGGACGGCGTGCTCGGCCGGCTCGATCTGGTGATCGGCGCGGTGCATAGCAGTTTCGGCCTGAGCCGTGAGACGCAGACCACGCGGATCATGAAGGCGATGGACCATCCGCATTTCACCATCCTGGCGCATCCCACCGGCCGGCTGATTCCGGACCGCGAACCCTATGATGTCGACATGGCGCGCCTGATCCGGCACGCGAAGGAGCGGGGCTGCCATCTCGAATTGAACGCCCATCCGGAGCGGCTCGATCTGCTCGATATCTATTGCCGGCAGGCGAAGGACGAGGGCGTGCTGGTGGCGGTCGGTTCCGACGCGCATCGGGCGGCGGATTTCGCCAATCTGCGGCATGGTGTCGGCCAGGCCCGCCGCGGCTGGCTGGAGAAAGCCGACATCCTCAACACCCGGCCGCTGAAAGCGCTGCGGCCGTTGCTGCGGCAGACCATGTAGCTGAAAAACCGGGCTTTATGGGTCGGGCCGTGGTATTTAAAAATAAGTATTGACTTAATTAAGTTATAAATTAAACATAAGCGCCATGGAACACTTCACTGCCCTGGCCGATCCCACCCGCCGTCAGATTGTCGAATTGCTGGGTCGCGGCGAACGCGCGGCTGGCGAGATCGCGGAAGGTTTTGCGATCTCGGCGCCGGCCGTGTCGCAGCACCTGAAAGTCCTGCGCGAGGCCGGGCTGGTGCGCGTGCGCGTCGATGGCCAGCGGCGGATCTACGAACTCAATCCCAGCGGCCTGGCCGAGATCGACGCCTGGCTGGATCGCGTGCGCCGTTTCTGGGCGCCGCGACTGGATATCCTGGAACAGGAGCTGCGCAAACCCGGGAAGCCGAGGACAAAAGCGAAAGGAAGCAAGTGATGAACAATCTCTCCATGAAACACGTGCTCGACAACGATGCCTACGGCAAGGTCATGGAATCCGGCGCCGTGCGTTTCGAACGCCTGCTGCCCGGCCCCATCGAGCGGGTCTGGGACTACATCACCGATTCGGAGAAGCGTGGCGCCTGGCTGGCGGCCGGCGAGATGGAACTGCGCGTCGGCGGCAAGGTGACGCTGAATTTCCACAACGCCAAGCTGGCGCCGGTGGGTGAGCCCGTACCCGAATGGCTCCAGCCCTACACGGGCCCCATCACCCAGAATGGCCGCATCACGCTGTACGAACCGCGCCGCCTGCTGGGCATGACCTGGGGCGATAACGGTGATGGCAGTCCGGCCTCGGAGGTTGTGTTCGAGCTGACGCCGAAAGGCAAGGATGTGCTGCTGGTGCTGACGCATCGCCGCCTGACCAGCAACCAGGAAGGCCTGATGGTCTCCTGTGGCTGGCATGTGCATCTGGGTGTTCTGGTCGCCCAGATGAATGGCGATCCGGCGCCAGCTTACTGGACGAAGTTCGACAAGCTGCAGCCGGTCTATCGAAAGCATTTCCCCGAATAACTAACGAAAAGCCCGACCCAGAATCCTGGGCCGGGCTTTTTCCATGGAGCATGGCTGGCTGCGGGTCAGTTCACGCTCTGGATGGCGTCCTTCAGGATGCCGAAGATGTCGTCAATATGGCCCTTGTTGAGGATCAGCGGCGGCGACAGTGCAATGGTGTCGCCGGTCAGGCGACACATCAGGCCGCTTTCATAGGCCTTCACGAATACCTCGTAGCCGCGCTTGGTCGGGCCGTCCTCGCGCGGGGCCAGCTCGATCGCCGCCATGATGCCGCAATTGCGGATATCGATGACGTTCCTCACGCCCTTCAGGCTGTGGGCGGCGTCTTCCCAATATGGCGTCAGCGCCTTGGCATTCTCGAAAATGCCCTCGTCGCGATAGAGGTCCAGCGTGGCGATGCCGGCGGCGCAGGCCAGCGCATGGGCCGAGTAGGTATAGCCGTGGAACAGCTCGATCATGTGCTCCGGCCCGCTCATGAAGGCCTCATGCACATGCTTGCGGGTGAACACGGCCGCCGCCGGCACGGCGGCATTGGTAAGGCCCTTGGCCACCGTCATCATGTCGGGGGTCACGCCGAAGGTATCGGCGCCGAAGGCCGCGCCGGTGCGACCGAAACCGGTGATCACTTCGTCGAAAATCAGCAGGATGCCGTGTTTGTCGCAGATCTGCCGCAGCTTCTGCAAATAGCCCTTCGGCGGCACCAGCACGCCGGTCGAGCCGGCCACCGGCTCGACGATCACGGCGGCGATGGTGCTGGCATCATGCAGGGCGATGATGCGCTCCAGCTCGTCGGCCAGATGCGCGCCCCATTCCGGCTGGCCCTTCGAGAAGGCCATGTCCTTCAGGCTGTGGGTATGCGGCAGGTGGTCCACGCCGGCCAGCATCGGGCCGAACACCTTGCGGTTCGAGACGATACCACCCACCGAGATGCCGCCGAAGCCGACGCCGTGGTAGCCGCGCTCGCGGCCGATCAGGCGGGTGCGGGCGCCTTCGCCGCGGGCGCGGTGATAG
Organism: Ferrovibrio sp.; assembly: GCF_029255545.1. GTDB lineage: Bacteria > Pseudomonadota > Alphaproteobacteria > Ferrovibrionales > Ferrovibrionaceae > Ferrovibrio. Next base: position 24,751 of record NZ_JANLJJ010000011.1, on the reverse strand, counting down.
GCGATGGCAATTTTCAGCGCGGTATCGACCGCTTCCGAACCGGAATTGGCGAAGAAGACGTGGTTGAGGTCGCCCGGCGCCAGATGGGCGAGGCGGGCGGCGAATTCAAAAGCCTTGGGGTGGCCCATCTGGAAAGTGGGCGCGAAGTCCATCTCGGCGGCCTGCTTCTGGATCGCATCCACGATCGGCTGGCGGCAATGGCCGGCATTGACGCACCACAGGCCGGCGCTGCCGTCGATCACCTGGCGGCCGTCATGGGTGGTGTAATGCATGTCCTTGGCGCCCACCAGCAGGCGCGGCTTGGCCTTGAACTGGCGGTTGGCGGTGAACGGCATCCAGAAGGATTCGAGATCGTTCGGGACGGCGGAAGAGGCGACGGCCATGGATTTAAGTCTCCGTAAGACAGGCGGCGGCAGGGACGTGAAGTGCAATTCCGCTGCCGATAATCGGGGAGTTTGAGATGCCGAAACAACGCTTTTCTTGTTTTTGTTAAGCAATTGAAATCATTGAAGCGCACTGCCAAGATGTTCAATATAATCAACACAGAAACAGGCTGATGGAGCCCCGGCATGGAGATCGACATTGGCAGCCGCCTGAAAGGCGTGCGGATCGCCCGCAAATTGTCGCAGCGCGAACTGGCGCGCCGCGCCGGGGTGACCAATGCCACCATCTCGCTGATCGAATCGAACCAGGTGAATCCCTCGGTCGGCGCGCTGAAGCGCGTGCTCGACGGCCTGCCGATGGGCCTGGCGGAATTCTTCGCCATGGAGGAGCAGCCGGCGCCGCGCAAGGCTTTCTATGCCGCCGAGGAACTGGCCGAGGTGGGCAAGGGCAAGATCAGTTACCGCCAGATTGGCGCGGACTTAAGCGGGCGGGCCCTGCAAATCCTGGTCGAGCGCTATGCGCCCGGTGCCGATACCGGCCGCGTCATGCTGCGGCATGAGGGCGAGGAGGGCGGCGTGGTGATCCGCGGCCGCATCGAGGTGACGGTGGCCGGCCAGGCCCGCGTGCTGGGGCCGGGCGATGCCTATTATTTCGAAAGCGCGCAGCCGCACCGCTTCCGCAACTTAAGCAAGGAGCCCTGCGAGGTGATCAGCGCCTGCACGCCGCCCAGTTTCTAGGGCGCGTCGCGATCAGCCCTTGGTCGCGGCGACGGCAACGACCTCGATCATGTGCGGATATTCCAGCGTGGCGCCGATGCAGGCGCGCTGGGGCTCGTTGGCGCGGTCGACCCAGTCGAGCCAGACATCGTTCATCTGCTGCTTCAGCGCCATGTCGGCGATGTAGACGGTGACTGAGAGCAGGCGCGACTTGTCGGTGCCTGCCTCGGTCAGATGTTTGTCGATCTTGGCCAGGGTCTCGTGGGCCTGCTTGCGCATGTCCTGCTCGGCGGTATCGGCCACGGCGACGGTAAAGACCAGATTGCCGTAAGCGACAGCCCGGCTGCGGCCCGGCGCCATGCCGGCAAAACGCGTGATGGGCAGCATGATCCTGCTCCTCAGCCCTCAGCCGGCGCCGCCGATCATCTTGCTCGGCAGCCAGGTGACCAGTCCGGGCACGAAATAGATCAGCGCCACCGCCACGCACATCAGCGCGAATAGCGGCAGGGCCGTCTTGGCGATGTAAGTGATCTGGTGTCCGGTCATGCCCTGCAGAACAAACAGATTGAAGCCCACGGGCGGCGTGATCTGCGCCATCTCGACTACCAGGACCAGGAAGATGCCGAACCAGACCAGATCGATGCCGACGCGTTCGATCATCGGCAGCACGATGGCCATGGTCAGCACCACCATCGAGATGCCGTCCAGGAAGCAGCCCAGCACGATGTAGAACACCATCAGCACGACGATCAGCGCGCCGGCGCTCAGGTCCATCTTGTCGATCCAGTCGGCCAGATGACGCGGCAGGCCGGTGAAACCCATGGCCAGCGTCAGGAAGGCGGCGCCGGCCAGGATCAGCGCGATCATGCAGCTTAAGCGCGTCGCGCCCAGCAGACTGTCGGTAAAGGTTTTCCAGCTCAGCGTGCCCTGGGTCTTGGCCACGATCAGCGCGCCGACGACGCCCAGGCCTGCGGCCTCGGTGGCCGTGGCGATGCCGGTGTAGATCGAACCCAGCACGGCCACGATCAGGCCGACGGTGGGCAGCAGGTGGCGCGAGGCCCAGACTTTCTGCCGGAAAGTATATTGCTCGGTCGGTTTTGGAATCCGGCCCGGATTGAGCAGCGACCAGACGATGATATAGCCCATGAACAGCACGGCCAGAAGGATGCCGGGCAGCACGCCGCCGATGAACAGCTTGGAGATCGAGACGTCGGTGGCCACGCCGTAGACGATCATGATCAGCGACGGCGGGATCAGCAGGCCCAGCGTGCCGGCGCCGGCCAGCGTGCCGATCACCAGGTCTTCCGGATAGTTGCGCGCGCGCAGTTCCGGGATGCTCATTTTTCCGATGGTGGCGCAGGTGGCGGCCGACGAACCGGAAACCGCGGCGAAAATTGTGCAGCCGATCACGTTGGTGTGCAGCAGGCGGCCGGGAATGCGCGTCATCCACGGGGCCAGGCCACGGAACATGTCTTCCGACAGCTTGGTGCGGAACAGGATTTCGCCCATCCAGATGAACATCGGCAGGGCGGTGAGCGTCCAGCTTGAGCTGGCGCCCCAGATGGTGGTGACCATGGCATCGCCCACTGGGCGCGAGGTGAACAGGGCCATGGCGAGCCAGCCGCAGGCCAGCAGGCCAAGGCCGATCCACAAACCGGCGGCAAACAGCGCGAACAGGGCAGCGATCAGGAAAACGGCGATAACGATCTGGTCCATGTCAGGGCCTATTCGGTGCGGGCGAGTTCGGCGTTCTGGCCGCCCAGCGGCTTGCCGCGCAGGACGAGGATCAATTCCTCGATGAAGGCGATGCAGAAGACCACCGTACCAAGCGCCATGGCGAGCTGCGGAATCCACAGCGGCGTCGCATCGTTCGCGGTGCTGATATCGTTGAACTTGTATGACCACCAGGCCATTTTCACGGTATAGAAGGCGAAGGCGCCTGAGATGGCGATGGCCAGGATCAGGCAGAACAGCTCCAGCCTGCGGCGGGATTTGCCGGTGAAGCGGCTGATCACCAGGGTGACGCGGATATGGTCGCCTTTGACCAGCGTGCCGGCCAGCGCCAGGAACGACGCGGCGGCCATAAAGTAGCCGGCATAGGAGTCGATCCCGCGGATGTAGAAATTGAACTGGCGGCCGAGGATGCTGAGGATGATCGTCGCCAGCAGGGCGATCATGAACAGGCCGGCGAGCCAGAGACTGGCCCGATATAAAGGAGCAAGTGGAGAATGCATGGGAGAGCCGTAATCCGGAAAAGAACCGGGCGGGGTTTTTAGGTCCCGCCCGGCTGGTCGTTACATCTTCTTGTAGCTGTCGACGATGGCCTTGCCGTCGGCCCCCGTCTTCTTGACCCATTCCTCGATCATGGTGGCGCCCACCTTCTCCAGGCCGGCTTTCAGTTCGGCGCTGGGCGGCTGTACCTTCATGCCGTTCTTGACGAGGTCGGCCTTGGCCGATTCGGTTTCCGTCTTCGACGTTGCCCAGCCGCGCTTCTCGGCGGCGGCGGCGGCATCCTTCACCGCTTTCTGGGTGGCGGCATCCAGTTTCTTGAAGGCATCGTTGTTCACGAAGACCAGGTTCTTGGGCAGCCAGGCCTGGGTATCGTAATAGTGGGTCAGGCTTTCCCAGACCTTGGAATCACGTCCGGTCGCACCCGAGGTCATCATGGTGTCGACTACGCCGGTGGCCAGCGCCTGCGCCAGTTCGGCAACCTGGATGGTCACCGGCTGCGCCTGCACCAGTTCGGCGATGCGCGAGGTGGCCGGGCTGTAGGCGCGCCACTTGACGCCCTTCAGATCCTCGATCTTGTTGACGTCCTTCTTCGTATAGATGCCCTGCGGCGGCCACGGCACGGCATACAGCACCGTCATGCCCTGCTCGGCCAGTTTCTTCTCGATCACCGGCTTCTGCGCGGTCCACAGCTTGGCGGCAGCATCGAAGCTGGTGGCCAGGAAAGGCACGCCGTCGGCGCCAAAGACCGGAATCTCGTTTTCGACGTTCACCATCAGCACTTCGCCGATCTGAACCTGGCCGGTCTGCACCGCGCGCTTGATCTCGGGGGCCTTGAACAGCGAGGCGCCCGGATGCACCGTGATCTGCAGCTTGCCACCCGACATCTGCTTCACGTCTTCGGCGAACTGCACCATGTTCTTGGTGTGGAAGTTGCCTGCCGGATAAGCGCCCGGCAGATCCCACTTGGCCTGGGCCAGCGCCGCACCCTGCGCACCAACCACCAGCGCGCCGCCGATCACGGCAGCGGAAAGCCACGTCTTGTAAGACATTCGATAATCTCCCCGTTGGATCATGCGCCCCTCGGCGTGAGGGAACTGCGCATTGAAATTAGTTTGTCATCGTATGACTGGATTTGGCAAGACCAAGTCGCGCGGAAAACGGGCTGGCGCGAAAAAGGGCATCGCTCTGCGCGGTAGTCCGGACACGCGGTTGATCCGGACAGGTAGGCGCGACATGCCGCTCGAACCACTCGGACCAATTTGGCTGGTGGACTGCGCGTGCTGGGCGTCATGGCGCTGTCATGGCAATCGTATAGCGCTAAATTAATATTGGTGAAGCGCCGGAGAAGCAGACTAGGATGCTGAATAAGCAGACAAAACGAGGATGCGCGTGATGCCGTCGGCGGGGGAGGCAGTAATCGGAGCGACAGAACGGGTGCCGGCCTCGCGGATGGCGCGGCTGTCCTGGGCGATGTTTGACTGGGCCAACCAGCCCTATTTCACGGTCATCACCACCTTCATCTTCGCGCCCTATTTCACCACCAAGGTGATCGGAAACGCCGTCGAAGGCCAGTCGCTGTGGGGTTTTACCCAGGCCTTCTCGGCGGCGATCGTGGCGCTTGGCGCCCCGTTCCTCGGCGCCATTGCCGATGCCGGCGGCCGGCGCAAGCCCTGGCTGTTCGTGTTCCAGATCCTGTTGGCATTTGGCTGCGCCATCCTGTGGCTGGCCCAGCCGGGGCAGCTGCAATTGCTGCCGCTGGTGATCCTCGGCCTCGTGCTGGCCAATATCGCGGCCGAATACTCGATCATGTTCAACAACGCGCTGCTACCGGCGCTGGAAACGCCGCGCCATGTCGGACGCCTGAGCGGCATCGGCTGGGGCCTGGGCTATGCCGGTGGCCTGATCGCGCTGTTTGCCGTGCTGATCGTCTCGCAGCCCGAACTGATCGGCATCAAGCCGCCGGACGGCGAAGCCCTGCTGGGCCTGAAACGCGACAGTTTCGAGGCCGAGCGGATCATCGGCCCGGCCACCGCGCTCTGGGTGGCGCTGTTCGTGCTGCCGATGTTTCTGTTCACACCCGACCGCCCCGGTTCCGGCCGGCCGTTTTCCGTCGTGGCAAAGGCCGGCATCGCGCAGGTTTTCGCCACCGTGCGGCATATGCGGGAATACGGTAACCTGCTGCGCTTCCTGATCGCCTACATGATCTATTACGACGGCCTGGTGGCGATCATCGGCTTCGGCGGCATTTATGCCGCCGGCATTTTCGGCTGGGGTACGACGGAGCTTGGCCTGTTCGGCATCGCGCTGAACGTGATCGCGATTCCGGCGGTGATCGCCGGCGGCTGGCTGGACGACCGCATCGGCTCCAAGCGCGCCGTGCAGTTCGCCATCGTCTCGGTGGCGCTCGGCACGCTGGGCATTCTCTCGATCACCGCCGACAGGATTCTGTTCGTCATCGAGGTGGCGCCGCGCGCTGAGGGCGCCGGCCTGTTCAGCGCCACCGGCGAGCAGGTGTTTTTCCTTTGCGCCGTGCTGCTGGGCCTTGGCATGGGGCCGATGCAGGCGGCCAGCCGCACCCTGGTTGCGCGCTTGAGTCCACCAGCCATGGTCGGTGAGTTCTACGGCATCTTCGCGCTGTCGGGCCGCGCCACCACTTTCCTGGCGCCTTTGCTGATCGGTGTCGCCACGGCGGTGTTCGCCACCCAGCGCATCGCCGCCGGTATCGTGCTGGTCTTCCTGGCCGTCGGGTTCGTGCTGCTGTGGAAAGTCAAAGAGCCGGTGCGCGACTGACGCGCCGGCTCTTTTTTTGTTTGCATTTTCTCCGATTACGCCGTCTTGGCGAATGGCCGCTGCGGCTTCTCGCGGGCGGCCAGGCTGCGCTCATCCTCCAGGATGTAATCCCGCGTGATCGGCAGGGTGTCGAGATGCTTGGTGAGCTGGGCCTGGAACACCATGTGGCCCCAGTGGCGGAAGGTGACTTCCGAGGCCGCCAGATAGAATTCCCACATGCGGCAGAAGCGCTCGTCATACAGCGCCCTGGCCTTGTCCCACTGGGCCAGGAACCGCTCGCGCCAGTGTTTCAGCGTCTCGGCGTAATGCAGGCGCAGGATCTCGATATCGGTCACCCAGAGCTGGCTCTGCTCGACCACGGGGATCACTTCCGAGAGCGCCGGGATATAGCCGCCGGGGAAGATGTATTTGCGGATGAAGGCCGGCGTGGTGCCGGGGCCTTCCGAACGGCCGATGGAATGCAGCAGGGCGACGCCATCGTCTTTCAGCAGGCGATGGATGCCGGCGAAATACGCGCGGTAATGCGGGACGCCAACATGTTCGAACATGCCCACGCTGACGATGCGGTCATACTGGCCAGCCATGTTGCGATAGTCGCAGATCTGGAATTTCACCCGGTCGCTTAAACCCCGTTCCTGGGCGCGGCGGGTGGCGATGGCATGCTGTTCGTGGCTCAGCGTGATGCCGGTGACCTCGACCCCGCAGGTCTCGGCCAGATACAGCGCCAGCCCGCCCCAGCCGCAGCCGATTTCCAGCACCTTCATCCCGGGCTGCAGCTTCAGCTTGGCGGCGATGTGGCGCTTCTTGGCCAGTTGCGCCTGTTCCAGCGTGGCGTCGGGCGTCGGGAAATAGGCGCAGGAATACTGCTTGTCGGTATCGAGGAACAGGTCGTAGAGCCGGCCATCGAGATCGTAGTGATGTCGTACGCGGCGGCTGGCGGCGGCTTCCGGATTGAACTGGTACCACAGGCGCAGGCCACGTTCGAACAGACGCTGGATGCCCTGGAAGGGCAGCGCGCCATGCGGTCCCATGTCCTGCACCACCGTGGTCAGGAAATCGAAAATCGATCCCTGCTCGATGGTCAGGTCGCCATCCATATAGGCTTCACCGAGCGCCAGTTTTGGATTCAGGGCCAGACGCCATGCGGTCGTTGGCTTGTGCAGGCAGATCACGACCCTGCGGTCATCCGGCACATCGCCATTGGCGGCGATGCCATAATGGCGAACCCGCCCATTATGGTTGATCACCGTCAGCGCGCCGGTTTTCACCAGCCGTTTAAGGACGCCATTAAGCAGCATGCGGAATCTCCACGGAAAAAGAGATAACGCCCCATCCGCTGTCATATTGGCGCGTGGGTCTGTGCCGGACAAGGGGGGTTGTTCAGACCGGCCTACGGTCTGGCGGGCCGCATACCCAGCAGTTGGTTATATGCGTATTCTATTCGCGGAAAAGTTCCGCCGGGCTGCTTAATCCCGGGGCCAGTGTTCCGCCCAGGTGATGCCCTGTTTCTGCATCATGCGCTGGAAGGCCGGGCGGACATAGGTTGTCCCGACGGCGCGGCGGATATTCTTGCCTTCCCACATCGGCCTGGCCAGGAAACGGCTCCAGCGCGTCAGCATCGCAAGATAGATGTCGCAGACCGTGAACTGGTCGCCGATCATGCCGCGGTTGCCGCCGATCCCGTCGTCCAGCACCTGGAACGAGCGATACAGCTTCTGCTCGGCTGCGGCTTTCAGCGCCGCCTGGCTGTCGAGATCGGCAAAGGTCCAGTCGGGGTGGAACCAGTCGATGAAGCCAACCTGCACCGTATTGGTCATGTAGGTCAGCCACTGGTAATAGCGGCCCCGGGCATGGCTGCCCAGCGGCGGCGCCAGATTGGCATCGGGATGCTTGTCGCTTAAATACTGGCAGATCGCCGCCGTCTCGAAGATGACGAAATCGCCGTCCACCAGGGTCGGGATGCGGCCATTGGGATTGAGCCTCCTGTACCCGGCCTGCTCATGCTCCTTGCTGGCAAGATTGAGCTGCACTGCCTCGTACGCGGCGCCAATCTCTTCCAGAACGGCCTGCGGTGCCATCGCCGCGGTGCCCGGCGCCCAGTACAGTTTGTACATCGCGATACGCCCCTGTCTTAGTGGCGGAAATGCCGCATGCCGGTGAACACCATGGCCAGCCCGGCCTTGTTGGCGGCGTCGATCACCTCCTGGTCGCGGATCGAGCCACCCGGCTGGATCACGGCCGTCGCGCCGGCTTCCACCAGTACTTCCAGCCCGTCGGCGAAGGGGAAGAAAGCATCCGAGGCCGCCACCGAACCCCTGGTCAGGGCGTCGCTCAGGCCAGCGGCTTTCGCGGCATCCTGTGCCTTGCGATAGGCGATGCGCGCGCTGTCGACGCGGCTCATCTGGCCGGCGCCGATGCCTACCGTGGCGCCGTTCCTGGCATAAACGATGGTGTTCGACTTCACATGTTTGCCGACGCGGAAGGCGAACAGCATGTCAGCCAGTTCCTGCTGGGTGGGCGCACGTTCGGTCACCACCTTCAGGTCGGCCTGCGTGATGCGGCCGGCATCCCGCGTCTGCACCAGATAACCGCCGGCCACCGATTTGACGAACCAGCCCGACGCCACCGGATCGGCCATGCCGCCGGTGATCAGCAGGCGCAGGTTCTTGCGGGCGGCCAGCAGCGCCTTAGCGTCTTCGTCGGCATCCGGGGCGACGATCACCTCGGTGAAGATGGCGCCGATCTTTTCGGCGGTGGCCTTGTCGAGCTTGCGGTTCATGGCGACGATGCCGCCAAAGGCGGAGGTGGAATCGCAGCGCAACGCCGCTTCCCATGCCTCGACAAGCGTATCGGCCATCGCCACGCCACAGGGATTGGCATGCTTGATGATGGCGATCGTCGGCCTGTCGGAAAATTCCGACACCAGCTCGAAGGCCGCATCGGTGTCGTTCAGGTTGTTGTAGGAGAGTTCCTTGCCCTGCAGCTGCTTCGCCGAGGCCACGCCCGGGCGCTGGTCGCCGGTGACATAAAAGGCTGCCTGCTGGTGCGGGTTCTCGCCATAACGCAAAGTCTGCTTGCGCTCGGCCGAGAGCAGCAGGGTGGGCGGGAAAGCCTCGCCATTCTGGCGCGCGAACCAGGTGGCGATCATGCTGTCGTAGCTGCCGGTATGGGCATAGGCCTTGGCCGCCAGCTCACGCCGCAGCTTCAGCGGCGTGGCGCCGTTGTTGGCTTTCAGGGCCTCCAGCACCTTCGCATAATCCGCCACGTCGACCACCACGTTCACATAGCCGTGGTTCTTGGCCGCCGAGCGGATCATCGCCGGGCCGCCGATATCGATATTCTCGATGCAGGTGGGAAAATCGGCGCCCTTGGCCACGGTGGCGGCGAAGGGATAGAGGTTCACCACCACAAGATCGATCGGCGGGATGTTGTGCTTGTCCATCGCCGCCTTGTGCTCGGGCTCGTCGCGGAGCGCCAGAATGCCGCCATGGATGGTGGGATGCAGGGTCTTCACCCGGCCGTCCATCATCTCGGGGAAGCCGGTATGCTCGGCCACTTCCTTCACCGCCACGCCGGCATCCTTCAGCGCCTTGTAGGTGCCGCCGGTGGACAGGATCTCGATGCCGAAACCGGCCAGCGCCTTGCCGAACTCGACCAGCCCGGTCTTGTCGGAAACGGAAAGCAGCGCACGGCGCACAGGGATCAGGTCGGCGGACATTGGCAGGAGCCTCGTTGGCGAGAGAGGGAAGGCGGCGAGGCTATAGCATGATGCGGCCACCCTCGGAAGGCGTGTAAAAAACATCCAAATTCAATGGTTTACAGGGTTTGTGCCGGATCGCGATCCATGCTACACGAGGCCCCCATGCGCTCCTATCTGGAATTCGAGAAGCCAATCGCCGAGCTTGAGGCGAAGATCGCCGAGCTCAGGCAGCTGGTCGACAGCGGCAATACCGACATCGCGGAAGACCTGGAAAAGCTGGAGGCCAAGGCCGCCCAGCAGCTGCAGGCCACCTATGCCAGGCTTGGCGCCTGGCAGAAAACCCAGGTCGCCCGCCACCAAGACCGGCCGCATTTCGCCGATTACGTGGCTGGCCTGATCGAGGATTTCGTGCCGCTGGCCGGCGATCGCAATTTCGCCGAGGACGCCGCCATCGTTGGTGGCCTGGGCCGGTTCCGCGGCCGCGCCGTGATGGTGATGGGCCATGAAAAGGGCCGCACCACCGAAAGCCGGCTGAAGCACAATTTCGGCATGGCCAAGCCGGAAGGCTACCGCAAGGCGATCCGCCTGATGCGCATGGCCGACCGTTTCCGCCTGCCGGTGATCACCCTGGTGGATACCGCCGGCGCCTATCCCGGCGTGCAGGCCGAGGAGCGCGGCCAGGCCGAGGCGATCGCGCGCGCCATCGATTGCTGCCTCGATATCCGCGTGCCGCTGGTGGCGGCCATCGTGGGCGAGGGCGGCTCGGGCGGCGCCGTGGCTTTGGCGGCGGCCAACCGCGTGCTGATGTTCGAACACGCGATCTATTCGGTGATCTCGCCGGAAGGCTGCGCCGCCATCCTGTGGAATGACGGTTCGAAGGCGCCCGATGCCGCGGAAGCCCTGCGCGTGACGGCGGAAGACCTGGTGAAGCTGAAAGTGGTGGACGAGATCGTGAAGGAGCCCATTGGCGGCGCCCATCGCGATCCGGGCCGCGCCATCGCCAGCCTGGGCGATGCGCTGGATGCCAGCCTGCGTGGCCTGCTGGGCCAGGAACCGGGGTCCTTGCGCGAGGCGCGCCGGCGCAAATTCCTCGATATGGGCAGCTACGGCCTCTAAGCGACTGATTTCCTGAAGACGATACCAGGCCCGTGGCATCCGCTGCGGGCCTTTTGCATCCGGTTTGCGTCCGGTTGAGCGCCAGTTCGATCCCGTTCGATCCAGTTCGATCCAGTTCGATCCCGTTCGGAGCCAGTTCGATCCGGTTGGATCCCATTCGATCCAGTTGGAAAATTCCGATAGACGATGTCCAAGAACGGGTCCAAGAGCAGTGCCAGGAGCGGCGGCGCAGATCAGATGGCGCTGCCGGCCACCCTGTTCAAGCCCTGATGAAATCCGCCACCAGCGGCGCGATGTCACTTGCGCGGTCGCGCGGAAAACCGTGGTCGCCGCCTTTGATGGTCTGCAGCGTGGCGTCAGGCAGCAGGCTTTGCAGGTGGCGGCCGATGCTCACCGGGCTGATCGCATCGGCATCGCCCCAGAGCAGCAATACGGGCATGCGGATATCGCCGATCTGCGGCGTATGGTCGGCTTTGGCCTGGGTGATCCAGCCCGCCGCGCGTGGATATTCGGCGCGATACTCCGGCCGCCAGTCGGCGGCGCCGAAGCGCGCCACATCGATGCCGCCGGAGCTGGCCGTCAGCACCAGATGGGTGATGCGGTCGGGCCAGCGCAGCGCCAGCCGGATGGCGAAAATGCCGCCCATCGAATGCGCCAGCACCACATTGCCGGCCGGCGCCAGATGTTTTTCGGCATGGCGCGTCAGGGCATCCAGGCTGTCGTAACCCGGCGCATGCGGCTCATGCCCCAGCCCCGGCCAGTTCAAGTAGATCCTGTCCCACTCGGCGGGCAGCAATTGCCCGAGCGGATGCCAGAATTCCGCCGCGCCGCCGGCGCCGGGCAGGAAGAGCAGATGCGGGCTCACGTCACGCCGGTCGCTTCAGCACCATCTGGGTGCCGAAGAAGCTCATCACCGTTTCGCCCTTCTGGTTCTCGATCCAGTATTTCATCCTCACGATGCCACGATCAGGTTTTGATGCGCTTTCGCGTTTGTCCTCGATGCTGGCGCGGCCATAAAGCGTGTCGCCCGGCCGCACCGGCATGAACCAGCGGATTTCATCCAGCCCCGGCGAGCCCATGCTGCCCTTGCCCAGCAGGCCAGCCTGCAACAGCATGCGGAAACCCAGCAGTCCGGTCTGCCAGCCCGAGGCGATCAGGCCGCCATAGGGCGATGTCTCGGCCGCGATCTTGTCCAGATGGAAGGGTTGCGGATCGTAGGTGAAGGCAAAGGCCAGGATCTCGGCTTCCGAAATCGTCACGCCATCGGCTTTGATGACCTCGCCGACGGCATAATCCTCAAACCAGCGTTCGCTCCTGCTCATCGCTCACACACTCACATTGCGGAAAAACATCTGCACATCCTCGATGAAGGCCGCCGGCTGCTCCATCGCCACGAAATGGCCGCCGCGCTCCAGGTCGCGGCGGTGCGTCACGTTATAACCGCGCTCCAGCCAGCCTTTTGGCGGCGGCGGCACCAGGTCCCAGGGCGGCAGCAGGAAGCCGGTCGGCACGCTCACGAATTCGCCGGGCTTCAGCGCCATGTCGCCGGCCCTCACGGCGGCCCAGTACATCCAGGTCGAGGTCGTCGCCGTGCCGGTCAGCCAGTAGAGCGCGACATTGGCAATCACATGGTCGATGTCGAAGGGCGGGTCCTGCTCGATGGGGGCGCGGGCGAAGCCATGGAATTTTTCCACGATCCAGCCGGCCAGCCCGGCCGGACTGTCGCTCAACCCATAGCCCAGCGTGGTGGGCTTGGTGCTCTGGATGGCGAAATAGCCGCTCTCGGCAGCCTGGATCTTCTTGGTGCGCGCGATCCATTCCTTTTCGGCGGCCGTGAACGGGCTTGAGTCCTTCGTCAGCGGCGGGCGCAGCGGCACCATGTTGAGATGCAGCATCGCGGCATGCTCGGGATGATCGGCGCCGAGCCAGCTTGACACGATCGAGCCCCAGTCGCCGGCCTGCACCAGGAAGCGGCCGAAACCCAGCACCTCCACCATCAGGTCGCGCCACAGCTTCGCCACCGCACGCGGACCAATCGGTTTTTCCAGCGGCATCGAAAAGCCATAACCGGGCAGGCTGGGGCAGATCACCGTGAAGGCGTCCTCCACCTTGCCGCCGAAGCGTTCTGGATGCGCCAGCTTTTCGATCACATCGATGAATTCCAGCACCGACCCGGGCCAGCCATGGGTGAGCAGCAGCGGTCGTGGCGTGTCGCCTGAACCCGGCTCGATCAGGAAATGCACATTCTGCAGATGGCCGGTATCGGGCCGTTTCAGCGCCACGCGGTATTGCAGGAAGCGGTTCAGCCGCGCTTCCCAGTCCCGCCAGTCGAAGCCATCCTGCCAGCGCGCGATGAAGCGGCGCATATATTGCCCGTTGCTGCCATATTGCCAGGCGGCATCTTCAGGTTCGGCCGGGAAACGCGTCAGCGCCAGCCGCTGCTTCAGGTCGGCCAGCGCCGCGTCGGGAATCGCGATGGTGAATTTTTCCGCCGCCGGCGCCAGACGCAGCATCTCAGCCCCGCTTCAGCGTGGTGGTCAGCAGGCCGGCGCCGACCAGCATGGCGCCGCCGGTGCGGTTCATGTTCTTCAACACGCGCGGGCTGACGATACGATGGCGCGCCCGCCCCATCATGGTGATCCAGCAGCCCTGGATCGAGGCCGCGAGAACATTGAGCGTGAGGGTCAGCAGCACGACCTGCGGCAGCAGAGGCCGGGCCGGATCGATGAACTGCGGCAGGAAGGCCGCGAAAAACAGAATCCCCTTCGGATTCAGCAGGGTGACGACAAACGTCTGCAGGATGGCCTCGCCCGCGGTTCTGCGGTTGGCGGCGACCGGGGTCATGTCCGCTGGCGGCGCGCGCCACAGCTTGATGCCAAGCCAGACCAGATAGGCGGCGCCCAGCCATTTCATCACCAGGAAGGCCTCGGCCGAAGCGGCCAGCAGGGCGCTGAAGCCCAGCATGGACAAGGTGATGGCGCCGATATCGCCAAGCGTGACGCCGATCAGGCTGATCGCGCCGACGCGTGGTCCGCTGGCCATGGTATGGCCCATCACCATCAAGGTGGTTGGCCCGGGAATCAGGATCATCACCGTCGCGGCGGCGGCGAAGGCGAGCCAGAGATCGAGACTGATCGGCATAATCTGGGTCCTAGTTTTGACGTTGCAGCGTCGCGGTGAACAGGCCGGCACCGATCAGCATGCCGCCGCCGGTGCGGTTGAAGCGGCGTTGCCACAGCGGTGAGATCGCGGCCTGCCGGCCGCGGCCGGCGATGACGACATAGATCGACAGGATCGCGATATCGAGCAGGATGAAGGTGGCGCCGAGCGTGGCGAACTGCGGCAGGGTGCTGCGGCCGGTATCGATGAACTGAGGCAGGAAAGCACCGAAAAACAGGATGCCTTTCGGATTCAGCAAATGGGCGATGAATGCTCGCAGGATCGCCCGTGATGCCGTGCGGCGCTTCTCGGGCCGGGCATCCAGGCCAGCGACCGGCGCGCGCCAGAGCTGAATGCCGAGCCAGACCAGATAAGCCGCGCCGAGCCATTTCACGATCTCGAAAGCCAGCGACACGGTGGCGAGCAGGGCGCTCAGTCCCAGTACCGATACGGTCATGCCGGCGGCATCCGCGGCGCCGACACCGAGCAGGGAGGCGAAGCCGATGCGGGGCCCGCTGCCCAGGCTGTTGCCGATGGCCAGTAGCATGGTGGGGCCTGGAATCGCTATGGCGAGGGCCGAGGCCACGCAGAAAGCGAGCCAGAGGTCGAGACTGATCGGCATGCTGATTCCTCCCTGTATCGCAGCCAGCCATGGCGGAGGCGGGCTTGGCAAGGGCCCTCGGCCGGCGGGGCCAGGATTTAAGAACATTTAATAAACAAAGTCTTGATTATATGAATTTAATCACATATAGTAAAGCCATATTCGCAAGTCATATCCCGAGCCGTTCATGCCAACACCTTTCGATGACATTGATTTCACAAATCTTTTTGGCCCTGTCGCACAATCCGGTCCTGAGCGCGACCCGTTTGGCCGCATCGGCGCCGGTGATCCTGCCTGGGAGCAGGCCCGGGACGCCTGGATGGGCGGCGCCAGCCTGGAGCGGCTGTTCGGCGACCGGCTGTTCGACCTGAACGACAGCGTTGGCGCCAACCGGGCCAACCAGCGCGGCGATGTGTTCAAGGTGCAAAGCCTGCTGCACCGGGAAGGCCACCTGGATGCCGAGGCGACCGGCGGCCCGACCGGCTACTGGGGCATCCGCGACGATACCGCCATGAAGGGCCTGCAGAAGGAAGGCAGCCTCACCGTCGATGGCTGGGCCGGACCGGACGGCGAGACGATGGGATATTTCCGCGATCTCTACCGGCCGCCCCAGGGTGTGCAGGTACAGGCGTCCCGGCGGACGGTCGCGGCGGCGGCCGCAATCGGCGATGCCGGAGCAGACGAGGATTATGGCGAGGCCATCCGGAACACCAATCGCGACCTTGCCGTCACGCTGGGTCTTGATCCGGCCAAGATGGCTATCGATAACCCCGAGACCATGCGGGGCCTCAGCGCCGCGCGCTTCTATCATCACCTCAATCGCCGGCAGCAATACCAGGCGATGAACGACATCGTGCGCCTGGAAAAAAGCAATCCTGAACTGGCTGGCAAGCTGCGCGCCAAGATCGCCGACAGCATTGCCAATCCGATCTGGGAAATTCCCAGCATGACGCCGGAACGGCTGGAGCAGGCAATCAGGGAGACCGAGCAGGGGCTGAAGATCGCCAAGGTCTTCGATTTCCTGGTGAGTGCCGGCCGTACCGGATGGAAACTGGGAAAGCCAACGGGCGCGCCGAAAATCATTGGCCGTGGATTTGGTGCCGGCGGGCTGCTGTCAGGCTGGATGGTCGATGGATATGAAAAGCTGATGCAAGACCTGAAGGCCGAGCAGGCACGCCGCAGCGGCGGACCGTGACGTTAGCGCAGTGGTGGTTCCAGACGGCGCTGAATCCAGCCGA
The DNA here is from genome assembly GCF_029255545.1 of Ferrovibrio sp. Lineage (GTDB taxonomy): Bacteria > Pseudomonadota > Alphaproteobacteria > Ferrovibrionales > Ferrovibrionaceae > Ferrovibrio. Next base: position 8,815 of record NZ_JANLJJ010000011.1, on the reverse strand, counting down.
TCACCAGCAGCGGCGGAATCACCAGCATGGTGAACCACGTGAAAGGCAGCCACCATGTGGCGTCCTCGAGCATGACGCAGACGCGTTTCCAGGACGTGGCGCGTTTGGCCAGCCGCCACAGGCGCAGGGTGCGCGGCGCCAACCAGGCTGGATAGGTCAGGAACCCGATGGCAAAGATCACAAAACGCTCAAGAGGGGTGCGCCTGGATAGCATCATGCCGCTGGCACGCTCGAATCCGTCGCGCCGTGATGAGGTGCTAGGGTCTGAGATCATGAGGTCAGGATAACACGCCGCGTGGTGGCGTGGGACTGGAAGGTGATGAATAAGGAGTTATGCCCACAGCCCTTCCACCGCCAGCGCGGCGAAGGTCGCCAGCCAGTGCTCGCCGCCATATTCGCCGCTTTCCAGGAAAGGCAGGCTGGCTGATTCATGGGCGTTTGCCATCTCAAGCAGTTTCGATTGCTGCGATTCCGGCAGGGCGGCGGCAATGCCGCGCAAACACCAGGCGCGCGAAAAATTAAGGCCATCCAGATGCACGCCCTTGGCATCCGCGCGATCGGCCACGATGGCCGGCGTGAACGGCAAGGCGTGCAGGAAGCGCGTGAACCACGATGCGAAATCGCTGGCGGGCAACAGCATGCTCATCAGCAGGGCCTCGGTCAGCGCGCCGGAGAGGAAATCATCGCCGCTGGGTTCGTAATGCGCGGGGTAATCGGCATCGGGCAGGAACTTCGTCCGCGCATAGGTCTCGATGGCCTGCGCCAGATCCGTCTTGCCGCAGATGCGGGCGTAATGCAGCGCCAGCACCAGGCCGAAGGCGGTGTTGAAATGGGTGCCGGTGCGGATCGGGTAGGTCAGCTTCGCCAGATAGGCGGGGAAGGCGCGGGCGATGTGATCCTCTAACGGGCGCAAGGCAGCCCGCCAGGTCTTTGCTTCCGGCTGCGGCCAGAGTTCGAGTTCGGCGCACAAAGCCAGCAGCCAGCCCCAGCCATAGGGCCGTTCCCAGGTGCCGCGTCCGGGCTGTTCCATGTAGGCCGCCTCGGCGGCGGCGCCCTCGGGCGTGAAATGCGATGCGAACAGGACAAGGGCCCTGTCGGCCATCGGCAGGTCCGGCTGTCGGCGCAGGCAGCGCACCAGCAGCCACCAGCCATGCACGCAGGAATGCCAGTCGTAGGACCCGTAGAAGACCGGGTGCAGGCGGCGCGGCGATAACACATCCCCCGGCCCGTTCAGGACATGCGCCAGGCTGTTGGGATATTCGGCTGCCAGGTTGCGCAGGGGCAGGGCGGCGAAGCGCGTGGCCTGCTGCAGGCTGAGATGGGACGGGAAGGCGTTGGTCATGCCGCGATCTCGCCCCGCCGAAGTCCGGGCGTCAATGCCCTCCCCTGGACTTCCCAGGGCTTTTCCCGGCGTCCCTCGGGCTTCCCCCGGGTTTCCCTTGGCGGCAGCGGAAAATCTTAAGAATAGGTTGAGAACAAAATAAGAAATATTCTCTGGACGTTCTCATTTATCCGTGGCAGTGTTCTCATATCGTTCGATCACTGCACAGGAAAGGCAGCCGTCATGTTCATGCGTCCGTTTTCCGTCGACAAGTCGCTCCGCACCCACCTGCTGCGCCCGCTGGCGGCGGCCGGGACATCCAGGGCGGCGCCGGCCGATCCGGTCTGGACCATGGCCTGTGCCTGGATGAACGGCGCCTCGCTGCGTCAGCTGTTTGGCGATCTGGTCTTCGATCTGCTGGAGGGCGTCGGCGAAGGCCGGTCCAACCGCCGCGCCGATGTCGCGAAGCTGCAGGCCCTGCTGCATCGCGAGGGCGATCTGGATCTTTTCGCCAGTGGCGGCCCGACCGGATACTGGACGCCGCGCGAGGAGGTCGCCCTGCGCGCTTTCCAGCAGCGCCATGGCCTGGAAGCCGACGGCATCGCCGATCCGGAGGGCCAGACCATCGCGGTCCTGCGTGGTCTCTACGCCCCGAAGCACTAAAACGGAAATGCGGTCGTGAGCGCCCGCGGCAAGTGAGCGCCTTGGGCGCTTACTTGCCGTGGCAGTATTTGTATTTCTTGCCTGAGCCGCAGGGGCAGGGGCCGTTGCGCGGGGCGTGTTTCCAGGTCGCCGGATCGTTCGGATCGACCAGGGTGTTGCGGGCCTGGCTCACCGGCCGGGCCGGCAGGCCTTCCTGCGCCGCGGCGCCATCCTCGGATTCCACCAGTTCGCCACGGCTTTCATGCATAGGCACGGAGGGCCGGCCGAACAGCTCCTGCGGCGGCTCCTCGGCGCGGATTTCCACGCGGGCGAGGATCGAGGTGGTCTGCTCGCGCACCCGCACCAGCATCTGCTGGAACAGCGCGAAGGCCTCGCGCTTGTATTCGTTCAGCGGATCTTTCTGGGCATAGGCGCGCAGGCCGATCGCCTGGCGCAGGTAGTCCAGGTGATGCAGGTGTTCCTTCCAGGTCTGGTCGAGCACCTGCAGCAGCAGGCTGCGCTCCACCATGCGCATGGTCTCTGGCCCGAAATTGGCGGCCTTCTCGGCCATGCGGCGATCGACGACGTCATGCAGCCGCTCGCGGATCTGCTGGTCGGCGATGCCTTCTTCCCTGGCCCAGTCGATAATCGGCAAATCGAGCGAGAAGACGCGCTGCACCTCCAGCTGCAGGCCGTCCGCGTCCCACTGCTCGGCATAGGCCTTTTCCGGGATGTGGCGGCTGACCATCTCGTCGACGATCTCGGCGCGCATGTCGGCGATGGTGTCGGCCACGTCATCGGCCTGCATGATCTCGATGCGCTGCTCGTAGACCACCTTGCGCTGGTCGTTCATCACATCGTCGTATTTCAGCAGGTTCTTGCGGATCTCGTAGTTGCGCGCCTCGACCTTCTGCTGCGCCTTTTCCAGCGCCTTGTTGATCCAGGGATGAATGATCGCCTCGCCCTCCTGCAGGCCGAGCCGCTGCAGCATGGAATCCATGCGCTCGGAGCCGAAGATGCGCAGCAGGTCGTCTTCCAGGGACAGGAAGAATTTCGAGGCGCCCGGATCGCCCTGGCGGCCGGAGCGGCCGCGCAGCTGGTTGTCGATGCGCCGGCTTTCATGGCGCTCGGTGCCGATCACATACAGGCCGCCGGCCTCGCGCACGCGCTGCTTCTCGGCGTCCACCTCGGCGCGGATCTGGGCGATCAGCCTGTCCTTCACCTCGCCGTCGAGGCCTTCGGTTTCCTGCAGGATGCGCATCTCGGCATTGCCGCCAAGCTGGATGTCGGTGCCGCGGCCCGCCATGTTGGTGGCGATGGTCACGGCGTTCAGCCGGCCGGCCTGGGCGACGATGAAGGCTTCCTTGTCGTGGTGGCGGGCATTCAGCACATGATGGGCGATGTCGCGCTGCTTGAGGAAGGCCGACAGCAGCTCGGATTTCTCGATCGACACGGTGCCGACCAGCACCGGCTGGCCCTTCGCGCTGCATTCGGCGATCAGCTTGACGATCGCCTCGTATTTCTCGCGCGCGCTGCGATAGACCTCGTCATCGGAATCGATGCGGGCCACCGGCAGGTTGGTCGGGATCTCGATCACCTCAAGCCGGTAGATGTCGGCGAATTCCGAGGCTTCCGTCGAGGCCGTGCCGGTCATGCCGGCCAGCTTGGGATACATGCGGAAGTAATTCTGGAAGGTGATCGAGGCCAGGGTCTGGTTCTCGGTCTGCACCTCGACGCCTTCCTTGGCTTCCAGCGCCTGATGCAGGCCGTCGGAATAGCGCCGACCTTCCATCATGCGGCCGGTGAATTCGTCGATGATGATGACCTTGCCGTCCTTGACGATGTAATCGACGTCGCGGGTGAACAGCTTGTGCGCGCGCAGGGCCTGGTTGGCATGGTGCACGGCGGCGATATTCTCGATATCGTACAGCGATTCCGACTTCAGCAGGCCGGCCTCGCGCAGCAGCAGCTCGATATGCCCGGTGCCGTCCTCGGTGAAGCTGACCGTGCGCTGCTTCTCGTCCTTCTCGAAATCGCTGTCCTGCAGCGCCGGAACCAGCGCGTTGACCTTCACGTAGAGGTCGGTGGTGTCTTCCGACGGGCCCGAGATGATCAGCGGCGTGCGCGCCTCGTCGATCAGGATCGAATCCACCTCGTCGACGATGGCGAAGCTGAACGGGCGCTGCACCATTTCCTCGCGCCGGAACTTCATGTTGTCGCGCAGGTAATCGAAGCCGTATTCGTTGTTGGTGCCGTAGGTGACGTCGCAGGCATAGGCGACGCGGCGCTCCTCGTCGGTCAGGCCATGCACGATCACGCCGGTGGTCAGGCCGAGGAAGCGGTAGATCCGGCCCATCCAGTCGCTGTCGCGTTTGGCCAGGTAGTCGTTGACGGTCACGACATGCACGCCCTTGCCGGGCAGGGCATTGAGATAAACCGCCAGCGTGGCGACCAGGGTCTTGCCTTCGCCGGTCTTCATCTCGGCGATGCGGCCGTCATGCAGCACCATGCCGCCGATCAGTTGAACATCGTAATGGCGCTGGCCCAGCACGCGCCTGGCGGCCTCGCGCACCACCGCGAAGGCTTCGGGCAGCAGGTCGTCGAGGTCTTCGCCCTTCTCCAGGCGCTGGCGGAATTCGAGGGTCTTGGCCGTCAGGGCGGCATCGTCCAGCCTGGCGATTTCCGGCTCCAGGGCGTTGATCGCCTCGACGGTCTTGAAATACCCCTTTACGGCACGGTCGTTGGCCGAACCGAACAGCTTCTTGGCGATCGCGCCGAACATTATGCCGTACCCCTGGGAATTCTGCTAAATCCACGTCGCAACACGAGAACCGGGCGACGGAAACCGCGCATTAGATATGCATTGCCCCGGGTCATGTCAACGAAGGGACCGGCTTTTAGGGGGCTGTTCCCCGCATTGACCCGCGCTGATTCAAAGGGTTACATCCCGCTGTCACAGAAAGGTGTCGCCCGTGTCCGCTTCCTCGCCCATGCCGGCCCAGACCGGCCTGCCCGATCCGGTCCTGCTGGCCCAGGAACTGATCCGCTGCCCCAGTGTCACGCCGGCGGACAAGGGTGCGCTGGGGGTGCTGGCGCAGACGCTGACCGGCCTGGGCTTCCGCTGCGAGCGGCTGAAATTCTCCGCCCCCGGCACGCCGGACGTGGAGAACCTCTATGCCCGCTGGGGCGCCGGAGCGATCGGGCAGAATGAGGGGCCGAATTTCTGCTTCGCCGGCCATACCGACGTGGTGCCGGTCGGCGACGAGAAGGCCTGGACGGTGCCGCCCTTCGGCGCCGAGATCGTCGACGGCCAGTTATACGGCCGCGGCGCCGCCGACATGAAAGCGGCGATTGCCGCCTTCACGGCCGCCGCCGGCCGTTTCCTGCACGGCCGCAACGGCCAGCTTAAAGGAGGCATCAGCCTGCTGATCACCGGCGACGAGGAGGGGCCCGCGATCAACGGCACCGTGAAGGTGCTGCAATGGCTGGCCGAGAAGGGCGAAACGCTGTCGGCCTGCGTGGTCGGCGAGCCGACCAATCCGCACCGGCTTGGCGAAATGATGAAAATCGGCCGCCGCGGCTCGCTCACCGCGCGGCTCACCGTGCATGGCGTGCAGGGCCATGTCGGCTATCCGCATCTGGCCGACAATCCGATCCCGAAGCTGCTCGATATCCTGAGCGCGCTGAAGAGTCGCCGCCTCGATACCGGCAATGCGCATTTCGAGCCGTCAAACCTGGAAATCACCACCATCGATGTCGGCAACCCGGCCAACAACGTGATCCCGGCCAGCGCCCATGCGGTGCTGAATATCCGCTACAATACCGAACAGAGTTCGGAAGGCCTGAAAAGCTGGATCACCCGCGCCTGTGAAGCGGTCTGCGGCGGACAGGGCGGTAATCGTGCGCTGCAGGGCACGCATTTCGACCTGGTGCTGGAAGACGGCGCCGTGCCGTTCCTCACCCAGCCGGGGCCCTTCGTCGCCGCCATGGCCGATGCGGTGCGCGAAGGCACCGGCCATGTGCCGGCGCTGAGCACCACCGGCGGCACGTCCGACGCCCGCTTCATCCAGGCCTATTGTCCGGTGGTCGAATTCGGCCTGATCGGCCAGACCATGCACAAGGTGGATGAACGCGCCGCCGTTGCCGATATCGTGGCGCTGAGCAGGGTCTACGAAGGCATGCTGCAGCGGTTCTTCGCCGCGGCCTGACCCATGATGCTGCCGCACCGGGCCGAGATTGCCGCCGCGCTGAAGGGGCTGGCGCTGCTGCTGCGCGGCAATCCGCAGGCGCTGCATTTCTACGATCTCAGCCTGGATGGCTTCTGGCGGTCTTTTCTCGCGCCGCTGCTCTGCCTTGCCGCCTATCTGCTGCTGCAGCCGATGAATGCGGAGGAAACCGAAATCTGGGGCGACAGCCGGCTCGGCTTCGTGCTGTTCCAGGGCCTGGAATACCTGCTGGCCTGGGGCGCCTATTTTGCCGCCATCGCGGCTTTGAGTCGCAGCTTCGGGCTCGGGCACCGCTTTGCCGTTTTCGTCGTGCTGTATAACTGGGCGCAGGCCATCGTCACCGCCGCCAGCCTGCCGGTGCTGGCCGGCAGCCTGTTCGGCATTCTGCCGGCCGGCACCCTGGTCGGCTGGAGCAGCGGCATGCTGCTGCTCTGGGTTTACGTCGTGGTGCAGCTGGCGCGGATCGGCCTGGGCGCCGCCCTGTCGCTGGCCGTGGGCGCCTCCGTGCTGGATCTGGTGGTCAGCATCTTGATGCACCGGCTGCTTGGCCTGGTGCTGTAACGGCGGGCATGCTGGACTTGCGCGGCGCCCCGGGGCAGGGTAGCGCAAGGTGATTCGCGTAGCCGGCACCCGGCCCTGCCACTGGCCGGGCATCGAAAACGAGGACCGGAATGGATCAGAATCTGCGTCAGACGCTGCTCGGCATGGTCGACGAGGCCCGGCGGGTCCGTGCCTCGCTGATCGCGGATGGCAGCATGTTCCAGGGCTATAACGGCGATCTGCGCGCCATCCATAACAGCCAGGCCAAGGCGCTGGCCGATATCGTCGACCGCCAGGGCTGGCCGGGCAAGTCCAGGGCCGGCGAAGACGGCGCCGCCGCCGCATGGATGATCGTGCAGCAGGCCATCGGCCTGCCGCGCTTCATGCGCGCCTGCCTGGAGATCATCGAAGCCGAAGTCGCCAAGGGCGAGGTGCCGCGCTGGCAGATGGCCCTGCTCACCGACCGCATCCGCTGGCTGGAAGGCAAAAAGCAGGTTTATGGCACCCAGTTCGACTGGGACGACAAGGGCGAGCTCAACCCGGTACCGATCGAGGATGCGGCCTCGGTGGATGCGCGCCGCGCGCTGGCCGATCTGGTGCCGCTGGCCGAAGGCACGCAGCAGCGTCGCCGCGAGGCCGCGCAGAATGGCGAACTTCCGCCGGGCGATCTGGCGGCGCGCCGCAGGGAGTTCGAGGACTGGGCCCAGGCCATTGGCTGGCGCGACTGAACCGCGCGTTTCAGTAATCCACCTGCATCAGGGTCAGGCCTTCCGCCGGCGCCGTCGGCCCGGCGGCGGAGCGGTCACGTTTCTCCAACGCCGCCTGCACGTCGGCAGCAGACCAGCGCCCTTCGCCCACTAATTTAAGCGTGCCGACCATGTTGCGCACCTGGTGATGCAGGAAGCTGCGCGCCCGCGCGGTGACATGGATTTCCTCGCCCATGCGGCTGACCGCCAGATGGGCCAGCGTCTTTTCTGGCGATTTTGCCTGGCATTCGGCGGCGCGGAAGCTGGTGAAGTCGTGGTGGCCGACCAGGCATTGCGCGGCGGCATGCATCGCATCGACATCCAGTGGCACCGGCACATGCCATACGAAGCCGGCCTCCAGCGCTGGCGGCGGCCGGCGGTTGAGGATGCGGTAGAGATACTGCCGCCCGGTGGCCGAGAGGCGGGCATGGAAATCCGGCCCGACGATGGCGGCCTCCAGCACTTTCACCGGCTCCAGCCGCAGATGGAAATTCAGCCCGTCGCGGATGCGGTCGGCGCTGAAATCGCGGTCCAGGTCGAAATGCGCCACCTGGCCACGGGCATGCACGCCGGCATCGGTGCGGCCGGCCGCCACGGTTTCCACCACCTGGCCGCTCATGGCCTGGATGGCTTCCTCCAGCACCTGCTGCACCGCGCGGTTGTCCTGCTGGCGCTGCCAGCCGACATAGGCGCCGCCGTTATATTCGATGGTGAGGCGGAAGCGCGGCATTACGCGAGCTTCGTGCCTTTGGGAAGCGGCAGGCCGCGCAGGAAATCGGCAATCGCCACAGCGGATTTGCTTGGCCGCTGCAACTTCAGCAGCTTCAAGGCACCGTCTCCGCACGCCACCGTGCCGGCATCGTCCAGCAAGGTGCCCGGGGTACCCTTGTCCGCCGCCGGTTCCGCGGCCAGCACCTTGATGCGCTCACCGTTCAGCTCGAAGAACGTGCCGGGACCGGGATTGAGCGCGCGCACCATGCGATCGAGGTCAATGGCTGGTTTCGTCCAGTCAAGCCTGCCTTCCTCGCGGCCCAGTTTGGCCGCGTAGGTCACGCCGGTTTCCGGCTGCGGCTGCGGCTTGATCTTGCCTGCGGCGAAGTCATGCAGCGCCCGCACCATCAGCGGCGCGCCCACGCGGGCCAGTTCATCATGCAGTTCGGCAACCGTCATGCGCGGGCCGATGGCGACTTTCTCGCAGGCCAGCACCGGGCCGGTATCCAGCCCGACATCCATCTGCATGGCGCAGACGCCAGTCTCGCTGTCGCCGGCCATGATCGCGCGCTGGATCGGCGCGGCGCCGCGCCAGCGCGGCAGCAGCGAGGCATGCAGGTTGAAGCAGC
>NZ_JANLJJ010000010.1 GCF_029255545.1 Ferrovibrio sp. | reverse complement strand
CCGGCGGCGGCCGCGCTGCTGCAACGCCTGCGACAGGCCGAAAGCGTGAGCGCGCAGATCGCCGGGCAGGCCAGCGGCCTGCCGAAAGTGGCGCCGCGCCGCAAAGCCAGGGACTGAGCCCGGATCAGACCCGGATCAGACCCGGATCAGGAAATACCAGGCGAGCAGGAAGGCGATCACCACGCCCGCGATGCCGAAGCCGAGCACATAGCGCATGCGGTGCAGCTCGATGCCCGCGCGCGCCCGGTCGCCCGGCACCACGCGCTGCTCGCTTTCGGTTTCAGCACGTTCTTCAGGACCATACTGGGCTGGCATGGGCAGCTCCTTTCCCGCTGGCGCGGCGGATTCCATGTCTGCCCCAAACGAAACGGGCGCCGGGTTTGTTCCCCGGCGCCCGGCGTCGCAGCCCCCCTGTTTTTTTCTAGCGCGACGTCAGCTCTTGTTCATGCGGTTGTTGACCAGGTCGTCGACCACGGACGGATCGGCCAGCGTGCTGGTATCGCCCAGGCTGCCGAACTCGTTCTCGGCGATCTTGCGCAGGATGCGGCGCATGATCTTGCCCGAGCGGGTCTTGGGCAGGCCCGGCGCCCACTGGATCAGGTCGGGCGAGGCGATCGGCCCGATCAGCGCGCGCACATGCTGCACCAGTTCCTTGCGCAGCTCCTCGCTCGGCTGGATGCCGGCCTTCAGCGTCACATAGGCATAGATGCCCTGGCCCTTGATGTCGTGCGGATAGCCCACCACGGCGGCCTCGGCCACCTTGAGATGGGCGACCAGCGCGCTTTCCACTTCCGCCGTGCCCATGCGGTGGCCCGAGACGTTGATCACGTCGTCGACGCGGCCGGTGATCCAGTAATAGCCGTCGGCGTCGCGGCGGCAGCCGTCGCCGGTGAAATAGCGGCCGGGGAAAGTGGCGAAATAGGTGTCGATGAAGCGCTGGTGGTCGCCATAGACCGTGCGCATCATGCCTGGCCAGCTGTCAGCGATGCACAGGTTGCCCTCGGTGGCGCCATGCAGCTCGTTGCCGTCGCCGTCCACAATGACCGGCTTGACGCCGAAGAAGGGCAAAGTGGCCGAGCCCGGCTTCTGCGCGATGGCGCCGGGCAGCGGCG
>NZ_JANLJJ010000009.1:21286-92513 GCF_029255545.1 Ferrovibrio sp. | reverse complement strand
GCCACCACGCGGCCGTCGAAACGGCAGACCGGCACGGCGAGCGAACGGAAACCCAGCTCGGCTTCCTGGTCGGCCAGGGCATACCCCTCGCGTCCCGTCTTGGCGATGATGGCCTGCAGATCAGCTTTCTTTGTCACGGTCTTCGGCGTCAGGGCGCGGATACCGGCCGGCTCTGCGCCGCTGGCCGCCAGCAGCACACGGCCCAGGGCCGAACAGAAGGCCGGCACGCGGAAACCGATGCCCGGCGCGGAAGAGGCGAACCGGGGCGGCGAGGCATGCGCCACCATCACCGCCATCTCGCCATCCAGCACGGCGGCCGAACAGGCTTCGTCTGTGGCGACGCAGAGCCGGTCGCAGGCCGCCTGCAACGCTGCCGCGTTCCCGGCAGATCCAAGATAGGCCGAAGCCAGCCGCAGCACCCGCGGGGTAAGGCGGAACAGCCTGCCGTCGCTGTCCAGATAGCCGAGCTGCTCCAGCGTGTAGAGCGCGCGGCGCACGGTGGCGCGCGGCAGGTCGACGGCGCGGGCGACATCGCTCAGCGTCATCTGGCGCTGCTGGGCATCGAACACGGCCAGCACGCTCAGGCCCCGAGCCAGCGCCTCGAGGAAATCGGGGCCGAAGCCGCTTTGCTGGCGTTTTTCGGCATCGCTGGCGCGGAGACGGGTCATGGTGTGGTCTTTATGGCCTTGCCTGCGGTTGGCGGCAAGGGTAAAATCGCACATATGTTCGCTAGTCGGACAAAATACCCGCCTGTGGGAGGGCGCGATGACCACGCACGAGCAGAATATGCGTATGACTCTGGTGGGTCCGGACAAGCCGGCCGGCAAGCTGCTGCGCCAGTACTGGCAGCCGGTCGCCCTGATCGAGGAACTGGAGCCGGCCCGTCCGGTGCGCGCCGTGAAGCTGCTGGGCCAGGATTTCGTGCTGTTCCGCGACGAGCAGGGCCGCTACGGCCTGCTCGACCGCGACTGCCCGCATCGCGGCGCCGACCTGGCCTTTGGTCGGCCTGAGAATGGCGGCCTGCGTTGTCCCTTTCATGGCTGGTTGTTCGATGTGAAGGGGCAGTGCCTGGAAACGCCGGCTGAGCCGGAGAACAGCCGACTGTGCCAGCGCATCAAACAGAAAAGCTATCCGGTGGTTTTGCGCAGCGGCATCCTGTTCGCCTATCTGGGAGAAGGGGCGCCGCCGGCCTTCCCCGATTTCGACTGCTTCGTCGCGCCCGACAGCCATGTCTTCGCCTTCAAGGGCCATATCGCCTGCAACTGGCTGCAGGCGCTGGAGGTCGGCATCGACCCGGCCCACGCCTCGTTTTTGCACCGTTTCTTCGAGGACGAGGACCCGAACGCCAATTACGGCCGGCAATTCCGCGCCAATTCGGCCGATTCCGACATTCCGATGACCCGCGTGCTGCGCGAATTCGAGCGGCCGCAGATCGAGGTGGAGCGTACGGATTATGGCATGCGGCTGTTCGCCCTGCGCCAGATCAGCGACCAGAGCACTCATGTGCGCGTCACCAACCTGGTTTTTCCGCAAGCCTTTAACATCCCGCTCTCGGCCGAGATGACGATCACCCAGTGGCATGTGCCGATCGACGACATCAACTGCTACTGGTATGCGATCTTCACCAGCTTCGCCGGGCCGGTCGACAAGGCGCAGATGCGCGCACAGCGGCTGGAGCTCTATACTCTGCCGGATTACATCCCGCGCCAGAACAAGGGCAACAATTACGGCTTCAATGCCGAGGAGCAGAAAACCCAGACCTATACCGGCATGGGTTTCGATATCAACGTGCACGACCAGTGGGCGGTGGAAAGCCAGGGGCCGATCCAGGATCGCAGCCGCGAGCATCTGGGCAGCACCGACAAGGCCATCATCAACTACCGCTCGATGTTGATGAAGGCGATCGACCAGGTCGAGGCCGGCAATGAAAAGCCGCTGATGGTGCTGGATGCCGAAAGCGCCAAAAGCGTGCGCGGGCCGATCACGGTGGATGGTATTGCCCCGACGGCGCAGTGGCAGGCATACTGGCGCGAGGCCGATGCCCGCAAGCGCCGCCAGGCGCCCTGGCTGGCACAGGCTGCGGAATAAATAGCAGGGCATTTCCAGGCCGGGGGGCTTCAGCGTGAGTTTTGTCGAGCAGCACGGCCTGTGGACGCCGGAACAGCGGAAGGCGGCCGAAACCGTCGAGCGCGAGGTGGCCGGCCGCGGCCTGGGCGTGGTGCGCTTCTCCTTTGCCGACCAGCACGGCATCCTGCGCGGCAAGACCGTGGTGGCCGAGGAACTGGCCGGCGCGATGCGCGCCGGCGTCGGCTTCACCACCACCCTGCTGGCGAAGGACACCGCGCATCGCACGGTGTTTCCGGTCTTTACCCAGGGCGGCGGTTTCGGCCTGCCGGAAATGCAGGGCGCCGCCGACATCCTGATGGTGCCCGACCCGACCACCTTCAAGATCCTGCCCTGGGCGCCGCATACCGGCTGGCTGCTCTGCGATCTGTATTTCGCCGATGGCCGTCCGGTGCCATTCTCGACCCGGCAGCTCTATCGCGACACGCTGAGCAAGCTGAACGCGCAGGGCTACGATTACGTCGCCGGCCTCGAGGTCGAGTTCCATGTCTTCAAGCTAGAAGACCCGAAACTGAAGCCAGCCGATGCCGGCCAGCCAGGCAACCCGCCCGAGGTGAGCCTGCTGACGCAAGGTTATCAGTATCTCACCGAGCAGCGCTACGACCAGTACGACACGATCTACGAAATCCTGCGCAAGGACATCCAGGCGCTCGGCCTGCCGCTGCGCTCGCTGGAAGTCGAATTCGGGCCGAGTCAGGCCGAATTCACCTTCCGGCCCGGCACCAACATGGAATCGCCTGATACCATGGTGCTGTTCCGCTCTGCCGCCAAGCAGATCGCGCGCCGGCATGGCTATCACGTCACCTTCATGTGTCGGCCGAAACTGCCCAATGTATTTTCCTCGGGTTGGCATCTGCACCAGTCGCTGAAAAGCCGCAAAACCGGCGTCAATGCCTTCATCCCGACGGAAGCCGGCGAACCGCTCTCGGCTCTTGGCCGGTATTTCCTGGCCGGCCTGCTCGAGCATGCCCCGGCTTCGGCCGCCTTTGCCGCGCCCACCATCAACGCCTATCGCCGTTATCGTCCTTATTCGCTGGCGCCCGACCGCGCCATCTGGGGCCGCGACAATCGCGGCGTGATGTGCCGCGTGCTCGGCGCGCTGGGCGATCCGGCCAGCCGCATCGAGAACCGGCTGGGCGAACCCGCCGCCAATCCGTATCTCTATATGGCTTCGCAACTGCTGGCCGGCATGGACGGCATGGCCCGCCAGGCCGCGCCGCCGGCTTCGGCCGATACGCCCTATGAGACGCCGGCGCCGTTATTGCCACGCTCGCTGGACGCGGCTCTGGCGGCCCTGCGGGACAGCGCCTGTTACCGTAACGGCTTCGGCGACCGCTTCGTCGATTACTTCCTGCATATCAAGGAAGCCGAAATCGCGCGCTACCAGCTCGAGGTCAGCGAGTGGGAGCACCGCGAGTATTTCGAGATGTTCTGAAGTCTTGCTCCATCGTCGCCCCGGCCGTAGCGTAGCGAAGAGCCAGGGTCCCATTTTTGCCAACCGGATGGAGATCCCGGGTCTGCAGCGCACCGCTTCGCGCTGCGCAGCGCCCGGGATGACAAAAAAACCACTGCCATGACCCTGATCAGCCTGTTTCCCACCCGCATCTACTCGGCCCCGCTGAAAAAAGGGGGCCTTGAGCGCTTCAACCGCGACCTGATCGACGAATGCGACGCCCTGCGCCTGGCCGATGCCGCCGGCCAGGCCTGGAGCGCGAAGAATTATCCCGGCGGCTACACGTCCTATGGCAGCCACGACAAGCTGCATTGCATTTCCTCGGGCTTCGCTGCGCTGGAAAAGGCCATCGCCCCGCATGTGAGGGCCTATGCCAGGGCGCTGGGCTACGACATGCGCGGCCGGCGGCTGGAGATGACCGACTGCTGGGTCAATATGATGGCAGGGCCGGTCACCCATGGCCTGCACCTGCACCCCTTAAGCTTCATCAGCGGGACATATTATGTGCAGACGCCGCGCGGCGCGGCGGCGATCAAGTTCGAGGACCCGCGGCTCGACCGTCTGATGGCGGCTCCGCCGAAGCGCGAAGACCTCGGCCCACGCGAAAAACTGCATTACAGCATGAAGCCGAAAGCCGGGCATCTGGTGCTGTTCGAAAGCTGGCTGCGCCACGAGGTGCCGCCCAGCTTTACCCGGCAAGAGCGCATTTCCATCAGCTTCAATTATACTTGGCGCGACCAATCCTGAAATTGGTACGCCGGAAGCGACGCGCTTGAATTTGCGGCGCGCTGCGCCACACTCTGGGAGGTCTTTCCTCACCAGCTCCCGGTAAACCATGTCCGCCCTGTTCGAACCGCTCTCCCTCCGGTCCGTCACGCTGCCCAACCGCATCGTGCTGTCGCCAATGTGCCAGTATTCCGCCATCGACGGCCTGCCTAACAACTGGCACCGCATTCATCTCGGCCGCTATGCCACGGCGGGTCTCGGCCTGATCATCGCCGAGGCCACTCATGTCAGCGCCCAAGGACGCATTAGCCCGGGCTGCCTCGGCCTGTACAACGCCGTGCAGGAAACAGCCTTCGGCGAAATCGCTGCCGACCTCAAGCAGTTCGGCCCGGCGCCTTTCGGCATCCAGCTCGCCCATGCCGGCCGCAAGGCCTCCACCGACCTGCCCTGGCGTGGCGGCCAGTCGCTGCAGGGCGCGCTGGCCTGGCAGACCGTGGCGCCCAGCGCGCTGCCCCATGGCGAGGGCTGGCATGTGCCGCAGGCGCTGGACGAGGAAGGCCTGGCGCGGGTGAAGCGCGAATTCGTTGAAGCCACGCAGCGCGCCGACCGAGCCGGCGTCGACCTGATCGAGCTGCATGGCGCCCATGGCTATCTGCTGCATCAGTTCGTCTCGCCAGTTTCCAACCGGCGCAATGACTCTTACGGCGGCAGCCTCGACAATCGCATGCGGTTCCCGCTTGAGGTGTTCGAGGCGGTGCGCGCCGCCTGGCCGGCGTATAAGCCGCTCGGCATGCGCATCACCGGCAGCGACTGGCTGCCGGGCGAAGGGCTGGAGATCGCGGACGCGGTGCGTTTCGCAGCGGCCCTGAAGGAACGGGGCTGCGATTTCGTCGATGTCTCTTCCGGTGGCGTGTCGCTGCAGCAGAAGATCAAGACCGGGCCGGGCTATCAGGTGCATTTTGCCGAAGCGGTGAAGCAGGCCACCGGCATGGTCGCCATGGCGGTTGGCCTGATCACCGAACCCGACCAGGCCGAGGCCATCGTCGCCGAAGGCCGCGCCGACCTGGTGGCCATGGCGCGCGGCCTGCTCAACAATCCCTACTGGGCATGGCAGGCCGCCGATGCGCTGGGTGGGCAGGTGCATGTCGCCCCGCAATATCTGCGAGGTCGCATCCGCGGTGTCGATGCGCCGCGCGAACTGATCAAGGCGGCACGCTGACGTTACGACAGTCTTGCCGCGGGGCCCGTCCCGCCTTATTGAGGATATGACCGTCCGGATGAGCCGGGCGGTCACGTTCTCAGGGCGGGGTGAAAGTCCCCACCGGCGGTAAGCATCCTCGGATGCAAGCCCGCGAGCGCCCGGCCGCTTTCATGCGGTGGCCGGGGTCAGCAGATTCGGTGCAATTCCGAAGCCGACGGTTACAGTCCGGATGGAAGAGAACGGTGCGCAGTCCGTGTCGGACGGCTGTGCGGCTTTGCGCCGCGCAGACGGCCGCGCCTCTGTCGCCGTGCGCCCTGATTCTGGCAATGGCAGAGGAAAGGACGCCATCATGAATCAGAGCCAAGCAGAACACACCCCCTCATCGTTCCGTCTCGATGCCGGCGGCAGCCAGGCCATCAGGGTCGCCTTTGTGCAATCCTGCTGGCACCGCGACATCGTCGATAAAGCCTGGGAGAGTTTCCTGGCCGAAATGGGCCGGGCCGGCCTGAGGCAGGGCAGCATCGACCGTTTCGAGCTGCCCGGCGCCTTCGAGATCCCGCTGCAGGCCAAATTGCTGGCACAGAGCGGGCGTTATCACGCCATCGTGGCGGCCGGTTTCGTGGTCGACGGCGGCATCTATCGCCATGATTTCGTGGCCGATGCCGTGATCAAGGGCCTGATGCAGGTGCAACTCGAAACCGGCGTGCCGGTCCTGAGCTGCGTGCTCACGCCGCTGCGCTTTCACGAGCATGAGGAACACCGGCGTTTCTTCGCCGATCATTTCGTGGTGAAAGGCCGCGAAGTGGCATTGGCCTGCACGGCCACGCTGAAGACTATCGCCAGTGTAAAGCGTGCTGCCTAGCAGCCGCATCGTCATGGCCTGGCTTGTCCCGGCCCATCCACGTTTTGGAAAGTCGTGGATGCCCGGCTCAAGGCCGGGCATGACGGCTTCTCGATTGGGCGTCAGCCCTTCCTGATGAATGTGGCGATCCGCTCTACCGCGCCGTCCAGCTTGTCGTAGGTCTTGGCGAAGCAGAAACGCACCACGCTGCGCACGTGGTCCTCGGCATAGAAGGCGCTGACCGGGATGGCGGCCACCTTCGCCTGCTCCACCATGCGGGTGCAGAAATCGGCATCGTCGATGGCGTTACTGCCGCGCGCGGCATAGATCGGCGCGAGGTCGACATTGAGGAAATAGGTCGCCTTGCTGGGCAGCACGGTGAGGCCGGCTTCCGTCAAACCTGACGCAAAGCGGTCGCGCGCCGTCTGCAGGGTCTGGCGCATGCCGGCGAAATACTCATCCGTCTTGCCCAGGCCATAGGCCACGGCGGTTTGCAGGTTGGGCGGCGTGGTGAAGGTGACATACTGATGCGCCTTGGCCAGCACCTTCATGATCTGCGGCGCGGCGCAGACGAAACCGACTTTCCAGCCGGTCAGCGAAAAGATCTTGCCGGCCGAACCGATCTTGATGCAGCGTTCGCGCAGGCCGGGCACCGTCATCAATGGCGTATGCGTCAGGCCGTCGAACAGCACATGTTCCCAGACCTCGTCGCAGATTGCGATGGCGTCGTATTTCACCAGGAAGCGGCCGAGCAGCTCCAGGTCCTCGCGCGGAAAGACCGTGGCGGTGGGATTGAGCGGGTTGTTGAACACCACCGCCTTGGTCTTCGGCGAGAAGGCGGCGGCCAGCGCGGCCTCGTCCAGCCGCCAGTGCGGCGGGCGCAGGGTGACGAATTTCGCGACGCCGCCGGCGCGCTGTACCAGCGGCAGATAGGCATCGTACATCGGCTGGAACAGCACGACCTCGTCGCCCGGCTCCAGCAGGGCCAGCAGGCTGTCGGCCAGGGCTTCCGTGGCGCCCGAGGTGATCATTACCTCGCTCTGCCAGTCGAGCTCCAGCGTGTGGAAGCGTTTGTAATGCGCGGCCACCGCCTGACGCAGCTCCGGGATGCCCATCATCGGCGGGTACTGGTTCCAGCCCGATACCACGGCCTGCGCGGCCTTGGCGCGCACATCCTCTGGGCCCGGATCGTCGGGGAAGCCCTGGCCCAGGTTGATCGCGTCATGCTGCAGCGCCAGCCGCGACATGGTCTCGAAGATCGTGGTGGGCGCGTCGGCGAAGATCGGGTTCAGGCGGATGGTCATGGCGACGGATGCTTATTTTCAGGGATGGCGCCATGTAGCACGCGGCCGGGCCGGCAAAAAGGGCCAGAAAGCCCTCAGGCCGCGTTAACCCGTTTCATCTGCCGCCGGCGCAGCAGGCCGAGGGTCAGCGCCACCAGCAGCGAACCGGCAATCCCCAGTCCGAAGGCAGTGAAGCGCGGCCAGTCCTCTGCCGCGAGTACCGGGCCCAACAACGTCAGACTGAAAAAGAAGGGGATATGGCTGACCATGCCGATCTGGGTCGCGCGCATGGCGGCACGGATGCCTGTGGCATCCAGCCGGCGCGGCAGGAACCAGCAGACCGCCAGCAATGCCACCGGGAAGGAAGCGAAGATGCCGGCGATGCGCGGCCCGAACAGTTCGGCCAGCAGGCTGACGCCGATCACCAATACGCCCGCCATGGCGCCGCGCAGCACGATCTCGAACAGCGGTGAACGGCTGCGCGCGGCCGGCGCGGTCAGCGATGCAGTGCGGCCTACCAGCCAGGCGATCAGCGCGGCAACGGCCAGGATGCCGAGCGAGATGAAGATGCTGGCGGGCAGTAGGCGGATTGCCAGCCCGACCATGAACCATGTGCCCAGCGCGCAGGCCAGCACGGCCGGCATCGGCAGATGCCGCGCCAGTCCGATCACGACGGCGATGAACAGCAGCACCGCGCCGATGGTGGCCAGGCTGCCCTGGGCGGCGGTGGCGATGAAGCCGGCATCATGCTGCAGCAGCAGAAACAAATAGGCCGGCGCGGTGACGATGGGCAAAGCCAGCACGATGCCGCCGATGAAGGGCGAGCTGCGTTCCATCAGCGCGATCACGCCGCCGACGAAACCGGCGGTGGCGAGGCCGCGGGCCAGGACGGCCAGCCATGCGATATCGAATACGGTCATGGCTTCTCGGTGGGATGGTCGCTGGGTGGTGGCGTGCCCTGGCTCAGGCGCTGGGTCGGCGCGAACAGGCGATGGCCGCTCACTTCGGCGCCGGCATCGGCCGGCAGGCGCAGGAAAATAATGGCCGAGAGCATGGCGGTCAGGCCAACCGTGAGGAAGGCAGGCGTGAAATCGGCGGGACCGATCCGCTCCGGTCCGCCGCCCCAGGTGACGGTGGCGTGCAGCACCATGGCGCCGACCGCCACGCCGGCCGACAGCGAGAGTTGCTGCATCATGCTGGTGAAGCTGGTGGCGCGGCTCATGCGCGCAGTCTCGATGTCGGATACCGCCAGCGTGTTGATGCTGGTGAATTGCAGCGAGCGGAAGAAACCACCAAACAGCAGCAGGCCGAGGATCAGCAGATGCGGCGTGTCGGGCCGGAACAGGCCGCAGATGGCGATGAAGGCGCCGCTCAGGATCGCATTGCCGATCAGCACGTTGCGAAAGCCCAGCCGGCGCAGGATTGGTCCGGCCGCCATTTTCATGGTCAATGCGCCAGCGGCCGAGACGAAGGTGAGCATGCCGGATTCGAATGCCGTGAGGCCGAAGCCGAGTTGCAGCATCAGCGGCAGCAGGAAGGGCAGGGCGCCGACGCCGATACGGAATAAAAAGCCGCCCAGTACGCCATAGCGGAAGGTCGGCACGCGCAGCAGCTTCAGATCCAGCACCGGATGGGGGTGGCGCCGCGCATGGCGGATATAGAGGCCGATGCCAAGACTGCCCATGATCAGCAGGCCGGCCACCACCGCATCGGGCAGCAGGCCGCGGCCGATGGTCTCGAAACCGAAGACCAGGCCGCAGAGCCCGAGCGCCGAGAGCAGGAAGCCGCGCCAGTCCAGCGGCGGCACATTCTCTTCCCGCACATTGGGGATATAGAACGTCACCAGCGCCATCCCCAGCAGGCCGATCGGCAGGTTGATCCAGAAGATCCAGCGCCAGGACAGATAGGTGGTGAGGAAACCGCCCAGCGGCGGTCCGATCACCGGCCCCACCAGCGCCGGCACGGTGAGCCAGGCGATGGCGCGGACCAGTTCGGATTTCGGAATCGAGCGCAGCATGACCAGCCGGCCCACCGGCACCATCATGGCGCCGCCCAGCCCCTGCAATACGCGCGCGCCCACCAGGGTCCAGAAGGAATCGGCCAGGCCGCAGAGCAGGGAGCCGATGGTGAAGACGGCGATGGCGGCGCGGAACACCGTGCGTGCCCCGAAGCGGTCGGCCACCCAGCCGCTGACCGGGATGAACACGGCCAGGCTGAACAGGTAGGAGGTGATGGCGAGGTTGAGCTTGAGCGGGCTTTCGCCCAGGGATTCCGCGATGCTGGGCAGGGCGGTGGCCAGCACGCTGGAATCCAGGTTCTCCATGAACAGCGCGCAGGCAACGATCAGCGGAATCAGCATTGGTGGGGAAGGGCTGCGGACAGGAACAGGAGAATGGCATCATACAGGCATTTGCCGCCATGATCCCTGCAATTGCTGCAGGGCCGATCTGCAATATCCGGCACTATCGTCGCGCGACCCCATGCCGCAGTGCGGCAATTCGCGCGGAGTCCTGCAATTGACCATCGGCATGCGCACGGCATTTGTTTCCACATCCGGCAAATGGCGTTAGCCTGATCGAACGCTTTGCCATGTTCCGCGTTGTTATCCCGACCGGAGGCCCCTGATGCAAGCGTTGCTCGATCCCGTTTTCCTCGCCCGGCTGCAATTCGCCTTCACGGTATCGTTCCATATCATCTTTCCAGCCTTCACCATCGGGCTGGCCAGCTATCTCGCCGTTCTGGAAGTCCTGTGGCTCGCGACCAAACGCGAGGTTTACATGCAGGTCTTCCGTTTCTGGCTGAAGATCTTCGCCGTCACCTTCGGCATGGGTGTCGTGTCCGGCCTGGTGATGAGCTATCAGTTCGGCACCAACTGGTCGGTGTTTTCCGACCGGGCCGGGCCGATCATCGGGCCGCTCATGGGCTATGAGGTATTGTCGGCCTTTTTCCTCGAAGCCGGTTTTCTCGGTGTGATGCTGTTCGGCATGCAGCGCGTCGGCAAGGGCCTGCATGCCTTCGCCACCCTGATGGTGGCGGCCGGCACATTCTTTTCGGCCTTCTGGATCCTGGCGGTGAACAGCTGGATGCAGACGCCGGCCGGCTATGCCATCGCGCCGAACGGCCAGTTCGTGCCGGAGGATTGGTGGGCCGTAATCTTCAATCCGTCCTTTCCCTATCGCCTGGTGCATATGGTGCTGGCGGCCTATCTCACCACCGCCCTTGTGGTCGGCGCGGTCGGCGCCTGGCACCTGCTGAAGGACCGCAGTAATGCGCCGGCGCGGGTGATGTTCTCGATGGCGATGTGGATGGCGGCCATCGTGGCGCCGATCCAGGTTTTCGCCGGCGACCTGCACGGCCTCAACACGCTGGAACACCAGCCGGCCAAGATTGCGGCGATGGAAGGGCATTACGATACCCATCGCGGCGCGCCGCTGATCCTGTTCGGACTGCCCGATAACGACGCCGCCGAGACGAAATACGCCATCGAGATCCCGAAGCTTGGCAGCCTGATCCTGACCCATGACTGGGATGGCGAACTGAAGGGCCTGAAGGATTTTCCGCGCGAAAACTGGCCGCCGGCCGCCACCGTGTTCTGGAGCTTCCGCGTCATGGTCGGGCTCGGCCTGCTGATGGCGGCGCTGGGGTTTGTCAGCCTCGTCATGCGCCTCGGCGGCCGGATCTACAGCAATGCCTGGCTGCATCGCGCCGCGATCCTGATGGGTCCAAGCGGTTTTATCGCCGTGCTGGCCGGCTGGGTCACCACGGAAGTCGGGCGCCAGCCCTTCACCATCTATGGCCTGCTGCGCACCGCTGACTCCGTCTCGCCGATTGGCCTGCCTGGTGTGACGGCCTCGCTGCTCGCCTTCATCGTGGTGTATTTCGCCGTCTTCGGAGCCGGCGTGTTCTACCTGCTGCGCCTGATGGGCAAGACGCCGGGCGGCGACGAACCGGAGACGCATGAACCGCTGCGCGCCGCCGGCATCACCCCCGTCGCCGGCCTGCTGCCGCAGCAGCTTGACCGTCCGGCCGAATAGGAGGAAGCCGTCATGACCCTCGATCTTCCTCTCATCTGGGCCGGATTGATCGCCTTCGCTGTGCTGGCTTATGTGATCCTGGATGGCTTCGACCTCGGCATCGGCATCCTGTTCCCGCTGTTCAAGCAGGAAAAGGAGCGCGACACGCTGATGAACACGGTGGCGCCGGTGTGGGACGGCAACGAAACCTGGCTGATCCTCGGTGGCGGCGGCCTGCTGGCGGCGTTTCCGCTGGCCTATGCCATCGTGCTGCCCGCGCTCTATGCCCCGATCACCATCATGCTGCTCGGCCTGATCTTCCGTGGCGTGGCCTTTGAATTCCGCTGGCGCACGCGGCGCTGGAAGGGCGTGTGGGACTGGAGCTTCGCGCTCGGTTCGCTGGCCGCGACCCTGATGCAGGGCATCGCGCTGGGCGGCCTGATCCAGGGCATCCGCGTGGCGGATCGCGCCTATGCCGGCGGCTGGTGGGACTGGCTCACGCCCTTCAGCATCCTCACCGGCGTGGCGCTGGTGGTGGGCTATGCTCTGCTGGGCGCCTGCTGGCTGATCATCAAGACCGAAGGCGGCATCCAGGACCGCGGCTATCTGCTGGCGCGGCGCTTAAGTGTTTTATTGGTCGTGCTGATCGGTCTGGTCAGCCTGTGGACGCCGCTGCTCGATCCGCAATTCCTCGGCCGCTGGTTTGCCTGGCCCAATATCGCGCTCACCGCGCCAATGCCGCTGCTGGTGCTGCTCATGGCGGGCATTCTGTGGCGTGGCCTGCATGACTACAAACGCCCGGCGCAACCGTTCCTTGCCGCGCTGGCGCTGTTCGTGCTGTCGTATATCGGACTGGGCATCAGCTTCTGGCCACTGATGGTGCCGCCGTCCATCACCATCTGGGACGCGGCGGCACCCGATGCCTCGCTGGGTTTCCTGCTGGTCGGCGCCGTGGTGCTGCTGCCGATCATCCTGGCCTATACTGGTTATGCCTACTGGGTCTTCCGCGGCAAGGTCGATCGCCATGCGCACTACCATTGAGGGCCGTATCACTGAAGAACCGGCTTCTCCGCTATGGCGCCGGCTGCTGTGGTTTGCCGCCTTATGGGCCGGCGGCGTGCTGGCCGTTGCCGGTGTCGGTTTTGCCCTGCGGCTCGTGCTCAGGGGCTGAATAGCCGCAGGCGGTCAGCGCGGTCAGCATGTGGACCGGCGGTGGCGCGCTGATGCTGACCGGCGCGCGCGAGGGATACAGCGGCAGGGTGATGCCGCGGCTGTGCAGGTGCAGCGGCTGGCCCGATGCCTCGCCGTATTGCGTATCGCCCAGGATCGGGCAGCCCAGGGATGCCAGATGTACGCGGATCTGGTGCGTGCGGCCGGTGCGCGGCCGGCACTCGATCCAGCTCATCTCGCCGTTGCCGCCCAGCACGCGGTAATCGGTCACGGCATGCTGGCCGTCCTCGGCGATCGCCATGTGCCAGCCGCCATTGCGCGTGGTGAGTTTCTTCAGCGGTGCATCCACGCGGCCTTCGGCGTGGTCCGGCCGGCCGCGCGTCACCGCCCAGTATACCTTCTCGATCTTGCCTTCCTGGAACAGCTTGCCCAGCTTGCGCAAAGCCTTGGGGTGCCGGCCCAGCACGAGGCAACCTGATGTGTCGCGGTCCAGCCGGTGCGCCAGGGCCGGCGGGCGTGGCAGGCCGAAACGCAGGAAGGTGAAATAACGTTCCAGATTGTCGCCGCCGCCCGGGCCGGCATGCACGGGCAGGCCGGCCGGCTTGTCGAGCACCAGCATCAGCCCGTCGCGATACAGCAGGCGGGCCTCGATCTGGGCGGCGGTGAGGATTGATCTCATGCCCGACACCTTCGGCATCCGTCGCCCTCCGTCAAGCCTGAAAGCCCTAGCGCGGGATCGGCACGTCCTTTTCGGCGCAACCGCGCAGCGACTGACCGTGGAAGATCACCTCGGCGCGGTAATCATAGCGCCGGTCGGCCATGCTGTCGCCGCAGGGGCCGTCACTGATGACGATCTCCAGCCGGTCGCGGGCCTCGCCATCGGTGGCATCGACCACCCAGCGCCGCTGGTTGCCGTCCTGTACCGGCGCCTGGGCCGGATAGGCAAGCGGCAATTCGCCCAGCCGGTCGAACAGGAGGCCGTCGGGGCGGATCTGCAGGCTCCAGAACGGTTCGTTGCCGGCCGCGCGCCAGCTTTCCTGCACTGCCGGCGCCTCGGCCGGCGGGCAATCGGCTTTCAGATAGGTCAGCCAGCCGAGCAGTTTGCCTGTGCGGGTCAGCACCGGATCCGGCGTGCCGCAGCGCAGGAAGGGCTCGGCCATGGTGGCCGGCGTGAAAAGCGGGCCGCGCGGCGGCTGGGCATCGGTCGGGGTGAGCTGCGGCGCCGGATTGCCGCCTGTGCCGACGCTGCATTCATAGTGCGCGCCATTGGTGCCGGTCATGCGCACCAGCAGCATGCCGCGATTCTGCGGCGTCACCTCGGTGGCATAGGCGGGCTGGGCCGGAGGCGTGGCCAGGCAGGCGCTTAAACCGGGGTAGAGCGCGGGCAGGAAGCGGCTCCAGTCCTCGGCCTGGGCGGCCCGGGATGGCAGCAGGATCTCGTCCTGCCCGATCCGGCCGCCGCAGGCCGCCAGCAGGATCAGTACGGCCAGCGCGGGTAAGCCCAATACAGACCTGGATGGCGCATGTTTCATGCGGCGATCCAGACAAAGAAATGCGGCAGCTTCGCGGCGGCTTGACCACTCCGTCTACGGATTCCTACCCTGTTGGGATGCCCCACAGCGTGCGACTGCCAGACAATATCTGCCTAACGCCGTATCAGCCCGGAGACGCCGATGCCGTGCGCATGCTGCATGCACTGGCTTTTCGGGCATTGGCGGCCGGACACCACACGCCGGCGCAGATCGCCGCCCATGAGGCGCTGATCGTGGCCAATGACTATGCCGAGGATCTGGCGCGTTCGCATCTGATCCTGGCGCGCCATCCGCATGAGGGCCTGGTCGCCACCGCCGGCTGGCTGGAATTCCCCGAGCGGCCGCAGACCGCGCGCATCCGCAAGGTCTTCGTGCATCCCGGCTGGGCGCGGCGTGGACTGGCCAGCGCGCTGGTGCGGGCGGCGGAAGCGGCGGCGGCGCAGGCCGGCTATCCGCATCTCTATGTGCGCGCCAACATCAATGCCGTGCCATTGTATGAGCGGCTTGGTTATCGCGCCGAAAGCCGTGGGGTGATGCCGGCAGGCCGTGAAGACCTGCCGGTCGTCTACATGTCGCGCCGTCACGACTGACCGGAATTTCTGCCGCAGAAATCAGCAGTCTTCATGCGTGTGACTGCCGCGATATTCAGCATGCCCCGCCTGCCGCGTCTTCGCGGCAGGGCGAATTGGTTCGCCGATTTCCTGAAGGCGGCACAAAAACAACGCCGTACCAATTCAGGCAGCGGCGCGCGACCATGGCATATCGATTGCATACACGAATAGGTCTTCCCCGGACTCAAAACGCAGCAAGAAAAGAGGCATGCCATGAAACGCCGTTCCTTCG
Source organism: Ferrovibrio sp. (assembly GCF_029255545.1). Lineage (GTDB taxonomy): Bacteria > Pseudomonadota > Alphaproteobacteria > Ferrovibrionales > Ferrovibrionaceae > Ferrovibrio. Next base: position 77,327 of record NZ_JANLJJ010000009.1, on the reverse strand, counting down.
TGAAAGCCGGCCTGCTCGGCGGCGCCGCCGCGGCCGCCACCTTCGCCAAACCGAATATCGCCACCGCGCAGGGCAAGAGCTTCCAGTGGAAAATGACCAACGCCTATGGCCCCGGCTCGCCTTTCTACGTCGCCGGCCCGGGCAGTCCGACTGACTTCTGCGAGATGGTGAAGAAGATGTCGGGCGGCCGGCTGGTGATCCAGCATTTCGCCGCCGGCGAACTGATTCCGGCGCTGGAAGGCTTTGATGCGGTGTCGAAAGGCATCGTCGAGATGAATGCCGCCAACAGCTATTTCTGGGCCGGCAAGGTGCCTGCCGCCCAGTATTTCACCACCGTGCCGTTCGGGCTGAATTTCCAGGGCATGACCGCATGGCTCTATCACGGCGGCGGCCAGAAGCTATGGGAAGAGCTGTATGCGCCGTTTGACCTGGTGCCGATGGCGATGGGCAATACCGGCGTGCAGATGACCGGCTGGTATCGCAAGCCGATCACCGGCGTTGAGGATTACAAGGGCCTGAAGATGCGTATCCCTGGTCTGGCCGGCAAGGTCTATGCCCAGCTTGGCGTCGACGTGAAGTTGCTGCCCGGCGGCGAAATCTTCCCCGCACTGGAACGCGGCGTGATCGATGCCGCCGAATTCGTTGGTCCCTATCAGGACCGTCGCCTCGGCCTGCATAAGGCGGCGAAATTCTACTACACCACCGGCTGGCACGAGCCCTCCAACGTCACCGAGCTGATCGTCAACAAAAAGGCCTGGGCCTCGCTCCCCAGCGATCTGCAGGAGATCGTGCGTGCCGCCGCCGCCGCCTGCAACACGATCAGCCACACCTGGTGCGAGGCGACCAATGCCGAGGCGCTCGACGATCTGGTGAAGAACCAGGGCGTCACGGCGCAGCCGCTGCCGCCCCAGATCGTCGCCAAGCTGAAAGAGGTGACCGAGGCCGTGCTGAACGACGGCGCCGCCAAGGACTCGTCGATCAGGAAAGTCCACGATGCCTTCATGGCCTTCAAGGCCAACCACGACAAATGGGCCGGCATCTCTGAGTCTGTCTACCAGACCCAGATTCGCGGCCAGATGACCAAGGCCTGATCGCCACTTTTCATGATTACAGCGCGTCTGGAGTCCGGCGCCCGCCTGCTTGATCTCGTAGTCGAGCAGGCGGGACGCCTCGCATCCTGGACCGGCTTCGCGCTGGTCCTCGTCATGGCCTTCAATGTCCTGCTGCGATACCTGTTCCATACCGGATCGGTAGCGATGCAGGAGCTGGAATGGCATCTGATGGCGCCGGTTTCGCTGCTCTGCATGGCCTATGCGATCAAGCATGAGGGCCATGTGCGGGTGGACATCCTCTATGGCCGTTTTCCGCCGTGCCTGAAACAGGGCCTTGAGGTCGTGTCCTGCCTCGTCGCCGTCGCCTTCGCGGCCATCATCATCAAGCTCAGCCTGGGCTATGTGATGCAGTCCTACGCGATCGGCGAGACGTCTCCCGATCCCGGCGGACTGCCCTACCGCTTCCTGCTGAAAGCGATGATCCCGCTCGGCTTCCTGCTGCTGCTCATCCAGAGTCTGGCCGCCACCCTGCGCGCCCTGATTCCCGTCTTCGGCGGCCCCGCTTCGCCCGAATCCCAACCCGATCGCCCGCTTGAACATGCCGCTGAATGAAATCCTGGCGCTGTCCTGCATCGCCTCCTTCTTTGTCCTGCTCGCGCTCGGTATCCCGGTTGCGCTCACGCTCGCCATCAGCGGCTTTTTCTTCGGCTGGCTCGGCTTCGGCTCGTTGCTGTTCAACCTGCTGCCGGCCCGCATCTACGGCGTCACCGCCAATTACACGCTGATCGCCATCCCGCTATTCGTCTTCATGGGCATGATGCTGGAGAAATCCCGCATCGCCGATGAACTGATGGAGGTGATCGGGCATCTCTCCGGCGGACTGCGCGGCGGCATGGGCATCGGCATCGTGCTGGTCGGCGTGCTGATGGGCGCCACCACCGGCATCGTCGGCGCCACCATCGTCACGCTCGGCCTGCTCACGCTGCCCACTTTGCTGCGGCGTGGCTACGACAAAGGCATCGCCTGCGGCACCATCTGCGCTTCGGGCACGCTGGGCCAGATCATCCCGCCCAGCACGCTGATCATCCTGCTGGCCGATATCCTTGGCCAGTCGGTCGGCACCCTGTTCGCGGCCGCGCTGATGCCCGGCCTGCTGCTGGCCGGCATCCTCTGCCTCTACCTGATCGTCATGGGCATGGTCCGGCCCGACAAGGTGCCGCCGATCCCGCAGGAAGAACGCTTCGCCATGAGCCGGCAGGACTTGCTGCGCAAGACCTTCAAGGTCGGCCTGCCACCCATCGCCCTGGTGCTGGCCGTGCTGGGGTCGATCATCGGCGGCATCGCCGCACCGACCGAAGCGGCCTCGATGGGCGCGCTGGGCTCCATTGTCGTTGCCGCCATCGCCGGCCGGTTGAACTGGGGCATGCTGAAGGAAGCCGTTCACGCCACCGGGCGGATCACCGCCTCGATGATGTTCATCCTGATCTGCGCCCAGGTCTTCGCGCTGGCCTTCCGTGGCCTGCAGGGCGAGCAGTTGGTGCATGACTTCTTCAGGCTGGTGCCCGGCGGCATCGACGGCGTGCTGTGGTTCATGATGATCCTGATCTTCATCCTCGGGTTCTTCATCGAGTGGATCGAGATCAGCTACATCGTCGTGCCGCTGTTCCTGCCGATCCTGCAGGCCGCCAATATTGACCTGGTCTGGGTCGCCACCCTGATCGCGCTCAACATGCAGACTTCGTTCCTCACGCCGCCGTTCGGCTGGGCGCTGTTCTACTTGCGCGGCGTGGCGCCGCCGCAGGTCACCACGCTGGACATCTACAAGGGCGTGGTGCCGTTCATCGCGCTGCAGATTCTGGCCGTGGTGATCCTGTTCTACACGCCTTCGATTGCCACCTGGCTGCCCCGCGCCATTGGGTGGTAACGGTGGCATCAGAGCTCTCCATGCCGTAAACAGGGCCCATGCTGAACACACCGCGCGCCCGCCGGGGCATGGTCACCGCTCCCCATCATCTGGCTGCCGAGGCCGGCCTTGCCGTGTTGCGCGAGGGCGGCAACGCCATCGAGGCCACCGTGGCGATGGCCGCATGCCTCACCGTGGTCTATCCGCATATGACCGGCATCGGCGGCGACGGTTTCTGGCTGATCGCCGTGCCCGGCCGTGACGTGATCGCCATCGAGGCCTGTGGCCGTGCCGCAGCAAAGGCAACGCCAGAGCTGTATAAATCCAACGGCCTGGGCAGCATCCCCTGGCGCGGCCCGCTGGCGGCCAACACCGTGGCCGCCACGGTCAGCGGCTGGGGCGAGGCGCTGAAATTCAGCGCCGAGCTGGGCGGCAGCCTGCCGCTGTCGCGTCTGGTGCAGGATGCCGTCTGGCATGCCGAAAACGGCTTCGCGGTGACGCAGAGCCAGCATGACCTCACCCGCGACAAGCTGCCCGAACTGAAAGACGTGCCCGGCTTCGCCGCGCGTTTCCTGCCCGCTGGAGCACCGCCGGCCGAGCGTTCTCTGATGAAACTGCCAGCGCTGGGTGCCACGCTGAAGGCCATCGGCGCGAAGGGCGCGGAGGATTTCTATCGCGGCGATCTGGCCAGGAAAATCGCGGCCGATCTGGCCCGCATCGGCAGTCCGGTATCAGCCGGGGACCTCGCCCGCCACCAGGCCCGCCGCGTTGCGCCGCTCAGCGTCGATATCGCGTCGGCGAAGCTCTTCAACTTCCCGCCGCCCACGCAGGGGCTGGCCTCGCTGATGATCCTGGCCTTGTTCGACCGCCTGGGTGTGCGCGCGGCGGAAGGCTTCGATCACATCCACGGCCTGGTGGAGGCCACCAAGCAGGCCTTCCTCGTGCGCGACCGCATCGTCGGCGATCCGGCCAGCATGCCCGAAGCGCCGGAGCTTTATCTGCAGCCGGCGAAATTGGATGAACTGGCCGCCCGCATCGACCGCAAACAGGCTCTGCCCTGGCCGCAGCCGGCTTCCGCAGGCGACACCACCTGGATGGGCGCCATCGACGGCAATGGCGTCGCGGTCAGTTTCATCCAGTCGATCTATTTTGAATTCGGCTCCGGCTGCGTGCTGGAGGAAACCGGCATCAACTGGCAGAATCGCGGCTCCAGTTTCGTGCTCGATGGCCAAGATGGACAACCGGCGGGTCCGCGCAGGCTCGTCCCCGGCCGCATGCCCTTTCACACGCTCAATCCGGCGCTGGCGCGGTTTGCCGATGGTCGCGTCATGGTCTACGGCACCATGGGCGGCGAGGGCCAGCCGCAGACCCAGTCGGCCGTCTTCACGCGCTACGGCATGTTTGGCCAGGGGCTGCAGGCGGCGATCACCGCGCCGCGCTGGCTGCTGGGCAAGACCTGGGGCGAAAACAGCGTGACGCTGAAACTGGAGAGCCGTTTTGATCCGGCCCTGGTGGCAGCGCTGAAAGCCGCCGGCCATGATGTGGAACTGCTGGGGCCCTTCACCGGCACCATGGGCCATGCCGGCGCCATCGTGCAGTATGCGGATGGCGTGCTGGAAGGCGCCACCGATCCGCGCAGCGATGGTGCCGCCGCCGGTTTCTGACTGGCGGCTTCTGGCCAACTCTGCCTAAAAATCCGCCGCTCCGGCCCGGCCTTGGGCAACTTCCCTGCCGCATGGCCGTTTTAGGCTGGACAGCAGCCCGGCATACCGATTGCATCGCATCAGATCGTCCTTGTCCGAGAGAGTGGCATGAGCATCCAGGTCGCGCTGCATCACCGTACCACCTACCGTTACGACAGGCTGATCGCGCTGGGGCCGCAGACGGTGCGATTGCGGCCGGCCCCGCATTGCCGCACGCCGATCATCAGCTATGCGCTGAAAATCCAGCCGCAGGATCATTTCAACAACTGGCAGCAGGACCCGCAGGGCAATTACCTCGCCCGCCTGGTCTTCCCGGAACGAACCGACAGGTTCGAGGTGGTGGTCGATCTGGTCGCCGACATGGCGGTGATCAATCCCTTCGACTTTTTCCTTGAGCCCGATGCCGAGCATTTTCCCTTCGACTACGACCCGGGACTGGAGCAGGAGCTGGCGCCGTTCCAGCGCGTCGATCCGCCCGGTCGGTTGCTCAGCCAGTGGCTTGCCGCCGTGCCGCGCGAACGCGCCCGCACGATCGATTTCCTGGTTGGGCTCAACCAGCGGCTCAGCCAGGAGATCAAATACCTGATCCGCATGGAGCCCGGCGTGCAGGGCGCGGAAGAGACGCTCAGGCTCAAAAGCGGGTCCTGCCGCGACACCTCATGGCTGCTGGTGCAGGCATTGCGCCATCTGGGTTTCGCGGCGCGGTTCGTCTCGGGCTACCTGATCCAGCTTGTGGCCGACATCAAGCCGCTTGATGGCCCGGAAGGGCCGGTCGCCGATTTCACCGACCTGCATGCCTGGGTCGAGGTCTATCTGCCCGGCGCCGGCTGGATCGGCTTTGATCCCACTTCTGGCCTGATGGCGGGCGAGGGGCATATCCCGCTGGCTGCCACGCCCGAGCCGCAATCGGCCGCGCCGATCAGCGGCGGGCTGGAAAAAGCCGAGGTGGAATTCTCCCATGAGATGAAGGTGACGCGCTTCCGCGAAACGCCGCGTGTCACCAAGCCGATCTCGGACGAGAGCTGGCGGAAGATGCTCGATCTTGGCGATGCGGTGGATGCGAGGCTGCAAGGCGGCGATGTGCGGCTGACCATGGGCGGCGAGCCGACCTTCGTGTCCATCGACGACATGGACGGCGACGAATGGAACACCGCGGCGCTCGGTCCCAACAAGCGCCTGCTGGCCGGCCGCCTGCTGCGCCGCCTGGCGGATCGTTTCGCGATCTCGCCCTTGCTGCATTACGGCCAGGGCAAATGGTATCCCGGCGAGCAATTGCCGCGCTGGGCCTTGAGCTGCCACTGGCGCCGCGATGGCGAGCCGGTCTGGCGCGACCGCGCGTTGCTCGCCGCCGATGAAGATGCCGGTGATGGCGCGACGCCGCAGGATGCCGATCTGTTTGCTGCCACGCTGGCCGAACGCCTGCAACTCGATCCCGGCTATCGTATCCCGGGTTACGAGGACCTGTGGTATTACCTGTGGCGCGAACGCCGCCTGCCGGTGAATGTCGATCCCTTCCAGTCGCACCTGACCGACCCGGAAGAGCGCGCGCGGCTGGCGCGCATCTTTGAACAGGGTCTCGACAAGGTGGCCGGCTACGCCCTGCCGCTGCAGCGCGAGGGGCTGAACGGATCGAAACGCTGGCGCTCCGGCCCGTGGTTTTTCCGGCCGCAGACCATGTATCTGCTGCCCGGCGATTCCCCGATGGGCCTGCGCCTGCCGCTGGATTCCCTGCCCTGGGTGGTGGCGCAGGATTATCCCTACCAGCATGTGCCCGATACCATGCAGGATCAGCCGCCGCTGCCGCCGCAAGGGCAGTTCCGCCAGGCGCACCGCGTCGTCGCTGAGCGCATGCAGGCCTGGGCGCGCGGGCAGAATTACGCGACCGCTCCTCGCGAGCAGACGCCCTTGCCGGCCAGCCAGCAATCCGATTCAGGCGTGGTGCGCACCGCCATGTGCATCGAGCCGCGCGGCGGCCTGCTGCATGTCTTCATGCCGCCGCTGGAACAGGCCGAGGATTATCTCGATCTGGTCACCGCCATCGAGGACACGGCGGCGATGCTGGGCCGCAAGGTGGTGATCGAAGGCTACCTGCCGCCGCGCGATGCGCGCCTGCTGCATTTCAGTGTCACGCCCGATCCCGGCGTGATCGAGGTGAACATCCATCCTTCCGCCGACTGGCGCGAGCTGGCTGAACGCACCACCGCGCTGTATGAGGAGGCGCGGCAGACCCGGCTCGGCACCGAGAAATTCATGCTCGACGGCCGTCATGTCGGCACCGGCGGCGGCAACCATGTGGTGATGGGCGCGGCCACGCCGCCCGACAGTCCGTTCCTTCGCCGGCCCGACCTGCTGCGCAGCCTGGTCGGCTACTGGCAGAACCATCCCTCGCTGTCCTATCTGTTCTCCGGCCTCTTTATAGGTCCGACCTCGCAGCATCCGCGCGTCGACGAGGGCCGCGATGATGCGCTGGTCAATCTGGAGATCGCCTTCGAACAGGTGGCAAAGAATCCAGATCCGCCGCTGTGGCTGGTGGATCGCATCTTCCGCAACGTGCTGGTCGACATCACCGGCAACACGCATCGCACCGAATTCTGCATCGACAAGCTCTATTCGCCCGACGGGCCAACCGGCCGCCTTGGCCTGGTCGAGCTGCGCGCCTTCGAGATGCCGCCCGATGCGCGGATGAGCCTGGCGCAGCAACTGCTGCTGCGCGGCCTGCTGGCCGCCTTCTGGGAACGGCCCTATACGCGTAAGCCGATCCGCTGGGGCACGCGGCTGCATGACGAATTCCTGCTGCCGCATTTCTGCCTGCAGGATTTCCACGATGTGCTGGACGACCTGAAGGATCGCGGCTTCGGCTTCGACCCCGACTGGTTCGCCGCCCATGCCGAATTCCGTTTTCCCAAGATCGGCGAAATCGCCGCGCGCGGCATCGAGGTGGAGCTGCGCCATGCGCTCGAGCCCTGGCATGTGCTGGGCGAGGAGGCGACCGGCAGCGGCACGGCGCGCTACGTCGATTCTTCCGTCGAACGCTTGCAGGTGAAGGTGAAGGGCCTGGTCGATGGCCGCCATGTGCTGGCGGTGAACGGCCGCGCGCTGCCCCTGCGCGGCACCGGCGTGCCGGGCGAATATGTCGCCGGCCTGCGCTACAAGGCCTGGGCGCCGCCCAGCGCGATGCATCCCTCCATCGGCGTGCATACGCCGCTCGGTATCGACCTGTTCGATGGCTGGAACGGTCGCGCCCTGGCTGGCTGCAGCTATCACGTCGCCCATCCCGGCGGGCGCAGCTACGACACCTTCCCGGTCAACGGCAACGAGGCCGAGGCCAGGCGCCGGGCCCGGTTCTTCGCCATGGGCCACACGCCGGGGCCATTGCCGCCGCCGGTCGCGGCTTTGTCGCGCGAACAGCCGCTTACCCTTGATCTGCGAACCGGGTAAACTCCCGCCCGATTCGGACGGGATGATGAATTCGCCCCTGCAGGCCAAGTTTTCCCCCACCACGACGCCGGCCAGGCCCGCGCCGGGTGAGGCCTATGACGAGATGGTCACCGGCCAGGGCGTGATCCGGCCGCACTGGCAGCCCTTGCTGGCCACCTTGAGCGAGCTTGGCGCGGCCGGCCTGTCCGAACGCGCCGAACGCGGCCGCCAGTATCTGGAAGACGAAGGCGTCACCTACAATCTCTACGAGCTGCCGGGCAGTCCGGGGCCAAGCGGCGCGGCCATCGCGCCGCCTTTGCCGGAACAGCGGCCCTGGCGGCTCGATCCGGTGCCGGTGCTGCTTTCGGCCGAGGAATGGGCCGGCATCGAGACCGGCCTGATCCAGCGCGCCCGCCTGCTCGATGCGATGCTGCGCGATCTCTATGGTCCGATGGATCTGCTGCTGCGGCATCGCCTGCCGCCGGCGCTGGTTTATGGCCATCGCGATTTCCTGCGCGCGGCGCGCCGCACCGATGGGAAACCGCAGGGCCGCATGCTGCAGCATTACGCCGCCGAGCTGGTGCGTGGCCCCGACGGCATCTGGCGCGTGATCGCCGACCGCACCCAGGCGCCGGCCGGCGCCGGCTATGCTTTGCAGAACCGCCGGGTCATGTCGCGCCTGCTCGGCCAGGCGTTGCGGCAATGCCGCGTGCGGCCGCTGAATGCCTATTTCGAATACTGGCAGGCCGATCTGGCCGCCCGCGCGCCGCAGCAATCCGACAATCCGCGTGTCGTGCTGCTCACCCCGGGGCCGTATAACGAGGCTTATTTCGAGCATATCTATCTGGCGCGCGAACTCGGCGCCACGCTGGTGGAAGGCGCCGACCTCACCATGCGCGATGGCCGCATCTTCATCAAAACCCTGGCCGGACTGGAACCGGTCGACGTGATCCTGCGCCGGCTCGATGGCGAATGGTGCGACCCGCTGGAACTGCGCGCCGATTCAACGCTCGGCGTCGTCGGCCTGCTGCAGGCCTTGCGCGACAACCAGGTCGGCGTCAGCAACGCCATCGGCAGCGGCCTGGCTGGCGCGCCGGCCCTGCAGGCCTTCCTGCCGAAACTGAGCGAGCATCTGCTGGGCGAGACGCTGGCCCTGCCGTCGATCGCCACCTGGTGGTGCGGCCAGTCCTACGCGATGACCGAGGTGCAGACGCGGTTCGACGAACTGGTGGTGCGCGGCGCTTATGGCCTGAATGACCGGCCGGTCGTGGTCGGCAGCCTGTCGGATGCCGAACGCGCCAGCTTCCTGGCCCAGGTCAGGGCGCGGCCCGGCGATTATGTGGCGCAGGAGCGTATCGTTCCATCCGTCTCGCCCGGCCTGGGCGACAAGGGGCTGGAGCCGCAGCCGATCCTGCTCCGCGTGCAGGTGGTGGCCGATGGCGAGGATTACGTGGTGATGCCCGGTGGCCTGGCCCGCGTGCCCAGCAGCAACGATCCCTTCGCCGCCACGTTGCAGCGCGGCGGCGTCAACAAGGATGTCTGGGTGGTGGCCAAGGACCAGGGCCCCACGGTGATCCGCGGCGCGGCGACGCGCCAGCGGCTGGCGCTGCGGCGCTCCTCGGGCACGCTGCAGAGCCGCGTTGCCGACGACCTCTACTGGCTTGGCCGCAGCGTCGAGCGGCTGGATGGCGGCGCCCGGCTGCTGCGCGCCGTGCTCTCACGTCTGGTCGGTGAATTCTCCTCCGCCCGCGACCTGGTCGAGATGGCGGTGCTGGCGCGCGCGATGGCGCGCTGCGGCCTGCTCGACCAGAAGGCGGCTGCCGCGCCGCCGGATTCGGCCTTGTTCGTCGGCGCCATCACGCGCGCCTGCGCGCCCAGCCAGCTGCTGGGCCAGACCATCGACGGCATCGAGCGGCTGGCCGCCGTGTCGCGGCACCGTTTCTCGGCCGATATGTGGCGCATGCTCAATCATCTGCTGGGCGAGCTGCGCATCAGCCAGCCGGCGGCCGCCGGCGATGTCGATGCCATGCTGGAATTCTGCGACCAGATGATCCGTGCCACCGCCGCGATTGCCGGCATGCTGGCCGAACACATGACGCGCGGCTCGGGCTGGCGTTTCCTCGATTTCGGCCGCCGCCTGGAACGCGGCGTCTTCATCACCCGCAGCGTCTCGGCCGCCACCACCGTGCTGGGCCAGAGCAGCGAATCCGCCTTCCGCGTCGCGCTCGAGGTCAGCGATTCCACGCTCACCTATCGCCGGCGCTATCGCGCCGCCCTGCAGGCGGCGGCCGTGTTCGACCTGCTGCTGCTCGATGGCAGCAATCCGCATGCGCTGGCCTTCCAGCTGCAGACCATGGCGCAGCATCTTGATGCCCTGCCCAATCCCGATGCGCCGCCGCGCGGCGCCGATTGCCTGGCGCTGACCAAGCCGTTTGCCGATCTGGTGGCGCGTTTCGACCGCGACGACATCCCGCGCGACGAGATGGCGCAGCTCAGCACCCGCCTGCGCGGCAGCCTGGATGCCGCCTGCGATGCGTTGATGGATATCTCCGATCAGCTCTCGCGCAGCTATTTCAGCCATGTGCAGGTGGCGCGCTCTTTCGGATTTGGCTCCTGATGAAATACCGCCTGCGCCATACCACCTCCTACAGCTATTCCTGGGCGGTCGATATCTCGCATCACATGCTGCATCTGGCGCTGCCGGAGCTGCCGCGCCAGCGGGTGAAATCCTGCACCGTCACCACCAATCCCAATGCCGGACGGATCGCCGCCCAGGTCGATCATTTCGGCAACCGCATCGCCAACCTCACCATCGACGAACCGCATACCCGCTTCGATGTCGAGCTGCGCGCCGAGGTCGAGGTCGATCCGCTGGAGCCGCCCGATCCGGCCGCCACGCCGGCATGGGAGGATATCCGCGAGGCCCTGTGCGGCGACGGGTTCCCCGAGCCGGTGCGCGAAAGCGAATTCGCGCATGACTCGCCGATGGCGCAGCCGAGCGACGAGGCACTGGCCTATGCCCAGTCCAGCTTCGCGCCGGGCCGCCCGATCCTGGAGGCGGTGGTCGATCTCACCGGCCGCATCTATCGCGATTTCCGCTACGACCCCGCCGCCACGGAAGTCTTCACGCCGGTGGCCGCCGTGATGCAGAAGCGCGCCGGCGTATGCCAGGATTTCGCCCATCTGCAGATCGCCATGCTGCGCGGGCTGGGCCTCGCGGCGCGGTATGTCTCGGGTTATATCCGCACGCTGAAGCCCGATGACAAGACTGCCGAAGGCCTGCGCGGCGCCGATGCCAGCCATGCCTGGATCAGCGTCTGGTGCGGGCCTTCGCTGGGCTGGATCGATCTTGATCCCACCAACAACCTGATCTGCTCCGACGAGCATGTGACGGCGGCGATCGGCCGCGATTACGGCGATATCAGTCCGGTGCGCGGCGTGGTGCTGGGTGGCGGGCCGCATCGCGTCGGCGTGGCCGTCGAATTGCTGCCGCTCGGCTGAATTCGCTGGCCGGCGCTGCGTGGCGCCCTATGTCTTGTCTGAAACACCGCAGTCCAGCAACCGGAGAGGCGCATGCCAAGCCATCTACCCTATACCGCGCGCACCAGGACCGGCGATGTGTTCGAGATCAGCTTTCCGCTGCATGCCGAAACCGGCTCGCCCATGCGGGTTAGCCAGCTGCTCACCGCCATCCTGGAAACCCTGGATCGCGAGATCGCCCTGCTGGGCGACACCAGCAATGGCGACATGCTGCAGGCCTTGAGCATGGCGACCGCGATCCGCGCCGCGATGATCCATGCGCCTTTGCCGGTGACCCAGCGGCTGGCCACCGAATTGCAGGCCACGGCTTTGCGCGCGATGGACACGGCCGCGCGCCAGAGCCCTCCAGCCGGCCATGCCTGAAGCGGCCATGCCTGAGTCCGTTATGCCTGGGCGTGTGCCGCCGATGGCGCTCTGGCTCGGCGCCGCCGGCGCGCTGCTTTTCATCCTGCTGGCGCTGGCGGTGCGGTTTGCGCCGGTGCCGGGCAATTTCGTCGCGGAAACCCTGCTCACCGGCTATGGCATCGCGATCCTGAGCTTCATGGGCGGGGTGCATTGGGGCCTGGCGATGCGTGAGCATCGTCCGCGCCAGTATGCGGCCAGCATATTGCCGGCGCTTTATGCCTGGCCGGCGCTGTGGCTGTCGGCCGAAGCCGGCTGGCTTTATCTGGCCGGTGGTTTCGTATTGCTGCTGGGTTTCGATTTCTGGGCCGGCCTTCGTGGATGGACCCCGTTCTGGTATGCCCGGCTGCGGCCGCCGCTCACCCTGGCCGCCGCCGGCAGCCTGCTTTTCGCCGCTCTGCTGGCCTGATCAAAGGCCCGGCCTGCCTTGCCGGTGGGCAGGCGGACCGCGACATCGCCCGCTTCTTGCGCAAGAGGCCGGCGGCAGCAGGCGATAACCGGTCGGAAACGGCCCGGCGGCGCTGGCATGAAACCTGCTTTGTTGTAGTCAGCATCCGGTGCCAAGCTGCATCGGGCTGCGAGTAACCCCGGCCTTGGGTCTCTCTCACGGCCGGGTGGCGAGACGGACACTTGCGCCGGCCGTGCCGGGTCCCACCCGGGCACCGCCGGCGCTTTTTTCCCGGTTCGCATGGTCGTGTCGGCTCGTATTGTCGCAATTGTCTGCATGGCGTCGCTGGCGCCCGGCCGTTAGTCTGCCGGTCAACGTCAACGAGGAAACCCCATGAAGCTCTATTATTCCCCCACCTCGCCCTATGTGCGCAAAGTCGTGATCCTGGCGCTGGAAACCGGCCTGGACGCGAAGATCGAGCGCATCCCGGCGGCCACCACGCCGGTGGCGCAGAACCCGGACGTGGCCAAGGCCAATCCGGTCGCCAAGGTGCCGACCCTGGTGACCGATGACGGCCTGCATCTCTTCGACAGCCGGGTGATCTGCGAATATCTCGACACGCTGCATCAGGGCAGGAAATTCTTCCCCGCCGATGCCTCGCGCTGGGCCGTGCTGCGCCAGCAGGCCCTGGGCGATGGCCTGCTCGATGCCGCCCTGCTGGTGCGCTACGAAGGTTTCCTGCGGCCGGAAGACAAGCGCTGGTCCGACTGGGCCGACGGCCAGATGAAAAAGGTGCTCGGCGCCATGGCCGAGATCGAGACGCTGGCGCCGGCCTTCGGCGACCGCGTCGATATCGGCACGGTGACGATCGCCTGCGCTTTGGGTTATCTCGATTTCCGCTTCGGCGACATGAACTGGCGGCAGAACTATCCGCAGACCGCGGCCTGGGCGGCGCGCTTCTTCGAGCGGCCATCGGTGAAGGCCACGGTTCCCGTGGGCTGACGGGCCAGTAGACTGATGGACCGGTGGACTGACAGGCCGGCGGGCTACGCCGCCAGGGCCCTCCGCCGGTCTTCCACCACGCGCTCGGCCTGTTTGCCGGCCAGTTCCTGCAGATGATCAAAGCGCGTGGAGAAGCCGCCGATGCCCAGCGTCACCGAGCGCAGCTCGACGGCCAGGTCATGCATCTCGGCTTCAGGCAGGTAGCAGTCGATCTGGTCCCAGCCGGGCCAGCTGTCGCGCGCGCTGATGCCCAGAATCTGGCCGCGGCGCGACGACACGATGGCATGTACCTTGGCGGTATACTCGTTCGGCACGGTAAAGCTCACCGCGTGGATCGGTTCCAGCAGCACGGGCGCGCATTTCGGCAGGCCTTCGCTCATCGCCAGTCCACCGGCGGTGCGGAAGGCCTGGTCCGATGAATCGACCGAATGATACTGCCCGTCGGTCAGCGTCACCGCCACGTCGACCACGGGAAAGCCGAGCGGGCCGCGCTGCAGCGATTCACGGATGCCCTCGTCAACGGCGGGAATGAAATTCTTCGGGATGGCGCCGCCGACGATACGGTTGATGAACTTATAGCCGCTGCCGCGCGGCTGCGGCGCGATCTCCACCTTGATGTCGGCGAACTGGCCATGGCCGCCCGATTGCCGCTTGAAGCGCGCATGCTGCTGCGTGCCGTGACGGATAGTTTCCTTGTAGGCGGTCAGCGGCGGGCTGCCATGCACGCCGACATTGAAGCGCTGCTGCAGCTTGTCGATGGCCAGCTTGAGGTGGATTTCGCCCTGGCCCTTCAGCAGCAGCTGGCCGGCCGTCTGCTCGATGATCAGGCTGGGATCTTCCTCGTGCAGCTTGGCCAAAGCCGCGGTCAGCTTCACCTCGTCCTTGCGGTCGGTGGTGTGCAGGGCGAGCGCATGCACCGGCGGCGCGGGTTCCGGCCAGTCGGCGATATTGCGGCCCAGGCCGTCGCCGTTCAGGTGCTGGCCGGTGGCGATGTCATCCAGTTTTCCCAGGCCCACGATATCGCCGGCGGCTGCCAGCGCGGTTTTCTCGACATGGCCGCCCATCAGGCGATATAGCCCGCCGAGCCGCTTGCCGCCCAGCATGGCATTCTCGGCGATGCTGCCCTGCCAGATGCGTGCCAGGCTCAGCTTGCCGGTATGGGACTGATGCAGCGTCTTGAACACCGTGGCGCTCAAAGCCCCGCCGTCGGCATTCACGTCCAGCCTGGTGGCCGTGGCGTCGTGATGCGGTGTTTCGTGGCGCAGCGCCTTCCACAGCCGCAACACGCCGTTGCCGCGCTCGGCCGAGCCGAAGAAGACCGGCACGATCAGGTCGTTGGCGATATCCTTGCGCAGCAGCGCGTAGATGTCCTGCGGTGCCGGGCTGCGGTCTTCCAGCAGCTGCTCCAGCAGCGCGTCGTCGAAATCGGCGATCGCCTCCAGCATCTGCTGGCGCGCTTCGTTTTCGCGCGGGCGGATCTCGGCCGGCATCTCGATCAGGTCGGAGGGTTTCTGTTCGCCATAGCGATAGGCGCGTTCCGACACCAGGTCGACATAGCCGGTGATCGTGTCATTCTCGCGGATCGGCACCTCGCGCAGCACCAGCGGCCGGCTCGAGGCCTGCTGCAATGCGGCCAGCAGGTCGCGCATGCGGATGCTGGTTTTATCGAGCTTGTTGACGAACAGAAGATGCGGGATGCGCCGCGCATCGAGGAATTTCAGCAAAGGCGCCAGCGTCACGGCGCGTGCCGGATCGGGCTCGACCACCACGATGGCGAGATCGGCCACCATCAGCGTGCTGAAACTTTCCTGCGCCAGCTCCACCGAGCCGGGGCAGTCGAGCAGTATCCAGGGTTCGCCGAGGAAGTCGCAATGGGCCAGGTTGGGCTCCACCGTCATCTGGCGGCTGCGCGCCTCGGCCGAGGCATCGCCGACGCAGGTGCCGGCCGCGACCGAGCCCTTGCGCGGAATCGCGCCGGCGGCGAACAGCAGGGCTTCGAGCAGGGTGGTCTTGCCGGCCGTGTATGGACCGACGATAGCAGCGACCCTGGGATGGGATACGGAGGAGGATGCATTCGGCATGGCGGTCTCCCTGTCTGGCTCAAGCTGACTGGCGGCGTCGGATCACGCGGCAAGCCTGGCGGCGACAACTGTGATGGGGACCGGTTCTGCTGCCGGTCCTTGGGAACGCGGCACTCAACCCTCTGGTTGGCAGGATTCCACATCGCCGGGCTCAGCGATAGCGCGGAATTTTTCGGGATCGCGGCGGCGGCCACTTGTTATTTTAGAAACTGCTAACACATATCGGGGAGATACCGGCGGCGTCCACGCCGGAGCTTCGAGGACTTGTCATGACGAATCAGGTTCTTATTCCCTGTCCGCATTGCGCCACGGTGAACCGGCTGGCGGCCGGCCGCCTGGCCGATCACGGCAAATGCGGCAAATGCGGCCAGCCGCTGTTTGCCGGCCAGCCGCTCACGCTCACGGCGGCCAATTTTGAGCGCCATGCCGGTTCGGCCGACCTGCCGCTGCTGGTGGATTTCTGGGCCGCGTGGTGCGGGCCCTGTCGCATGATGGCGCCCGTGGTCGACCAGGTCGCCGCCGCCTTCGAGCCGCGCCTGCGCGTCGGCAAGCTCGACACCGAAGCCGAGCAGGGCCTGGCTTCGCGCTTCAACATCCGTTCGATCCCGACCCTGGCTTTGTTCCGGTCGGGCCGCGAGATCGCGCGCGTCAGCGGCGCCATGCCGCTGCCGCAGCTCACGCGCTGGATCGAGCAGGCTCTGACGGCCTAGGCCGCCAGAGCCGCGAGTATCGTTGCCGTCGGACGCACGCGGCTGATCCGCGGCATGATCGTCTCGACGGCAAAACGATGCGCCGCCGCGCCATGCACGGCGCTGCAGGCATCTTCCGCCAGCACGGTGGCATACCCCGTTTCCCAGGCGGCGCGGGCCGTCGACTCGACGCCCAGATTGGTGGAAATCCCGCCGAGGATGATGGTGTCGATGCCGCGGCGGCGCAGCTGCAGGTCCAGCTCGGTGCCATAAAAGGCATTCCATTGCCGCTTCAGGATCATGATGTCGGACGGCTCCGGCGCCAGCGCGGCGGGCAGTTCGAACCAGCTGTCGGGCAATCCGCCTGCCGGCACATTCAGCGGCTGGTCGACCGGCTGGCGCGGCGCATCGGCATAATTGGCCGACCAGCCGACCCGCACCAGCACCACCGGCATGCCCAGCGCGCGGCCGCGCTGCGCGAGGGCGCCGGCATTCTGCAGCACGACAGCCACGCTGTGCGGGCCCTGGGCCAGGGGCATGATGCCTTTTTGCAGATCGATCAGCACGAGAGCGGTGCGGCGCGGGTCAAGTTTGTCCATGGCGATCTCCGGACGGAAGAGGGCGGGCTGGGGCTTTATGGCGGTTCAATATGAGGCTATCCTCATGTAAGGAGATATATGAGGATGTCCTCACAAAAAGCAAGCGCCCTGTCGAAGCCGCCGCAGCGCCGGCGTGGCCGCGAGCGCGTTGCCGCCCTGCTCGCGGCCGGGGCGCAGGTTATTGCCGAAAAGGGCTATGACGGTGCGACGATGACCGAAATCGCCGCCCGCGCCGGCGCCTCGATCGGTTCGCTCTATCAGTTCTTTCCCACGAAAGCCGCGGTCGCCGATGCGCTGCTGGAGCAGTACATGGCCGCCGTGCATGCCCATCTGGACGGGATCGAGGCGCAGGCGGCAACCGCGCCGCTGGCCGACCTGGCGCAGGCGCTCTGCCATGCGCTGGTGACCATGCGGGCAGCGAATCCGGCGCTGGTCGTGTTGATCGAAAACGGCACCATCGATCCGGCGATGATCGCGACGATCCGCAGGGCCATGCGCCAGCGGGTGGTGGCCATCCTGCGCCGCCGCGCCCGGCGGATGCCGGCCGCCGAGCTTGCCGCCATGGCGGCGGCCGTGCTGCAGATGATGAAATCCGCCGCGGCGATGCATGCGGATGCAACGCTGCCCGGCCGCAAGGCGGCGCTGGAGGAGCTGTGCCGCATGCTATGCGGTTATCTGCAGGCGCGGCTGGATTAAAGCGGCCAGAAGACCGGCAGTACCAGCATGCTGGTGGCGAAGACCACGACCTGCAGCGGCAGGCCGAGCCGCCAGTAATCGCCGAAGCGATAGCCGCCCGGGCCCATCACCAGCAGATTATTCTGGTGTCCGATCGGCGACAGGAAGGCGCAGGAGGCGCCGACCACCACCGCCATCAGGAAGGCATCCGGGTTCACGTCGATTTGTCTGGCAATGTCGATGCTCAGGGGCGCCATCAGCAGGGCGGTGGCGGCGTTGTTCACCATGTCGGAGACCCACATGGTCAGCAGCAGGGTCAGGCCGAGCAGCCAGAGCGGCGCGATCTCGCCCGACAGCTCGACCAGCAGCCCGGCCAGCAATCCGGTGGTGCCGGTGGAATCAAAGGCGTCGCCCACCGGCATGAGGGCGGCCAGCATCACCAGCACCGAGGCATCGACCGACTGATAGGCCTCGCGCAGGCTTAGGCGCCGCGTCACCAGCAGCAGGGTGGCGGCCGCGGCCAGGCAGATCGCCGCCGGCGCCACTTCGAAGATCAATGCCAGCAGGCCGGCCAGCGGAATGCCGAGCGTGAGCAGCATGCTGCCGGGGCGGCGCAGCGGCAGGTCGCGCTGTGCCAGAGGCAGCAGGCTCATGCCGCCGATCGCCTCGTTCACGCGGTCCTTCTCGCCTTGCAGCAGCAGCACGTCGCCGGCGTGGAAACGCCAGTCCTTCAGGCCGCCGAAGCGGTTGCTGCCTTCACGCGCCACGCCCAGCAGGTTGACGTGGTAGCGCTGGCGCAGCCGCAATTCGGCCGGCGTCACGTCGATGATGCCGCCATAGGGCCGCACCACCGCTTCAGCGATATGCAGGTCGCTCGCCTTGTTCTCCGGCTTCACGTCGCGGCCCGGCTTGATCAGCGACAGGCCGAATGGCTTGAGCATGGCGCCGGCTTTGCCGGGCGCCGCCTCGATCAGCAGCGTGTCGCCCTCGCGCACCGGCGTCCATTGCGCCGCGCCCGGGATATGCACGCTGCCGCGTTTCAGGCCCAGCAGCGAAGCCTCGTATTCGTCGATCATGACGAATACGTCGCCCAGCAGCCTGCCGATCAGGGCCGAATCCTTGTCCACCGTCGCTTCCAGCAGGTATTCCTGCACGCCGCCATGCTCGTCGCGGCCGGCCGCCACGCGCTGTGGCACGATGCGCCAGCCGAGCAGCGCGATGAAGGCCACGCCGGCCAGCGTCACCGGTATGCCGATCGGCGCGAAAGCGAGCAGGCCGAAGCCTTCGCCCAGTTTGTCGGCGCGCACGCCCGAGACGATCACGTTGGCCGGCGTGCCGATCAGGGTGATCACACCGCCCAGCACGGTGGCGTAGGACAACGGCATCAGCGCCAGGCTGGGCGATCGCCCGGCCGCCTGGCAGGCGGCGATCGCCGCCGGCATGACCAGCGCCAGCGCCGCCACGTTGTTCATCACCGCCGAGGCAAGGGCCGCCGGCAGGCAGAGTAGGACCAGCAGCAGGGTCGGATGCCTGGCCTTGCCGGCCAGCCAGGCGGTGGCGCTGTCCAGCACGCCGGTGCCGGCGATGGCGCGGCTGATCACCAGGGCGGCCGCCACGGTGATCACCGCCGGATGGCCAAAGCCGGCAAAGGCCGCGTCGGGCTTCACCAGGCCGATGGCCACGGCGATGAACAGCACCGCCAGGGCCACCACGTCATGGCGCCAGCGGCCCCAGGCGAACAGCACCAGGGCCACCACAAGGAGGGCGAGGATTTCGATCTGGGGGAGGGTCATGGGCGAACCGTAGGGTAAGAACGTGTGTTCCCGGGCAAGGTTTCATACTAAAGTCGAATATGCGAATCGGCCGCATTCGCATGCCGGGGGGCATGGGCGGCCGGGACCCGACATCAGGGGGATCAGACTCATGCTTGATCGTTATTTCAAGCTTGCCGAAAACGGCACCACCGTCCGCACCGAGGTGCTGGCCGGCATCACCACCTTCCTCACCATGGCCTACATCGTTTTCGTCAACCCGGCGATCCTGTCCAAGGCGGGCATCGATCCGGGTGCGGCCTTCGTCGCGACCTGCCTGGCCGCCGCGATCGGCACGGCGATCATGGGCCTGTATGCGAATTACCCGGTGGCGCTGGCGCCCGGCATGGGCCTGAACGCCTATTTCGCCTTCGGCGTCGTGCTCGGCATGGGCCATAGCTGGCAGGTCGCGCTCGGCGCGGTCTTCATTTCCGGCATCCTGTTCCTGATCCTCTCGGTGCTGCCGGTGCGCGAGACCATCATCAACTCGATCCCGCATTCGCAGAAGGTGGCGATCGGCGCCGGCATCGGCCTGTTCCTGGGCCTGATCGGGCTGAAGGAAGCCGGCATGGTGGTCGACCATCCCGCCACGCTGATCGGCCTGGGCAAGATCGCCGCTCCCACCGTGCTGATGGCGATCCTCGGCTTCTTCGTCATTGCCGTGTTGGATTACCGCAAGCTGCCCGGCGCCATCATGGTCGGCATTCTGGTGGTGACCGTGCTTGGCATCGCGCTTGGCCTGTCGCCGTTCGGCGGCATCGTCTCCATGCCGCCCAGCCTGACGCCGACCCTGCTGCAGATGGATATCGCCGGCGCTATGTCGCTTGGCCTGCTCACCATCGTCTTCGCCTTCCTGATGGTCGATCTGTTCGACACCGCCGGCACGCTCGTCGCCGTCGCGCCGCGCGCCGGCCTGATGGACAGCCATGGCAAGCTCAAGCGGCTGGGCCGCGCGCTGATCGCCGATTCAACGGCGACCATCGCCGGCGCGGCGCTCGGCACCTCCACCACCACCAGCTATATCGAATCGGCAGCCGGCATCCGCGTCGGCGGCCGCACCGGCCTCACCGCCGTGGTGGTGGCGATCCTGTTCCTGCTGGCGATCTTCTTCGCGCCGCTGGCCGGTTCGGTGCCGGCCTATGCCACGGCGCCGGCGCTGGTCTTCGTTGCCTGCGTGATGACGGCGGCGCTCGCCAAGGTCGACTGGGAGGACGTCACCGAATTCGTGCCGGCAGTGATCACTGCGGTGATGATGCCCTTCACCTATTCGATCGCCACCGGCATCGGCCTCGGTTTCATCGCCTATGTGGTGATCAAGCTGGCCAGCGGCCGGGCCAAGGACATCCATCCGGTGATGGCGGTGATCGCGATTGCCTTCGTGGTGAAATTCGCCTTCGCCTGACCGCGGCATGACGCTGCAACATGCGGGCGGCAGGGCAACCTGCCGCCCGTTTTCATTTTCGAGGCTACTTCCGCACCGCCAGGCCGAGCAGGATGCCGGCCAGCAGAACCACCACGCCGATGATCTCGCTTCTGGTCGGCCGTTCGCGGAACACCAGATACGACATCAAAAACGTGAAGACCATTTCGGTCATGCCCAGCATGCGCACATAGGCCGCCACCTGCAGGGCCATGGCGGTGAACCAGCCGGCGGAGCCGGCCGCCGAGGCCATGCCGACGATCAGGCCGGGCCGCCAGGCCGCCGCGACGCGGCGCAGCTCGCCCGGTTCACGCCAGCCAAGATAGGCCATCATCAGCAGGATCTGCAGCGCGATGGCATGCACCAGCGTCGTCGCCGCGGCCAGGGGGAGGAAGTCTTCCTGCAGCGACAGCGAGGCGGCGCGGAAGCCGATGGCCGAGACGGCGAACAGCGCGCCCGAGCCGATGCCGACCAGCGCCGAGCGCTCCGTCCAGCCGAGCAGGAAGGCGCGCATGGGATTCTCGCTGCCCTTCAGCGAGATCAGCAGCACGCCCAGCGTGCCGATCAGAATGGCAGCCACGCCGCCCATGCTGACCGGCTCGGCCAGGATCAGCATGCCGAAAGCGGCGGCCTGCAGGGCCTCGGTTTTCGAATAGGCGGTCGCCACCACGAAATTGCGCATGGACAGCGCGAGGATCAGCAGGTTGGTGGCCAGGATCTGCGCCACCGCGCCCATGGTGGTCCACAGATAGAACTCGGCATGGCCATCGGGCATCCCTTTGCCGGTGGCCCAGAGCGTGGCGCCCAGATAGGCCACCGCCAGCGGCAGCCCGTATACAAACCGGGTGAAACTGGCGCCATTGGTGCTCAGGCGGCCTTTGAGCTGCTTCTGCAGGCCGGTGCGGATGGTCTGGCAGAAGGCGGCCCAGATGGTGATCGGTATCCATGCCCATTCCATAGGCACAGGCGTAATGGCCGGCCGGCGCGCTGGCAAATGAGAAGCGCTCCGCCCCGGCTTGAAAACATTTTGCGGCAACGCAGAATTTACTGGCATGCTGCGATGCAACCGGATGAACTGTCGGGCGTCGTAACGCCAACCGTGGAGTCTTCATGCGCTGGCTCGTCCCGATGCTTGCCATGCTGCTGTTGCCGCTGCCGGCGGTGGCCGAGCCCTGGCGCATCGTCTGCGACGAGAATTTCCCACCCTACAATTTCGTCGAGCAGGGCCACGTGGCCGGGCTGGATGCCGAGATCATCGCGGCTCTGGTACAGCGCGCCGGCGCCACGCCGCAGATCGATCCCCAGCCCTGGGTGCGGGTGCAGGATTTGCTGGAACGCGGCGAGGTGGACGCCGCCTTCCAGTTCGTCGGACGCGCCGACCGCTTTGAGAAATACTTCATGGTCGGCCCCTTCCGCACCGGCCAGACCGTGTTCGCCACCCGGCCGGACCACACCATCCAGTGGCGCAGCCTGACCGATCTGCGCGGGTATCGCATCGGCACGATCCGCGGCTACACCTACGGCGCCGCCTTCGACAACGATGCCAGCCTCACCCGGGAAGCGGCGGCCGGCGACTACAGCCAGCTGGTGCGCATGCTGGCAGCGCAGCGCGTCGACCTGATCATCGGCGACCGCGAGGCGCTCAGCTATTTCGCCCGCCGCGAAATGCTGCGGCTTGATATCCTCGGTCCGCCGCTGGCCGAGGTGCCGCGCTACATCGCCGTGCCGAAAACCAGGCCCGACCGCGCCGAGCGGCTGGCCGGTGCCCTGGCTTCCCTGCGCCGCGACGGCTCCCTGGCGGCAATTCTCAAACGCTGGGAATGATGGCTCAGCCCTTCAGCTTTGCCACCACCGCCTCGAACTGGTCGGCCACCTGGTTCCAGCCGGCATGGAAGCCCATCTCCTCATGCGCCTTGCGGTCTTCCGCCGACCAGTGCATGGCCGTTGCGGTATAGCGCGTCTTGCCGCCTTCGTTTTCAAAGGTGGTGACGGCGACCATGAAGGCCTTGCCGCTCGGCACCCAGCCGGGCAGGAAGGCATCGGTCGAGACGATGCGATGCTCCGGGACCACCTCCAGGAACACGCCGTCGCAGGGATATTCCGGGCCGTTCGGGTCCTTCATGGTGAAACGGAAGCGACCGCCGGCCCGCATGTCGACTTCCTGCAGATGGGTGGTCAGCGGGTGCGGCGCGAACCACTCCGCCAGATGTTGGGTCCAGGCCCTGTAAACCAGCTCGACCGGCGCGTCGATCAGGCGGGTCAGCGACAGCGGAAAGCCGGGTTCGGCGGTGTTGCTGCTGGTCTTGGCGGCATCATTCATCGGTTGAGTCCTTTGTCCGGGTTGCGATATCCCAAGGACGTTCAGGGGGCAGTGGTTCCGACAGCCAGGCTGGAATTTTTCAGCCGCGTTTCTGCAGCCGGTCGAGGTTGAGCCGGATATGGGCGGCTTCGGCCGGGGTGCGGGCCAGCGCGATGGCGCGGTCGAAGGCGATGCGGGCCTCTTCGGCGCGGCCAAGCTGCTGCAGCAAGGCGCCCTGCACGCCGTGGAAATGGAAATAGCCCGACAAGGGCGCGGCCAGCGGCGCGATCAACGCCAGCGCGGCTTCCGGCCCTTGCGCCTTCGAGACCGCCACCGCGCGGTTCAGCGTCACCACCGGCGATGGCGTCAGGCGTTCCAGCGTCGCATAAAGCAGGTCGATCTGCGCCCAGTCGGTGTCGTCCGGTCGTTTCGCCCGGCTATGCAGGGCGGCGATGGCGGCCTGCACCTGATAAGGTCCGGTGCGGCGATGGCGCATCGCCTTGTCGATCAACGCGCAGCCTTCGTTGATCAGGTCGGCATCCCATCGCCCGCGATCCTGGTCCTCCAGCAGCACGATGGCGCCATCCGCATCCAGCCGCGTTTTGCTGCGCGCATGCTGCAACAGCAGCAGCGCGGCCAGCCCCATGATCTCCGGCTCGGCGGGAAACAGCCGCAGCAGCAAGCGGGCCAGCCGGATCGCCTCCTCGCATAGCGGCAGGCGGATATGCGCCTCGCCGCCGCTGGCGGCATAGCCTTCGTTGAACAACAGGTAGATCATCGCTGCCACCGCGCCCAGCCGCTCGGCGCGCTCCACCGCGCCGGGTGTGGCGAACTCCTGGCCGCTTTCGGCGATACGGCGCTTGGCCCGGGTGATGCGCTGCTCCATCGCCGCGTCGCTGACCAGGAAGGCACGCGCGATCTCGGCCACGCTCAGGCCCGAGACGATGCGCAAAGCCAGCGCGATCTGCTGCGTCGCCGGCAGTTCGGGATGGCAGCAGATGAACAGCAGGCGCAGGATGTCGTCGCGATACTGGTTGTTGTCCAGCCGCTCGGCCTGCGTCGCTTCGGCATCCTCGTCATCCACCAGTACGTCGTCGTCGGGCAGGGCGACCTGGCGCTGGCGTCGCCGCGCATCATCCAGCGCGGCGTTGCGCCCGACGAAAATCAGCCAGCTGGCCGGATCGCGCGGCGGGCCCTGTCCGGGCCAGTGTTTCAGGGCGCGCAGGCAGGCTTCCTGGAAGGCCTCCTCGGCCTGGTCGAGGTCGCGGAAATAGCGCAGCAGGGCGGCCATCGCCTGTGGCCGGGCCGCTTTCAGCGCCGCGTCGATCCAGCCGAGTTCGCTCACACCGGCTCCTTCTGCAGGCTGCCGGCGCTGAAATAGCGCAGCGGGCGGATTTCGAAGGTGCCGGTGTCGCTGGCGCCGATCTGCTTCGCCGTTTCGATGGCTTCCTCCAGCGAGGCGCAGTCGATCACGTAAAAGCCGAGCAGTTGTTCCTTGGTCTCGGCGAAGGGGCCGTCCAGCACCAGCGGATCGGGGCCGTGCCGCAGGCTGGTCGCCGCCGTGGTCGGCATCAGCCGCAGCACCGGGCCGAGTTTGCCGGCCTCGGCCAGCCGGTCGGTCACCTGCCGGCGATGGGCGATCACCGCATCGTCCTTCGCCTTCGGCCAGGCCTCGACCGCGGCTTCGTCGTTGTAGCAGAGAATGGCATACAGCATCGGCGGCCCTCCGGTTCATCATAAAGACGCCGGAGTATGACCCAGGCCGACAGCGGTGCTGAAGAAATTTAATCGGTGCAACCGGGACTGGGTGCGTCGAAAAAGTGGTTGCGCCGGTAAAGAGTGCAGACCCTAGTCGACAGCTTTCAGCCACAGCTTGCGCGGGTTGCGGCTCTTGAACGGGTATTGCTTGTCGGCCGGATCGAAGCTGAGCGCGGGCTCACCGTTATAGGGCGGGCACCAGGGGAAGTGGAATCCATCCGCCGTCACCGTGACTTCGAACTCGCAGCCGCCGAAAGCCAGCAACCAGCGCCCCATCAGCTTTGTATCACGCTCGTAATATTCAAAACGTAGTTTCTGCGCCCTGTCGCTCGGCACAGCGGCGTCGGTGTATTCCGAATACAGAATCCAACTCTTCTGTTTCGCCAGCATGTCTTTGAGCGCCGCCTCGCCAGGCGCCGTATCGACGGCGATGGCGGGACATGCACCAAGCATCAGCAGCGCGGCGAACGCGCCAGACGACAGCCGTTTCATCGGCGAAACCCTCCTGATTTGTCTGTATGCAGCATCGGCGCGGGGCCGGGCTGCAGCCAGTTCTTAAATTGGACTCACGCGGCCGGGCAGCGTAGGGGGGGAGCTTGAAATCAGCACGATTGTTCCCATTTCGTTCGAAATCAGCCGGGCATACCTGCCGCGTCCCTTGGTGTTGGACATCGTGAAAAGATTGCATCGGGATCGAACCGGATCCAACTGGATCGAATGGGATCGAACTGGCTTCCAACGGGATCGAACTGGCTTCCAACGGGATCGAACTGGCTCCGAACGGGATCAAACGGGTCGCCAATGAGCGCTGAATCGGTCCGGCCTGGATTGCTAAGGCGCTGGAATCGCTGGAATCGACCCCAGATTTTTACGGACCAAGCCTTGTTTCGGGCCGCGGCCGCGGGCTACCAAGGCGCATGACAACCTCTGTGGTGATCGCCGTCGACGGCCCGGTCGCCGCCGGCAAGGGCACGCTGGCCCGCCGGCTGGCCGAGCATTTTGGTTATGCCTATCTCGATACCGGCGCGCTTTACCGGGCCGTCGGGGCCAAGGTGCTGCGCCAGGGCGGCGATCCGGCCGATCCGGCCGTCGCGGCCAAAGCCGCGGAATCGCTTGATGAATCCGACCGCGCCGCGCCCGAGCTGCGCTCGGAGGCTGTTGGCCTTGCCGCTTCCAAAGTGGCGGCGATCCCCCAGGTTCGCGCCGCGCTGCTGGATTTCCAGCGTCGTTTCGCCAGCCATCCGCCGGCGGGCAGGGCCGGGGCGGTGCTGGATGGCCGCGATATCGGCACCGTGGTCTGTCCCGATGCTCCGGTGAAGCTGTTCGTCATCGCCCGCGATGAGGTGCGCGCCGAGCGGCGCTACCGCGAACTGATGGACAAGGGCGAGGCGGTCACTTTCGAGCGGGTGCTGGCGGATCTGCGCAAACGCGACGAGCAGGACAGCGCCCGCGCCGCCGCGCCGCTGAAGCCGGCCGCCGATGCCCACTTGCTGGATACCTCGGATTTGGCTATAGAAGCCGCCGTTGCCGCAGCCCTCGAGGCCGTCGCGGCAGCCCTGAAGCGCTGACGCCCGTTTCAGGCGGCTCACTCAACCCAACCCGGTTCGCTCGCGTCGGCGCCGGATGCCTGCTCGCCCCGCGGCGGTGCTTTTGATCTGCACCCCGGCAGGCCCAACATCTAGGGGCATCTAGGAGAAAATATGGCTAAGCGTAGTGCCGCTCAGGCTGCGGAGACCTATTCCGCGGATAACGAGAATTTTGCCGCCCTGCTCGAAGAATCGTTCACCAGCTCGTCCGCCATGGAAGGCTCGGTGGTCAAGGGCATCGTGGTCGGTATCGAAAACGATTTCGCCCTCATCGATGTGGGCCTGAAATGCGAGGGCCGCGTCCCTCTGAAGGAATTTGCCGGCCCGGGCCGCGCCGCCGAGATCAAGACCGGCGACGTGGTCGAGGTGTTCCTCGACCGGATCGAGAATGCGATGGGCGAAGCGGTGATCAGCCGCGACAAGGCCCGCCGCGAGGAAGCCTGGGAGAAGCTGGAGCAGAGCTTCAACGCCAACCAGCGCGTCGAAGGCGTGATCTTCGGCAAGGTCAAGGGCGGTTTCACCGTCGACCTGTCGGGCGCCGTCGCCTTCCTGCCGGGCAGCCAGGTCGATGTGCGTCCGGTGCGCGACATCGGTCCGCTCATGGGCCAGCCGACCCCGTTCCAGATTCTCAAGATGGATCGCCGCCGCGGCAACATCGTCGTGTCGCGCCGCGCCGTGCTGGAAGAAAGCCGCGCCGAAGCCCGCAGCGAGCTGGTCTCCAACCTCAAGGAAGGCCAGATCCTCGACGGCGTGGTCAAGAACATCACCGATTACGGTGCGTTCGTTGATCTCGGCGGCGTCGACGGCCTGCTGCATGTCACCGACATCGCCTGGCGCCGCGTGAACCATCCGTCGGAAGTCCTGTCGATCGGCCAGACCGTGAAGGTGCAGGTCATCCGCGTGAATCCGGAAACCCAGCGCATCAGCCTGGGCATGAAGCAGCTCGAGGCCGATCCGTGGGAAGGCGTGAAGTCCAAATACCCGGTCACCGCGCGCTTCATGGGCCGCGTCACCAACATCACCGACTACGGCGCCTTCGTGGAACTGGAGCCGGGCGTCGAGGGTCTGGTGCACGTCTCCGAGATGAGCTGGACCAAGAAGAACGTCCATCCGGGCAAGATCGTTTCGACCTCGCAGGAAGTCGAAGTGATGGTGCTCGAGGTCGATCCGGCCAAGCGCCGCATCAGCCTGGGCCTGAAGCAGTGCATGTCGAATCCGTGGGATGCCTTCGCCGAGAAGCATCCGGTTGGCTCGACCATCGAGGGCGAGATCAAGAACATCACCGAATTCGGCCTGTTCATCGGCCTCGACGGCGGCGTCGACGGCATGGTGCACCTGTCGGATCTCGACTGGAACAAGCCCGGCGAGCAGGTCATCGCCGAGTACCAGAAGGGCCAGGTGGTGAAGGCGCAGGTTCTCGACATCGACGTCGAGAAGGAGCGCATCTCGCTCGGCATCAAGCAGCTCGGCAACGATCCCTTCCAGTCGCTCGGCGACCTGAAGAAGGGTGGGGTGGTCACCTGCACCGTGGCGGCCGTTGATCCGCGCGGCATCACCGTCACCGTCGGCGACGGCGTGCAGGGCTACATCCGCAAGGCCGAACTGAGCCGCGACCGCGACGAGCAGCGTCCGGACCGCTTCTCGGTCGGCGACAAGCTGGATGCCAAGATCGTCACCATCGACGGCAAGGCCCGCAAGCTGACCCTGTCGGTCAAGGCACTGGAAATGGAAGAGGACCGCAAGGCGATGGAGCAGTATGGCTCCACCGACTCGGGCGCCTCGCTCGGCGACATCCTGGGTGCCGCCATGCGCAAGAAGAAAGACGACGAGGCCGGCCAGTAAGCCGCGCTGCCCGTCCACCGAAGATGGAACCCCGGCGGAGCGATCCGCCGGGGTTTTTCTTTTGCAGGCATGCGCCGTATTGCCGTACCCCGCCCGGTTGGCGGTATACTACGGCCATGCTGGGCAGGGGGATTGCCATGATACGTCGGATCGGAATGCTGGTGGCCATCGGCTGCCTGATGATGGCGGGCAATGCGCTGGCGCAGTCAAAAGCGGCCGCCGTGGTCGAGGACCTGTCCGCTCCGGTCGCCGGCATCGAGGTGTTCGATTTCCTCGAACCCGGCCAGGTGATCACGCTGCCGGCCGGCACGCGCATCACGCTGGGCTACATGCAATCCTGCCTGCGCGAGACCATCACCGGCGGCAAGGTCACGGTCGGCCAGCAGGGCTCCGCGGTCAGTGGCGGCAAGGTCCAGCAGGAACAGCTCAAATGCGGCGGCAATCTGCAGCTTGGCCAGGCCCAGGCCGGCAAAAGCGGCGCGATGGTGTTCCGCCGTGGTCCCGGCACCGGCAAGACGCCGGCCAACACGCCCGAGCCCAGCGTGACGCTGCTCTATACCGCGCCGGCCTTTGCCGTGGATAGGCCAGGCGATCTCACCATCGAGCGGCTCGACCAGCCCGAAACGGTGCTGCTCTACAAGGCCAGCGGCAAGCTGTTTGATCTGGCCAAGACGGGCAAGCCGCTTTTTGCCGGCGGCATCTATCGCGTCGCGCTGAACGGCAAAAGCACGATCTTCCGCATCGATCCCGGCGCCGCCGATGGCGGCGGGCCGCTGTTGCTGCGTCTGGTCCGCTTCTAGATTTCCATGAACCGGCCTCGCCTGCGCGATCTCGCCGTCATCGCCGCGGCCGCGCTGGGCGCTGCCGCCCTGCTGGCGAGCCCGGCCGGCATCTGGCTGCGTGGCCCGTCGCTTGATCTGGCCTATCCGCTGCGCCATCTGCTGTTCGGGCCGCAGGCGGAACCGACGCAAAGCCATGCCGTGGTCGTCGCCATTGACGAGGCGACCTACCGCACGCCGCCCTTCAGTGAAACGCCGCAGGCGGCCTGGCCGCCTTTGCTGGCGCCGGTGCTGAACGCGATTGCCGCCGAGGCCGCCGCGGTCGGTTTCGACGTGGTCTATTCCACCTCGCTCGATTCCTTCCAGCGCGGCTTCGAACGCGACTTCCTGATCGCGCTGCGCAATGCCGCCCGCGCCAACAGGCTGGTGCTGGGCAAGGTGCAGCATTCGCAGTTGCCGATCCTGCCGCACCAGGCGCAGCAGATCGCCGTTGGCGGCGGCCGCAATATCCGCGCGCTGAATGTCTTCGAGGACCCAGACGGCATCATCCGCCGCGTGCCGCTCGATTTCCCTACCGCCGATGGCGGGCGCGAGACCGGCATCGCCGCCGAACTGGCGCAGCGCCGTCTGGGCCAGCCGCTGACGCGGGATGATGCCGGGCAGTATACGCTGGGCACTCGCCGCATCGATGCCGATGGCGAAGGCAATATCCTGGTCGGGTTCAATACCGGCCCGGGTGATATTCCCAGCTACTCGCTAGCCGACCTGCAGGCCTGTGCGGCGGCCGGCAATACTGAGTATTTCAGGCAGCATTTCGCCGGCCGGGTCGTGCTGGTCGGCACCGTGCTGGATGTCGAGGATCGCCGCCTGACTTCCAAGCGCCTGATCACGGCGCCCGATGGCGCCAATCCGCCGCCTTCCTGCATCCTGCCGCGCCCGTCGGCGGCTCCGTATGCGCGCGACAGCATCCCGGGTGTCTATATCCATGCCGCCGCGATCAACAACCTGCTGGATGGCGGCGAGCTGCGGGAATGGTCGTCATCCGCCGTGTTCATCGCCGCGGCCATGGCGGCACTGGCCGGCGGGCTGGCGGTATTCTATCTGCCGCTGCTGCCGGGCCTGGCCACGGCGCTGGGCGGCGGCCTGCTGCTGCCGTTCACGGCGGCCGTGCTGCTGCGCCAGGGCATCGCCATGCCCTGGCTGAATGTCGCCGTCGCATTGCTGCTGCTGCTTGGCGCCTCGATTGCCTATCGCTTCATGGTGGCCGATCGCGACAAGCGGCTGATTGCCCGGTTGTTCTCGCTCTATCTGCCGGCCGCCATGGTGGAGCGCATGGTGGCCAGCGGTCGCCTGCCGAGCCTGGGCGGCGAGGAGCGCGAGGTCACCATCCTGTTCAGCGATATTGCCGGTTTTACCAGCATCTCCGAAAGTTGCTCGCCCGCCGAGCTGGTGCAGGCGCTGAACGGTTATTTCTCGACCATGACGGCGATCATCGAGGAGCATGGCGGCTTCGTCGACAAGTATATCGGCGATGCCATCGTGGCGGTGTTCGGCGCGCCGCTGGATGACCGTAAACACGCCGTTCATGCCGTGCGCGCGGCCATGCATATGCGCGATGCCCTGCAGCGCGAGCCCGAACGTTTCGCCGTGAAAGGGCGCCCGCTGCATACCCGGATCGGACTGAATAGCGGCCGGGCGCTGATCGGCAATATCGGCTCGCCGCGGCGTTTCAATTACACGGCGATGGGCGACGCGGTGAATCTGGCGG
Organism: Ferrovibrio sp.; assembly: GCF_029255545.1. Taxonomy (GTDB): domain Bacteria; phylum Pseudomonadota; class Alphaproteobacteria; order Ferrovibrionales; family Ferrovibrionaceae; genus Ferrovibrio. Next base: position 46,613 of record NZ_JANLJJ010000009.1, on the reverse strand, counting down.
CCCGGCTGGAAAGCGCCAACAAGCAGTATGGCACCACCATTCTGGCCAGCGAGATGACCATGCTTGCCGCTGGCGATGCCGTGCTGGCGCGACCGATTGACAGCGTGCAGGTGGTGGGTCGCTCGGCGGCGGTGCGGATTTTCGAGCCGCTGGCCCGTCAGGGCCGCGCCGATGCGCGGCAGAACGAAATCCTCACGGCCTATGTCGCCGCCTATGGCGCCGTGGCATCCGGTGATGCGGTCGCCGCCACGGCCATCCTGAAAGCGCTGCCTGACGACAAGGCGGCGCAGCTCTGGCGCCAGCGGCTGGACGGCGATCCCGGCGCTGGCGTCACGCCGCGCGCCCTGACCGAGAAATGACGGTCTAGCCGCCGTCGCCCATCAGGCTGTAGGGCGCCCAGAAGATCGGGTGGGCATAGCTGAACAGCGTCCGGCCGTTTTCCTGATAACCTGGCCCGTCCAGCAGGCCCACCATCGCCTGGCGCAGCGCCTCGGCGCGGCCGAGTTTCATATCGGCCGACTGGCGGCGGAACAGGTCGGTCACCAGATCGCGCGCCGAGGCCGAATGCACTGACCAGTTGGTCAGCAGCAGGGCCCGCGTGCCGGCATAGAAAAAGGCGCGGCCCAGGCCCGAGGCCGCTTCCGCGCCCGCACCCGCGCCGGTGCCGGTGTTGCAGGCCGACAGCACGACCCAGTCGGCATCCAGCTTGAGGCCGAGGATCTCATCCATGGTCAGCAGGCCGTCGCCGTCCACATCGGCAATCTGCGGCGCGGTCAGGGCCAGGGCCGGCTGGGTCAGGCCGTTCAGATCGCCGGGTACCAGTCCATGGGTGGCGAAGGCCACCACGCGGTAGTTATCCAGCCTGGTCTGCTTGATGACTTTCTCGTTTGCCTGCTTGCCGAGGAACAGGGCCTTTGCCGGATCGCTCTGCATGGCCATCGCCACCGAGCGCAGTTCCTCGGCGGTATCGGGCAGGCGGGGCAGCAGGCCGAGTTCGGCGCTGTCGACGCCGGTGGTCTGCGGTGCGTTGCGGCGCTTCAGCTTGGCGCCGCGCACCGCGACCGGATCGGTCGACGCAACCTGCAGCGGCGCCTCGCTGGCGGCTTCCGCAGCCTGTTCGGCATTGAAGAAGGGATCGCCGAAGCCGACCAGCGGTTCACGCCCGACGCCACCGACCGGCAGTCCGCGCAGGGTCTTCAGCGCCGCCGTCGACGGCAACTGCGTCACCGCATGGCTGCGGGCCAGCCAGGGCACGGATTTGTAGCCGCCGAACAGCGGTTCGGCCTTCTGGGCATCAACCTGCGCCGGCGCGGTCGGCAGCAGCGACAGCGGCAGCAGGCCCAGCGCGCCATTGGTGACGACGAACAGGCTTTTTGCCGGCTTCCAGCCGGCTTCCACCGGCTGCAGGAAAGTCCTGTACAGTTCATGTGCCAGCGCCAGGTCGAAAGCCGGGATGTCGCCCAGGGTTTCCGCCTGCGGTTCCAGCGCCAGCCGCAGTTTCTGCACCTTGCCCTCGATGGCTTTTGCCCCCAGGGGCGCGGCGGCAAAGGCGACCGGACCCTGCTTGGGCACGACCCAGACAAAGCTGTTTTCCTGCGCGAGGTAGAAGGAGACCAGCGCCTCGTCGGCACGCAGCACGCTCCGGATGTCGTCCACGCCGGGCGGGCGCGGATCGATCAGGCTGGCGTATTCGGGGAACTGTTTTTCGATCTGCTGCCGCGTTCTGGCGCGCGCATCGCGCAGCTTGTCGACATCCACGCGCATGGCCTGGATTGCCTTGTCATCGCGCTGTTCCGGCGGCAGGGCCAGCAGGTTGGACAGCAGTCCGAACTGGGCGGCGATCTGCTTCTGCTGGTCCTGCTCGGCGCGCACCAGCTCGGCCAGTTTCGGGTCACGCACTGCGGCGCGGGCCGCCGAAGCGGCCAGGGCGCGCTGCACGCTGCGGCCGCGGGCGGCATCGGCCAGCCGGAAGCTTTCGCTGCCGGCATCAACGCTGGCACCGGCCGCGCTTCCCTGCACGCGGGACAGCAGCACGATGTAATCCTCGATGATGGTCTGCACGTAGAAATCGCGTGTCGCCAGGCCTGCCTCCTCGGTTTCCGCCTGGCGCGAGGCCGACAGCAGGATCGGCACGGCCTCGCGGAACGCGGCCATTGCCTCGGCATCCCGGCCGGCGGCGGACAGCGCAATGCCGAGCAATCCGCGATCCATCGCCACTTCGAAATGCTTCTCGCCCATCCGCTCGGCTTTGACCTGCACCATCTGCGTGGCAACGTCGGCGGCATCATTGCCATGTCCGGTCCGCGCCATGGTGAGGATGCGCGCCGGGCTGCGGCGGATGACGCGCGCGCGGCCTTCGCTCCAGTCCGCCGTTGCCGCGATCATCTTTGCATAGAGTTCGGCGGCTTCCTGCCAGCGCCGTTGCAGCACCAGCGTGTTGGCCACGGCCCGTATGGTGGCCAGCGCCGCGGGCGCATTCTCGTCATAACCGATTTCATGGAAGATTTCGGCGGCGGTGCGCGCCATTTTCTCCGCTTCCATCAGGCGGCCCTGTTCCAGCAATACATTCGACAGGCTGCTGGCAAAGGTGGCCGTGCGAAAACTGTATTTGCCTTCCCGCCGCAAGCTGTTGAGCAGGGCCTGGCGGATATCGACTTCAGCCTCGGTCATGCGGCCCTGGGCCAGCTTGGCCTCGCCGAGGCTCGACAAGATGAGATCGCCGCCGCTTTCGATCACGCCGGCAGCCGGCGGGTCGGGCCAGTGCTTGGAGCGCTGCTGGGTCTCCTTGTTGTTCAGGAGCGCTACGGCCATGGCAGCTTCGGCTTCGGCATATTGGCCGCGGAAGCTGGCGACGATCGACTTGCTCAGATCGATATCGGTCTGCCACGAGGAGAGGAACATGAAATTGTTCGGACCGCGCGAATTGTTGCTGATCTCGCTGTATTGGAATTCGGCCTGGTCGAGATAGCGCTTGGCCATCTCGAACCTGCCGGCCGCCGCCGCGCCCTGGACAATGTTGCGATAGATGTTGAACAGGCGGCCCTTCAATCGCCCCTTGCTCTCGTTTTCGGCCAGCTTAACATAGTAGGTCAGCGATTCCTGCGGCTTGCCGGTCATGCGCAGCAGGCCGGCATAGAGCTGTTGCATGCGGTAGACATCGTCGCCGACCGAGATGGCCAGCGTGATGGCCGGCTCGAGATCGGCCAGCGCGGCCTCGCTGCGGCCGATCAGGTTGGCGGCCTGGGCGCGGCCATACAGGAAGCGGCTGCGCTGCCGGGTATCCAGGCCCGGCGGTTCGGCCGCCTCGGCATCGGCGATCAGCTTGGCGCGCCGAACAGGGTCCGGCTTCTGCTGATCAAGGATGGCGACGATATCGGCGATGCTGCGCGGCGGCGCGGCAAGCTGCGACGCCGGCTGCGCGGCGGGCTGGGCCTGGCCGGACTGCATCCAGCCGGTTCCGCCAATCACTGCCAGCGCACCCAGAACGGCAAATATGTGACGCATGATGGCATTTCCCCCTTGCCTGTGCCGCAGGCTAACGCGCCGGCCGGGAATTGAGAAGCGGGCGTTACGCCAATCTGCCTCCGTATCGCGGTGCGGCGTTAACCAATGAACGCAATGCAGCCTTGTGGTTGCAGGACGATTGCGGCTCGCTTCGGCTTTCGCGAACGGGAACCAGGCGCGAAGAATGCCGTTATTTTCTCATGTTGCAGTCAGGAGGCCATTATGACCGACCGTAAAATCGCCGATAAGCCGACGCCGCAGCAGCGCGAGGAAATCGGGCGCTCCGAACGCAGCAAGCAGGAGGAGCTGGATGCCGGCCTGCGCGACAGTTTTCCGGCCAGCGATCCGGCGGCGGTCAGCCAGCCGTCGACGGCGACGCCGTCCATCGCCGACCGCCCCAATGCCAGGGCCGGGGACCGGGCGCGCGCCAAGCTGGCCACAGGGCGCAGCCGGGTCAATGTCAGCACCGAACAGGATATCGGCTACTGGATGCGGAAATTCGGCGTCAAGGAAGGGGAATTGAAGGAAGCGGTGCGCAAGGCGGGCTTCCTGCCGCAGGATGTGGCGAATTACCTGGGCAAGACGTTGTAGGCGGCTAGCTCTTGGCGCCGGCCAGTGGATCGAAATAGAGCGCGACCTTTTTGGCTGCCTGGGCATCCAGGCAGCGGTATTTCATGGCGACAAAGCCTTCGTCGGTATAGCGCACGACATCGCCTTCCGCATCGAAAGTGACCTGAAGCTTCGGATTCTTGATCTTCACCGTCAGTTTCAGCAGCTCGCCTTCCAGGAAAGTGCCGCTGATCGGGCCGAACAGCAGGCCGATGGCGCTCCAGTTCTTCAGCGGGATGCGGGCGCCTTCCAGCACCACATGGTCCTCCGGGCCGCACTGGTTGCGGGTGGACCGGCGCTGGTCGCCCTTGGCGAGGCGCTGGATCAGCGGGTCGAGAATGCCGAGAAACTGCTCGCGCCGGTGATCCGACAGTCCGGTGCTGACGGTCAGCTTGCGCAGTTCGTTGGCGATCTCGACCTTCTCTTCCGTCGTATAGGCGGGATCGACGAATTCCTTCTCCAGGTCGCGGTGCTCATAAAGATAGGCGATATACTTGAGCAGGATTTCCTTCGGCCCGTCGCCGATTGCTTCCTCGAACAGCTTCAGCGCCGTCATCAGCTTTGGCGCCGAATAGTAACCCGGCACGAGCTTGGTCAGCTTTTCAGCCGTCACCAGCCGCACCATGCGTTTTTCGAACAGATCCGCCGCGCCCAGTTCCAGGGCGAATTCACGATCCCTGGTCAGCAGCGCATAGACCTCGCGGGTGGCGGGGAATTCCTCGGCCGGTTCCTCCGACAGCAGCGGCACGGAAGATATCAGCAGCCGGCGCAGCAACTGGATAACGGCTTCGCGCAGGGCCGGCATGTTGTGTTTGGCCCCCACGGCATACAGGCGCTGGGAGAATTCGGTGTCGTAGGCAGCCTCGTCGATCGCATAGCGCTTATCGAGAATTGCCATCAACTGGATGATGCGCAGGCGCGCGTCGCGGAACTTGCCCAGCAATTCAGGCACCGCCGACTTGGCCTGCAGGATTTCCGCCAGGGCCTCGTCGAGTATGGTCGCCGCGGATGGATCGATGCCGGTATCAAACAGGGCGAGGCAGCGATCGGCCTTCTCGGTCCAGTTCTTGGAAAATTCAAGGTGATGCGCCAGCGCGCAATAGGCGATCCGCGTCCCGTAAAGCGGGTCGGAGGTGATCAGCTGCGCCAGCAGGCGGTGGGTCAGCGGCGTGGCGGGCAGGCGTTTCTCGAAGGCCTCCACCTGCGTGATCGCCGCGGTGGTGATGGCATAGAGCTTCTTGACCTTGTCGCGCACGGGTGAATTGGTCGCCTGGGCCTGGGCAACGGCGGCTTTCTGCACCAGGGCGGCGCAGAGGTTCTCCGCGCCATTCAGCAGCTTGCCATGGCCGCTGTGATGCAGCAGCTCGATCGGGGTCAGGATGTTTTCGTCGAAATAGTCGCGGCAGACACGGCCGATCATGGCCCGGGCGCGGCGCTCCGACAGCGAATGGGCGTCCTGACACAGCACAACGCCGCCGGAAGCTTCAGTGATGCCCGTCGGTGCACTCACGTTCATGTCGACATGCCTGCCTTCAACTCTAGCCTTCTGCCCCGAGTCAATTCACATTCACTATGACAGGTGCAAGACTAAAAGTGAATGAGCAGGTCTTTGATTCTATTATAAATCGGGGTTGTGGCCGGGTTTTATAACCGCAGATTGCCGCCGGCCTGTGCTACTCCTGCGGGCGCGCCTGCCGCTTGGGGTGCCGTCCGCCCGGATTGCCGGCCGCCGCACCCTTGGCCAGCGGCGAGAGCGGCCGCTCACCGAATTTTCCCAGCGTGATCAGACGGTCATACATCACGATGGCGCCGGCCACCCCGACATTGACGCAGAAGCTGGTCGGAATCTTGATCACATGGTCGCAGCGCGCCACCAGCTCGGGGCTGAGCGAGCCCATCTCCGGGCCCAGCACATAGGCGGCGCGCAGCGGGTGGCGGAAACGCGGCAGCTCGATGGCCTCGTCCAGCAGCTCGATGCCGACGAGTTTGCAGTTCTGCGGCAGACTGAGCTGGGCGGCGTTGTCATAGACATACCAGGGTAGATTTTCCGGCGTCTTGCTGGTGTCCGAGCGCGCCGCGGTCACCGAATAGGTGGCGCCGATGGTGAAGACGAAGCTGGCGCCGAAGGCATGCGCCGTGCGGAACAGGGTGCCGGCATTCATCGGCTTGCTGAGGCGTTCGACGCCGATTCCGAAAAAGCCGCGCATCGCCCGCCCCGCTCCTGGCCTGCCCCATTCTTTGACTATAGGGGCCTTGCGTGTATAAGCGGCCGGGAAGAATCAGGAGTACAGCCATGGGTAACCCTTTTGGCCCCCTGCCGGCCCCCGGCGCGCGGCCCTTTATCGTCGAGGTCAGGCGCGGCGCGCAAGTGGAAAGCCGCCATCCGGTGATCGCCGCCGTGGTCGATGGCGATGGCGGGACCGTGGCGGCCTGGGGCGATGCGAGCCAGGCGATTTTCCCGCGCTCGTCCAACAAGGCTTTGCAGGCCCTGCCGCTGGTCGAATCCGGCGCCGCCGATGCCTTCCATTTAAGCCAGGCCGAACTGGCCATGGCCTGCGCCAGCCATGGCGGCGAAACGCGCCATACCGAAACCGTCGCCGCCTGGCTTGCGCGCATTGGCCGCCAGCCGGAAGATCTGGAATGCGGCGCGCACTGGCCCTATCACGAGGAGACCGCGCGCCAGCTGGCCCGCGATCACCAGGCACCGTCCAATCTGCATAACAACTGCTCGGGCAAACATGCCGGCATGGTCTCGGTCGCCACCCATCTGGGCGAGGATATCCGCGGCTATGTGCGGCCGGATCATCCGGTACAGCGCCGGGTCACGGCCGTCATCGAGGATATCTGCGGCGTGAAGATTCCGGCCGAGCATTTCGCCACTGATGGCTGTTCGATGCCGACCATGGCAATCCCGCTGCACAATCTGGCCTGGGGTTTCGCCCGCTTCATCACCGGCACCGGCCTGGCGCCGGAGCGGGCGACGGCGGCACGTCGGCTGGCCGCCGCCGTGGCGGCCGAACCGTTTTTCGTCGCCGGCACCGGTCGTTTCTGCACCGCCGTCATGCAGGCCGGTGGCGGGAAGTTCATCGCCAAGACTGGCGCCGAGGGCGTCTATACCGCAGCCTCGGCCTCGGCCGGCCGGGCGATCGCGCTGAAGGTGCTGGACGGCACGGCCCGCGCGGCGCAGACCGCCCTGGGTGGATTGCTGGAACATCTCGGCTGGCTGGACGAGGCCGGGCGCGAGGCGATCCGGCCGCTGGTCGAGCAGCCGCTGAACAACTGGCGCGGCATCAACGTGGGCAGCATCGGCCTGGCACCCCCCGGATTCTGAGCGGCAGGATTCTGCGGGCTAATCTTCTTTCTGTGCCAGCGCCGCGCCGATGGCCGCGTCGGCGGCCGCGGCCTGGCGCACGTCGCGGCCGGCATGGGGCGCCAGCCAGCGCGCCAGCGCCAGCAGCCATGCCATGCGTCGCCGCAGCTTGCGCATGGCATGGCGGGCATCCGGCGAAGCCGCCGACAGCGTGGCAGCAGCGATGCGCGGCAGTTGTGGCTCGGTCGCGCCACGGTCGTAGCGCACCAACGAATACAGGAACAGCAGCAGGTCGCGTGCCTGCTTCTCGGCCAGCGTCATGCCGGGCAGGACGTGATCCTCGAAATCGAGCAGGCCTGGCCGGCCATCGGCGTAGCTGAAATTACGAATCTGCGCGCCGCCATGCCAATGACCGGCCGCGTGCAGCCGGCTGAGCAAAGCGCCGGCCTCTGCGATCATGCGCCAGCGTTCGGCCGCATCGGCGGCGTCGTTCAGGCGCGGCTCCAGCGCTTCGCCGGCATCGCCCAGCACCAGCCACTGCCCCGAACAGGCGATCACCGCCGGCACCGGAAAACCGGCATCGGCGAGCGTGCGGATCGCGGCCGCTTCTGCCGCCAGGCCCAGCGCGCCGGTCTGGTTGCGCGGCGGCAGCAGGATAGGCTGGGCGAAAACAGTGGCGATGATGCGCTGCATCAGCACGGAGGAACGCAGGCGTGGTGCCCCCGCCGTCTTCACCCATAGGCGGCGGCCGCCATAGGTAATCGCAAAGACCCTGGTTCGTGCCGTGCTGCGCAGGCTGCGGATCAGCGCCGTCAGTTCCGGATCGGCCGGATGCTCGGGTAAATCGCTCATGCCTGGGCGGCGGCGGAGTCCGGGGCGGCCTGCTGCAGGGCATTCAGGGTCTGCTCGATCACCTCGCGCGGCAGGTCGCGGGTGATGAAGACGATGCGGCTGCGCCGGTCGGCATCCGGCCAGGCCGGGATGGTGGCCGGCGGATGGAACAGGTGCTGCACGCCGTGGATCACCACTGGCCGGTCGACGCCGGCGACATTCACCAGCCCCTTCACGCGCAGCAGGTTGTCGCCGCGATAGGCCGCCAGCAGGTCGAGCCAGGTGGCCAGCGTGTTCCAGTCGAAGGGCTGGTCGAAGGTCAGACAGAAAGACTGGATCGTGGCGTCATGCCGATTGACGTCCAGGCTGCCATCGGGCTTGCGGAAATGCTCGTGGTCATGGCCATGCGCATGATCGTCATGATGGTGGTGATCGTGGTGGTGCTCATGGGGGTGATCGTGATCATCGTGGTGATGGTGATGGCCTGCGTCATAGGCTTCGGCGCGCAGCCAGTTCTGCACGTCGAAACTTTTGGTGGCGGGATCATACAGGCCGGCATTGAAAATTTGTTTCGGCGCGATGTCGCCGCCGATCGCAGTGAAGATCGGCGCACCGGGATTGAGATGCTGCAGGCGATGCCGCAGGTGCTGCACGGCCCCGGGCTCGGCCAGGTCAACCTTGGTCAGCACCAGGCGATCGGCCACGGCGGCCTGCTTGATCGCTTCCTGGTGGTGGTCCAGCGTACTGTTGCCATTGACTGCGTCGACCAGCGTGACGACGCTTTCCAGCCGGCAGCGTTCCGCCACCACCGGATCGCTCATCAGGGTGTGCAGCACGGGGGCGGGATCGGCCAGGCCGGTGGTCTCGATCACCACTCGCCTGAAGGGTTTCACCTCGCCGCGGTCGCGCTTGGTCGTCAGGTCGCGGATGGTGTTCACCAGATCGCCGCGCACGGTGCAGCACAGACAGCCCGAGCTGAGCAGGATTGTGTCTTCCTGGCTGGAGGCGATCAGGGCGTGATCAAGACCGATCTCGCCGAACTCGTTCACGATCACGGCGGTTTCGCCCATATCCGGATGGCGCAGCAGCCGGTTCAGCAGGGTGCTTTTGCCGGCACCGAGGAAGCCGGTGATCACGGAAACCGGAATGCGGGTATCGACCTGTTCGGACATCGGAAGGCTCCTGTTGGAACAGGATATTTCGGGCAGGCGGGCGGCGATGTCCAGTAGGCCGGGCCGTAAAAGGCCTGCTGGTCCGGCCTACAGGGTCCAGTATTGCCGTCCGGTCGGCATCGGCTGGTCGCGCCAGATGCCTTTCAGGTCGGCCACCAGGCCGCCCTCGCGGACCAGGCGGGCCAAGCCGCTGCCAGCAAGGGCGCGGTATTCCTGATGCGGCACGGCGGCCACCACGGCATCGAAATCGCCGAGCTGGTCCAGCCGGGGGCTGAGCATCACGCCGTATTCGTGCTGCGCCTCATGGGGATCGGCCAGCGGATCATGCACGCTGACCCTGTGGCCAAGGCCCCTCAGGCTGCCGATCAGGTCGGCAACCTTGGAGTTGCGCAGATCGGGCACGTCTTCCTTGAAAGTCAGGCCGAGCACCAGCACGTTGCTGCCGGGTTTGATGCGGGCGGACACGGCCTCGCCGATATAGGCGCTCATGCCGTCGTTGATGGCGCGACCCGACAGGATGATGCGGGCATGGTGGCCCAGTTCCTCGGCGCGATGGGCCAGGTAATACGGATCGACGCCGATGCAGTGGCCGCCGACCAGGCCAGGCTGGAATTTCAGGAAGTTCCACTTGGTGCCGGCGGCTTCCAGCACGTCATAGGTCGAGATGCCCATCTTGCCGAAGATCATGGCGATCTCGTTGACGAAGGCGATGTTGATGTCGCGCTGGGCGTTTTCGATCACCTTGGCGGCTTCCGCCGTCTTGATGGTCGGCGCCAAATGGATGCCGCCACTGGTGACCTTGCCGTAAATCCCTGCCAGTCGCGCGGCGACATCCGGGGTCTGGCCGGCCACCACCTTGGCGATCTTGTCCACCGTGTGGATCTTGTCGCCGGGATTGATGCGTTCCGGCGAATAGCCGAGGAAAAAGTCGCGCCCGCAGGCCAGACCGGATTCCTGCTCCAGGATCGGGCCGCAAATCTCTTCGGTCACGCCCGGATAGACGGTGCTTTCGTAAACCACGACGGCATTCGGCGCGGGAGTCTGCCGCAAGGCCTGGCCGACCGTGCGCGAGGCCGAGCGCACCGGGCCGAGATCGGGCACGTTCTGCGCATCGACCGGGGTCGGCACGGTGACGACGTAAATCGTTTTGCCCGGCAGTTCGGCCGGATCGGCGCTCAGGCGCAGGCTGGAGGCGCGCAGGGTTTCCGGCCCGATCTCGCGGGTGCGATCCTCGCCGCGGCGCAGTTCCTCCACGCGGCTCCGGTCGATATCGAAGCCCAGGACCGGAAAATGCCGGGCCAGGGTCACGGCCAGGGGCAGACCGACATAGCCAAGCCCAATAACGGCAATGGTTTCTGCGGGAGCGGGGGCGGGAGCGGTCATGGGGGGACTTTCGGTTCAAGTGCCCAAGGGGGGTAACCCGCTGGCCCGGTGCTGTCAATAAACCGGCCCGGGAACCGGTTCCGGCGGGAAACCGGGGAAGGCCGGGGAAGGGAAGGGTGGCTTGACCCGCCCCCCGCCAGCCGGTAGAGCGCGGGGATGGCCCGCCGTCTGCTCTTTGTCGTCCAGGAAGCGCTGTTTTTCACCACGCACCGGCTGCCGGTCGGCCTGGCGATGCGCGACCGTGGCTGGGAGGTGCATGTCGCCGCCCCGGCTGACCCGGTCATGGCGGCGCGGATAACGGCGGCCGGGCTGCATTTCCACCCGATTCCGCTGGGGCGCGGCGGCCAGAATCCGCTGGCCGAACTGCGGCTGCTGCTGGTGCTGGCCGGGCTGTTCCTGAAGCTGCGGCCAGACCTGCTGCATCTGGTCTCGATCAAGCCGGTGATCTGGGGTGGTTTGGCCGCCCGGCTGATCGGCCTGCCGGCCGTCGTGCATGCGATCACCGGGCTGGGCTACCTGTTCATCCGCGCGGATGAACGGCGCGGGCTGCTGCATCGCACCCTGTTCCGGCTCTACCGCTTCGCCCTGCATCACGCCAATGCGCTGACGATTTTCCAGAACCCCGACGACCTAGCGATGTTCACGCAGGAGCAGCTGGTGCCCGCCGATCGCTGGGTGATGATCCGCGGCTGCGGCGTCGACATGCAGGTTTTTGCGCAGCAGCCCGAGCCCGCCATCGATGCCGGATATCCGCCGGTGGTGATGTTTCCCGCCCGCCTGCTGGGCGACAAGGGCGTGCGCGAATTCGTCGCTGCCGCCACGCGGCTGCGTGCCGAAGGTGTGTCGGCGCGTTTCGTGCTGGTTGGCCGGCGCGACCCCGACAACCCGACCGATATCGGCGAGGCGCAGCTGCAGCAATGGCTCGCGTCCGGCGTCGTCGAGCATTGGGGTTATGCCGAGGATATGCCGGTCATGCTGGCGCGCGCGCATGTCATCGTCATGCCATCCTACCGCGAGGGCCTGCCGCGCGGCCTGATCGAGGCGGCGGCCATCGGTCGTGCCATCGTCACCGCCGATGTGCCCGGCTGTCGCGAAGTCGTGCAGCACGAGGTCAACGGCCTTCTGGTGCCGGTGCGCGATGGCATGGCGACGGCGGTCGCGATCCGCCGACTGCTTGAAGATGATGGTCAGCGGCGCCGCATGGGCGCCGCAGGCCGCGCCATCGCCGTGCGCGATTTCTCGGTCGAAGGCTTTGTCGCCGCCAGCCTTGCCGCCTATGAGCGCCTGCTGCAGGCACGGGGAGAGCGGTTGTGAGCGAAGCGTCGGAGCGCTGGCTGATCGCGCTGGCCATCGCCATCGCCACCGGGCTGTTCGTTGCCCTAGCGCTGAAGCCGCTGGTCGCATGGCTGAAGCGCCGCGCTGTCTGGGATATTCCCAACGAGCGGTCCAGTCACAGCGACATCACGCCGCGCGGCGGCGGCATCGCTGTTACGGGCGGCATGCTGTTCGGCAGCGTTGTCTGGCTTGTTTTGTACCCCGATCCCGGCTTGCCGATTGTCCTGCTCGGCATGATGGCGCTGGCGGTCGTGTCGTGGCTGGATGACCGTCGCGGCGGCCTGCCGGTGGGGCTGCGGCTCGGCGTGCAGGTGCTGGCGGTCAGCCTGGTGCTGGCGCTGCTGCCGGCAGACAATGCGATCACCGGCGGCATCGTGCCGGCATGGCTGGAACGCGTGGCGCTGTTCCTGGCCTGGATCTGGTTCACCAACCTGTTCAACTTCATGGACGGCATCAACGGCATTACCGGTGTCGAGATGATGGCGATCGGCGTTGGCTGTACGCTGGTCGGCGTCGCGCAGCATGCGGGGAATGTTTCTGCGCCAGGCCTGATCGTGGCTGCCGCGGGGTTCGGGTTTTTGTGGTGGAACTGGGGGCAGGCAAAGGTGTTCCTCGGCGATGTCGGCAGCGTGCCGGCCGGATACCTGCTGGGTGCCCTGCTGCTGGCGCTGGTGCTCAGCGGCGCCTGGGCGCCGGCGCTGATTCTGCCGATGTATTACTGGATGGATGCCACCATCACCCTGCTGCGGCGGCTGCTGCGCGGCGAGAAAATCTGGCAGCCCCATCGCAGCCATTTCTACCAGCAGGGCGCCCGCAAGCTCGGCAGCCATGCCGCCGTTTCCCTGCGCATTGCCGGCCTGAACGTGATCCTGGTCGGCCTGGCGCTGGCCAGCCTGCATTCCTGGCCGGCGGCGCTGGCCTCGCTCGCCGCCGCCGCGCTGGCTTCCGCCGCCCTGTGCAGGCATTTCGCCGGCTCGCCGAAGCCGTTAGGATAGCGACCATGGTCAATCCGCGCGGCTCCCGTGAACGCTGATCCGTTTAAACCTTTGCGCCTGAACGGCCGCGTCCTGCTGGTGGCGCTGCATGACATCGTCATGGCGGCGGCCTCCTTCATGCTGGCATTGTGGCTGCGCTACTGGCTGGCCGACATTCCCTGGTCGCCGGTGGAATCCTGGGAAGGCATGGCAGTTTTCACCGCGGTTGCCGCCGTGGTCTTCCGCTATGCCGGACTGTATCGCGGCATCTGGCATTTCGCCTCCCTGCGCGACATGATGGCGATCCTGCGTGCCGCCGTGTTGTCGCTGCTGATCTTCCTGCCGCTGTTATTCTTTGTGACGCGGCTGGAATCCTATCCGCGCAGCGCCCTGGTGCTGCAGTTCTTCATCCTGGTCGCCCTGCTGGCCGGCCCGCGCCTGCTGTACCGCAGTTGGAAGGATGGCAGCCTGGTTCAGGCGCTGAAGCGCGGCGACGACAAGCGCATCCCGGTTCTGCTGCTTGGTTCCGGCATGGCCGCCGATGCCTTCATCCGTGAAATGGAGCGTGGCGGCGACGCCGCCTATCGGGTGGTCGGAATCATCGACGATTCCGAGCGCCGCCATGGCCGCGATTTGCGTGGCGTGCGCGTGCTGGGCAGCTTGACCGACCTGCCCGCCATAGTGCGACAGGCCTCCGAGATGGATCGGCCGCGCCGCATCATCGTGGCGGATGACCGGTTTGGCGGCCGCGCCATCCGCGAGCTGGTCGACACCGCCGCGCAGCTCGGCATCACGGTGGCGCGCCTGCCGCGGCTGACCGAATTCCGCAAGGAAGGCGATGGTCCGCACGAGGTGCAGCCGATCGCGGTGGAGGATCTGCTCGGCCGGCCCCAACGCGTCCTCGACCGCGCAGCGGTAGCCCGCCTGATCGGTGGCCGGCGCGTGCTGATCACCGGCGCCGGCGGCACCATCGGCTCGGAACTGGTGCGCCAGGTGGCGGCGCTCGGCCCGGCCCTGATCGTGCTGTTCGAGCAGAGCGAACATGCGCTGTACCAGATCGACATGGAGCTGGCCGAGCGCACCCCCGCGCTGCCGCGGATTGCCCATCTGGGCGACGTGCGCAATGCCGAGGCCGTCGACCTGGCCTTTACGCAGCACCGCCCCGAGATCGTGCTGCATGCCGCCGCTTACAAGCATGTGCCACTGGTCGAAGCCAATGTCGGCGAGGGCGTGCTGACCAATGCCGTCGGCACCCAGATCGTGGCCAATGCCTGCCGCCGTCATCACGTTGCCGTCATGGTGATGATCTCAACCGACAAGGCGGTGAATCCCACCAATGTGATGGGCGCCACCAAACGCGTGGCCGAGATGGTGTGCCAGAGCCTCGATCTCGACCGCTCCGCCGGCGGCAATGCCGGAACGCAGTTCGTCACCGTGCGGTTCGGCAATGTGCTCGGTTCCTCGGGTTCCGTCGTGCCGCTGTTCCAGCGCCAGCTCGGCCAGGGCGGGCCGCTGACGGTGACGCATCCCGATGTCACGCGCTTTTTCATGACCACGCGCGAGGCGGTCGAGCTGATCCTGCAGGCCGCCGCCATGCCGCGCGACGGCCTGCATGCCGAGGGCAAGATCTTCGTGCTCGACATGGGCGAGCCGGTGCGCATCCAGGATCTGGCGCGGCAGATGATCCGCCTGGCCGGCAAGCAGCCCGACAGGGACATCAAGATCGTGTTCACCGGCCTGCGGCCGGGCGAGAAGCTTTACGAGGAAGTGCTGCACCAGGATGAAACCCTGGTGAAGACACCGGAGGAAGGCGTGATGCTGGCCGCGCCGCGGGTGATCGACCACGCCGAGCTGGAGCAGGCGCTGGCGCAGCTTTCCGCCGCTGCCGCCCGGCGCGACAATGCAATGATCCTTGCCATGCTGAAATCGCTGGTGCCGGAATTCCGGCATGCCCCCGAGGGGCAGGACAAGTCCGTGCAGGACAAGTCCGCCACCGCGGCAGACTGAAACGCGTCTGTCCCGACGCGCGGCTATCCTTTTGCGATCAGCTCGGCCTGCTTGACGATGCCCTCGGCCTGGCGGAT
Source organism: Ferrovibrio sp. (assembly GCF_029255545.1). GTDB lineage: Bacteria > Pseudomonadota > Alphaproteobacteria > Ferrovibrionales > Ferrovibrionaceae > Ferrovibrio. The sequence goes on along the minus strand of NZ_JANLJJ010000009.1, from coordinate 31,411 downwards.
CGAGGCGATGTCGATCAGCTTGCCGTCCAGCGCCACGGCGCCCTGGCCTTTGGCCTGGGCTTCCGCCATCGCCGCCAGAATCCGCCGCGCCTTGGTCACTTCCGCTTCCGGCGGCGTGTAGACGGTATTGGCCAGCGGAATCTGCGCCGGGTGGATGGCCCATTTGCCTTCGCAGCCGAGGATGGCGGCGCGGTTGGCCTGGGCGGTGTAGCCCTCGTTGTCGGAAAAATCACCGAACGGCCCGTCGATGGGACGCAGGCCATTGGCGCGGGCGGCCACCACCATGCGCGAAATGGCGTAATGCCACATGTCGCCCCAGAAATAGTCGCGCGGCTTGTCGCCATCCTTGTCGGTCAGCACGCCATACAGCGCATTCGGCCCGCCGATCGAGGTGGTGCGGGCGCGCGTCGAGGCGGCGTAATCGGCAACGCCAAAATGCAGGCTTTCCATGCGCGGGCTGGCCGCGGCGATCTCGTGGATATTCTGCATGCCCAGAGCGGTCTCAATGATCGCCTCGATGCCGATGCGTTTCTTGAAGCCTTTCGCCGTTTCGATCTGCGTCAGCAGCATGTCGACGGCATAGATATCGGCGGCGGTGCCCACCTTGGGCACCATGATCAGGTCGACCTTGTCGCCCGCGCCCTCGATCACCTCGACGACGTCGCGATACATGTAATGGGTATCCAGCCCGTTGATGCGCACCGACATCACCTTGCGGCCCCAGTCGATGTCATGTAGGGCCTGCACGATATTCTTGCGCGCCTGCGGCTTGTCGTCGGGCGCCACGGCGTCTTCCAGGTCGAGGAAGATCACGTCGGCGGCGGATTTCGCGGCCTTCTCGAACAGCTTCACGCTGCTGCCGGGCACCGCCAGTTCGCAGCGGTTCAGCCGGGCCGGGGCGGGGGTGATGGTCTTGAAGCTCATGGCGCTGACTCTCCCATATGGTCTTGCTGCATCTGCTAACTGGAGCGCCCGGGCTTGGCAAGTCTGACGTTGGGGGAAGTCTGCGCGAAAGAAAATTACTTACGCGGGTCACCCTTTCGCCAGGGGATGATGCTGGCGCACCAGGGCCTGTTTCCGCGCCTCCAGCACATGGGTGTAGATCTGCGTCGTGCTGATATCGGCATGGCCCAGCATTTTCTGCACCGCGCGCAAATCGGCGCCATGGGCCAGCAGGTGGCTGGCGAAGGCATGGCGCAGCACATGGGGCGAAACCTTGGCCGGACTGATCCCGGCCGCCACCGCGAGGTCCTTCAGCAGCTGGCCAAACCGCTGGCGCGTCAGATGGCCGCTTTCGCCGCGCGAGGGAAACAGCCAGGGCGAGGCCTGTTTCGGCTGCAGGAAATCGCCGCGCCAGCCGGCATAATCCTCGATCGCCTGCCGCGCCGGTTCGCTCAACGGCACCAGGCGCTCCCTGCCGCCCTTGCCACGGATCACCAGGAAACGCGGATCGTCGCCGAAGGGCGGCCAGCGCAGGGATACCAGCTCGCTCACCCGCAGGCCCGAGGCATAGAGCACTTCCAGCAAAGCGGTGAGGCGCGCGGCCTCGGCCGGATCGTCGCGCAGCGAACGGGCTTCCTGCAGCAGGCGGTCGACCTCATCCTCGCTCAGCAGTTTCGGCAGCGGCCGGGCGCGTTTCGGCGCATCCAGCAGGGCGGCGGGATCGTCGCGGCGGATGCCATCCTGCAGCAGGAAACGGAAAAACTGGCGCAGGGCGGAGAGCCTCCGCGCCGCTGTGGCCGGCTTCAGCCCGGCATCGGCCAGGCCCTGCACATAGAGCCGCAGGCTGTCGATGCCGATCCGCTCGGCGCTTTCATTGCGGGCGGCCAGGAAGCCGGCGAAATCCGCCAGGTCGGCCTGGTAGGCCAGCAGGGAATTCTTCGCCAGGCCACGTTCGGCGCTGAGCATTTCCAGGAAAGCGTCGATATGGCGGTCAGCGCGCGCCATCCGGGATCAGAAGCCGCGCAGCAGCGCCGCTTCCAGCGCGATCTGGCGGGCCTCTGCGGTCAGCCCTACATTGCGCAAGGCCCCAAGCGCCGTGGCCAGGCTCTGGCCATCGGCATCCAGGCTGCCATTGGGACCAAGCAGTGCCAGCGCCAATGCCACGGTCTCTGCTTTTGCCTTGGCTTCCGAAGCGCGCAGCAGGTTGCGCCAGACTGCCACCGGCGGCGCCTTGCGCTCCGGCCCGACGCCGGCATTCATCAGGCTGTCCCAGCGTTCCGTCGGCACGGCGATGCCGGCGCCTTCAGCCAGGGTGAGCAATTGCGCGGCGCGGGTATTGCGCTGGGCGACGGGCAGGTCCTTCTGCGCGGCCAGCCAGGCTTCATAGCGGCTGTCGCGCCACTCGCCATCCTCGCCGGCGATCAGCAGCAAAGGCCAGGCCTCGGCCGCGATCTCGCCGGCATTGTCGCGCTCCGGCGGCAGGGCCATCAGGATATTGCGCCACAGTCGCGCGGTGCCGGGCTCATTGGCGGCCAGCGCCATGCGGATCACGGCAGGTGCGGCGGCAATGCTGGCCTCGTTCGGGACCAGGTTGTTCAGCAGCGGCTTGTAGGCGGCAGCCGTGGGCAGCAGCAGGTCGCGCGCCATCGCCAGGTCGTAGGCGCGGCGCACCAGTTCGGCGCGCGCCCTGGGTTCGCTGGTGGCCCTGGTGGACTGATACAGGAAAGCCGCGGCGCGCACGCTCTTGTCCTTGCCGCCGGCAATCGCCGCGGTCAGCGCGGCGCGTTGCGCTTCGGGGATTTCGGCAGCGGCATAAGCCTCGGCGAGCAATTCGGGCGGCAGCGCGCCATAACGCACGGCGCGCTCGGTGGCACTGAGCCGCAATTCGGCATCGGCCTTGTCGTAACCTGCCAGCGCCACCAGCAGGGCCGGCGGCGCGACATCCAGCGTGTCTTTTGGCAGGGGCCGTCCGGCCGCGCGCAGCATGGCGAAATGCAGTGGGCTGGCGCCACCCAGGGTTTCCACCTTGGCTCGCGCATCGCCGCGCAGGGCGGCAGCCAGGGCGTTGAAGGCCGGGTCCTCGCCGCCACCGCCGTCGCGCCACAGGCTGAGCGCCAGGTCGCCGCCGGCAGTGTCCTTGGTGCTGTAGCGGCACAACACGGCCGCTTTCTGCCAGTAGGCCGAGGCATCCTCGCGCAGGCCGGTCGCGGCCAGACCGCAGGCGCGGGCCAGTTCGTTTTTCAGCAGAGCCACCTCGAAGGGCAACTGGTGGAAGACCGGGTCCTTCAGATCGGGCGGCTGTGGCGTGCCCAGTTGTTCGGCCGCCGCGATCTGGCCCAGCCGGAACAGTTGCTCGACGCGCAGGCCGAGCAGGCTGGGTGTACCGCCGCTGCCGACCGGAGCCTGGGCGGTGGTCAGCAGCAGGCGCCGCTGTAGATCGCGCAGGGCGCTGGCGGCGACAGGCGCCGGCAGGACGCCGACCGCCTGCACGGCCTGGGCGCGGCTGGTACCCTGCCACATCGTGGCGCCGAGCCCGCCATTGGTGTCATCCAGCAGGCCGGCGGTCGAGGGATCCGGGGCCGACAGGGGCTGGATCACGAAGTCCGGCGCCTTGCCATTCGGGGGCGCCAGTTCGGTGGCGGCGGGTGGTGCCGGCAGCGGCGTGGTTTCAATGCCGCCCGGCTGCGTGCTGCCAGGGTGGCCGAATGGCAGGGTATTGCCCTGTGCCGGTCCCTGTGCCGGTCCCTGCGCCGGTGGCTCGGCAGGCCGCTGTTCGGTCCCGGGTTGGGTCGCCCCGGGCGGAGTCAGCCGGATCGGCTGCGCCCGCAGGTCAGGGCCGGGATACGGAAGGGCCGGCGCGGCGAGTGCGGCCAGCAGGAGGCCACGCCCGGCCAGCCGGCGCCAGCTGAAACCGCGTGCCGCCGCCATGGCTTATTTTCCGAGCCGGTCGGCCGGAATCACCTTCTCGACCTTGGAGCGCGGGGCCGGGATATCCCAGCTCGCCAGGAAGGCAACGCCGCCACCGACCAGCAGCACGAGAAACAGGAACAGGACGATCGACATGCGGGCCATGCGGCTTGGGCTCCGGGCTGCAGCGCGGCCCTCCGGAAGGGCGGGCGCGCTGGAATTGTGACGCAATTGCTTTATTGTACCGGCGCGGCCCCGGTGAGGCAATCGCGGGCCGCATGGCTATGTTTATGTGGCCGGCGGGAATCCGGCCCGAGATCACGGGAACAGGCGTGAGCATTATCGATACCGTCTCCGCTGCCGACCCATCTGATGCCCAGCCTGACACCCAGCCTGACGACGTCCAGTCCGGCGTTGCCCAGTCTGACGCCGCGCCGGCCGGGAGTGGCGATGCCCTGCGCAGCCTGGTTCTGGTTGGCCTGATGGGCGCGGGCAAAAGCTCGGTCGGCCGCCGCTTGGCCGGACGGCTGGGATTCGATTTCCTGGACGCCGATATCGAAATCGAGAAGGCGGCTGGCGCCTCCATTCCGGAAATTTTCGCCGCCCATGGCGAAGCGGCTTTCCGCGACGGCGAGCGCAAGGTGATTGCCCGCCTGCTGGAACAACCGCGCATCGTGCTGGCCACCGGCGGCGGCGCCTTCATGAACGCGGAGACGCGCGCCCGCATCCGCGAGCGTGGCCTCTCGATCTGGCTCAAGGCCGAACTCGACGTGCTGGCCAAGCGCTGCGCGCGGCGCAGCAACCGGCCGCTGCTGCAGAACGGCGATCTGCGCGGCACGCTGCAACGCCTGATGCAGGAGCGCTATCCCGTCTATGCCGAGGCCGATATCAGCGTGATCAGCGCCGACGGACCGCATGAGGCGGTGGTCGAGCAGATTCTGCTGGCGCTGCCGCCGGCCTATCGCAAACTGGCCGAACGGCATCATGCCGAACCGGCGCATTCCGCATCGACAGAGTAAGAACATGACAGAGCAAAAGGTGCGCGTCGCATTGGGTGATCGCGCCTATGACATCCTGGTTGGCGGTGGCCTGCTGCAGCGTGCCGGCGAGCATATCGCGCCGCTGCTGCGCCGGCCCTACGCCGTGATCGTCACCGATGAGAATGTGGCGGCAAAGCATCTCGATACGCTGAAACGCGCGCTGGCGCTGAAGAACATCGGCTGCGAGGCCGTGATCCTGCCGCCTGGCGAGAAGCTGAAATCCTATGCCGGCTTCGAGCAGATCTGCGAGGCGCTGCTGGCGCTGAAGGTCGAGCGGCGCGACCATGTCATCGCCTTGGGCGGCGGCGTGATCGGCGACCTGGTCGGCTTTGCCGCCAGCGTATTGCGGCGTGGCATGGATTTCATCCAGGTGCCGACCTCGCTGCTGGCGCAGGTGGATTCCTCTGTCGGCGGCAAGACGGCGATCAACAGCCGGCAGGGCAAGAACCTGATCGGCGCCTTCCACCAGCCGCGCCTCGTGCTGGCCGATGTGGCGCTGCTGGATACGTTGTCGCCGCGCGAATTGCGCGCCGGTTACGCCGAGGTGGTGAAATACGGCCTGCTCGGCGATGCCGGTTTCTTCGCCTGGCTGGAGCAGAACGGGACGAAGCTGCTGGCCGGCGATCTGGCCCTGCGCACGGAAGCCGTGGCGCGCTGCTGCGCCCACAAGGCGCGCATCGTGGCGGCCGATGAACGCGAGGAGGGCGAACGCGCCCTGCTCAATCTGGGCCATACCTTTGGCCATGCGCTGGAAGCCGAGACCGGCTATTCCCAGCGCCTGCTGCATGGCGAGGGCGTCGCCGTCGGCATGGGGCTGGCCTTCCGGCTTTCGGCGAAACTCGGCCTGTGCGGCGCGGATCTGGCGCCGCGCGTGGAACGCCATCTGGCCGAGAGCGGCCTGCCGGCGCGGCTGACCGATGTTGATGGCGCCCGGCTGTTTTCGCCGGCCGCGCTGCTTGAGCATATGAAGCAGGACAAGAAGGTGCGCGACGGCAAGCTGGTTTTCATCCTGGCCGAAGCCATCGGTCACGCCGTGCAGCGCGACGATGTCACGCCCGAGAGCGTCGAGACCCTGTTGCGCGAGCAGCTCGCCGCGGCGGTATAAGCGCCGCCATGCCGTTTGCCCTGATCGCCGAGGTCTTTTCGGTCATTGCGCCGCTGTTTGTGCTGGCCGGCTTTGGCTGGCTGTGGGCGAAACGCGGCCGGCCTTTTCAGGTTGATACCGTCAGCCTGCTTGCCACCAATATCGGCACGCCCTGCCTGGTGCTGCACAGCCTGCTGTCATCCGAGATCGACCGCGTCATGCTGGGCACCATGGTGCTGGCCAGCGTGATCGCGCTGGCCATGGTGATGGTGGTCAGCGCTCCGGCGCTGAAACTGCTCGGCCTGCCGGTGCGGAATTTCATCTCCTCGCTCACCTTTCCCAATGCCGGTAATGCCGGGCTGTCGCTCTGCCTGTTCGCCTATGGCGCTGAAGGCCTGGCGCTCGGCATCCTGTTTTTCGCCGTCGCGTCATTGGGCAACTGGACGATCGGCCAGTCGATCATGGCCGGGCGCGGCAACCTGCGCGAGGTGCTGCGCTCGCCGATGATCTACGCGATCCTGTTCGGCATTCTGGGCAACCTGATCGCCCTGCAGCCGCCGTTGTGGATCATGCGCAGCTTGCAGGTGGCCGGCGGCATCGCAATTCCGCTGATGCTGCTCACGCTGGGCGTGTCGCTGGCCACGCTGAAGGTGCAGGACCTGAAAAACGGTCTGATCCTGTCACTGCTGCGGCTGGGATTGGGGATCGGGATCGGTTTCGGCCTCAGCGCGCTGCTCGGCCTGGAGGGCGCGGCGCGCGGCACCTTCATCATCCAGTGCGCCATGCCGGTGGCGGTGGTGAATTACGTGTTCGCCGTGCGGTTCAATCGCGATCCGGCCGCCACGGCCAGCCTGGTGGTGATTTCCACCCTGCTCAGTTTCGCGACTCTTCCTGTCCTGCTGCTGGCGGTTTTGCGCTGAAGCCCGGCGCATGGTCGTGGCCGTTCCCTAGGCCAGTGGGGATGCCGGCGACGCCAACGCCTGAGCGCACCACGAAATAGGCCAGGATGGCGCTGCGCACCCGTGAGGTGAGCGTCTTTTCCCGCCGCGACGGATCGCGGTCGACCTGGGTGGCGAAATGATGCCGGTCGATGCCTTCGGCCACGCAGATCGCGTCCAGCGCCGCCCATTCCAGATGCTCCAGCCGGATGCTGGTCCGCCCGCGACCCAGGCGCAGGTTGCGGGTCACCAGGCTGGGGCTGTTGCTGGCGGCTGCTGAGGCATGCTGTGGGCGGCGGGTCATAGGCATACTGCAACCTATAATGGATGATAAAAAAACTATCAAATGAAAAGGTTGCATTATCCACATAAAAGAGATTCGGCTGGTTGCGTAATAGAATCAACCAGATGCAGAATCAGGCCGGATTGCCGCCTCCGCTGGCGTCTGGGCGGTAATGGCCAGGGCATGCACGCCGTCGGCGAGTTCCGCGGCCAGCAGGCTGTAAATCTGCCGCTGGCGCTGCACGCGCGACATGCCGGCGAAGGCGTCGGCCACGATTTTCAGGCGGAAATGGGTTTCGCCGGCGGCCAGGCCCTTCATCGCGGCATGGCCGGCATGCATGGCGGATTCATCAATCAGCTCCAGCGCCTGCGGCTGCAGCGCATGGGTCAGATTGGTTCGGATGCGCTGGGCCAGGGACATGATCAAAACTCCTCAGTCGCTCAAGAAAAATGCAGGGTACCTATAACCCTATGGCAGGGGCTATTGCCTTGCCAGTGCCACCCCTTCGACCCATACTTTGGCGGTCATGTCGCGCGCCCGTTCCGCCCAGCAGAAAATCTTCCTCGATGCCGAGGCGGAAGCCGTCTTCGGCCGCCGCGGGCTGCGCCGTTGCGATCATCCGGGCTGCGCCGAGGAAGGGCGTTTTCCCGCTCCGAAAAGCCGCGAACCGCGCGACGGACGCTGGCATTTCTGCCTTGACCATGTGCGCCAGTATAATGCCGGGTGGGATTTTTTCCGCGGCATGAGCGCCGACGATGTCGAACGCTACCAACGCCAGGACGTGCTGGGCCACCGGCCGACCTGGCGGCTTGGCACCAAGCCCCAGCGCGAGGAACCGCAGGTCTGGGTCAAGGACGATCTCGGCATCCTGGCCGAAGTGGGCATCAAGCTGGGTGCCGGCCGCCGCAAGACCAGGGCCGAGCTGCAGCTCGATCCGCGCGAACGCGAAGCTTTGCTGCAGCTTGGTTTCGACCTTGAGAAACTGACGCTGCCGCTGCGGAAGGCTGACCTGAAGTCGCAGTACAAACTGATGGTTAAGCGCTATCACCCGGACGCCAATGGCGGTGACAAGAAGGCCGAAGAACGGCTGAAAACCATTAACCAGGCCTATGCCTTCCTCCAGACCCGCGGCTATACTTGAATTATGACCTCCCCCAAGGCGCGGATTTAAGCCCAAGAAAGAACCCGAGAGTGACGATGACGGCCCTTCAGACCAAGTCTGTTTCCATGCCGGCAAACGACCTGCCGGATATCACGGTTTCCGTGCGCGATGTCTTTGGCATCGACAGCGACATGAAGGTGCCCGCCTTCAGCCAGCCCAGCGAGCATGTGCCCGATCTCGACCCGAGCTACCGCTTCGACCGCGAGACCACGCTCGCGATCCTGGCCGGCTTTGCCTATAACCGCCGCGTCATGGTGCAGGGCTATCACGGCACCGGCAAATCCACCCATATCGAGCAGGTCGCCGCCCGCCTGAACTGGCCCTGCGTGCGCATCAACCTCGACAGCCATATCAGCCGCATCGACCTGGTCGGCAAGGACGCCATCGTGCTGCGCGACGGCAAGCAGGTCACCGAATTCCGCGAAGGCATCCTGCCCTGGGCGCTGCAGTCGCCGGTGGCGCTGGTGTTCGACGAATACGATGCCGGCCGCCCGGACGTGATGTTCGTGATCCAGCGCATCCTTGAGGTCGAGGGCAAGCTCACGCTGCTCGACCAGAATCGCGTGATCCGCCCGCACAAGGCCTTCCGCCTGTTCTCCACCGCCAATACCGTCGGCCTGGGCGATACCACCGGGCTCTATCATGGCACGCAGCAGATCAACCAGGGCCAGATGGACCGCTGGAGCATCGTCTGCACGCTCAACTACCTGCCGGCGGATGACGAGGTCGCCATCGTGCTGGCCAAGTCGCCCAGCTATACCGGCGATGCGGGCAAGAAAACGATCCAGAACATGGTGGCAGTGGCCGAGCTGACCCGAGCCGGCTTCATCAACGGCGACATCTCGACGGTGATGAGTCCGCGCACGGTGATCACCTGGGCCGAGAATGCCCGCATCTTCGGCAGCGTTGGCTTCGCCTTCCGGCTCACTTTCCTTAACAAATGCGATGAGCTGGAGCGGCCGATGGTGGCCGAATACTACCAGCGCTGCTTTGGCGAGGAATTGCCGGAAACCGCCGCCAAGGCCGACCTGAACTGAGCCGGGGCCGGCACACGCCATGGCCAACAAGCCGGAAAGCCCGATCGAACCCTTCAAGCGCGCGTTGACCGCGGCGACGCGGGCGATTTCGCATGATCGCGACCTGCAGGTCAGCTTCGGGCCGGAAACGCCCGGCCTGCGCGGCAAGCGCGCGCGCCTGCCGGTGCCGGGCCGCGACCTGCCGATGGCGGAAGTGGCGCAGATCCGCGGTCTGGCCGATGCCATGGCTCTGCGGCTGCGCCATCACGACGACAGCCTGCATTCCCGCCTGCTGCCGCAGGGCGGCACCGCGCGCGCCGTCTTCGATGCCATCGAGCAGGCGCGCGTCGAGGCGATCGGCTCCAACCGGATGGCCGGCGTGGCGCAGAACCTGAACGCGGCGCTGGAAGAGCGCTGCCGCAGCAAGGGTTACGCCAAGATCAAGGACAAGTCCGAGGCGCCGCTGGCCGATGTGCTCGGCCTGCTGGCGCGTGAGCGGCTGACCGGCGAGACGGTGCCGGCACAGGCGCAGAAGATGGTGTCGCTGTGGCGCGACTGGATCGAGGAGAAGGGCGGCGGGGATCTCGACCAGCTGCTGTCGCGCATCGACGACCAGCGCGCCTTCGCCCGCGTCGCCCGCAAGCTGATCAAGGATCTCGAGCTTGTCGACGACGAAGACGGCGACATGAACGACGAGGACGAGGGCGAGGACCAGGACAGCCAGGGCCAGCAGCCGCAGAGCCAGTCCGACGG
>NZ_JANLJJ010000009.1:0-21186 GCF_029255545.1 Ferrovibrio sp. | reverse complement strand
AAGCAGTCGCGGTCGTGGCATTTCGACCTAGAGGAGGGCATCCTCGATGCCGCGCGGCTGGCCCGCGTGGTAGCCAATCCGACCCTGCCGCTCAGCTACAAGCAGGAAAGCGACACCGATTTCCGCGACACCGTCGTGACGCTTCTGATCGACAATTCCGGTTCGATGCGCGGCCGCCCGATCACCGTGGCGGCGATGTGCGCCGACATCCTGGCCCGCACGCTGGAACGCTGCGCGGTGAAGGTCGAGATCCTCGGCTTCACCACGCGCGCCTGGAAGGGCGGCCAGAGTCGCGAGAAATGGCTGTCCGACAACAAGCCGGCCCAGCCCGGCCGCCTGAACGACCTGCGCCACATCGTCTACAAGGGCGCCGATGCGCCCTGGCGCCGGGCGCGGCGCAATCTGGGCTTGATGCTGCGCGAGGGCCTGCTGAAGGAAAACATCGATGGCGAGGCGCTGCTCTGGGCGCATGACCGCCTGCTGGCGCGTACCGAACAGCGCCGCATCCTGATGGTGATCTCCGATGGCGCGCCGGTCGATGATTCGACCCTGTCGGTCAATCCGGGCAATTACCTTGACCGTCATTTGCGCGAAACGATCGAATGGATCGAGAAGCGTTCGCCGGTCGAGCTCACCGCGATCGGCATCGGTCACGATGTCACGCGCTATTACAAGCGCGCCGTCACCATCGTCGATGCCGAGCAGCTCGGCGGCGTGATGATGGAAAAACTGGCCGAATTGTTTGACGAGGCGCCGCCGGCGCAGAAGCCGGGCGCTGGGGGGCGCATTGGGGGCCGTGGCGGCCGGCGCGCCGCCTGATACTGGTCAGTTCAGTTTCTTCAGCGATGCCAGCAGGTTGCTCAGGCCGCTTTTCGCCTTCTCGCTGAGTGGTTCGCCGGCCTCCTGCTGTTGCGGCGCGGCGCCGGCACCTGACGCGGCAGGCCCTGCGCCCAGCACCCGGTTGATCGCCGCGATCAGCTGCGGCAGGGCGATCGGCTTGGCGACATAATCGTCCATGCCACCGGAGATATAGCGCTCGCGGTCGCCTTCCATCGCATTCGCGGTCAGCGCGATGATCGGCAGCCGGGCGCAATCCTGCGGCAGGCGGCGAATTGTCTGCGTCGCCGTCAGGCCATCCATTTCCGGCATCTGCATGTCCATCAGGACCAGGTCGTAAGGCGCTTTCTGCACCTGTTCGCAGGCCTCGATGCCGTTGGTCACCAGATCGACCTGGTGGCCCAGCTGGCGCAGCATCATGCCGATCACCATCTGGTTCACCTGGTTGTCTTCGGCGACCAGGATGCGCAGGGATTTCTGGGTCGCCGGGCCGTCGCCCTGCGCCGCCGGGATTTCCGTCTCGACCGGCTTGCCTTCCTGCAGTGGCAGGGTGAACCAGAATACGCTGCCCTGGCCTTCGGTGCTGTCCACGCCGATCTTGCCGCCCATCAGCTCGACCAGCTGCTTGGAAATCGCCAGTCCCAGGCCGGTGCCGCCGAACCGGCGCGCGATCGAACTGTCGGCCTGGCTGAAACGGCCGAACAGGTGCTGGGTTTTGTCGGCGGCGATGCCGATGCCGGTGTCGCGCACCTTGACCGTCAGGTCGTGATGCCCATCCGGCTGCTGTGCGCTGTCGACGATGATTTCCACCTCGCCGCTGTCGGTGAACTTGATGGCATTGCCGGTCAGGTTGAACAGGATCTGGCGCAGCCGGGCCGGATCGCCCTTGGCGAAATGCGGAACATGCGGGGTCAGGTGGCTCGACAGGCGCAGCCCCTTCATCACGGCGCGGGGATTCATCATCGAGATGGCGCTCTCGATCAGGCGCGGCAGATCGAAATCAATCGATTCGAGATCGATGCGGCCGGCTTCCAGCTTGGAGAAATCCAGGATGTCATTGATCAGGGTCAGCAGATGCTCGGCTGATTCGCGCGCCGTGATTACCAGCTTGTTCTGCTGCTGCGACAGCTCGGTATTCTGCAGCAGGCCAATGGTGCCCAGCACGCCGTTCATCGGCGTGCGGATTTCATGGCTCATCATGGCCAGGAATTCCGATTTGGCCCGGCTGGCTTCCTCGGCGCGCTCCTTTTCCTCCGAGAAGCGATCGGCCAGCTCGCGCAGGCGGAAGGATTGCTGCTCGACCTGGCGGTTGGCCGCTTCCAGGTCGGTGATATTGCGCTGCAGGGTTTCCTGCTGCTCCTTCAGCGCGGTGATGTCGGTGCGGATGCCAACCACGCCGCCATCGCTGGTGCGGCGCTCGGTGTTGCGCAGCCAGCGCCCGTTCGCCAGCCGGGTTTCGGTGCTGCCGCTGTCTTTGCGGAACTGTTCGACGCGCTCGGCCAGCCATTCTTCGAGGAAGCCCGGCTCGATATCGACCATCTGGCGCTGGATGCTAGCGCGCAGGATGTCGCTGAACCTGGCGCCAGGCACCAGCAGGTCTTCGACTTCATGGTAGAATTCGCGGTATTTGGAGTTGCACAGGATCAGGCGCTCGTCCTTGTCGTAGAGCACGAAGCCGTCGGAGATGCTTTCGATGGCGTCGAACATCTGCCGTTCGGCCCGCTTGATGGCGGTGATGTCGGTGCCGATGCCGACGGTGCCGCCATCCACGGTATGCTGCTCGTGCACCAGCAGCCAGCGGCCTTCCTCGGTCTGGCGCTCGATGGAATGTCCGGCCGGATTCCTGTGCTGCTCCAGGCGCTGGATGATCCAGGCTTCGCGGTCCTTCTCGTTGATGGCGAAGGCGCCGCTGTTGATGCCGTGGCGGATCATCTCCTCGAAGCTGACGCCGGGGCGGACGAAATCCTTCAGGGCCGGGAAATATTCGGTGAAGCGCCGGTTGAACATGACGACGCGGTCGTCCGCGTCATAGAAGATGAAGGCCTCGTTGATGGCCTCGATGGCGTCGCGCAGGCGCTGCTCGGCGCGTTTGAGGTCCGTGATGTCGTCGATGATGGCGATCACGCCGCCCTCGGCGGTGCGCCGGCGCTGGTTGCGCAGCCAGCGGCCATGTTTGAGCTGCACGTCGATCGGCCGGCCGGAGGGATTGTAGAAATCCGCCTCCAGCCTTGCCACGTAATCCATCACGTCGACGCCGTCAGCCATGCGGTCCTGCTGGCCGGCGACCAGTTGCATCATCTCGTCATAGTGGATGCCGATCGCTGCCCTTTGCGGATCGTGGCCGGTGAGGTCGTAGAAACGGCTGTTGGCCATGGCCAGGCGGCCGCTGCGATCATAGAGCGCAAAGCCTTCGGCCAGCGATTCGATGGCGTCGCGCAGCCTCTGCTCGGCATGCTTCAGGTCCGAGATGTTCGAGATGATGCTGATGATGGTGCCTTCCGGCGTGCGGTGTCGCACGGTGCGCAGCCAGTAGCCCGGTGCCGCTTCGATGTCGAAGGGCTGGCCGCTCGGGTTGTCAAAATCGGCTTTCAGGCTGGCGACATAGGCCAGCGCCTCGTCGTTGCGTCCTTCCCTCTGGCCGATCGCCAGAATGCTGGCCAGGATCTCGTCGTTGTGAGTGCCTGGCCCGATCCTGGCCGGATCGTGCCCGGTCAGTTCGTAATAGCGGCGGTTTATCGTAATGATGCGGCCGTCCCGGCCGAACAGCACGAAACCCTCCGCCAGGGCCTCGATGGCATGGCGCAGCCGGTTCTCGGCATGTTTCAGGTCGCTGATGTCGTTGAAGACGGTGATGATGCCGCCATCCAGGGTGCGGCAGCGCTGCATGCGCAGCCAGACGCCCGGGAACGGCTCCGCGTCGACGGGCAGGCCGGTCGGCGTGGTGAATTCGCGGCTGAGGTTCTCGACGTAGTCCTCGAGTTCGAAGCCAGGCGTGAAATCCTTTTCCCGCGTGGCGGTGATTCGCATGATGTCCTTGAAATGCACGCCTGGCCGGACCAGCGCGGGGTCCTGCCGGGTCATCTCGTAATAGCGCTGGTTCGCCATCACCATATGCCCGTCACGGTCATAGAGGATGAAGCCCTCGGTCAGCGCGCTGATGGCGTCGCGCAGGCGCTGCTCGGCCAGTTTCAGGTCGGTGATATCGCTCAGTACGGAAATCGTGCTGCCATCGGCGGTGCGATGGCGCACGCCGCGCAGCCACAGGCCGGGCAGGGCCTCGCCATCGATCGGCTTGCCCGAAGGGTTGCGATAATCGCGCTCCAGCGCGGCGGCGAAGCCGCCATGATCGGAATCCGGCCAGTGCTGCCGGCGCAGCCGAAGCACCTCCCGCGTCACTTCCTCGAAGGTCGTGCCGGGTTTCACGATCGCGGGGTCATGGCCGGTCAGGTCGTAGAAATGCCGGTTGGCCAGGCGCATGCGGCCATCGGGGCCATAGAGCACGAAGCCGTCCGACAGGCTTTCGATGGCGTCGCGCAGATGCTGCTCGGCCTGCTTCAGATCGCTGATGTCATCAATCACCGATATGACGCCGCCATCGATCGTGCGGTGCCGCTGGGTGCGCAGCCAGTAGCCCGGGCGGACTTCCGAGTCCATCGGCTTGCCTGACGGGTGCCAGAGATCCTTGCGTTGCTGCTCTTTGTAGGCGGCAACATCGAAGTTCGGCCAGCGGGCAACCCGCCGCTGGGTGACGATTTCCAGCAACTCTTCGTAATGGGTGCCGGCGCGGATTTTCTCCGGATCGTGGCCGGTCAGTTCATAGAACCGGTGGTTGGCCACCATCAGGTGTCCATCGCTGCCATACAGCACAAAGCCGCTGGCCAGCGCCTCGATGGCGTCGCGCAGCCGCTGCTCGGCCAATTTCAGGGCCGTGATGTCGCTGGTGATCCCGACCGATCCGCCCTCGCTGGTCGGGCTGATCGAAAAGCGCAGCCAGCGCCCGTCAGCCATCCGCCATTCATACTGGAAACCGCGCTTCTCGCCGGCAAGCCTGGCGGTGCGGAAGGCCAGATGCCGCTGTCGGGCTTCCGGTGTCGATGCGGTGCCGAAATCGGCGGCCGTGGCTTCTAGCACCTCGCGGTAACTGGCGCCTTCCCGGCCGATGAAGGCCTGGAAGCCGGGTAGCATGTCCAGCGTGTTGCGGTTGAACAGGGCCAGGTTGTCGTTGGCATCAAACAGCACGAAACTGTCGGGCATCGAATCAACGGCATCCCGCAGCCGTTGCTCGGCCGAGGAGGCGCGCTGGATCTGGCGATGCAGGATGAACAGGAAACCACCGCCAGCGAGCAGGGCCAGCAGCATGGCGGCAATGCTGAACGCGAGATTGTCCCGCCAGGTGGCGAGGGTGTCGTCGAGAGAGACGCCGGCCGCCACGATCAGGGGGAAGCCCGCCACGCGGCGAAAGGCCAGGTGGCGCCGGATTCCATCCGGCTTGCCTGTGCTGAGATAAATGCCGGCATCCACATTGTCGTAATTGCCGCTGAACAGCGGTACATCGCGCGCCGAGCTGCCGGTTCCGGGTCCGACCTCGGGGATGCGGGCAATGCGAAAGCCGCCGGCATGATGCAGGGTCAGTGAATTGTCCGGCGTGATCGCGGCTTCGCGGTAGAAGCTCGTGAAATAGTCCGGATCGACGGCTGCGACGATGATGCCGCCGAAACTGCCGTCGGGCTTGTTGATGCGGCGGCTGACATTCAGCGTCCAGAGGGCGGTCAGGCGGTTTTGCATCGGCTCGCCGATGAACAGGCCGGCATGGGGGCGTTCGCGATGGATCCGGAAATACGCGCGATCGGCGGCATTGAATGGCCGCGGCTGAATGCTGGCGCTGTCCAGTATCGAGGTTCCGGTTTCATCCAGAACCAGAAAGGCGCGCACCTGCGGCAGTTCGGCCAGGCGGGCATTCATCCGCTCGCGCAGGGCTGATATGGTGCTGACGGGCAGGGTGCCGGCCATGCCGCTCAGCGTTTCCGTGTGGTTCAGCAGAAATATGTCGACCGCGGAGAAACTGCGGCTGGCATGCTCGTCCATCATGATCGCCAGCGAGCGGGCGGTCGCCTGCCCGGTCGCGATTTCGTCATGATATTGCCGATAGAGTTGCAATCCGATCACGCCGCCCAGCAGCAGCAGCAGGGCGCATACGAACAGGATCGGCAGCAGCATCACGCTGCTGCGCGTCATTCTGGCCTTCGGGGTCTGGTCGGATGCCAGCGCCATGGGCTATCAGGGCCTTGAGGAACTGCGGGAAAACATGCCGGTCATCATGCGATCCAAATCTAAACAATTGATAAGTCTAGCACTGGTTCTGCTTCTGGCCATTGGGCTGGTGGAACCGAAACAGGCGGCCCGGGCGGAAACGCTGACGGTGCGCAGCGCCCCGCTGGAACTTAACCCGGATCAGCCGGGGCAGGATCGGATCGGCCGGCTGCGCTATCTGGGTGGCTTGATCCTGGCGGCGGATGGCGATGTTTTCGGCGGATATTCCGGAATTGTCGTTGATACCGATGGCGCCGGCCTGTGGGCGGTGTCCGATGTCGGGCATTGGCTGCGGTTGGATTTCAGCCGCGATGCCGCCGGGCTGCCGGGCGGGATTGCCGGGGCCCGGCTTCTGCCGTTGAAGGATGCCAAAGGTCGTCCGATTGAGCGTAAATCCCTGAAAGATGCCGAAGCCCTGCGTCGCCTGTCCGATGGAACCTGGCTGGTATCCTTTGAGCGGGCGCATCGCCTCTGGTTGTATGGCGAACCCGGCGGTGCCGCCATGACCACATTGCCGGTGCCGGCCAGCCTGGCGGAGCAGCCGGATAATGGCGGCGTGGAGGCGGTGGCGGCCTGGCCCAATGGCGATCTGCTGCTGTTCAGCGAGGAGAAGCCGGCCGGTTTGCAGGCCAGTCCCGGCCGCACGGCGGCATGGCTGCGCCGCGCGGGGATCTGGTCCGATCTGGCCTGGCCGGCAACCGATGGCTTCAAGCCAACCGATGCAGCGGTTCTCCCGAACGGGGATGTCGTGGTGCTGGAGCGGTATTTCACGCCGCTGACCGGGCCGAAGGCGCGGCTCAGTCGGATTGTCGCCACCACGATTCAGCCCGATGCGGACCTGAGCCCCGAGCGGCTGGCCGAATGGGCGCGTCCGGTTTCAGTCGACAACATGGAGGCGCTGGATTTGCGGCGGGCCGGGGATGGCAGCCTTTGGCTTTATGTCATGTCGGATGACAACCAGAGCAGCTTCCAGCGCAGCCTGCTGATGGTGTTCCGGCTGGAAGACTAGAAACGACAACGCCCGCCGGCATTGCTGCTGGCGGGCGTCGTGAAAGCCTTTGAAGAAGGGCTCAGGCAGCCCAGTATCAGGCGGCCTTGGCGGCCAGCGCCTTCTTGATCTTGCGTTTCAGCACGCGGGCATCGTCTGACAGGCGGTCGTCGCGAGTCTTCAGCAGCCAGTTGTCGATGCCGCCGTTATGCTCGACCGAGCGCAGGCCGTGCGAGGAGACGCGCAGCGTCACGTCGCGGCCGAGCGCTTCGCTGATCAGCGAGACGACATGCAGGTTGGGCAGGAAGCGACGCCGGGTCTTGTTGTTGGCGTGGCTCACATTGTTACCGGTCTGAACGCCCTTGCCGGTCACTTCGCAACGACGAGCCATGATGAACCTCTTAAACCTTCAGTGTTTCCGCGAATTTGGCGGCCGGTTATAGGGGCTCGCCCCCCGCCCGTCAACACGCAAATCCCCGCCCCGTGCCGGTTGTATCCGCCGATCGGGAAAAGCGCCGCTTTTGCCGGGTTTTGCCGGCGGAAAACGGGCCGGAATCCGGCCCGGAATCGCGCGTTGACTCCGCCGGCCCGACCCCGTATACAGCGGGACCGATTTTGCCGGGGGTCTCGCAGGCCCCCGGTTCTACATGCGTTTATCCGTCTTTTTCGCGGTTTCCCGGGATAAAGACGGTTGTCAGACGGAGAGCCGCTGTGAAACGGACCTATCAACCCTCCAAGCTGGTGCGCAAGCGCCGCCATGGTTTCCGCGCCCGTATGGCCACCACCGGCGGCCGCAAGGTGATCGCCAGCCGGCGCGCCCAGGGCCGCAAGAAGCTTTCGGCCTAAATTATTTCCGATGGCGACGGGCGGCGTTGAGCGACTCCGCCGCCGCGCGGATTATCTCCGGGTGCAGGCGGCCGAGCGACGGGTGGCGCTGCCCGGTCTGCTGTTACAGGCCGCGCCGGGCGAAGCCGGGTGCCGTCGGGTTGGTTTCACCGCATCCCGCAAGGTTGGCAATGCCGTGGCCCGCAACCGGGCGCGCCGCCGCCTGAAGGCGCTGGCCGGCGAGATGCTGCCCCTGCATGCGGTTTGCGGTCATGATTATGTGCTGGTGGCCCGCCAGGCCACGCCGGCGCGTGAATTCCAGGCGCTGCGCCGCGACCTCGAAAGCGCGCTCAGGAAACTGAAACTGTGGCAGCCGGCCGCGCCGGCCGGGCCTGCCGCCGAACCGGGGGAAGGAAGCGCGGCATGACGCCACTGGCCCGCCTGCTGGCCCTGCCCATCCAGGCTTATCGTCTGGTCCTGTCGCCCTGGGTTGGCCATAACTGCCGGTATCAGCCCACCTGCTCCTGCTATGCGCTCGAGGCGCTGGAAAAGCACGGCGCCGCGCGAGGCGGCTATCTGGCCGTGCGTCGTCTGGCGCGCTGCCATCCCCTCGGCAGCAGCGGCTACGATCCGGTCCCGCCCGTCCCCGTCAAACCGTCATCCGTACAGCAAGGCTCAGTCTGATGTCTGACCAGAAGAATCTCATTATCGCGATCGTCGTGTCGGTGGCGATTCTGCTCGGCTTCCAGTTCTTCGTGGAAAAACCCAAGCAGGACCGGCTGCGTGAGCAGCAGGCGACCCAGCAGGTTCAGGCGCCGGCCAGCGATGGCGCGCCCGCGCCGACGGCCGCCCTGCCGCAGCTGCCCAGCCTGGCCCAGCAGGCGGCCGAGCAGGCCGCAACGCGCGACAAGGCGCTGGCCGACAGCCCGCGCGTGAAGATCGAGGGCAGGCGCCTGGTCGGTTCGCTGAACCTGGTCGGCGGCCGCATCGATGATGTGGTGCTGCCGGAATACAAGGAAACCATCAAGGCGGACAGCCAGCCGATCCATCTGCTGTCGCCAGCCGGCGGCCCGTCGCCTTATTACGCCGAGTTCGGCTGGACCGCGGCCGGCGCCAACGTCGCCCTGCCGGGCGCCCAGACGCGCTGGAGCGCGGACAAGAGCGTGCTGAAAGCCGGCCAGCCGGTGACGCTGACCTGGGATAACGGCCAGGGCCTGGTGTTCAGCCGCAAGATCGAGGTCGACGACAATTATCTTTTCACTGTCACCCAGAGCGTGGCGAATAACGGCAATGCCACCGTCACGCTGTTCCCCTATGCCCTCGTGTCGCGCCATGGCACGCCGAAGACCGACGGCCTCTACATCCTGCATGAAGGCCCGCTTGGCGTGTTCAAGGAGAAGGGCTCCGACAACGGCACGCTGAAGGAGCTCAGCTACAAGGATCTCGCCGAGGGCGCGCAGGAATTCAGCTCGGTCGGCGGCTGGCTCGGCTTCACCGACAAATACTGGCTCACCGCGCTGGTGCCCGGCGTCGACCAGACCATGAAGGGCCGCTTCACCCACGCCAAGGTCAATGGCGGGCCCGAGCGCTACCAGGCCGACTATCTCGGCGCCGGCCAGCCGCTCGAGGCCGGCAAGAGCGTCGTCAGCACGTCGCTGCTGTTCGCCGGCGCCAAGGAAGTGAAGCTGATCGACAAGTATCAGGAGCAGCACCAGATCGCCCGCTTCGACCTCTCGATCGACTGGGGCTGGTTCTACTTCCTGACCCGTCCGATGTTCTTCGCCATCGAGACGCTGAAGGGCTGGCTCGGCAATATCGGCCTGGCCATGCTGGCGGTGACCGTGATCGTCAAGCTGCTGTTCTTCCCGCTCGCCTACAAATCCTATGTGGCGATGAGCGCGATGAAGAAGCTGCAGCCCGAGATGCAGAAGCTGCGCGAGCGCTACGGCGAGAATCGCGAGTTGATGCAGAAGGAGCTGATGGCCCTCTACAAGAAGGAGAAGGTCAATCCGGCGGCCGGCTGTTTGCCGATCCTGCTGCAGATTCCGGTCTTCTTCGCCCTGTATAAGGTGCTCTATATCGCCATCGAGATGCGGCATGCGCCCTTCTATGGCTGGATCCGCGATCTCTCGGCGCCCGATCCCACCACATGGATCAATGGCTTTGGCCTGCTGCCCTGGGCGGTGCCCGATCTTGGTCCGCTGGCGATCGTCTCGATCGGCGTCTGGCCGATCATCATGGGCGTGTCGATGTTCCTGCAGATGAAGATGAATCCGCAGCCGCCCGATCCGGTGCAGCAGAAGATCTTCGCGCTGATGCCGGTGGTGTTCACCTTCATGCTCGGCCAGTTCGCCGCCGGCCTGGTGATCTACTGGAGCTGGAACAACACGCTCAGCATCCTGCAGCAGTATGTCATCATGAAGCGGATGGGCGTGAAGATCGGCGGTGGCGCCGAAAAGCCGGAGCCCGCCCCGAAACCGCCTGCCAAGACGAAGAAGTAAGGCGCATGGCCGATCTGCCGGCCGTCGACGAGGAGTTCAGCCCGGCCGCGCTGGAGCGCGGCCGGCTGCTGTTTGCCGGACCCTGCGATTTCTTCGCCGGCGCCATGATCATGGCGCAGCTGCCGTCCGCGCGTGGACCGGAGATCGCTTTTGCCGGCCGCTCCAACGTGGGCAAGTCTTCTTTGGTCAACGCGCTGTGTGGCCGCAAGGCGCTGGCGCGCACCTCGAACACCCCGGGCCGGACCCAGCAGCTCAATTTCTTTGATCTCGGCAATGGCACGCTCAGCCTGGTCGACCTGCCGGGCTATGGCTATTCCTCGGTCGGCAAGGCCAAGGCGGCGGCCTGGACCGAGACCACCCGGGCCTATCTCAAGGGCCGACCGGAGCTGAAGCGCGTCTGCCTGCTGGTCGATGGCCGCCATGGCCTGAAAACCGGCGATGAAGACATCATGAAGCTGCTCGACCGGTCGGCGGTGATCTACCAGGTGGTGCTGACCAAGGCCGACAAGACCACGGATGCCGAACTGGCCAAGGTCAAGGCCGCTACGGCGCTGACGCTGAAACGTCATGTTGCCGCCCATCCTGTCATCCGCGTCACCTCCAGCGAAAGCGGCTTCGGCATCCCGGAAATGCGGGCCGAGCTTGCGGCCCTGGCCTGACGCCGCTTATAACCGCCTGAACGCCCAAAAACGCCGAGACGAAACGCCATGAAAACGACCGGCCCGAAGCCGCTGGAAGCGCATCTGCAGGAAACCGCCCTGGTCCTCTCCGAGGCGCTGCCCTACATGCGCCGTTTCGCCGGCCAGACCATGGTGATCAAGTATGGCGGTCATGCCATGGGCGACGAGAAGCTGGCGATGCAGTTCGCCCGGGACGTCGTGCTGATCAAGCAGGTTGGCATCAATCCCATCGTGGTGCATGGCGGTGGGCCGCAGATTGGCGCCATGCTGGAGCGGCTGAAGATCAAATCCGAGTTCGTCGACGGCCTGCGCGTTACCGACCAGGCCACGGTCGAGATCGTGGAAATGGTGCTGGCCGGTTCGATCAACAAGCAGATCGTCACGGCGATCAATGCCGCCGGCGGCACCGGCATCGGCATTTCGGGCAAGGATGGCCGCCTGATCGAGGCGCGCAAGCTGCGCCGTTCCGTGCGCGATCCCGGCTCGAATATCGAGAAGCTGCTCGATCTCGGCTTCGTCGGCGAGCCGATGCGCATCAACCCCGACATCCTGCGCAGCCTGCAGAATTCCAATCTGATCCCGGTGGTGGCGCCGATTGGCGTCGGCGAGAATGGCGAGACCTACAACATCAACGCCGACACCTCGGCGGGCGCGATTGCCGCCGCTTGCGGCGCCAGCAAGCTGCTGATGCTGACCGACGTGGCCGGCGTGCTGAACAAGGACAAGAAACTGATCCCCTCGCTCACCGCCAAGGATGCGCTGGTTCTGATGGGCGACGGCACCATTTCCGGCGGCATGATCCCGAAGGTGGAAACCTGCCTCGATGCGGTGCGTGGCGGCGTGCAGGCGGCGCATATCCTGGATGGCCGCATCCCGCATGTGCTGCTGCTCGAGCTGTTCACGCCGCATGGCGTCGGCACGATGATCGAGAAAACGCCGTAAGCCCAGCTTCGATCCGCTTTGGAAGCCGCTGGCCCGAAAATTTGGCTGGCGGCTTTTTTATTGCGCCGGGATCTGCCGCCGGTTGACCAGCAGGATGCCGGCCACGATCACGATCACCGCCAGCCAGGTGATCAGGCCGTAGCGTTCGCCGAACACGAAGGTGCCGATGCCTAAGCTGGTGGCGGCCATCACATAACCGATCTGGCTCAGGTAAACCGGCCCGGCCACGCGCTGCAGCTCGAAATAGGGCAGGAAGCTTAAGAACGCGAACAGGCCGGCTGCCACCAGCACCCAGTCGGCATCGATGCTGCCCGCGGGCAGGTGGCCAGCGCCGAACGCCGCGCCGCCCAGCAGCAGCCAGAAGGCCGCGCCCAGCAGGGTGCCCGAAGCCAGCGCCAGCGGGGCGGCGTCCTGCGGCCAGGCGCGGGTGCGATAGATATTGCCCGCCGCCAGCGAAACCGGCGCAGTCAGGGCCAGCAGCATCCAGGGCAGGGTGGCGTCATCCACCGGGCCGGAACGCGGCAGCAGGATCAGCAGAATGCCAATCAGGCCGAGCGCGATGCCGCCGGCCCGCATCCAGGCCAGCCGCTCCATGCGCAGGCCAAGCGCGAAAATGTAGGTCAGCATGGCGGGGAAGGCATAGACGATGCTGGGCAGGCCGGCGCCGATATGCGCGACCGCCAGGAAAACCATCACGCTGGGCAGGGCGAGCGTGATCAGCCCGCTGATGGCGTAATACCGCAGATGTCGCAGGCTCATGGGCGGCCGCACGCCGTTGAGCATGGCGAGCAGCAGCAACAGCAGGCCGCCGAGCAGATTCTGCCAGAAGGCAAAGCCGATCATCGGAATGCCGCCGGCCGCCGCCAGTTTGGCGAAGGGTGGCGCGAAACCGAGCGCGACGCCCGTCGCGATCAGCAGCAGCAGGGGATAAAAGCGGGACTGGCGCAGGCGGGTGGGCATGATGGCATGATGGATGTGTGAGGAGGGCGGACTGTTCGACCTATCGCGGCCTGCTGCTGGGGTAAAGGCACGGCAGCGCGGATTGTGCGGCTCGTCACGATCAGCTGAACAGCCAGTCGCGGAAGGCGCGAATCGTGGGCTCGCGTTCGCGCCCGGCCAGGTGCAGCAGGTAATAGCCGCCCCTGCGCTGCACGCGATGACGCGGCAGCGGCTCGACCAGGCGTCCGCTGGCCAGCTCGGCCTGCACGAAGATGTCGGGCACCAGCGCCAGGCCGAGGCCGTTCACCGCCGCCTCGATCGACATGAAGAAATGCTCAAACGCCGGGCCGCGTAGGCCGGCGGGTGGCTTCAGGCCGGCATTTTCGAACCATTCCCGCCAGGCTTCCGGTCGCGTGGAATGGGTCAGCAGCACATGGCGCTTCACGTCCTCGGGCTTTTTCACCGGCCGGCTTTTCAGCAACGCCGGCGCGCCAACCAGAATCACGGTTTCGGGGAACAGGAATTCTGCTTTCAGTTCGGCGGGCCAGCTTCCGTCTCCATACTGGATGCCGACATCCACCGGCTCGGTGGTGAAATTGATCGGCCGGTCGGCACTGGTCACGTCCACGGCGATCTCGGGATGCTGCTGCTGGAAATCGGCCAGCCGCGGCATGAACCAGCGCATGGCGAAGGTCGGCAGCATGGTGATGGCCAGCCGGTTGGCCGGCCGTCCGGCCCGGGCGATCAGCCGCGTCGCCGCGGTCATCCGCTCGAAGGCGTCGCGCAGCGCCGGCAAATAGGCGGCGCCGGCCTCGGTCAGCTGCAGGCCGCGGGGGCCGCGGCGGAACAGCGCGATGCCCAGTTCCTCCTCCAGCTGCTTGACCAGGCGGCTCACCGCGCCCTGGGTGACATGCAACTCCTCGGCGGCGCGGGTGAAGCTCAGATGCCGGCCGGCGGCGGCAAAGGCGCGCAGGGCATTCAGCGAGGGCAGATCATGAGAAAAACTCATAGCGAGCCGAGATTAAATCGATTGTGGCGGCAAAGCCAGCCGGTATGATCCAGCCAGTTTAAGCCCCCAGATTCCAGAGGCCCCGATGAACGCCCTTGCCCCGACCAAGACCGCCGCCACCCAGGAAAAGTCCACGAGGGCGATCCGTCCCTTCCACCTCGCCTTCCCGGTGCGCGACATCGCCGAAGCCCGCAGATTCTATGGCGGGCTGCTGGGTTGCGCCGAGGGCCGCTCGGCCGAGCATTGGGTCGATTTCGACTTCTTCGGCCACCAGGTGGTGGCCCATCTGGCGCCGGAGGAATGCGGCACCAGGGCGTTCAGCGCAGTCGACGACCATCAGGTGCCGGCCAAGCATTTCGGCGTCATCCTCACCATTCCGGACTGGAATGCCCTGGCCGAGAAGCTCAAGGCCGCCGGCATCACGTTCGTGATCGAGCCCTATGTGCGTTTCGAGGGCGAGGTGGGCGAGCAGCACACCATGTTCTTCCTCGACCCCTCGGGCAACGCGCTCGAGTTCAAGGCGTTTGCCAACGACGACATGATCTTCGCGAAGTAGAAGGCGGGGGGGCTGCTATGCGGCCCCCGCCTTGCGGGAATTCATCAGGCTTTGGCTTTTTGAAGCAGGGTTGCGGCTTTTTGGGTCGCCTCGGCCAGCGCGTCAGCGCGTTCGGCAAGGGTCTGGCTGTTTCTCCTCGCCTGCTTGACGGCATCGTTGGCGGTTTTGAGCGCTTCATAGGCGGTTTCGGCCGCATTCGCCGTTTTGCTTAGCTCCTCGTTGATGGCATCCAGATAGACGCCTTCGGCCTTGTTCCAGTTTTCCTCGACGAACTTCACCTCATCCTCGCTGCGAGTATCCGCCATGTCCTTGCGGTAATTCCGCATGACGTCGAGGTATGTCTTTTCAATCTCCTTGACGCGCTGCTGCTGTGTCGATGGCATCAGCCCTCTCCTTATCATGCGGGATCAGAATGGTTCATTCCGCGTCGCGAATCCTTTTGTAGTATCCCTCGATCCGTTTTGCCCAATACTGCAACTCGGCAAGGTCCGGGGCTTTCTCTTCCTGCAGTTTCTCGTGCGCCACGATCAGCTTGGTCAGGCCATTGAGCAGATCGTTGTAGCGTTCGGCAACTTCCTTGTCCTGGCGTTCCGCCCGCAGACTGATGATGCGGCTGATCGCGCCCTTGAGGGGGGTGCTGCGGCCGATCGCCTTTTCCAGATCCGGCACTGGCTCGGAGCCGATTCCGCGAATGATCGGGCCAAGGGTGGAGGCATATCCGATTACGCCTTCATCCATGAGGACCTGCCTGAGCACCTCTCGCCGCGCCGTATTGGTCACGCGGATCGAGGCCATGATGGTTTTTTCTTTGTCGATTGCCGCCTTGAGGGCTGCAACGGCCGTCTGTATTGCCCGGCTGGCAGCAAGGACCTGCTTTTTGTGGCGTTCTTCGGCAACCAGGCCGGCGCCGACTTTCACGATCTCGCCGATCGTGGCGGAAACCAGCGGTATGGCCGCCGCCCCGGGAACGGGGATTGCATTGATGACGCCGATGAAGCTGTTGGTTTGACTGATCAGATTGCCAACGGATTTTTCCGCTTCCTCTGCGGCCTTATAGGACGCCAGAGCCTCAAAGCCGGCATAGGCTTCGGTGAGCGTTCCCAGGGCATCCGCCCGTTCCTGCAGGGCTGCGGTGATCTTTGCCAGCCGCTCCGTATTGTCAGGCAGGTCAATGCTGTCTGGATGCAGGCGACAGGGGTTGCTGGCGGTCGCCTGCTTGATGCAGGCGCGCATTCTGGTGCTGACGCGTATCAGCGTGTTGCGCTCGTCGAAAAGCTTGATTTCCTCGACGACGCTTTTGGCCTCGTCGCGCATTGATGTTGAAAGCTTGGTGCCGGCGCTGCCGAGCTTTTGTGCGGATTGCAGATCGATGCCCGAACATGCCGAGGCAAGCATTGCCAGCGCGGCAAGTATTGCGAGGCGGCGCCCGAGACCACCCCTGGAAACCGAGACAGCCATAACATCCCCCCTCAGCAGATTTCTTACAATCTACCCGGGCGAGATGCTGGCGAGCATTCCCGTGGTTTGGCAAACGAAGTTTTGGTAATGCGGTCCTGAAAGTTGTTGATAACCCCGCAGCGGCAGACACCCGTATGCAAGGCGGCCTTTTAGAGCGCCGCCAGCGCCGCTTCCGCCACGCGCTCACCCCATTCCTGCACGAAATGGCCGGCCTCGGGCAGTTCCAGCGGCGCGGGGCAGCCCCTGATGATCTTGCGCAGGCCATGCATCACCGGGGGGCCAAGCACCGGGTCGGTCATGCCGATCGCCATGAAGCTTTTGCCGCTCCAGTCCTTCATCCAGAACTCGCGCGCCCGCCGCGAGGTGGCCGCGCCCGGCGCCTCGGGCGAGTCCGGCACCAGGTTGGGAAAGCGCCGCACGCCGCCCTTGTAGGCCGCATCGGGATAGGGCGCCTCATAGGCGGCGGCTTCCTTGGGCGTGAGATGCGGGCAGGAGCGCGCCATCAGCTTGGCGATCTGCATGTCTGGATTCTTGTTGTTCCAGGCGCGCCAGTCGAGGAAACCCTGGCCGAGCGGCACGTCGCCGGTGCCCAGCGCGGTGTTCATCACCAGCAGGCCGGTGAAGCGCTCGGGCATTTTCATCGGGATGGTGAGCCCGAGCAGCCCGCCCCAATCCTGGCAGACCAGCACGACATCCTGCAGGTTGAGCGCGCGGATCAGCGCGATCAGGCTGTCGCGGTGGAAATCGAAGGTATAGGCGGCATCCTCGCGCGGCTTGTCGGAGCGGCCGAAGCCGAACAGGTCGGGCGCCACCACGCGATGGCCGGCCGCCACGAAGACCGGGATCATGCGCCGGTAGAGATAGCTCCAGGTCGGCTGGCCATGCAGGCAGAGGAAAGTCCTGGCGCCATGCCTGCCCTCGTCGAGGTAATGCATGCGCAGGCCGTTCTCGTGCGTCAGGTAATGCGGCCGGAAGCCATAGCCCGGCAGGTTGTCGAAACGGTCGTCCGGCGTGCGCAGGGCCTCGATCATGGCGTCTCTCTCTCCCGTTATCCTTGGGGAGAGGCTGTCACGGTCGAGCCTGCCGGATCAACCGTGACGTGACGTCAGCGCGACTTTTTCGCGGCTTTCTTCGCCTTCGCGGCCGGCTTCTTCTTCGTGGCCGGCTTCCCGCGCGGCTTCACGATTCCGGGCGTGGCGCCTTCCTGGCCGAAGACGCGGGTGAAGATGGTGTCGACATGCTTGAGGTGATAGCCCAGGTCGAACAGCGCGGTGACCTGCGCCGGCTTCAGCTTCCTGGTCACCTCCGGCTCGCCCAACAGGGCCTGCAGGAAATCGCCGCCCTGCTGCCAGATCCTGTGGGCATGGCGCTGCACGATCTTGTAGCTGTCCTCGCGGCTGACGCCGGCCTGGGTCAGCGCCAGCAGCACGCGCTGGGAATGCACCAGGCCGCCGAAGCGGTCGAGGTTCTTCATCATGTTGTCGGGATAGACCACCAGCTTCTCGATCACGCCGGCCAGGCGGTTCAGCGCGAAATCCAGATGCACGGTGGCATCCGGGCCGATGCCGCGCTCCACCGATGAATGGCTGATATCGCGCTCGTGCCACAAAGCCACGTTCTCCAGCGCCGGGATCACCGCCGACCGCACGAGGCGAGCCAGGCCGGTCAGGTTCTCGGTCAGCACCGGGTTGCGCTTGTGCGGCATCGCGCTGCTGCCCTTCTGGCCGGGCGAGAAGAATTCCTCCGCTTCCATCACTTCACTGCGCTGCAGGTGGCGGATCTCGATGGCCAGCCGCTCGACGGAGGAGGCCACCACGGCCAGATGCGCGAAATAAGCCGCGTGGCGGTCGCGCGGGATCACCTGGGTCGACACCGTCTCCGGTACCAGGCCCATCTTCTTCGCCACCCATTCCTCGACGAAGGGATCGATATGGGCATAGGTGCCCACCGCGCCCGAGATCGCGCAGGTGGCGACCTCCTCGCGCGCCGCAACAAGGCGACGCCGGGCACGCTGGAACTCGGCATGGAAGCCGGCCAGCTTCAGGCCGAAAGTGGTGGGCTCGGCATGGATGCCGTGGCTGCGGCCGATGGTGGGCAGCAGCTTGAATTCAAACGCGCGCTCCTTCAGCGCGGCGAGCACGCGGTCGCAATCCGCGATCAGCAGGTCGGCGGCGCGCACCAGCTGCACGTTCAGGCAGGTATCCAGCACGTCCGACGAGGTCATGCCCTGGTGCACGAAGCGCGCCGAGGGGCCGACATATTCCGCGAGATTCGTGAGGAAGGCGATCACGTCGTGTTTGGTCTCGCGCTCGATGGCGTCGATGCGCTTGATCTCCCACTTGCCCTTTTTCCACACCTCTTTCGCTGCCGCCTTCGGGATCACGCCCAGCTCGGCCTGGGCATCGCAGGCATGGGCCTCGATCTCGAACCAGATGCGGAAACGCTGCTCCGGTTCCCAGATGGCGGCCATTTCGGGACGGGTATAGCGCGGGATCATGCGGATGCCTCGATGTGAAAGACGGAGACTCGGCGCCGGAAAACGGCGGATAAAGCCGCGCCGTGTTTACGCCCTAAGGCACAGGGGATCAAGCTGGCCATCCGGCGGAGGCGGGATGCCGGCGGGGTGGCATGGTTTGGCGTCGTGACGGCTCGGTTTTGCGTCGTTTTGCGATGGTTTTGATGTGTTAACCCATTGAAATTGTGTGAACCGCCCGGGCAGATCAGGCTGGCCGGACCCGGCTTCCGGCCGCTATGGAACATAGAATGAACACGCTCCAGATCAAGGGCATCCGATTGACAGGCCGGCCCGCTTCCGGCCAGCAAGGGGCATGACCGCTCTCCTCATCGCCGACCTGCGCGCCCGCCCGGCCTTTGCCGATACGGTGGCGCAGCACATCTGGGCTACCTTCTGGCGCCACAGGGACGTACCGTTCGACGAGATCCGCGCCGGTTTCGCCCGGCATATGGAAACAGATGGCATGCCCTTCACCCTGGTGGCAGAGCGCGAAGGGATGTTGTGCGGAACGGTCTCGGTGATCGCCAGCGACGAGCCAGCGCGGCTCGACCTCACGCCCTGGATTGCCGCGTTATGGGTGGATGAGGCCGCGCGTGGCCGGGGCGTGGCCCGCGCGCTGCTCGAAGATGCGGCCACGCGCTGCAGGGCTCTGGGCGTCGAAACCCTGTTCCTCACCGCGCGGCCCGCTTTGCGAGATTTCTATGATCGGCTCGGCTGGCGCATGGTTGATGACGGGATCGGGCCGGCTCGGCTGGTGATCATGGAGCGCATGTTGTGATCGCCGCGCCGGCGAATGCGGCGGCTCAGCCGGCGCAAGCGGATATGGTGGCACCGAAGCGGTAAGCGATATCCTCCCGGGTCTTCTTCAGGCTGGCATCCATGGCGGCCGGATCGGTCGAACTGCCCTCGACCGCGAAGAACTCGACCTCGCTGAGGCCGAGGAAATTGAACAGTCCGCGCAGATAGGGTGCGAGGAAGTCCATCGCGGCATAAGGCCCGTTGTCGACGTAGCCGGAGGCACCATAGGCGGCGGCGATCAGTACGGCCTTGCCGCCGAGCAGGCCATGCAGGCCTTTCTCGGGATCGAAGCCGAAGGTATGGCCGATGCGTACGATGTGGTCGATCCAGGCCTTAAGCGCCGACGGGACCGAGAAATTGTACATCGGCACGCCGATCAGGATGGTGTCGGCCGCCTGCAATTCGGCGATCAGCCGGTCGGACAGTCCCGTGGCCGCGCGCGTCTGCGTGGTCTGCTGGTCCTCGGGCGTGAAGAAACCGGCGATCGTGGCGTCGCTGATATGGGGCAGGGGCTCCACAACGAGGTCGCGCCGGGTCACCTGGCCGCCGGGATGCCGCGCCTGCCATGCGGCTTGAATCTCGTCGGCGAGGCCACGCGAATGCGAATCCTGGAGACGGGAACTGGAATCGATGCGAAGCAGATGTGCCATGGATGGCTCCTTTGAGAAATGCGGTGCCGGCACAGATAGTCCGTTGCTATAACCGGATAAATATTTGCTAAAACATTTCTTTGTTGCATAATATGCACGAATGGACCTGGACAGCCTCGTCATCTTCATCGAAGTACTGCGGCGCGGCAGCTTTGTCGCCGTCGCGCGCGACCGCAACGTGGCGCCCTCCTCGATCTCGCGCGCCATCTCTGCGCTGGAAGAACAACTCGGCAGCCGCCTGCTCCAGCGTACGACCCGGCGCGTCGCGCCGACCGAGGCAGGCATGGCCTATTTCGAGCGCATCGAGCCCGTGGTGGAGGAAATGCTGCGGGCCAATCAGAGCCTCGCCGAAGATGCCGGCCAGCCGCGCGGCAGCCTGCGCATCACCACCTCGGTGTCGTTCGGGCATGAGAAGATCGTCCCGCTGTTACCCGGCTTCGCCGCCCGTTATCCCAGCCTGAAACTGGATGTCCTGCTCAGCGACAATGTCATCGACCTGGTGGCCGAGCGGATCGACGTGGCCATCCGCCTCGGCCAGTTGCCGGATTCGCGGCTCGTCGCGCACCGCCTGATTGCGACACGCTATCGGGTCTGCGCCTCCCCTGCCTATCTGGAGCGCCACGGCCTGCCTCGGTTGCCGCGCGAACTGGCCGGTCATAACTGCATTCTGTTTCCATTGCCGGGCTTCCGCTCACGCTGGGTGTTCCGCAACCGCAAGGGGGAACTGGTCCGCGTGCCGGTCGCGGGCAATGCCATGCTGTCCAGCGCCAGCAGCATCCACCGCTGCGCCATGGCCGGGATGGGCGTGGCGCTGCTGCCCGACTGGCTGGTCGCTGCCGATATCGCCGCCGGCCGGTTGACCGATCTGTTTCCCCGCCTCGACGTGACGGCGACGGATTTCGATACCGCCGTCTGGGCCGTCTATCCGTCGCGTGCCTATATGCCGCAGAAAACCCGGGTCTTCATTGACTATGTGAAGGCGACTCTCGCTGCCTGACAATATGGCCGCGCGCCTGGTGGCGGCGTCGGCCGGGCGGATTGTCCCCGCACAATTCCGCTGCTGAATCCCGCCGCATCCCGCGCTAGGCTGTTCGCGCCCTCAGCCGGAGCCGCGCCATGCCATCCACCGCCAACCTGATCGCCTTCGCGCTTGTTTCGCTCGGCATGGTGCTCACGCC
>NZ_JANLJJ010000008.1 GCF_029255545.1 Ferrovibrio sp. | reverse complement strand
ACAGGTTGGAGGAACCCAGAAATGACAACGGCAAAGGTTGCATTGGTCACCGGCGCGGGCACCGGCATCGGCAAGGCTTCGGCCATTGCGCTGGCAAAAGCCGGCTACAGCGTGGTGCTGGCCGGCCGGCGGCTGGAGCCGCTGCAGCAGGCTGCCCGCGAGGCCGAAGCCCAGGGGGCGCGCGCCGTGGCGGTGGCCACCGATGTGGGCGACCATGCCCAGGTGAAGGCCCTGTTCGCCAAGACCAAGCAGGCCTTCGGCCGCCTGGATGTGCTGTTCAACAATGCCGGCATGGGCACGCCGGCCATGCCGCTGGAAGACCTGTCCTATGAGCAGTGGAAGGCGGTGGTCGACGTCAACCTCACCGGGCCGTTCCTGTGCACGCAGGAAGCCTTCCGCATCATGAAGGACCAGACCCCGCGCGGCGGCCGCATCATCAACAACGGCTCGATCTCGGCCTATGCGCCGCGCCCGTTCTCGGCGCCCTATACCGCCACCAAACACGCCATCTCCGGCCTCACCCGGGCCAGCTCGCTGGATGGCCGCGCCTACGATATCGCCGTGGGCCAGATCGACATTGGCAACGCGGCCACCGAGATGACCGAGCGCATGAAGGCCGGCGTGCTGCAGCCCGACGGCACCACGCGGGCCGAGCCGCGCATGGATGTCGAGCATGTGGCGAATGCCGTGGTGCACATGGCCAGCCTGCCGCTGGACGCCAATGTGCTGTTCATGACCGTGATGGCCACCAAAATGCCCTTCGTCGGGCGCGGCTGATTTCTATTTCTTTTTCCGCTTTTCCCACGCTGCGCGGGCGAGGCAGAAGATCGTGAACAGCATCTGCGCGCCGGCCTGCGCCGTGTTGGTGGTGCCGTCATATTGCGGCGCCACCTCCACCACGTCGCCGCCGATCACGTCCAGCCCGATCAGGCCGCGCAGGATCGCCAGCGCCTCGGCCGTGCTCAGGCCCCCGATCTCGGGCGTGCCGGTGCCGGGCGCGAAGGCCGGGTCCAGGCCGTCCACGTCGAACGACACGTAAACCGGCCCGTCGCCCACCACCTGGCGGGCCTTGGCGATCACCGCCGGGATGCCCATCGCGGCGACCTCCTCGGCATGGATCACCGTCATCCCGGACTCGTAGGAGAATTCCCACAGGTATTCCGCCCCGCCGCGGATGCCGATTTGGATGGTGCGCTCGGGGTCCAGCACGCCGTCCAGCACCGCCATGCGGAACGGCCCGCCATGGTGGAATTTCGAGCCCTCGTAAGGCCCGGACGTGTCGCAATGGGCGTCGATATGCACCAGGCCCACCGGCCGCTCGGCGCCCAGGGCCTTGAGGATCGGCCAGGTGACCGAATGGTCGCCACCCACCGACAGCGGGATCACCCCGGCGGTCGCCACGCGGCGGTAGAAGGCTTCGATATCCTCGTGGCAGCTTTCCAGGCTGAAGCGGCTGCGCAGCGGCACGTCGCCGATATCCGCCACCTTGCAGCCGGCCTGCGGTGCCATCCTGAGGACATGCTCCCACGGCCCGATGCGTTCGACTGCACGCACAGCGCGCGGTCCCAGCCGGGCGCCGGCGCGGTTGGTCACCCCCAGGTCCATCGGCACGCCGATCAGGGCGAAATCCAGGCCGGCGAAATCCTCCGGCCGGTAGGGCGCGTCCAGGAAGGTGGCGACATCCGAGAAGGGCCATTTCCGCCGGTCGCCGGCGCTGAACTGCTGCTCGGCCACGGCGCGGAAGGCGGGATCGAAGATATCCCCACCTTTTGCGGCGGCGAATCTCTCGCGCAGGGCCTTCAGTTTCGCTGGATCGGTCATGGCTGGGTTATACCAATGGAGGAGAGGCGCCGGCTAAGTCTATGAAGTTTGGATGGGTGTCTCAAACATTTGTCGCTCCTGCCTCGCCGGACGGTCATTGCGCGGCCGGGTGGCCGGAAAGATTGCGGAGCCTGAGAAAAACACTAAAATTGACGAAATATTTATATCGCAAAGACATAAGTCGAAGTATCAGGTACGCCGACAGTTAGGCTAGAGGGGGCAAAGGGTCAGAATGAACCCGATGGAAGTAGAACGGATGCTCGGCCGCCACAGGGAGTGGTTGCTCAAGCGTCCTCGTGGAGCCCGTTTGAATCTCTCTCTGGCCGATCTCCAGGGCTATGATTTCAGCGGGGCGGACCTGCGGGCCGCCAAGTTGTCCGGCGCGAACCTGTCCCGCGCGGTGCTGGTTGAAACCAATCTTTCCGAGGCCGATCTGTTCGCCGCCAATCTCGAGCGGGCTGATCTGTCGCGCTCGGACCTCTCGAAGGCCGATCTGCGTGGTGCCTCGATGCGTGGGGCGACGCTGGCCGGCGCCCGCCTGATGGGCGTTGATTTCCGCGGCGGCGCGCTGATGCAGGCATCCGATGACGGGGTCGGCTTTGGCGCGGCGGATTCCAGCGGCAAGAAGCCGAAGGCGAATACCTCCGGTGCCGACCTGACGGAAGCCAACCTGCGCGGCTCGAACCTGACCGGTTCAAACATGAACGGCGTCAACCTGGCCGGCGCCAACCTGTCGCGCGCCAATCTGACCAAGGTTTCGCTGCGCAAGGCCAACCTGGCCGGTGCGGATTTCAAGGGCGCCTGCCTACGCGGCGTCGACATGTCGCTGGCGCTGATCGACGGCGCCGATTTCCAGGGCGCCGACCTGAAGGGCGCCATCCTCGAAGACGTCGACATGGATTCCGCCAACTTCGCCGGCGCGGAGCTGTTTGTCGATGTCTCCAGCTTCGGCGATACGGTGGCGAATATCCTTCAGGAACACGAGAAGTGGATCAAGACCGACGGCAAGGAGGGTTCGCGCGCCGATCTTGCCGGTCTGAGCATGGAACGCATCGACCTGTCGGGCAAAGACCTCAGCGGCGCCAACCTGAAAGGCGCCAAGCTGGCAGGCGCGAAGCTGCAGAATGCCAATCTGGTGATGACCGATCTGTCCGAGGCGGATCTGACCGGCGCGAACCTGATTGGCGCGCTGGCCAATGGCGTCAACCTGGCGCGGGCTATCCTGCACAAGGCCATTCTGCAACGGGCGCAGCTTGGCCAGGTGCCGCTGCGTGGTCCCGATGGCAAGCCGATCGGCCGTTTCTGGTCGGCCAGCCTCGCGGCGGCCGACGCCACCGAGGCGGATTTTTCGGATGCCCTGATGAAAGGCGCCAACCTGATCGATGCCAAGCTGACCAGGGCGCGGCTGATCAACACCAATATGACCGATGCCAAGATGGTCAATACCGACCTGAACGGCGCCGATACGACCGGAGCGCAAATGCCGCCGCAGGGCTAACCGCGGCGGTAGACTGGGCGGCGGCAGACTGGCTCAGTTTTCCATGTTGCGTGCGCGTTCGATGCGCATGCGGCCGGCGTGCTCGATGGATTCCTTGTAGCTTTCCGGCACAACAGCCATCAGTTTCTGGTTGAGGGCGCGCGACATCTGCCATTCCTTCCGCGGCTCGTTCTTGCTGAGC
This sequence comes from Ferrovibrio sp., assembly GCF_029255545.1. Taxonomy (GTDB): domain Bacteria; phylum Pseudomonadota; class Alphaproteobacteria; order Ferrovibrionales; family Ferrovibrionaceae; genus Ferrovibrio. The sequence goes on along the minus strand of NZ_JANLJJ010000008.1, from coordinate 4,148 downwards.
AGGGCCTTGGAATTCAGGTTGGACAGGATGCGCTCCCACAGCGTGTCGACGCAGCAGGGCAGGCGGCCTTCGCCAAGCACGCGATTGAGCTTTTCCAGCACGATATCGGGCTTCGCCGGCATCTGCAGCTTGCCGGCTGAAAGATCAGCCAGCGCGATCAGGGCTTCGGACAGGCCCGGGCGGGAGCCGAGCAGATCCTGGATCAGGGACGTTGAATCCAGGCAGGACGCAGCCAGCTCATCGAGCAGCGCGCCATTGCCGTTCATCGGCCGGTCGATCATGTCGGCCAGCACGATATCGAGCCGCGCGGCATAGCTCGACATGCTCTGGGTCACCTTGGTGACCTGGAAGAAATAGGTGAAACGCAGCTCGTCATCTTTCATGCGCGCGGCAAGCCGCTCGTAGAGCCTGGCGAAATCGTTGTTCTCGAATGCCGGCAGGTTCTTTTCCGCCATCGCATCGCGGGTGCGCTGGATCAGCTTGTCGAACAGGGCTTCCAGTTTCTTGCTGCGTTCGCCCTGGCTCGGCAGGTTCGGCTGGGTCTGCGCGCCGGCCAGGGCATAGAGGCCCGCCCGCATGAAATTGCTCATGTCGTTCAGTTTGCGCTGATGCTGTGGCGAATGCAGCATTTCGATCGAAGTCGCATTCTGCTTGTCGAGGAATTCGCGAAAGACGGCGCTGAACCCCTTCGCCGCCGGCCGCCGGGCGAAGTCGTAGAGCGTTTCGCAGACCGGGAAAACGCCCTTGAACGGCCGCGTTGTCATGGCCTTGGGTTTGGCCGACGCGGTTTTGTTGAAGATTTCAGACTGGGTGCCGAAACCGTCAGAACGTTCGCGCGAACGCATAACCTTCACGGCGGCAAAATCGCCCATGTTGAGCAGGGCATTGGCCTGGGCAATGGCGGATTTTTCCATCTGCTCGTTGGCGTGCTGGGTCATCTTGGCGTCGCCTTCAAGGCGCTTGTCCAGCCGCCAGCGGCCATCCACCAGAACATAAATTTCGTAAGCATAGGCCCGCGAACCGAACATCGACCCAAATGCCATACAATCCCCCGCCAGTTCGGTTGGTAATTTCAAGTTTTAAGAGTGGTGAATCTTTGCGCGACGGGCCGGATTTGGCAAGGCTGTCATCGCAGTCAATCCTGTTTTTCCCGGCGTTGTTTGTCAGCCAGTGCTTTCTGTTCAACGGTTTGCAATTGTTTGGCAAAACGTTCGAAAGCCTGGGATACAGACAGCACGAACTGCCTCTGCTGCGGCTCGGGCATTTCGAGCGCGGCTTCGGCAAACCGTTTTGCCTGATGTCGCGCCAGGCCTGCTGCATCGCGGAAAGCGTCGGCCCGGACCTGTTCGAACGTGGAGAGGATGCAATGCCGCGTTATGCTTTCCTCGACCGTCTTGAACGAGGCTTCCTTGACCATGCCGTCTTTCAGCAGGTCGAAGACCAGCAGGGTCTCCTCGGAGATCTTGTTGATGATGCCATCGACCCGCTCGCGGTCACGCGGGGTCGGCGCCAGGTCAGGCTCGGCCGGCCGTTTGGAGGCTCGTTTCACGACGCTGCGCCACATAGTAAAAGACGGTCCTTTCTGGCGTCCGATGATGGCGTCTTTGTATAATGCGACACAACCCCGGGGTGCGCCAGTAGTTTCCCGGGTTATTGGTTTACAAGCCTTAAATTTGCACAGCCGAACTGCGAAATTTTCTGACAAGGATGCGGCCCAGTCTCATAATTTTCTGATAACCTGTTTCACGGCCAACAAATATTTCGCTTCCCGGAGCCGATCTGCTATAACCGGCCCGCCTTAACAGGGGGCATAAAAAACAGGGTCGTTCCACAGCCGTGGGGTTGACCAGCCGGTGCAGTGGGGGTAACCGCTGCGGCCAAGGTGCTTTTTACCATCCATGCGGCCCTGCGCCGGGGATGTCGGGGTAGGGAGGTCATGTGAATATCCTGCTGACACTCAGCCGTCTGATCGACGGCCTGAACGGAGCCGTTGGCCGCATCGTCTACTGGGCGATTCTGGTGGCCGTCATCATCAGTTCGGGCAATGCCGTTGTCCGCTACGGGTTCAACACCAGCTCAAACGCCTGGCTCGAGGTGCAGTGGTATCTGTTCTCGGCCGTATTCATGCTCTGCGCCGGATACACCCTGCTGCGCAACGAGCATATCCGGATTGACGTGATCGTCAGCCGCTTCTCCGAACGGACGCTCATCTGGATCGATATCATCGGCACCGTGCTGTTCCTGCTGCCGATCTCGATCATCATCATGTATCTGTCCTGGCCCGTGCTGGTCGACTCGTTCGTCCGCCACGAATTGTCGAGCGATGCCGGCGGCCTGATCCGCTGGCCGGTGAAGGCGCTCATCCCGCTCGGTTTCCTGCTGCTGGTGCTGCAGGGCATTTCTGAACTGATCAAACGCATCGCCTTTCTGCAGGGCCTGATCCCGAATCCGGCGCCGAAGAAACAGGATGCCCATAGTCCGGTTGAAGGCGCGGCGGAGTAATCACACATGATTCAGTTCCTGATCGACAACCTGGCACCGCTGATGTTTGTGGTGCTGGTCTTCTTCCTTCTCTTCGGCTACCCGGTGGCCTTCGCCCTGGCGGCCAACGGCCTGATCTTCGCCTTTATCGGTATCGAATTTGGCCTGCTGACGCCGGCCCTGCTGCAGGCATTGCCCGAACGCGTGTTCGGCATCATGCGCAACGATACGCTGCTGGCGATTCCCTTCTTCACCTTCATGGGCCTGATCCTCGAACGGTCCGGCATGGCGGAAGACCTGCTCGATACGATCGGGCAGCTATTCGGGCCGATGCGCGGCGGCCTGGCTTATGCGGTGATCTTCGTTGGCGCGCTGCTGGCCGCGACCACCGGCGTGGTGGCAGCTTCCGTTATCTCGATGGGCCTGATCTCCTTGCCCATCATGCTGCGCTATGGCTATGACCGGCGGCTGGCGACCGGCGTGATCGCCGCATCCGGTACGCTGGCGCAGATCATTCCGCCCAGCCTGGTGCTGATCGTGATGGCCGACCAGCTTGGCCGTTCGGTCGGCGACATGTATGCTGGCGCGCTGATCCCGGGCCTGATCCTGTCGGCCCTGTATGCCGGCTATGTTTTTCTGATCACGATGATCAGAAAGGATGCCGCTCCGGCGCTGCCGCTGGAAGCGCGATCGCTGCGCGGCATGCAGCTGTTCATCCGCGTGATCGTGTCGCTGGTGCCGCCGCTGGTGCTGATTTTCCTGGTGCTGGGCACGATCTTCATGGGTATTGCCACGCCAACCGAAGGTGGCGCCATGGGTGCCGCGGGCGCCCTGATCCTGGCGCTGATCAAGCGCAAGCTGGATTGGTCGCTGCTGCGTCAGGCGATGGATACCACGGCCAAACTGTCGGCTTTCGTGATTTTCATCCTGATCGGCTCCACCGTGTTCGGCCTGACCTTCCGGGCCGTGAACGGCGACCTCTGGGTCGAGCATCTTCTGACCAGCCTGCCCGGCGGCCAGCTGGGCTTCCTGATCGTCGTCAACATCATGGTGTTCCTGCTGGCCTTCTTCCTCGATTTCTTCGAGCTGGCCTTCATCGTGGTACCGCTGCTTGGCCCGGCTGCCGAGAAGCTCGGGATCGACCTGATCTGGTTCGGCGTATTGCTGGGCGTGAACATGCAGACCTCGTTCATGCATCCGCCCTTTGGGTTCGCGCTGTTTTATCTGCGCAGCGTGGCGCCGGTGGCCGATTACATCGACAAGGTGACCGGCAAGCTGATCCCCAAGATCACGACCGGGCAAATATACTGGGGCGCGGTGCCCTTCGTTTGCATCCAGATCATCATGGTCGCGTTGGTGATTACTTTCCCCGAAATGGTCACCTCGATGCTGGACCGCGGGCCGAAACTGAACGAGGCGGAAATCGAGATGCAAATGCAGCTTGAAATTCCGGATTACGGAAGCGATGAGGCTGCCCCGGGTGCCGCGCCCGCGCAGGACAGCGATGGTTCGCCCAGTGATGCCGAAGAGGAAGAAGAAGACCCGGATATGGGCTTCGGCGAGCAGGAAGAGGAAACCACCGAACCGAAGTAATAAGGGTTTCCGTCGCGGGATACGCCCTGAAATGGAATGGCCGGCCCCACCAAAGGGGCCGGCCATTTTTTTAC
>NZ_JANLJJ010000007.1 GCF_029255545.1 Ferrovibrio sp. | reverse complement strand
CGGCCGGTGCGCGGATCGATCTTCAGCACGCGGTCGCGGCCGTCGCGGGTGCGGTATTCCACTTCATACCGTCCTTCGACCCAGTCGATATCCCGGATGAAGGCGCAGTCCGGCCGGCTTTCGATCTGGGCGATGATCTGCGACAGCGACAGCGACCCGGCGGGTGGCCCACCCGGCGGCACGATGGCGGGCTGGACGACAGGAGGCGGGTCCGGCACCTCGGTGGAGGGCGCCTGGACCGTGTTCTGGGCCTGGGTAGTCTGGGCCTGGGTAGTCTGGGCCTGGGCCGGGATGGCGATATCGCCGCCACCCAAAGAAGCGTTACCCAGCACGCCCAGCAGCAGCAATGCGGCAAGCTGGTTCATGGTCGTACCTCGGGCAGGGCCTTGCAAAGGGGAAGGATCATGCTGCCATGGGGCACCCGGAATGTGGCGCGGCGGGGGCGGTGCTGCGGCCTTTTCAGGGATTCGACGTCAGCCGTGGCGGCGCAAAAGGCGCGCCAGCGGGCGGAGAATCTTCCGGATCAGAGCGCGATCTTGTCGAACAGCACGACCGGCTCGCCGCAGCAGGGGCAGGCCATGTCGCGCAGGCTGCTCATCACGTTGGAGCCGGCCAGCGCGGCGGTGCGGGCGAAGCGCGTGTATTTCTCGGTGGCGGCCTCATGCAGCGCGGTGCAGGCCCGGGCAGCCTGCGGCGCCAGGGCGATGGCGGCGCCTCCGGTGACGGCCAATCCGGCTGAGCCCAGCAGCAGGCCGCGGCGGGTCACACGCTCACGCATCGGTCATCCTCCCGGCGCGTTGCGCGCCATGGGCGACCTTGCGCCTGTCGAATCCCGGCGTCAAGCCGACCACCGCGCGGCCATCAGCCGTGGCGGCGCATGAAATCGCTTAACCTGGCCGTGAACTCGGCCGGCCGCTCGTCATGCAGGGTATGGCCGGCGCCTTCGAAAATGGCGGTTTCCGTGCGGGGATTCAGCGCCGCCATGCGGCGGATCTCGTTGGTGGTGACAAAGCGGCTGGTGGTGCCATGGACCAGCAGGATGGGGCAGGCGATCGCCGCCCAGTCGTCGCTCCAGTCGCCCACCAGGGCGGCGCGGGCCGGCTCGTGCCAGGCATCGGAAAAGCGGAAGCCCCAGCCATCCTCGTATTCCACCAGGCTGTCGAGGAAATAGCGGTCCAGCCCAAAATCCGAGCCGCGCATGTGATCCAGCAGGGCATCCAGGCTGTCCCAGCGCAGGGGCCAGGATTCGCCCGGAGCGGCGGGGCCAAAGCGGCAGCCGATATCCTCCACGATCAGGCCACGCACCAGCTCGGGCCGGCGGGCGGCGAGCTGGTAGGCATTCACGCCGCCGAAGGAATGCCCGGTCAGCATCACCGGGCCGCAGCCGAGATGCTCGATCAATGCCGCGACGTCGTCGATAAAGGCGTCGCGGCTGCGGTCGTCGGCATGGTCGCTCCAGCCATGGCCACGCTGGTCCATGCCGACCACGCGCCAGTCGGGTTTGAGCGCATGCGAAAGCGGCGCGTAGTTGCGGGCGCAGCCGGCGCGGCCATGCAGGGCCAGCAGCGTGCGCGCGGCCTCGCCGCCGAAATCGACGTAGGAGAGCTTCACGCCGTCGCGTGTGAGGAAATGCCGCTGGCCCATCGCAGCCGTCCGGATCAGTAGATGCGCGCGACGCTGTCGCCCAGGCGGATGATGCCGCCCTCGACCACGCGGGCATAGACGCCGCATTGCGTGTGGCCATAAGCGTTGCGCAGGCCCGACAGCAGATCGAGATCCTGCTCGGCGGTATCGGGGTTCACATGCGTCGCGCCGCAGCGGCCGATGATCTCGGCCACTTCCAGGATCGCCGTGCCGATCTGCAGCCGCGCGCCGATCCAGTGCATCTCGACCCAGGGATCAAAACCCTCCAGCAGCAGGTTGCCGCGCAGGCGGCGCCAGTCGAGCGGCTCATTCAGGCCCATCTTCGCGCCGATGTCGCGCAGGCTGGCCGCATTCTGGATCGAGAGATAGGGCTGCGGCACGTCGGCGAACCAGGCGCCCGGCGCCTCGGCCACGCGCACGCTGCCGCGCGTCTGCTCGTCGCCCATCACCTGCTGCACCAGGGTTTCCAGCGCGGCGCGGCCCTGCGCCGTGGTCAGGTCGGCATCGTCGAGCCGGCCTTCCGATGTTTCCGGATCGGCATCGGCCACGGTGATCTTCGTGCCCGAAGGATCAAAGGCGCAATGCAGGGAGGCCAGTTTCGGATTGCGCACCCAGGTGAGGAAATGCGCCTTCTTCTGGAAGGCCGGCTTCTGCGGATCGAAGGCGGAGGCGCCATGGGCCAGCGCAAAGCGGCGGTCGCCGGCGATCGGCTGGTCGGGCGTCAGCGCCGCCTGTTCCAGCGGCTGCGGGCTCAGGCCCTTCACGGGGAAACGGTGGATGCGGGTCAGGGTGGCGGGCTGTGTCGTCATGGCGCGACCATGCGAAACTGCAATGCCGCGGTCAACGGCGGAATTGCCGCAACATTGTCACCTTCGGTGCGATACTGTTCCGTGTCATCGCCACTTCATGTTTTGCGAGGCCGCATGTCGCATCTACTCGCCCTCTATGCCACCGCCCTGCTGCTCGGCGTGAAGCTGTTCTTCTCCTTCGTCGTTGCGCCGATGGTATTCGCCAACCTGCCGCCGGCCACCGCGGCCGGCTTCATGCGTGCGATCTTCCCGCTCTATTACGCGGTGACGATTGCCCTGGCGCTGCTGGCCCTGCTGGCCTTTGTGGTGGCGCAGGATATACGTGGCGCCATCGTGCTGGGTGCCATCGCCGCGCTGGGGCTGGTCTCGCGGCAGATCTTGCTGCCGCGCATCGAGCATTGGCGACCGGGCAGGGAGGCGGGCGAGGCTTTGGCCACCACGAAGTTCCGCGCCCTGCACCGGGTCAGCGTGCTGATCAATATGGCGCAAATGCTTGGCGCGGCAGGGCTTTTGTTCTCTTTCGTTCTCTGATCGGTCATTCAAGCAAAAAATCCCTTGACCATTGAGAACAGAAATGGTACATTTCACGGGTAGTCGGGTGTTTCACGTGAAACAGCCGATTTCCCTCCAGTATTCCCTCCGGGGTGTTTCACGTGAAACACCCCCCTTTTCCCCGTGGCCCGTTTTGTCCCTGGATGGCCCGCCGCGATTCCTTTTGACGGCCCCGGCCGCCTGACCTATACCCCCGCGCCATGAGCGGTTCTTTTGATGTGATCGTGATCGGCGGCGGCCATGCCGGCTGCGAGGCGGCTGCTGCCGCGGCGCGGCTGGGCGCCCGCACCCTGCTGCTGACCCACAAGCTCGAGACGATCGGCGAGATGTCGTGCAACCCGGCCATCGGCGGCCTGGCCAAGGGCCATCTGGTGCGCGAGATCGACGCGCTGGACGGCGTGATGGGCCGGGTGATCGACGCCGCCGGCATCCAGTTCCGCATGCTCAACAAATCCAAGGGCCCTGCCGTGCGCGGCCCGCGCAGCCAGGCGGATCGCAAGCTGTATCGCCAGGCCATGCAGGCGATCCTGCAGGAGCAGGCCAATCTCACCATCCATGCGGCCTCGGCGGAAGACATCCGCATCGAGCATGGCGAGGTGAAGGGTGTGCTGGCGGCGGACGGCCGTTTTTTCGCCGCGCCCAAGGTGATCCTCACCACCGGCACCTTCCTGCGTGGCCTCATTCATATCGGCGAAGAGAAAATTCCGGCCGGCCGCGTGGGCGAGGCGCCATCGCTTGGCCTCTCGAAAACCCTTGAAACATGCGGCTTTTCGCTGGGTCGGCTGAAAACTGGCACGCCGCCGCGGCTGGATGGCAAAACCATCGACTGGGGCGCTTTGGAGATGCAGGGCGCCGACGATCCGCCGGTGCCGTTCAGCTTCCTCACCCAGGCCATCACCACGCCGCAGATTCAATGCGGCGTGACCTATACCTCGCCGGCAGGCCATGCGCTGATCCGCGCCAACCTGCATCGCGCGCCGATGTATTCCGGCCAGATCGAAAGCACCGGCCCGCGCTACTGCCCCTCCATCGAGGACAAGGTGGTGCGCTTTGGCCAGCGCGACCGGCACCAGATCTTCCTGGAGCCGGAGGGGCTGGACGACGACACCGTCTATCCGAACGGGATTTCGACCTCGCTGCCGCGTGACGTGCAGGCCGGGCTGCTGAAAACCATCCCGGGCCTGGAAAACGCCGTCATGCTGCGGCCAGGCTACGCCATCGAGTATGATTTTGTTGATCCACGTGAACTGAAGCCCACTCTGGAGACCAGGCGGCAGCCCGGCCTGTATCTGGCCGGCCAGATCAACGGCACCACGGGTTACGAGGAAGCCGCCGCCCAGGGGCTGATTGCCGGCCTGAACGCGGCGCTTTCGGCCGGAAATCTGGGCGCAGGCAGGGCCAATGGCGGGGACGGGGAGGGGAAAACCTTTGTCCTCGACCGGGCGGACGCCTATATCGGCGTGCTGGTCGACGATCTGGTCAGCCTGGGCACCCGCGAACCCTACCGCATGTTCACCAGCCGGGCGGAATACCGCCTGTCCCTGCGTGCCGACAATGCCGACCAGCGCCTCACCCCGCTGGGCCTGGGCGTCGGCTGCGTGGGAGTTTCACGTGAAACAGCCTGGAAAACCAAGGAAAACGCCCTCGCCGAGGCGCGTAAGCTGGTCCGGGAGCTGAAACTCACCCCACCCGAGCTGGTCAAACGCGGCCTGAACGTGAACCAGGACGGCCAGGTCCGCTCGGCTGCCACCCTGCTGGGCTATCCCGACATGACATTGGCCCGCCTGGCCGAAATCTGGCCCGAACTGCATGGCCTGCGCCCCGACGTGGTCGAGCAGCTGGAGATTGACGGGCGTTATGCCGGCTACATGGAGCGGCAGGAGGCCGATATCCTCGCTTTCCGCAAGGATGAGGGCCTGATCCTGCCCGAGGGGCTGGATTACGACGCCATCGGCGGGTTGTCGAATGAAGTGCGGATCAAGCTGAAGCAGCACCGGCCCGGCACCCTGGGCCAGGCCGCGCGGATCTCCGGCGTCACCCCGGCGGCGCTTTCGGCCCTGCTGGGTTACGTCAAAAAGGCCCGCCGGCAGGGGATTGAGGCCGCAGAATAGCGGCTTTCCGGCATTTTTTCCAGTCGCCTGGGTTTTCACGGGAAACACCAGCCCATTTCATCGTCATGGCCGGGCTTGACCCGGCCATCCACGAGTTCCTTTTAAAAAGTCGTGGATGCTCGGGCCAAGCCCGAGCATGAAGGAAGGGGGCATGAAAGCATGACAATACCCACGCCATGCGCCATAACCCGGCCATGACCCCGCAGGAGTTCCAGACAGCCACCGGCTGCAGCGACCAGGCGCTTGAGCGCCTGGCCATCTATGCCGCGCTGGTCGCCAAGTGGCAGAAGGCCATCAACCTGGTGGCGCCCAACACCCTGCCCCAGCTCTGGCAGCGGCATGTCCTCGATTCCGCCCAGCTCCTGCCGCTGGCGCCCGAAGGAACCACACGCTGGCTCGACCTCGGCTCGGGTGGTGGTTTCCCCGGTCTGGTGATCGCGGCTTTAGGCGTCGAAACCATGCATCTGGTGGAAAGCGACCAGCGCAAGGCCACCTTCCTGCGCGAGGCGGCGCGGGCCATGGGCCTCGGCGCCCATGTCACCGTTCACATGAAACGCATCGAGGCGGTGGAGCCGGCCGCCCTGCATGAAGCCATGGGCGGCGCGCCGCAGGTGATCTCGGCCCGCGCCCTGGCCGCGCTCAAGGAGCTGATCCCGCTGGCCCATCGCCTGGCCGGGCCCGACACGGTTTATCTGTTCCCCAAGGGCCGGCAGGCCGGGGATGAATTGACCGAGGCCCGGCGATATTGGACAATTCAGACGCTAGACCTGCTGCCGAGCCAGACCGAGGCGCAGGCACGCATTGTGCGGATGAGGGGGCTCGAAGCCGCGTGACCAGTACAGAACAGGAACACAAGGCCGGCAGTCCTGACTTGCGCATGGGCCGCGTGCTGGCGGTGGCCAACCAGAAGGGCGGCGTGGGCAAGACCACCACGGCGATCAACCTCGCCACTGCGCTTGCCGCCGTGGGCGAACGTGTGCTGCTGATCGACTCCGATCCGCAGGGTAATGCCTCGACCGGCCTTGGCCTCACCCATGAAGAGCGTGAGCCCGGCACTTATGAATTGCTGATGGGTGCCGCCGAGCTGGACGAGGTGATCCGGCCGACGAAAGTCCCCAACCTGATGATCGTGCCGGCCAATGTGGAGCTGGCCGGCGCCGAGCTGGAGATGATGGATCTCGATCGCCGCCAGCATCGCCTGAAGGATGCCATCGAGGGCCGCGTGGGCGGTTTCGACCATGTGCTGATCGACTGCCCGCCCTCGCTCACCCTGCTCACCGTGAATGCCATGGTGGCGGCCGATGCCGTGCTGGTGCCGCTGCAATGCGAGTTCTTTGCGCTGGAAGGCCTGGGCCAGCTGCTGCGCACGGTCGAGCGCATTCGCGGCACGCTGAACCCGACGCTGGATGTGCAGGGCGTGGTGCTGACCATGTTCGACAAGCGCAACAATCTCTCGGAGCAGGTCGCCGCCGACGTGCGCGGCTTCCTCGGCGAGAAGGTCTACGAGACGGTGATTCCGCGCAATGTGCGCATCTCGGAGGCGCCCAGCCATGGCGTGCCGGCGCTGATCTACGATCACCGCGCCCCGGGCAGCACGGCTTACATGGCGCTGGCGCGCGAAGTGATCAAACGCGAGCAGGCCCTGCGGTCGGCGGCGTAATAAAATGCAAGGCCCTCACCCCGACCCTCTCCCGCACGCGGGAGAGGGAGGGGCCCGCCGCGAAGCGGTGGGAGGGTGAGGGTACTGCACCAGAGCTTGTGAAGGACTGAGTATGATCGACGATCCGAAACGCCGCGGCTTAGGTCGCGGCCTTGCCGCCCTGATGGGCGAGACGGCCAAGGATGGCGAGGCCACGGCCGCGCCGCGTGGCCTGCGCGAGATTCCCATCGAGCAGCTGAAGCCCAATCCCTATCAGCCGCGCAAGACCTTCCCGCGCGAGCAGCTCGACGAGCTGGCCCAGTCGATCAGGGAGAAAGGCGTGCTCCAGCCCCTGCTGGTGCGCAAGTCGGCGCAGGCCGGCGCGTTCGAGATCATCGCCGGCGAGCGCCGCTGGCGCGCCGCCCAGATCGCCAAGCTGCATACCCTGCCCGCCGTGGTGAAGGAGATTTCCGACCGCGACGCGCTTGAGATTGGCCTGATCGAGAATTTGCAGCGCGAGGACCTGAACGCCGTCGAAGAGGCTGGCGCGTTTCTGAAGCTCACCGACGAATTCGGCTACTCGGCCGAGCAGATCGCCCAGGTGATCGGCAAGAGCCGCAGCCATGTCGCCAATATCCTGCGCCTGCTGCAGCTGCCGAAATCCGTCGTGCAGATGATCACCGAGGGCAGGCTGTCGGCCGGCCAGGCCCGGCCGCTGATCGGCCATCCGCTGGCCGAGCAGCTGGCCCAGCGCATCATCGAGGGCAGCCTCTCCGTGCGCGAAGTGGAAAAGCTGGTCGCGGTCGGCAAGATCGTCGCCACCGGCCCGAGCGGCAGGAAGGTCGGCCGCCCGCCATCGGCGGCGGCGAAGAAACCCGCCGGCGATGCCGCCGTGAAAAAGGATGCCGACACGCTGGCGTTTGAGCGTGGCCTGGCGGCGGCGCTGGGGCTGAGGGTGGAAGTGGAAGGTGAGCCGGGCAACCCGGAAGCCGGCCGCCTGATCCTGCATTACCAGAAGCTGGAACAGCTCGACGA
>NZ_JANLJJ010000006.1 GCF_029255545.1 Ferrovibrio sp. | reverse complement strand
CGCGCTGGGCCACGAAGCGCGCCACCAGCTCGGCATCCAGCGCCGGGCCGGGCAGGAATTGCCAGAATTCCTCCCGCACGGCAAAGACGGCGAAGGCCGCCTCGTCTTCGGCCCTGAAGGCGCGCAGGATCAGGCGGCCGGTGGTGAAGCTGGGAAAAAGATCGGTCATGGAATCAGGTGGTCCCCGGAATGGCGCGGGCGATCATAAGCCAGAATACCAGCAGCAGGCCAATGAAGGCGGGCCAGCCGAGCAGGAACCAGTATCGCACATAGCGGTAATACGGCGCCGGCAGGGCGGTTCCGTCGCGCAAGGCGGCAACGGCCATGTCGCGGATGCGCAGCTGCAGCCAGACCACCGGCGCCCAGCACAGGAAGGCGCCGACATACAGCGCATAACTCAGCAGCAGCCAGGGTTCATGCGGATCATGGCCGGCGATCAGGATCAGGGCGATGCCGCTGGCCGGCTGGACCACGCCCGCCGTACCGGTGAACAGCCAGTCGGCCCGCACCACCAGCCGGGCGACGCCGGCGATGGTGGCGACATGGCCGCTGCGATGGGCGAACCACAGGAAGAAGGCGATGCCCAGCCCGGTGCCGAACAGCACGGTGGCGCTCAGCACATGCAGGTATCTGACCGGCAGATAGAGCTCGCTCATCGGTCGTCGTCCAGCGCCCAGTGGATGGCGATCAGCACCAGGATCGGCAGGTTCTTGAGCAGCGGGCCGTAAGGCTCCAGCCACAGACCCGGATCGGCGAGGCTGAGGATCGCGGTATAGCCGCCCACCATCGCCAGCTGGACCAGCGTCAGCAGCCCGGCGCCGGGCCGGCGCAGCAGCAGGCCGAGGCCAAGCAGGATGTCGATCCCGCTGAACAGCAGCGCCAGCGGCCGCCCGGCCTCCATCGGCAGGCGCAGCAGGTCGAGCACCGGCTGAACCGCGTCTGGCCCGGCGAACAGGCCGATGGCGCCCGATACAAGCCACAGCAAGGCCAGCGCCACGCGTGTCGCCGGCCGCAGCCAGTAGAGCCGGGCATGCCAGCGGTCCTGCACATGGGAGGGATGCCGGCGCAAAGCCTCGGCCATGCTTGCGGGCTGCCAGCCGATGGCGCGGGCGAAACCGGCGGCATCGCCGGTATTGCCGTAACGCATCTGCGCCAGCGCATTGCGGCTGACCGGGCCGCGGCCGAACCACTCCCCCAGCCAGGCCA
>NZ_JANLJJ010000005.1 GCF_029255545.1 Ferrovibrio sp. | reverse complement strand
CTGCCCGATTACCTGCCGCTGCTGCTGGAATTCCTCAGCCAGATCGATCCGCAGGAGGCGCGCGGCATCCTGCGCGATGCGGCGCCGATCTTTGCGCTGCTGCGCGACCGGCTGGAAAAGCGCCAGTCGGCCTATGCCGCGGTGCCGGCAGCCCTGCTGGCGCTCGCCGATGCCGGCGCCGTGGTCGCGCCGGTTCGCCCGCCCGAGGAGGAGGACGACAGCTTCGATGCTCTTGATCGGGCCTGGGAGGAAGCCGCCGTCACCTTCGGGCCAGAGAATGACCCGACGCGCGCCGGCAATGGTTGCGGCAAAGCCTCGGCCTGGGTGCAGGCCATGAATAATCCATCCCCGCGCTGAGACCGGAGGACGAAGCCATGATGCAGTATGTCGAGCATTTCCTGTTCGGGATCTATCCCTATATCGGCCTCAGCGTCTTCCTGATCGGCAGCCTGGTGCGGTTCGAACGCGGGCAATACACCTGGCGTAGCGGATCCAGCCAGATGCTGCGTGCGCGCCAGCTTCGCTGGGGTTCAAACCTGTTCCATATCGGCATCCTGTTCCTGTTCTTTGGCCATTTCGTCGGCCTGCTCACACCGCACTGGCTGTACGAGCATTTCATCACCGCCGGCGCCAAGCAGATGATGGCCGTTGTCTCGGGCGGCACGGCCGGCGTGATCTGCTTCATCGGACTGACCATGCTGCTGCATCGCCGCCTGACCGATCCGCGCATCCGTGCCACCAGCTCGTCGATGGATATCGCCATCCTGCTGGTGCTGTGGCTGCAACTGGTGCTTGGCCTCGTCACGCTACCCTTCTCGGTGCAGCACAGCGACGGCGGCACCATGCTGGCCCTGTCGGAATGGGCGCAGCGCATCGTCACCTTCCGTGGCGGCGCCGCCGAACTGGTGATGAATGTCGATTGGCCGTTCAAGCTGCACCTGGTGCTGGGCATCACCATCTTCGTGCTCTTCCCGTTCAGCCGCCTCGTGCATATCTGGAGCGTGCCGGTCGGCTATGTATTCCGCAGCTACCAGGTGGTGCGGCGCCGTTCCCCGGCGCGCCCCACTCTGTGATGCCGATCCTGTAAGGAGGCAGATTATGGACGTCATTCGCGTGAACAACGTGGCCATCGACGAAGCTGCCGTGCTGGCCGAGATGCAGTATCATCCCGCTGCCACGGCCGAGGAGGCGGGACGCCGCGCGGCCGAGGCCCTGGCGGTGCGTGAGCTGTTGCTGCAACGGGCCGAGGCTCTGGGCTTCGATCGCGAGGCAGAGGATGCCATCGACCGCGTGATCGCGACGGAAGTCTCGCTGCCCGCCCCGGACGAGGAATCCTGCCGCCGCTATTTCGATGCCAACCCCGACCAGTTCCGCAGCCCGTCGCTTTACGAGGCCCGCCATATCCTGCTGGCGGCCATGCCGGACGACGAGGAAGAACGTGAAGCTGCGCGGATGCAGGCTGAGACGCTGATCGCGGCGCTGCAGGGCGACCCGGAACGGTTCGGCCAGTTGGCGCAGCAATATTCGGCCTGTCCCTCGAAAGACTCCGGCGGCCATCTGGGCCAGTTCGCCAGCGGCAGCACGATCCCGGAATTCGAGACCTTCCTCGACAGCCTGGAGATCGGCCAGCTTTCGCCGGTGCCGGTGCCCAGCCGCTATGGCTTCCATGTGCTGCAACTCTTGCAGCGCGAGGCCGGCCGCGAGATGGCATACGAACAGGTACGCGAACGCGTCGCGGATTACCTCGCCGAGTCGGTGTTCCGCACTGCGATCCGCCAATATATTTCCGTGCTGGCAGCGGAAGCCGAGATCACCGGCGTGGCCCTGGCCGGCGCCGACTCGCCGCTGCTGCAGTGACATCATCATGCCGGATCGCGAACAAAGTTCCGGCACGCTGGCCCTGCGCCGTCTGCTACGCGGGTTTGAGCATTTCCATGACAGCTTCTTCGAAGGCGACGACCGGCCATATGAAAAGCTGGTCAGCGAAGGCCAGTCGCCGCGCGCCCTGGTGATCGCCTGTTCGGATTCGCGCTCCGATCCCGCCCTGCTGACCGAAGCCCAGCCGGGCGACCTGTTCGTGATCCGCAACGTGGCGGCTCTGGTGCCGGCCTATGAAAAACCGCGTGGCGTGCCCAAGGGCACCAGCGCGGCGGTGGAATTCGGCGTGCGCGCGCTGGAAGTCGATCATATCATCGTGTTGGGTCATTCCCATTGCGGCGGCATCCGCTTCCTGGCCGAACGTCGGGCCGGCAGCGCCGATTTCGAGTTCCTGCCTGACTGGGTGGCCATGGCCGGCGAGATGGTGACCGAGATGGAGAATCTTGCCAGCGAGGCTGGCGAGGCCGAACGGCTGCGCTGGCTGGAAAAGGCCGCCATCGGCCTGTCGCTGCGCAATCTGCAGAGTTTCCCATGGATCACCGAACGCGTGCAGGCTGGCAAGCTGGCTCTGCATGGCTGGCATTTCGATCTGCAACACGGGCAGATTCAGGCGATGGACGGCAGCAGCGGTCGCTTTCGCGCCGTGGCTGCCGGGGAATTGCCAGCGCCGGCTTGCGGCTGCTGCGAAGGCCTGATGGAACTGGTGGGGCGATGACACAGGCAACGGCAGCCATAGACCGCGGCAGACCGACATCACGCTGGCCGATCCTGCTGCAAAGCGGGTTCCGGCCGTTTTTCCTGTTTGCTGGCCTGCAGGCCAGCCTGTTCGTGCTGCTGTGGACATTGGTCTGGGCAATAGGCTGGGATCTGCCGCTGGGCGACAATCCCATATTGTGGCATGGCCATGCCATGCTGTTCGGCTTTGCCGCCGCCGCCCTGGCTGGCTTCCTGCTGACGGCGGTACCGAACTGGACCGAAGCTGGGCCGGTGCGCCGCCTGCGGCTGGTCTTGCTGGTCGGCTTCTGGCTGGCGGCGCAGATTCTGTCGCTGTTGCCATGGGCCATGCTCTTTGCCGTGGCCGATATCGGCTTCTGGCTGCTGCTGATCGCCTTCATCGCACCGGGCATCCTGAAGCGTAACGCCAAGCGCAACGGTGTGTTCGTCGTAATCCTGTCGGGCCTGACCGGACTGAACCTGCTCTGGCATTTGTCGTTGCGCTACGACTGGCAGGACACGGCCATGCTCTGCCTACAGGCGGCGTTGGGTTTTTTCCTGCTGGCCATCGGCATCATCGGTGGCCGCATCATTCCGGCCTTTACCATTGGCGGCCTGTTGCAGGCCGGCCACAGCGTTTTCATCGTACCGGCGCCGAAACTGGGGCTGGCCGCCAATGTTGTCCTGGCGTTGGCTTTGATTTCGAAGCTCGCGGCGCTGCCCGTTCCCGTTCAGGTAGGCGCTTATCTGCTGGCTGCCGGTCTGCATGGCTGGCGGCTGTCGCGCTGGTGGCGGCGCGAAGTGCTGCAACTGCCCATCATCTGGTCGCTGCATCTGGGCTATCTGTTTCTGCCGCTGGGCTTTGCGCTTGAAGCTGCCGGCGCGGCCAGACTGGTGCCGGCCCCGACCGGCATCCATGCCCTGGGCAGCGGAGGAGTCGGCCTGATGATTCTTGCGGTGATGACACGCGCCTCGCTCGGCCATACCGGGCGGCGGCTGGCTTCTCCGCCTGCGGCCACTGCTGCCTATCTCCTCGTGGCGGCTGGCGCGCTGCTGCGCATCATCGCGGCAGCGCTTCCGGAACTGGCGTTCAGTCATGTGCTGCTGGTGGCCAGCGGCCTGCTCTGGTCGGCCGGCTTTGCGGCCTTTGTCATCGGCTATGCCCGCATTCTCATCGCACCGCGCATCGACGGCCGTCCAGGCTGAGGCAGGAAAACAGATATCATGGCAAAACGATCTTCCACTCCCGCCGCACTGCCCCAGGCGGCACGCAATTTCGCCAGACGGCACAAGGCCGTCTGGCAGGCCTATGAAACGCTGGGCGCGGCCGCCGCCATGGCCGGCCCTCTCGATGCACGTACGCGTCGGCTGGTGAAGCTGGCGCTGGCGATTGGCGCCCAGGCGCAGGGAGCGGCCAAGTCTCACGCCCGCCGGGCCAAGGCCGATGGCGTCAGTCAGGCCGAGATGCATCACGTCGCCGCGCTGGCTGTTACCACGCTGGGTCCGCCGGCGGCCGTCCGCGCCATGGCATGGATGGATGAGGCGTCAGACAATACCGGTAAGAAGGCGAAGGGTAAGTAGAAGAAGGGAAGGTTGGTATCATGGAGTTATTGACATACAGCGGCCGCACGCTGGCCGATATCGCTGCCCATCTGCCAGGCGCCACCGGCGTATTCCGCGCCCACAAGCTTGATTTCTGCTGCGGTGGCGGCATCAGCCTGAAAGAGGCCGCCGCCAAGCGCGGCTTGGCGGTGGAAGAACTGGAAGGCGAATTGCGGGCGCTGGATACGGCTTCAGTGGCTACGGTACCGGCCAATACCGCAGACCTGATCGACCATATCCTCACCTGTTACCATGCCGTGCATCGCGTCGAACTGCCTGAGCTGATCCGGCTGGCGCGCCGCGTCGAAGCGGTTCACCGCAGCCACCCGGAGGCGCCGGCCGGGCTGGCCGACCTGCTGGCCGAGACGCTGCAGGAGTTGGACACCCATATGCAGAAGGAAGAAATGATGCTCTTCCCGATGATGAAACAGGGCGGCCATCCGATGATCATGCATCCGATTGCCGTCATGCAGGACGAACACGAGGAGCATGCCGACCGGTTGCGCCTGATCGAGGCGCTGACCAATGGCGGCATCGTGCCGGAGGATGCCTGCCTAACTTGGCAGGCGCTCTATGCCGGGACCCGCAAGCTGGTTGGCGACGTGATGGAGCATATCCATCTGGAAAACAATCTGCTGTTTCCGCGCTGGACTGGACCTGGCGCCTGATTCACGCCGGTCAGAAGGCTGAAATCCACCGGTAGGCCGGCTCGACGGGGTTGGTCCGTAGCCGGATTAGGGCTATAGGATTGGGTGTTTCGCCAAATCCTGTTCGTCGGCCTGAACGCCGGCGCAGCCGTTTTTCCGGTATCCGCCCTGTCCGAGCCACGCCCATCCTCCGGCGCCCGCCCCCCCTCCGTCGTGATCTTGGTCGCCATGTCTGCGCTGGGACCGATGGCGCTGAATATCTTCATGCCGTCGATGCCAGGACTGGCGAAGCATTTCCACGTCGATTACGGCCTGGTGCAGCTCACGCTCACCTTCTATCTGATCGGCCTCAGCTTGGCGCAGCTGGTCTATGGCCCCTTGAGCGACTGCTATGGCCGTAGGCCGGTTCTGGTCTGCGGCCTGGCGATTTTCTGCCTGGGCAGTCTGTTCTGCGCTTTTGCAACCTCGATCGAGATTCTGATGATCGGCCGCGCCCTGCAGGCAATTGGCGGTTGCTCCGGCCTGGTGCTGGGCCGTGCCATCATCCGCGACCTTTACGACCGCGACCGCTCGGCGGCGATGATTGGTTATGTCACCATGGCGATGTCGCTGGCGCCGATGTTTTCGCCGGCTTTGGGTGGCTATCTCGATACCCTGTTCGGCTGGCGTGCCAGCTTTGCCTTCTGCGCCCTGGCCGGCCTGGCCGTGTTTGCCTGGGTGGCCTTTACCCTGCCGGAAACCCTGAGAGAACCGGGGTTTGGCGAAGGTTTCCGGGCCATGCTGCGGGGCTATGGCGATCTGCTGCGCTCACCGGCCTTTTGTGGTTATGCATTGCAGACGGCCTTCACCTCCGGGGTGTTCTTCGCCTTCATCGCCGGGGCTCCCTTCGTGGTGGTAACCGTGATGGGTGAACCGGCTTCCAGCTATGGACTGTGGTTTATGGTCGTCTCGGTCGGCTACCTGACCGGTAATTTCCTTACTGGTCGTTTCGCGGTCAGGCTGGGGGTGGATCGCATGATCGCCTGGGGCGCGATGATCGGCCTGCTGGGCATCCTGGCGCTTGGCGCCACCGGCTGGTTCGGCCTGCTGACCCTGCCGGGCCTGTTCCTGCCCATGGCGGTAGTGGCATTGTCCAACGGCCTCACCCTGCCCAACGGCACGGCCGGTGCGGTCTCGGTCAATCCGCGCGCCGCCGGTGCTGCCGCCGGCCTCTCCGGCGCCCTGCAGATGCTGGTCGGGGCGGCAGCCGCCGTGCTGGTCGGCTATGGCCAGGACAGCGACCCGAGCCAGCATCCGATGATCTGGACCATGCTGGGCAGCGGTATCCTGGCCGTGCTCAGCTTCGCCATAGCCGCCAAATTCCGCTCCAGGCGCTCCTGAATCGCCCCTTGAAGCGGCGGCGGGTGCGATAAACCCGCATGATTTGCGGCTCCGATTCGCCCCGGATGTCGAAAAACCGCATGTCTAGCGGATTTTTGCGCTTTCCCCGATGGGCAAGAGCCCGGCGCGGTGCTATGGAGGATTCGGGAACCAACTCCCGATTCGTTCATAACAACATCTGACGCATCTTTTCTGAGGAGAGAGACCATGGCTAAAGCGGCCGCCACCAAGACGGTTACTGTGACCGCGAAGCAGATCGCCACTGCGCTGGCCGAGAAGCATGAGCTTCAGAAGAAGGCCACTGCCGGTCTGTTCGAGGAATTCTTTGCTGCCGTCACCAAGTCGCTGAAGAAGGGCGAGCGCGTTCGCCTCGGCGACCTCGGCATCCTGCAGGTCCGCAAGCGTGCTGCCCGCATGGGCCGCAACCCGCAGACCGGCGAGCCGATCAAGATCAAGGCTTCCAAGAAGGTTGCCTTCCGCGCCTCCAAGGTGTTGAAGGAATCGATCTGATCCGTCCCCAAAGGACGTCGTCCGATCCAGGGCCTGCCTTCCGGCAGGCCCTTTTTTCTTTGTCGGCCAGTATCCGTGACTGTCATCGTTCCGTCATCCGGGTCATGGAAAATTCACGGGACAAGTACGAGCCTCAGATTCATCTTCCCGGCCAAGGATTTGCCGTTGCAGCGATTCGCCGCTACGCACCGGCAAAAGCAGGTGACCGATGAACATGGCGCTCCGCCCAGCCCGTTACCGCACTATATGGATCTCTGATATCCATCTGGGCACTCGCGGCTGCAAGGCCGACCTGCTGCTGGAATTCCTCAAATACACCGAGGCCGACACGATCTATCTGGTCGGCGATATCGTGGATGGTTGGCGGCTGAAACGTTCATGGTACTGGAACCAGAGTCAGAATGATGTGGTGCAGAAGCTGCTACGCAAGGCTCGCAAGGGCGCCACGGTAATCTACGTGCCGGGCAACCACGACGAAGCCCTGCGCGATTTCATCGAGGATTACGGCCTGCAGTTCGGCGGCATCGCCGTGCAGATGGAAGCCATTCACCAGACCGCCGATGGCCGGAAATTCCTGGTAACTCACGGCGATCATTTCGACGGCATCGTCACCTGCGCCAAATGGCTGGCGCTGCTCGGCGACGCAGCCTATGGCTTCGCGCTCGGCCTGAACACCTGGTTCAACCACCTGCGCCGCAGGATGGGGCTGCCCTATTGGTCGCTGTCGGCCTATCTGAAGCACAAAGTGAAGAACGCTGTTGAGTTCATCTCCGACTACGAGCAGGCCATCGCCGAGGAAGCGCGCCGCCGCCATGTCGACGGGGTGGTCTGCGGTCATATCCATCATGCCGAGATTCGCGATATCGATGGCATCCTGTATTGCAATGATGGCGACTGGGTTGAAAGCTGTACCGCGTTGGTCGAACATGGCGATGGCCGGCTGGAAATCCTGCGTTGGGCGGAGTTGCGGGAAAATCTGGGCAGCTTCCTGATGCCTGACGAATCTCCGGCCGGGGGGGCATCTGATGCGGACGAGTCGGGCATGCGATCCGAATCCCTGCCTCGGCCAGCCCCCGAAACGGTTGGCTGAGCCCTTGTCTGTGGGGCGCCACACCCGGCCCACGGGTGAAGTGCCCGATTCGGTTGCCGATTCGCCCGCCAGTCGTATTGTTGATTGCTCGACAACTCTGGGCAGCGGCCCGTTTGCTTGATATTCTTTTGTTATGGGAGTGCTGTCTTCGATACTCGGTGCCATCGGCATCGGGGGTAAACAGGAAGCCATCAACCTGCGCCAGACCCCGTCTGGCATGCGGGCGGGTGACATCGTTGCCGGGACCGGCGACAAGGCGGAACCGGGCAAAATGGTCACCGTGCATTACGCTGGCTGGCTGTGGGAAAACAACAAACCCACCCGGATGTTCGACTCCTCCTACAAGCGTGGCCAGCCCTTCGAGTTCCTGCTCGGCCAGGGCAAGGTGATCAAGGGCTGGGACGAGGGCGTGGCCTATATGAAGGTCGGTGGCAAGCGGGCCCTGCTGATCCCGCCCTATCTGGCCTACGGTGCCCGCGGTAATGGCCGCATTATTCCACCGAACGCCACCCTGTTTTTCGAAATCGAACTGGTCGGCGTCCGCTAGGCGGGTGCCATGCCGGCCATGCTGCTGCCGCATTCCGGCGGCAATCTTTTCCGTGTCAAAACCTGTTCAGGAGATTTCTGCAATGCCGCTTTCCCGTCGTGCCGTTGCCGTCGCCATTGTCCTCGGTCTGTCGGCCGTCGCCCTGCCGCGGGTGCCGGCCTTCGCCCAGGAGCAGACCACGGCCTCCGGCCTGCGCTATACCGAGACCAAGCTGGGCAATGGCGAGATTGCGCGCAGCGGCCAGACCGCCGTGGTGCATTATACCGGCTGGCTGATGGAAGGCGGTAAGAAGGGGCGTAAATTCGACTCCTCGCGCGACCGTGGCCAGCCTTTCGCCTTTCCGCTTGGCGCCGGCCGGGTGATCAAGGGCTGGGATCAGGGTGTGGCCGGCATGAAGACCGGCGGCCAGCGCACCCTGGTGATCCCGCCGCAGCTCGGCTATGGCGCGGCTGGTGCCGGTGGCGGCGTGATCCCGCCGAATGCCACGCTGATCTTCGATGTCGAGCTGATCGAGCTCAGGTAAGACCCTCAACGACGATTTTCGGCCAGCGTGATGGCCAGTCCTTGGCCATCACGCGCGCCCGGTAATCCGCGATCCTGCGCTCGCCGCTCGGGGTCGGCCGCACCCGGCCGGCCAGCAGGTCGGCCACGCCATGCGGCGCCAGCAGGCGCAGCCCACCGTCATCATCCATGGTGACGGCCACGGCTGTGGGCGTTTCCAGCCAATGGCCGATGGCGTCCGCCGTATCCCGGTAGGGTTCATCGCGGTTCTTCAGGTGCATGCGCGCCATGTTGCGCACCGACCAGGTCTGGCTGACGCGGGCGGCGGTCAGTTCTGCTTCGGCTGCGATCTCGATGGCGCGGCCGGTATTGGCCGGGTCGAAATAAACGATATCGATGTCGTTGAGCGGGGTGCGCTGCGTGAAACCGCAGAGCCGGTCCCA
>NZ_JANLJJ010000004.1 GCF_029255545.1 Ferrovibrio sp. | reverse complement strand
CGATCACCTCGTAATTGTTGCACTGGAGCACGACGCCGACGATGTTCTTGCCGATATCATGCACGTCGCCCTTCACGGTAGCCATCAGCACCTTGCCGTTGGTCTGGGCCGGGCCGGAGGCCTTCTCGGCCTCGATGAAGGGCAGCAGGTAGGCCACCGCCTTTTTCATCACGCGGGCGGATTTCACCACCTGGGGCAAAAACATCTTGCCTGCGCCAAACAGGTCGCCGACCACGTTCATGCCATCCATCAGCGGGCCTTCGATCACCTCAAGCGGCTTGGAGACGGTATGGCGCGCCTCTTCCACGTCCTCGTCGATGAAATCGGCAATGCCGTGCACCAGCGCATGGGTCAGGCGGGCACGAACATCCTTCTCGCGCCAGGACATGTCGATTTCCTGGGTGCGGGCGCCACCCTTGAAGCGCTCGGCGATTTCCAGCATGCGCTCGGTGGCGTCGGGGCGGCGGTTGAGCAGCACATCCTCGACGCGTTCGCGCAGTTCGGCCGGGATATCCTCATAGACCGGCAGCTGGCCGGCATTGACGATGCCCATGTCCATGCCGTTCTGCATGCCGTAATAGAGGAACACGGCGTGCATCGCCTCACGGACCTGCTCGTTGCCGCGGAACGAGAACGACACGTTGGAGACGCCGCCCGAAATATGGCAATGCGGCAGGTTCTCACGGATACGGCGCGCGCCTTCGAAAAATTCAACGGCGTAGTTGTTATGCTCCTCGATGCCAGTGGCGACCGCGAAGATATTGGGATCGAAGATGATGTCTTCCGGCGGGAAGCCGATCTTCTCGGTCAGCAGCCTGTAGGCGCGGGCGCAGATCTCGAATTTCCGGTCGGCGGTATCGGCCTGACCCTGCTCGTCGAACGCCATCACCACGGCAGCGGCACCGTAGCGGCGCACCTTGCGGGCCTGCTCCAGGAAGGCCGCCTCGCCTTCCTTCAGGCTGATCGAGTTGACGATGGCCTTGCCCTGCACGCATTTCAGGCCGGCCTCGATCACCTCCCATTTCGAGGAGTCGATCATGATCGGCACGCGGGCGATATCAGGCTCGGAGGCGATCAGGCTGAGGTATTTCACCATCGCAGCCTTGGAGTCGAGCATGCCCTCGTCCATGTTGACGTCGATGATCTGGGCGCCGCTCTCGACCTGCTGGCGGGCGACGACAAGGGCAGCCTCATAATCGCCGCTGACGATCAGCTTGCGGAATTTGGCCGAGCCGGTGACGTTGGTGCGTTCGCCGATGTTGATGAACACGGGTCCGTTGAAACCGGGACGCTCGGACGGAGAGGACGGAGACTGGGTCATGCGGCGGGCACGGCAAAGGGTTCAAGGCCGGACAGGCGAAGCTGCGGCGGGATGGAGGGAACGCGGCGCGGCTTCACGCCTTTCACGCTCTCGGCGATGGCGCGGATATGGTCGGGCGTGGTGCCGCAGCAGCCGCCGACGATGTTGACCAGGCCGGCCTCGGCCCATTCGCGCAGATGCGTGGCCGTGGCATGCGGCGGCTCGTCATATTCGCCGAACTGGTTGGGCAGGCCAGCATTGGGATAGGCGCTGACCGGCACGTCGGCGACGCGGCTGAGCTCAGCCACATAGGGCCGCATCTGCTGGGCGCCGAAGGCACAGTTGAGACCAACCGAGAAGGGCCGGCTATGGCGCAGGCTGTTCCAGAAGGCTTCCGTTGTCTGGCCCGACAGCGTGCGGCCCGACAGGTCGGTGATGGTGCCCGACAGCATGATCGGCCATTCCTCGCCAAGCTCGTCGAACAGCTCGTAGAGACCGAATACGGCGGCCTTGGCGTTCAGCGTGTCAAACACGGTTTCAACCAGCAGCAGGTCGGCGCCGCCCTCGATCAGGCCGCGCGCCTGCTCCTTGTAGGCGTCTTTCAGCTCATCGAAGGTGATGTTGCGGAAATCGGGCCGGTTGACGTCGGGCGACAGCGAGGCCGTGCGATTGGTCGGCCCGATGGCGCCGGCGACGAAGCGCTGCCTGGACGGGTCTTTCGCCGTGTATTCGTCGGCGGCCTGGCGGGCCAGCCGCGCACCCTGCTCGTTGATGTCGCGCACGGCGGCTTCGAGATGGTAGTCGGCCTGGCTGATCCAGGTGCCGCTGAAGGTGTTGGTCTCGATGATATCGGCGCCGGCATCGAGATATTCCCTGTGCACGGCCAGGATGACATCGGGGCGGGTGATGTTGAGGATATCGTGGTTGCCCTTCAGATCGCTGTTGGCGCCTTTGAAACGGTCGCCGCGATAATCGGCCTCGGTCAGCTTGCGCCGCTGCAGCATGGTGCCCATGGCGCCATCCAGCACCAGGATGCGTTCCTTGGCGGCTGCCTTCAGAGCAGCGCGGCGCGCCTGGCGCTGTTCAGGGGTATCAAGCATCAGGCCGCCGCCTCTCCAACAATGGCCGGCTTCGGCCGCACGCCCAGCACATGGCAGATCGCGTAAGTGAGATCGGCGCGGTTCAGCGTGTAGAAATGGAACTCGTCGATGCCGGCGACCAGCAGGCGGCGGCATTGCTCGGCCGCCATATGGGCCGCCACCATGCGGCGGGTCTCCGGATCCTCGTCCAGGCCGTCGAACATGTCGGCCATCCAGGCCGGCACGCTGGCACCGCAGGCAGCGGAGAATTTCACCACCTGGCGGAAATTGGTAACCGGCAGGATTCCCGGCACGATCGGCACGGTGATGCCCGCCGAGCGGGCGCGATCGAGGAAGCGGAAATAGACGTCGGTGTCGAAGAAATACTGGGTGATGCAGCGGGTGGCACCGGCATCGACCTTGCGCTTGAGATGCTCCAGCTCGACGCGCGGCGAGGCGGAATCCGGATGGCCCTCGGGGTAGCAGCCGACGCTGATCTCGAAATCGCCGATCTTCTTCAGGCCAGCGATCAGATCGGTGGAATTGGCATAACCCTGGGGATGCGGCTGAAAGCTGCCGGTGCCTTCCTGGGGATCGCCACGCAACGCCACAATATGGCGGATGCCAGCCTGCCAGTAATGCTGCGCCACCTCGTCGACCTCGCCTTTCGAGGCGCCGACGCAGGTGAGATGCGCCGCCGGCTTCAACCCGGTTTCATTGAGGATGCGCACCACAGTGTTATGCGTGCGCTCGCGCGTCGAACCGCCAGCGCCATAGGTGACCGAGACGAAACGCGGGTTGAGTGGGGCGAGCCGCGTGACGCTGCGCCACAGGCTGTCCTCCATCTCCGGCGTCTTCGGCGGGAAGAATTCGAACGAAACCTTAAGCGGGCCCGGGCGGCGGGCGGCATAGGCGTTGCTGTCCTGGGTGGTCATGCGGCGGCACTCTTCTGCGCGGCGGGGGAAAGCTGGGCGGCATGCCGGATGGCGCGCCAGACATGGACGGTGAGCGGCTGGCCCGGCAGAGCCACGACCGGATCGAGATCAAGGCCGGCGGCAGCGCACCAGCCGCGCAATTCCGCATCGGCGAAACCGAGCCGGCGATGGGCATGGCGGGCGCGCAGGTCTTCCAGATCATGCGGGGCAAAATCGACGATCACCAGGCGACCACCGGGCTTCAGCACGCGGGCGGCTTCCTGGATGGCCTTCTGCGGCTCGTCGGCGAAATGCAGCACCTGGTGGATCACCGCGGCATCAACGCTGGCATTGTCAAACGGCAGGGCATACATGTCGGCCTGGCGCACCTGGCAGTGCTTGATGCCGGCGCGCTCCAGATTGGCGCGGGCGATGCTGAGCATGTCGCGACTGAGATCGACGCCGAGGCCACGTTTGATATGGGGGGCCAGCACTTCGAGCAAACGGCCGGTGCCGGTGCCGATATCGAGCAGATCGTCAATCGGCTTGCCGTCATTCAGCAGCCGCAGCACGGTGGTCTCGACCTGGGCCTCGTCGACATGCAGCGAGCGAATCGCCGACCATTGCGCGGCATTGTCGCGGAAATACTGCTCGGCGGTTTCGGCGCGGGCGCGCTTCACCGCCGCAAGCCGTTCGGCATCGCGGGCCAGCGTCGGGTCCTGCGGCGGCAACAAGGTGCTGAGCGCCCGCACCAGCGGCGCGCCCGGCAGCCGGTCGCCGATGCGATAAAAGGCCCAGGTGCCCTCCGGCACCCGCTCCAGCAGGCCGGCCTCGCAGAGCAGCTTGAGATGGCGGGATACGCGCGGCTGGCTCTGGCCCAGGATCTGGGTCAGTTCCGATACGGTCAGCTCACCCTGGGCGCACAGCGCCAGCAGCCGCAGCCGGGTTGGTTCGGCGGCCGCCCGCAGGGCGGCCATCAGGGTGTCGAGGGACAGGGCGAGCTCGGTTGGCATGATGGAAAACACATAAACATATCTTTATCTATTTGTATAGCTTCAAATCGACCGCGATCAAAAAAGGACATGGCCTTACGCCCGGCAACACGCTATGTATTCAGCCGTCATATTATGCTCCAGCGCCTAATAATCCATTCTGTTCCATGGCTTAGGCAGAAATACCCTTCAGACAGCCCCCAGGCGGATTCCGATGTTTTTCTCCTTGTCATTCCTTGCGCCCTTCCGCCGGCATGTGCTGGCCGGTCTCGTCCTGGCCTTTGGCCTGACCACCCTTCCTGCCCCGGCTGCTCCGGCCGCGATACCCGCCGACCAGTTCATCCGTCAGGTCGGCACCGAGACCCTGCAGGCGCTCGGCGACCGCTCACTGACGAGCGAGAAGCGCGAAGCCCTGGTGCGCAACCTGCTCACCACGCATCTCGACCTCGAGGCGGTGGGCCGTTTCTGCCTGGGCCGCTACAGCCGCGGCCTGAACGATGCGCAGAAGCAGGAATACGCCAAGCTGTTCGAGGATTACCTGGTCAAGGTCTATGCCCAGCTGCTGTCGCAGTATAACGGCGAGACCCTCGACGTGCGCGACAATGCCCGCGAGGTTGGCAGCGAAACCATCGTCGATTCCCATATCAACCGCCCGAACGGCCCGCCGATCCGGGTCGAGTGGAAGACGCATGAGAAGGATGGCAAGCCGATGCTGACCGATGTGGTGGTGGAGGGCGTGTCGATGGCCTTCACCCAGCGCCAGCAGTTCGAGTCGGTGATCCAGAATAACGGCGGCAAGATCGATGCCCTGTTCGCCGCCATGAGGAAGCAGATCGCCGGCCGCCGCTGAAGCCGGCCGCATAACGCAAAAAAGCCCGGCCGTTACACAACGGCCGGGCTTTTTTATTCGCCGGTACCATCTGCCGCCAGCGATCAGGCCATGGCCGCAGCCGGCGTCAGCTCCAGCGCATAGCCGGCGGAGCGCACGGTGCGGATCACATCGGATTCCCCGCTGGCATTCAACGCCTTGCGCAGGCGACGGATATGCACATCGACGGTACGCTGCTCGACATAGATGTCGCGGCCCCAGACCGCGTCCAGCAACTGGTCCCGCGACAGCACGCGGCCGGGATGCTCGAGGAAATAGCGCAGCAGGCGGAACTCCGTCGGTCCAAGATGGATGTCGCGGCCGTTGCGCGTGACCTTGTGGGTGGCGATATCCATCACCAGCCCGCCATAGGTGAGCACTTCCTCGGCCAGGGCCGGGCGGATGCGGCGCAGCACCGCGCGGATACGGGCGAGCAATTCGCCGGGCGAGAACGGCTTGGCGATATAATCGTCGGCCCCGGCATCAAGGCCGCGCACGCGGTCGGCTTCCTCGCCGCGCGCCGTCAGCATGATGATCGGCACATTCCGGGCATTCGGGTCGCGACGGAGCTGGCGGCAGACTTCCAGACCGGAGAGCCGCGGCAGCATCCAGTCGAGCAGGATCAGGTCGGGCATATGCTCGGCCACCTTCAGCAGGGCCTGCTCGCCATCCGTCGCCTCATCGACGGTGTAGTTTTCCTTTTCCAGATTGTAGCGCAGCAGCGCCAGCAGCGCCGCCTCGTCCTCGATGACGAGGACGCGCGGCTTGACTGTGACATTCATCGCGTACCTCCTGGCGCGTTGACCACCGCATAGGCAGTGTCGTCACTTTTCGGGCGGTCTTCCTTCATGACCTCGCCCTTGACCGCATAATGGATCAGCTCAGCGATGTTGGTGGCGTGGTCGCCGATCCGCTCAATGTTCTTGGCTATGAACAGAAGGTGCGTGCAGGGCGTGATCGAGCGCGGATCCTCCATCATGTAGGTCAGCAACTCGCGGAACAGGCTGGTATAGAGCTCGTCCACTTCCTCGTCGCGCGCCCAGACCGCGTCCGCCTTGGCGGCATCGTCGGTGATATAGGCGTCCAGTGTGTCCTTGATCAGCGCCTGCACCAGCGCCGCCATGCGTGGGATGGCATGCACCGGGCGCACCAGCGGCGCCTGATTGAGCGCGACGGCGCGCTTGGCCACGTTCTTGGCATAATCGCCGATGCGCTCGATTTCCGAAGAGATGCGCAAGGCAGCAACTATGATACGCAGATCGGCGGCCATCGGCTGGCGGCGCGCCAGCAATTCGATGGCAAAATCGTCCACCTGGGTCCGCAAGGCGTCGATCTTGGCATCGCCCGCGACGACAATCCCGGCCAGTTCGCTGTCGCGCTTGACGATCGCCTCCACCGCAGAAGCAAGCTGCGATTCCGCCAGACCACCCATCTGCACGATCATGGTGGAAAGCTTCTTCAGTTCGTCGTCGTATTTCTGGACGATATGTTGCGGCATAATGCTTTCCTCACTCTGCTCAGCCAAAACGCCCGGTGATGTAATCCTGGGTCTGCTGCTTTTCCGGATGAGTAAACATCCGCTTGGTGTCGCCAAATTCGATCAACTCGCCAAGATACATGAAGGCGGTGTAATCCGAGGTGCGCGCCGCCTGCTGCATGTTATGGGTCACGATCACGATCGTGTACTCCTCCTTCAGCTCGTCGATGAGCTCCTCGATCTTAGCCGTCGAGATGGGATCAAGCGCCGAGCAGGGTTCGTCAAGCAGGATGATTTCCGGTCGCACCGCGATTGTGCGGGCGATGCACAGGCGCTGCTGCTGGCCGCCGGACAAGCCGAGGCCAGTGCTACTCAGCTTGTCCTTCACCTCTTCCCATAGCGCCGCCTTGCGCAACGCGCTCTCGACCCGCTCGTCCATTTCTTCCTTCGACAAGCGCTCATAAAGCCGAACCCCGAAGGCGATATTCTCGTAGATCGACATCGGGAACGGGGTCGGCTTCTGGAACACCATGCCGATCTTGGCGCGCAGCATGTTGAGGTCCTGCCCAGGGTCGAGGATATCGGCGCCATCCACCATGACTTTGCCCTCGGCGCGCTGCCTCGGGTACATCTCATAAATCCGGTTAAGCACCCGCAACAGGGTCGACTTGCCACATCCAGACGGGCCGATAAATGCGGTTACCTTACGATCATAGAGCGTCAGGTTGATGTTCTTCAGCGCTTTGCTGTCACCGTAATAGAAAGCGAGATTCTCGATCGACACCTTGGCCTTGACGGCTTCAGCAATTTGCATTGGGCGTTCCATGGTTTCGATATTCATTTGCTGGTCTGCCTTCCTGCCAGGGCGCGGGCGCCGATATTGAGAGCCAAAATGGCCAGCGTAATGATCAGTGCGCCGGCCCAGGCCAGCGCGCGCCAGTCTTCGTAGGGGCTCAGCGCGAACTGGAAGATCACCACCGGAAGGTTGGCCATCGGCGCATTGAGATCGGTGCTGTAGAATTGATTGTTGAGCGCGGTGAACAGCAACGGCGCGGTCTCGCCGCTGATGCGTGCAATCGCCAGCAGTATTCCGGTCAGCACTCCGTTGCGAGCGGCACGATAGGCCACCCGGCGGATCACGAAATAGCGTGGCGCACCAAGCGCCGTGGCAGCCTCACGCAGACCGTTCGGCACGAGATTGAGCATGTCCTCGGTGGTGCGCAGAACGACCGGGATGACGATGATGGCCAGTGCCGCGGCGCCGGCCCAGGCCGAGAAATGGCCCATACTGATCACCATCACCTCATAGACGAACAGGCCGATGACAATCGAGGGCGCGCTGAGCAGCACGTCATTGATGAATCGCACCACCATCGATAATTTTGTGGCACGCCCATATTCGGCCAGGTAGGTGCCGGCCAGGATGCCGATCGGCGTACCGAACAGAACCGCGATCGATGTCATGATCAGGCTGCCGATAATGGCGTTGCGCAGGCCGCCATCCGCGCCGGGCGGAGGCGTCATTTCAGTGAAAACCCGGAGCGACAGTCCGCCAAATCCCTCGAAGAACAGCGTGCCAACGATGAGCACCAGCCAAGTCAATCCGAAAAGCGCAGCGCCGATCGAAAGGATGACGACAGCGCGGCTGCGCAGGCGGCGACGGGTATAGAGGTCCATGGCGTCAGGCCCCCTTCACGTTCATGCGCAGCAGCATGAGCCGCGCCGCCGCCAACACGATGAATGTGATGACGAACAGGATAAGGCCAAGCGCGACCAACGAAGCGGTGTAAATGTCGCCAACTGCCTCGGTGAATTCATTGGCAATGGTCGCCGAAATCGTCGTGCCCGGGCCAAGAACGGAGGCATGAATCTTATGAGCGTTGCCGATCACGAAGGTGACCGCCATGGTTTCACCCAGCGCGCGCCCCAGTCCCAGCATCACGCCGCCGACCACGCCCACCCGTGTGTATGGCAGCATCACGTTGCGGATGACTTCCCATTTGGTGCAGCCCAGGCCGTAGGCTGCTTCTTTCAGAACCGGCGGCACGGTTTCGAACACATCGCGGGTCACCGCGGTGATAAAGGGCAGCACCATAATCGCCAGGATCAGGCTGGCGGTGAGGATGCCGATACCATAAGGCGGCCCGGCGAACAGGTTTTCCAGCACCGGCACGCCACTGAAGGCGTTGATCAGGAAGGGCTGCACATGGCGCTGCATCACGGGCGCGAAGACAAACAGGCCCCAGATGCCGTAGATAATGCTGGGGATGCCGGCCAGCAGCTCAATGGCGATACCAATCGGCCGCCGCAGCCATATTGGGCAGATTTCGGTAAGGAAAATGGCAATGCCAATGCTGATCGGCACGCCGATCAGCATTGCGATGAAACTGGTGATCAGCGTACCGGCGATCGGCGACAGGGCGCCAAATTGTTCGGTGACCGGATTCCACGATTCAGTAACCAGAAAACCGAAGCCGAATTTCGCGAAGGCCGGCCATGAGCCTTCAAGCAGCGCGACAATGACGCCGCCAAGCAGCAGCAGCACCGTCAGGGCTGCCGCGAAAGTCATGCCGTGAAACAGACGATCAGAGATACCAAACCAACGAGACCCAACGGCCCGTTGTCGCGCCGCAGCGGATGAATTGAAGGCGATATCTGTCACGGTCTCACTCTCCGCTGATCGCTTCTTTCAGGAGCATTCTGTCCGCATGCCCCGAGAAACTATTGCCGGCGATGCGGACGGCCGGTTTGAACCAGCCGTCCTTGTCGTCGGGTATCAGACTTCGTTACTTGCCTGCGTAGACTGGCTTGCCGCCGGCCTGGATCTGTGACGACCAAGTCTTGCGGACCAGATCGGCCACATTCGCCGGCATGGCGATGTAGTCGAGATCGCCGGCCATCTTGTCGCCGTTCTTGTAGGCCCAGTCGAAGAACTTCAGGGCCGAAGCAGCAGCCGTGGCATCAACCGGATTCTTGTACATCAGGATGAAGCTGGCGCCGGTAATCGGCCAGCTCTTGTCGCCCG
>NZ_JANLJJ010000003.1:8121-9707 GCF_029255545.1 Ferrovibrio sp. | reverse complement strand
GGCGGCGCCAGGGAATAGCCGGATGTCTCTTGATTCCACTGCCGGCCCCGACGACACTCCGCGCCGAGGAGCAGCCCCGTGATTTCATCCCGCCGCGACGACACCGCCGTCCACCTGGCGCCGATCCTGTTTTTTGTCGGCGCGGTGAGCTGCTGCTTCGGCGTCGCCATGCTGGCGCCGCTGCTGATCGACGTGGCCGACGGGCACGAGGATTACGCGGTCTTCCTGATCTGCGCCGCCGGCACGCTGTTCGTCGGCGCCGGCATCGCCATCGCCACCTATAACCGCGCCCAGCAGATCAACCTGAAGGAAACCCTGCTGCTGCTGCCGGTCACCTGGATCACCGTCAGCCTGGTCGCCGCCCTGCCCTTCATGCTGTCGGAGCTGCAGCTGCCGCTGGCCGATGCGGTATTCGAATCTGTTTCGGGCCTGACCAATACCGGCTCCACCGTGATCATCGGCCTCGACGTCCTGCCGCGCGGCCTGCTGCTGTGGCGTTTCCTGCTGCAGTGGATCGGCGGCTTCGGCGTGGTCACCATCGCCGTGCTGGCGCTACCCTTCCTGCGCATCGGCGGCCTGCAGCTGTTCAGCCTTGATCTGTCGCCCAACTCGACCAAGTTCGTGCCGCGCATCACCGAGGTGGTGAGCCAGATCGGCATCATCTACACCGTGCTCACCTGCATCTGCGCCCTGTGCTTCTGGTTCGCCGGCATGACCGGCTTCGACGCCATCGGCCATGCCATGACGGCTTTGGCCACCGGCGGCTATTCCAGCCACGATGCCAGCATCGGCTATTTCGAGAGCGCCACCATCGAATGGATCGCCATCCTGTTCATGACGCTGGGCGCCATGCCGTTTGGCCTCTACATCGTCGCCGCCTATGGCCAGCCCGGCCGGCTGCTGCGCGACGACCAGGTGCGGCTGTTCCTCGGCATCATCGCCGGTGCCGCCCTGCTGCTGGTGCTGTGGCGCATGATCGAGCAGGACGTGCCATTCTGGATCGCGCTGCGCCAGTCGATGTTCGTCACCGTCTCCACCATCACCACCACGGGCTTCACCAGCCACGATTTCTCGGCCTGGGGCGGCTTCGCCGAGGTGGTGGCCCTGCTGCTGATGCTGATCGGCGGCTGCACCGGCTCGACCGTCGGCGGCATCAAGGTGTTCCGCATCTTCGCCATGCTGAAGCTGCTGCGCGCCCAGCTGCACCGCCAGATCTTCCCGCATGGCACCTTCCGCGTCACCTTCAACGGCGAGAGCATTCCCGATTCCGTGCGCGCCGGCGTCGCCACCTATATCTTCATGTACCTGCTGCTGCTGATCGCGCTGACTCTCGCCATCGGATTCTTCGGCCTCGATTTCCGCGAAAGCCTTGGCGCCGCCGTCACCGCCCTGGGCAATAACGGCCCCGGCCTCGGGCCCAATACCGGCCCCTGCTGCACCTTCCAGGGCGTGCCGACGGAAGTGAAATGGCTGATGTCGTTCGGCATGCTGGCCGGCCGGCTGGAAATCCTGATCCTGCTGATCCCGTTCAGCCGCTCGTTCTGGCGCCACTGAGCCGCCGGAACCGCTGGACAATCGCCGGCGTT
>NZ_JANLJJ010000003.1:0-8021 GCF_029255545.1 Ferrovibrio sp. | reverse complement strand
ATTTCCATGTCCAGCGAAGGTCTGCATGCCCCGCGCGAGCGGCTGGGCAAAAAAACCCTGGCGATGCACCAGGCCATCGCCTCGCTGATCGAGGAGCTGGAAGCCGCCGACTGGTACCGCCAGCGTGCCGATGACTGCGACGACGCGGCGCTGAAGAAAATCCTGCTGCACAACATGCGCGAAGAGATCGAGCATGCCGCCATGGTGCTGGAATGGCTGCGCCGCAACGACGCCGATTTCGCCAGGGAGCTCGGCGAGTATCTGTTCACCGGCAAGGACATCGCCGGCCACGAGGAACAGGTGACCGGCGCCACGAAGCCCAAGACGAAGAAAAAGAAGAAATAGCCGGCGCGTCAGCCGTTCAGCCGCGCCAGCGCGCGCGCATCGACCTCGGCCATCGCCGCGGCATAACCGCCGAGCCGGCCGCGCAGGCCCTGCACCGTGGCGGGATCGGCGGTGGCCGGCGAGCCCCCGTAAGGCGGCTGCGGCTCGTATTCGATCTGCAGCTGGATTTCGCGCGCCACCGTCTCGCCGGCCAGCAGGGCCGCCAGGGCCAGGCCGAAATCGATCCCGGCGGTGACGCCGCCGCCGGTGATCCGGTTGCGGTCGCGCACCACGCGCTCCGCCACCGGCTCGGCGCCGAAGGCCGCCAGCCGCTCCAGCGACATCCAGTGCGTGGTGGCGCGATAGCCGCGCAGCAGCCCCGCCGCCGCCAGCACCAGCGCGCCGGTGCACACCGCCGTGACGAAGCGGCAGTTCGGGGCCTGGCTGTTCAGAAAATCCAGCAGGGCGGCATCCTCCATCGCCTGCAGATGGCCCGGTCCACCCGGCACGCAGATGATGTCGAGCTGCGGGCAGTCGGCATACCGCGTGGTCGGCAGCAGGGTGAGCCCGGCGCTGGAGCTGCGCACCGGCTGCAGGTCATGCGCCAGCAGATGGCAATCGGCGCCGGGCAGCTTGGCGAACACCTCCCACGGCCCGGTCAGGTCGAGCTGGGTCAGGTTGGGAAACAGCGGGAAACCGATCTGCAGCGCCATCGCTTTTGCCTCGGATGATGATCACCGCGCCGAGCCTGCCGCAGGGCCGCCGGCGCGGCAACCCCGCAATTGTCCGGCTGCAATTGCCCGGCTGCAATTGCCCAGCTGCAATTGCCCAGCTGCAATCGCAGCCATCGGCTTTTTATGTCAGCCTTCGTTGTCCGGCCTGGCCACCGCCAGGCGCCAGCCGCGCCGCAGCGCGGCGATGCGGATCACGAAGCACAGCACGCCGCCGGCCACCACGCCGGCATGCAGGTCCAGCCCGCCGGCATCCATCGCCACCACCATCGCGGCGCCGGCCAAAGCCGCCACGGCATAGACCTCGGCGCGCAGCACGGTGGGGATTTCGGCCAGCAGGATGTCGCGCGCCATGCCGCCGCCGATGCCGCTGAGCGTACCCAGCAGGGCGGCGGCCAGCGGGTTGAGCCCGTAGACCAGCGCCTTCTGCGCGCCCAGCACGGCAAACAGCGCCAGCCCGGCGGCATCGAAAATCTGCACCGGATGCTTCAGCCGCTCGACCTGGGCATGGAAGAAAAACACGATCAGGCCGGCGACCACGGCAATCGCCAGATAGGGCCAGTCGCGCAAGGCCGCCGGCGGCAAAGCGCCGATCAGCAGATCGCGCAGGATGCCGCCGGCCGAAGCGGCGGCGAAGGCCAGCACCAGCACGCCGAACACGTCCAGCCGCCGGCGCACGCCGGCGGTAGCGCCCGACAGCGCGAAGACGAAGGTGCCGAGATAATCCAACAGCGTGAGCAGCATGGTTTAGTCATGCCATGGCTGCCCCCGCAAGTCAGCGGCTTTTATGCCTTGTGGTCGCGCTTCTTGAATTTCGGCCCGCCGGCCTTGCCGGCAAAACCCGGCTTGTAAGGCTTGCCGGCTCCGCCTTCTTTGTCGCCCCCGGGCTTGCCGCCGGTAAATTTACCCTGGCCACCCTTGTACTGGCCCGGCTTGTAGGGCGTTTTCCGGTACGGCTTGGCATCCTCGCGGGGCCGCGCCTCGGCGGCCTGCTCGGTGGGGCCGCCCGGCAGCCGCGTGATGGTGATCTGCTTTTCGCCGGTGCCCTCGCGGGCGATCTGCGCGGCGAAGCGTTCCGCCGCCTCGCCGGCGATCTCGAACTGGCTTTCGGTGTGGAAGATCTTGATCGCGCCGACATCGCGGCGCGTGACATGGCCGACCCGGCAGATCAGCGGCAGCAGCCAGCGCGGCTCGGCATTCTGCTTGTGCCCGGCCGAGATGCTGAACCACACGCCGCCGCCAGCCTGGCCGTGCGATCGTTTCTGATACGGGGCCGGCTCGGCCTCGGCGGCCACGTCGAGCAATTCCTCCGGCGCCGGCCGGCTGGCCTGCTGCAGCCGCAGATAGGCGGCCGCCACTTTCTCCGCCCCGTGGCGGGCCAGCAGCTCGGCGGCAAAAACCCGCTCGTCGTCGGTCACCTCGGCCAACAGGCTGGCATCGTTGAGCATGCGCTCGCGGTCGGCGGCCAGGATATCGGCGGCGCGCGGCGGCGTGCCCCATTGCGCCACGATCTTGGCGTCCTGCAGCAGGCGCTGCACGCCGCGCTTGCGGTTATGCGGCGCCAGCACCACGCAGATGCCCTTGTTGCCGGCCCGCCCGGTGCGGCCCGAGCGATGCAGCAGCGTATCGGCATTCACCGGCGGATCGGCATGCACCACCAGATCCAGCCCCGGCAGGTCGATGCCACGCGCCGCCACGTCGGTGGCGACGCAGACCCGCGCGCGGCCGTCGCGCATGGCCTGCAGGGCATGGGTGCGCTCGGTCTGCGACAATTCGCCCGAGAGCGCCACCACGGCGAAGCCGCGATTGCCCAGCCGCGCGGCCAGATGCGTCACCGCCATGCGGGTGCCGCAGAACACCATGGTGCTTTTGGCGTCGAAATAGCGCAGCACGTTGATGATGGCGTTCTCGCGTTCGTTCGGCGCCACGGCCAGCACGCGGTATTCGATATCCACATGCTGGGATTTTTCCTGCGCCGTGCTGATGCGCACCGCCTCGCGCTGGAAGCGTTTGGCCAGCATGGCGATGGGTTTCGGCACGGTGGCCGAAAACAGCAGGGTGCGGCGCTCGGGTGGCGCGGCATCGAGGATGAATTCCAGGTCCTCGCGGAAGCCGAGGTCGAGCATCTCGTCGGCTTCGTCCAGCACCACGGCGCGCAAGGCACCGATATCCAGCGCGCCGCGTTCGATATGGTCGCGCAGGCGGCCCGGCGTGCCGACCACGATATGGGCGCCGGCATTCAGCGCCTGGCGCTCGGTGCGCATGTCCATGCCGCCGACACACGACACCACGCGGGCGTTGGTGGGGGCATACAGCCAGTCGAGCTCACGACAGACCTGCAGGGCCAGTTCGCGCGTGGGCGCGATGATCAACGCCAGCGGCGGCGCCCAGCCACCCGGCCTGAACGGCTCGAAGCCATCCGAGCCCTGCAGCAAAGTGGGCGCGATGGCCATGCCGAAGGCCACCGTCTTGCCCGACCCGGTCTGGGCCGAAACCAGCAGATCGGCCTCGGTGAGATTGGGGCCCAGCACGGCCAGCTGCACGGGGGTGAGCGTGGCATAACCACGCGCGGCCAAAGCCTGCGCCAAAGGCGGCACGACGCCGGCAAAAGCGGCGTTTTCAGAATCAGTCATGCAATCCAGTCTTCCGGGAAACGAGGGCGGCGATATCGCAACGGCCCACCCAGCATAGTCAGGGCCGATCAGGGAATGGCGACCATCATCCGCCGGCCCTGCTGCGGCGGGGTATAGGCGCAGACGCGGCGGGCGTCAAGCGGAGGGCGGGAGGAGCAGCCGTTTCAATTGCTTATCTGTCATGCCTCAGCCTGGCATCTTCCCCTCCATCAACATGACATGGCCGGCATCACCACCCCAATCGTCATGCCACGCCTTGGGCGTGGCATCCACGAGTTTTTTATATGTGACTTACATCTGACAGCCAGGCATCAATAAGTCGATACGATGCCTTCTCTGCATTACGAAGCGGGGAAATTGTATCTGTCATGGTCAGCATTTCCCAATTCTTAGGATTAGTAACTCGATCCGCGTAATAATAAACACATTCAACTTCTCTAAAATGACGAAACCATATCCCCAGTTCAGTTGCCCGGTGTTTGATGAAATTGTATTCCCCTTTTACTCGCGCAAGAGCGAAAGGGAAGTGATGCGAAATTATTAGAACATGATCCCCGGGTTTCATCTCATCCGAGAAACCCAGAAAATCTTTATGCTTTGATGGAATTCGTTGACGGTTCTCTTGAATCAATAAGTCTCCAACATCTTCCTCAAAATCTAAGCCAACATAACCAGCAGCAAGGCTCTCAACACAGTGTTTGATGGATGATTCAGCGTCTGCTGGATGTAGCTGCATGCGCCAGAATGTCATTTTCCCCTCCCAACAGTTAAATAACTCGTGGATGCTCGGGCCAAGCCCGAGCATGACGGATGGTGGGTGGCGGTGTTTGCCTTCATCGCCTGGGCATGACGGCGTTGGTGATAACAACTCGTGGATGCCCGGGCCAAGCCCGGGCATGACGGATGGGGGGATGCGTGGTCACTGCAACTTTCCCCTTGCCCACCGCTGCGCCGCACGCAATCCTGCCGCATGTCCGGCGGCTGGGTCTATATCGTTTCGAACAAACCCAACGGCACGATCTATGTCGGCGTCACGGCCGATCTTCGCCGCCGCGCCCATGAGCATTGCGAGGGCCTGATCGACGGCTTCAGCAAGACATACAATCTTAAGCGGCTGGTCTATGCCGAAGAGCATGCCAGCATCACCGATGCGATCCGACGCGAGAAGACGCTGAAGCGCTGGCCACGCGCCTGGAAGGTGCGGCTGATCCATACGATCAATCCGGACTGGAATGATCTGTATGAGACGCTTTAAAAATCGCGTGGATGCTCGGGTCAAGCCCGACCATAACCAGCAGGCACCCTGCTGAATCCGATTGCCCATTGCGCGGATTTGGCCTGTTATCGGCTGCCCATCCAACGACAGGGGGAAACCATGGCGGATAACAAGAAGAAGGTCGGCAAGGCCGACCGCGTGCGCGTCGCCGGTGGCCAGAAGCACGAGGTCGCCTATGTGGCCAAGACGGCGGGCGTCAAACCCGCCGCGGTCAAAGCGGCGGTGAAGGCGGTGGGGCCGTCACGGAAAAAGGTCATGGCCAGGCTGAAAATCCAAAAGGGCAAATAAGCCGCCGGGCCAACCGGGGGCGCTACAACGCGCCTTCCAGCATGCCCAGCATCTTCGCCCAGCCGTCCTGCGCCCTGCCGCTATGCTCGGCCCAGGCGGCATCCATCCAGTGGGTCAGGGTCAGCTCGCAGCCGCCGTCATCCAGAGGCACGATGTCGATCTCCACGCGGTCCATGCCGGGCGAAAACTGCGGCACGCCGAAGCGGAACACGATGCGGCGCGGGCGCTCCAGCTCCAGGTATTCGCCGACATGCTCCACATCCACGCCGTCGCGCCGGTCGGTCATGGTGAAACGGCCGCCGACGCGGGCGTCGATGCGGCACGCCACCATCTGCCCGGCCGGCGTGGCGAAAAACCACCGGCCGGCATTGTCCGCGTCCAGCCAGGCATCGAACACGCGCCCGGCCGCGAACGGAAACCGCCGCGTGACGCAGACCTTCACCTTGCCTGCCGCCATCGCCATGCTCATGCCAGCGCCTTGCCCAGATTGTCGAGCAGCCAGTTGGTGCCTTCCTCGCGGCTTTGCGGCTTGTCGTGGCCATCGAGATAGACGCCCTGTTCGGTGAAGGTGAGCTTCGTCTTGCCGCCCGCCTCCGCCTTCAGGTCGATGGTGGTGAGCGACACCGAGATGCGGTTGTCGTTCAGGTGCAGGTCATAGGCATAGACGATGCGGGTATCCGGCACGATGTCGTGATAGATGCCATCCATCACATGCATCACGCCGCTGCCGTCGCGCGCCGAACTATGCTCGCGGCCGCCGATACGGAAATCCAGGCTCTGTTTGCGCTCGGTCCAGTCCGGCGGCGCGCCAAACCACTGCGCTTTCGCCTTGAGGTCGGCGAAGGCAGCGAACACGCGGGCCGGCGGCGCCTCGTAGACTCGTTCGATGATGAAGGTGTTGTGCAGGACGGAACGCTGGGTCATGACGATGTTGCTCTCCTGTTGAATTAAGCGGCCGGCGATTGCTGCCGCAGGTCGGCAGCCAGGTTCTCAAGTCCGATGCGGGTGCCCTCTTCGCGGCCGGCCACGTCGGTCCAGCCATCGAGGAAGGCGCCCTGCTCGGTCAGCAGCAGCCGGGTGCCGCCATCGGGCCCGGCCTGGAAATCCAGCGTGGCGAGCGAGACCGAAATGCGCCGCTGATCCAGCAGCATGGCGTAGCTGTAGATGATGCGCTGGTCCGGCACGATGTCGTGATACACCGCCTCGCAGAGATGCACCGTGCCGCCGGCCGGGCCGGTGCGGATGGTCTCGCGGCCGCCGACGCGGAACTCCAGGCGATGCTCCACCGGCCATGTGCTGTCGCAGAAAAACCAGCGCCGTTTGGCTTCGGCATCGGCAAAGGCGGCAAACACGCGACCGGGTGCTGCGGCATAGACCCGCTCGATGGTGAATGTCGCATGCAGCACCGAACGCGCGGCGACAGCGGCGGCCATAATGTTCATCGCTCGTCTCCTGTTTTTGTCTGGTCTTCGGTCGATTCAGGTGCGGTCGATTCAGGGGTGGCCGGCTCGGCGGTGGCGGCGAGGAAGGCGCCGAGGCGGTCCAGCCGCCCCTCCCACATCGCCTTGCGCTCGGCGATCCAGCGTTCCGCCTGGGTCAGCGGCGCCGGGTTGAAACGCAGCAGATGCTCGCGCCCCTGTTTGCGCCGGCGCACCAGGTCGGCGCGCTCCAGTAGGCGGATATGCTTCGACACCGCGTTGAGCGACATGGCAAACGGCAGCGCCAGGTCGGTGACGCGGGCCTCGCCGCCCTGGTCACACAGGCGCTGCAGGATGGCCCGCCGGGTCGGGTCGGCCAGCGCCAGCAGGGTGTGGTCCAGGGCGGTGATCTGGGGGCCGGTGATCTGAAGATCGGGTGTCGGGGTTGCGGTCTGCATGGCCGCTAAATATTCAACCTTTTGGTTTAATGTCAAGCCACGATCTTGTTCCAGAGTATATTCACCCTATGTTCTCAATAGCTGCTGTTGCGCATCGTGAATCCGTCTCGACCACCACCCGCTGCACGGGTGCGCGTGGCCCCCGCGCCCGGCCCGAACCCGGGCGCCATTGGCGACGATTGGCAATGATTGGCCAGAATTGTCGATTATTGGCGATTATTGGCAGGTCTCTGGCGATGGCCTGCCGCGCCTTGGCCGGGTCTGACCTGGAAAATTCCACGGCCAATCAGCGGCATAGCGGTCTCGCCACCCTGCCCTGACACGGCCCGGCCCGTCACCACTACTTCCGGCTGCGCCGGAAGCTAACCCTGGGGCGCCAGCACGTCGCGATTCGGGCAGAAGGCCGGCGCGCCGGTCCCCCCGTTGCCGGCCAGCCAGTCGCGGCAATCCGGCCGGTCGGCGCAGAAGGCACAGGTGCGTTGCAGGTCGCGCAGCAGCTCCGGCGCCAGGCGGGGCTTGCCGGCGGCCGCCCGCCGCGCCAGCAATTCCTCCAGCTCGGCGCTGCCGCCGCCATCGCGCACCAGGGCCGCCAGGTCGCCGTCGCTCATCGCCATGTCCTGGGCGATGCGATGGCGGTCCTCCCCGGCCAGGCCACGCCATTCCTGCTCCTCGGCCAGCTTGTTCCACACGGCCTTCAGCCAGCAACCGAGGCCGGGTTTATGATATGTCTGCTGCGCCTGCATGGGTCGACTCCCTCTGCTGCTGCGTCTCTGCCCAGCAGCCTAGACCCGCCGCAAATGCCGGCTTTGTCCCAGATCAAACTATCGCGTCAAACTATCGCGGGGAAGATCAGCCCTTGGCCAGGCGCAGGAACACCTCGCCCACCAGCAGGT
>NZ_JANLJJ010000002.1 GCF_029255545.1 Ferrovibrio sp. | reverse complement strand
CGCCGGTCAGGATGGCGATGTCTTCCAGCATGGCCTTGCGGCGATCACCGAAGCCCGGCGCCTTGACGGCGGCAACCTTCAGGCCGCCGCGCAGCTTGTTGACCACCAGGGTGGCCAGCGCCTCGCCTTCCACGTCTTCCGCGATGATCAGCAGCGGACGGCCGGTCTGCACCACGGCTTCCAGCACCGGGAGCATGGCCTGCAGGCCCGACAGCTTCTTCTCGTGCAGCAGGATGTAGGGGTTTTCCATCTCGCAGAGCATCTTCTCCGCGTTGGTGATGAAATACGGCGACAGGTAGCCGCGGTCGAACTGCATGCCTTCGACGATGTCCAGCTCGGTCTCCAGGCTCTTGGCCTCTTCAACCGTGATGACGCCCTCGTTGCCGACCTTGCCCATGGCCTTGGCGATCATCTCGCCGATTTCGGCGTCGCCGTTGGCCGAGATGGTGCCGACCTGGGCGATTTCCTTCGGGCCGGAGATCTTCTTGGCGCGGGACTTGACGTCCTCGACGATCTTCTCGACGGCGAGGTCGATGCCGCGCTTCAGGTCCATCGGGTTCATGCCGGCGGCAACGGCCTTGGCGCCTTCGCGCACGATGGCCTGGGCCAGCACGGTGGCGGTGGTGGTGCCGTCGCCGGCCTGGTCGTTCGCCTTCGAGGCCACTTCGCGCACCATCTGGGCGCCCATGTTCTCGAACTTGTCGCTCAGCTCGATCTCCTTGGCGACGGTGACGCCGTCCTTGGTGATGCGGGGAGCGCCGAACGACTTGTCCAGCACGACGTTACGGCCCTTCGGGCCGAGGGTGACCTTGACGGCATCGGCGAGGATGTCGACGCCACGCAGCATCTTGCCGCGCGCATCGGCGCCGAAACGGACGTCTTTAGCAGCCATTGCTGTTTCTCCTTGAAATGTCTGTCTGAGGGATAGGCGCTATCAAGCGGCCTTGGACTTCTTGGCGGGGGTGCCTTCGATGATGCCCATGATGTCGGACTCCTTCATGATCAGGAGATCCTCGCCATCCAGCTTCACCTCGGTGCCCGACCACTTGCCGAACAGCACGCGGTCGCCGACCTTCACGTCGAGCGGCTGCACTTTGCCATTCTCGTCGCGGGCGCCGGCGCCGACGGCGATGATCTCGCCCTGCATCGGCTTTTCCTTGGCGCTGTCGGGAATGATGATGCCGCCGGCGGTGCGCTCTTCTTCAGCAACGCGCTTCACCACCACGCGGTCATGCAGCGGACGAAACTTCATGCGATCCTCCTTGAGTAATGTCGCATAGATCAGTGTCAGAATTCCGTACAGCCCAGCGAAATCAGCAGCTTAAGCCAAAATCCCGCCCGGCTGTTAGCACTCTCGATCAGAGAGCGCCAGACACTTAAGCAGCCTACCCCGCCCCGTCAAGGGAGCCTTGCCCGGATTCCGCCATAATTT
>NZ_JANLJJ010000001.1:2912-11276 GCF_029255545.1 Ferrovibrio sp. | reverse complement strand
TGTTCCTCAACCATCTCTATGGCGGCATGGACGAGCCGGAGCTGAAGATCATCGATGTCTTCATCTGCAAGCTGCGCAAGAAGATCGCCTCGGCCACCGGCGGTGACAATTACATCGAAACCGTCTGGGGGCGCGGCTATGTGCTGCGCGACCAGGTCGAACCGGTGGCGGCCGGCGCCAAGCGGGCGGCCGGCGCACGGTAAGCCGGTTTCGGATATGGAATGGAAAAGCCGGCCCTGAAGGCCGGCTTTTTTGTTGCCCACGCGCCGCTTTCACGACCTAATCCCCCATGGAAGAAGCGGGGGAAGAAACGCAAGGGGAAGCGATGCAGATGCAGACGCGCCACTGGTCGACAGAAACGGTCCGGCCGGGCGAGGGCCTGAGCTACTGGGTCGAGGCCATCTGTGAGGCTTTCCTGGAAATGAAGGCCGACAGCAGCATGCGGCGCAACTTCACGGGCCGCCTGACCCAGCATCCCTTCGGCCCCGTCGACCTCAATTTCGTGCAGGCCAGCGATCAGCAGGTCTGGCGCACGCGCCAGGCCATTGCGCGCAGCCGGCAGGACAATTTCTATCTGCTGCATGTGCGTGCCGGCCGGCTGGAGGTGGAGCAGGACGGCCGCGTCGCCCTGACACGGCCGGGCGACAGCGTGCTGGTCGACAGCCGCATGCCCTATCGCTTCGCCTTTCCCGACGGCGTGGACTGCCTGTCGGTACAGATTCCGCAGGCCTGGCTGAGGTGGCATATTGCCATGCCCGAAGCGCTGACCGCGCGCGCCTTCGCCGCCGGTTCGGGCTGGGGCGGCACGCTGAATTCCGCGCTGGGCAACCTGATGCCGCAGACATTGCCCGATCTGGCGCTGCCCGCCGGCTTGCTGGCCGATCACCTTGCGGCCCTGCTCACCCTGGCGGCGGGACCGCAGGCGGAAGACAGCCTCAGCACGCACCAGCAGGCCCTGCTGCGCCGGTTGCGCCTTGGCCTGCGCGAGCGCAGTGGCGATACGGAGATCGATCCGGCGCGGTTCGCGGCCGAACACGGCATTTCGAAACGCTATCTGCATCTGCTGTTTGCTGCCGCGGGAACCAGTTTCGGTGCGGCTCTGCTGGAGGAGC
Organism: Ferrovibrio sp.; assembly: GCF_029255545.1. Lineage (GTDB taxonomy): Bacteria > Pseudomonadota > Alphaproteobacteria > Ferrovibrionales > Ferrovibrionaceae > Ferrovibrio. The sequence goes on along the minus strand of NZ_JANLJJ010000001.1, from coordinate 10,164 downwards.
GCCTGTCGCAGGCCCGCGCGGTGCTGGAAGATCCGCGCCGGCAGTCGCTGAGCATCACCGAGGTCGCCTGGCGCAGCGGCTTTGCCGATCCCAGCCATTTCGCCCGCCGTTTCCGCCAGCGTTTCGGCCTGGCCCCGGCCGCCTGGCGCCGCCGCCTGCATACATAGCCTGCACGCATAGCCGCAATTTCCTGCGCCGCCCGCCGCGCGGCCGGCCGGCGCGCGGGGTATATCGGCCACCGCAAACCAAAAAAGGCGGGAGGCCGCGATGGGCTACACATTCGTTCTGGTGCATGGATCCTGGCACGACAACCAGGCCTGGGCGCCGGTGATCGCACGGCTTGAGCAGCAGGGCCACAAGGCGCATGCGCCCACGCTGGCCGGCCATGCCCGGGACGCCAGCAAGAGCGTCAGCCATGCCGATTGCGTTGCGTCGCTGGTCGATTATATCCGGCGCAACGACTTGAAGGATTTCATCCTGGTGGGCCACAGTTTCGGCGGTACGGTGATCCAGCCGGCGGCCGAACAGCTCAGCGACCGCATCCGCCGCCTTGTCTTCTGGAATGCCTTCGTGCTGAACGATGGCGAATGCCTGGAAGACAACGCGCCGCCGCATTACAAGGCGCTGTTCGACCAGATCGAACAGCCCGATGGTGGCGTGATGCTGCCCTGGCCGGTCTGGCGCGATGCCTTCATCGGCGATGCCGACGAGGCGCTGGCGAAGAAAGCCTACGACATGCTCTCGCCCACGCCGCGACGCAGCCATACCGACAAGGTGCCGCTGAAAACTTTTTCCTCGCTGCAGATTCCGAAAAGCTATCTGAACTGCACCGAAGATATCGCGCTGCCGCCGGGTCCGGATTTCGGCTGGCATCCGCGCATGTCGAACCGGCTGGGGCTATATCGGCTGGTGCAGATGCCGGGCAGCCACGAGGCGATCTTCACCAATCCCGCGCTGCTGGCCGACAAGCTCGTCGAGGCCGGGCGGGATTGAACGGAAAGGCGGTGGGGTGATCCCGCCGCCTGCTGTCTAACGTCTCGGCGCGTCGGGCCAAAAGCGCACACCAGCGCGGGCCAGGCCGCCGCTCACCCCCATCGGCGTGCCGTCGGCGCGCCAGCAGGCCGCGCCTTCCAGGCCACCGCCGGCCGTCTCGGGCAGGAAGCGGATCGCGTTCATGCCACCGCCCACATGCGGCACCGGCAGGATGTCGTGGCCCAGGCTGATCAGCGCTTCGCGCGCAGCCTGCGGAAAGCCGTCTTCCAGTTCCACCATCTGGCCCTGGGTCCACAGGCGCGGCGCTTCCACCGCCTGCTGCAGGGTCATGCCGTGATCAATCAGGTTGACCAGCGCCTGCATGGCCGAACCAAAAATGCGCAACCCGCCGGGCAGGCCCAGCGCATAGACCGGCTTGCCATCCTGCAGCGCCATCAGCGGCGCCTGCGAGGTAGTGATGCGTTTGTTTGGTGCCACCGACAGTGCTTTGCCCGGATGCGGGTCGAACAGGTACATGTAGTTGTTCGGGATCACGCCGGTGCCGGGCAGGATGAAGCGCGCGCCGAACAGGCTGTTGATGGTCTGTGTGCTGCTCACCACATGGCCATCGGCATCGGCCACCGTCACATGAGTGGTGTTGGCCGATTCGCCTGCCGCCACGCACGCGCTCCAGCTCTGCGCCCTGTGCGGGTCGATCTTGGCGCGCCGCTCGGCGGCATAGGTTTTTGAAATCAGTTTTTCCACCGGCACGTCGACGAAGGCCGGATCGGCGGTGGCGGCGGCGCGGTCGGCGAAGGCGATCTTCAGCACTTCGGCCAGCAAATGCAGGGCCTCGGGTGAACCGAAACCCAGCGCGCCGATATCGTATCCTTCCAGGATGTTGAGCATCTGGATCACATGCACGCCGCCTGAGGAGGGTGGGGGCGGGCCGATGATCTCAAAGCCGCGATACATGCCGCGCACCGGCTCACGTTCGATGGTGCGGTAATTCAGCAGGTCATCGCGGGTCAGCCAGCCGCCGGCCATCTGCAGCGCCGTTACGATGGCATCGCCGAGGGTGCCGCCATACAGAGCGGCAGCGCCCTCACGCGCAATCAGGCGCAGGGTTTCGGCATAGTCGCCCTGCACCAGCTTCGCGCCGGCTTTGATCGGTGCGCCGCCAGGCAGATAACGGCGGCTGATTTCGGGGTCGCATGTCAGATCGGCTGCGCATTCGGCCACGCATTCGGCCAGATAGGGCGTCACGACAAAACCCTGTGCGGCGTGGCGGATCGCCGGCTGGATCACGTCCTGCAGCGGCAGGCGGCCAAAGCGCTGCAGCGTCTCGCACCAGGCTTTCAGGTTGCCGGGCAGCGCCACGGCCTTGGCGCCCACCGCATTCTCGCGGCCCTCGGTTTCCAGGTAATCCGGCCCGGGCGTATCGCTGAGCGGACGATAGCATTCCGCATGGCTGGCCTGCGGCGCCGTGCTCAGGCCGTCGATCACCATATGGCGTCCGTCGGACAGGCGCAGATGCGCCATGCCGCCGCCGAAGATTCCCACCATCATCGGCTCGACCACGGTGAGGGTGAACAGCGCGGCGATCGCCGCGTCCACCGCATTGCCGCCGGCCGCCAGCATCTCCACCCCGGCCGCCGAAGCCAGCGGATGGTTGGTCACCACCATGCCTTTGGCGGCGGTGGCCGGTTGCTTCTCGCAATGGAAGAACAGCGTCATGGCGCGAAGCTCAGAGTCAGTGTGGTCTCGCTGGCTTCCGCCTCCACGCTCAGGTCGCTGGCAATCGCCAGCAGGCGGGCATAGCGGGCCATGGCCGGCGCCGGTTCCTGTGGCCAGTCGGGCTCCCCGGTAAAGGCGGCGGCCACACCCTCCTGCCAGCGCAGCATGGTGCCCTCGGCGCGGATGGCCCAGCCATCGCCAGCGCGCGCCAGGGTCATCGTGCCGCCACGCGGCAAAGCCTGGCCGGCCAGCGCAAGGCCGAGCAGCAGGGCCTTGCCCAGCGGCTTGGGTAGTTCGACATTGTCTCGCGGCAGCACAAGGCTGAGCCTGCCGCCGGCGAAATAGCTGTGGGCAACGCGCGACAATTCGTCCAGAGCCATCGGGTCCTGCACGCCGCCCGAGGCGCCAAGCGCCAGACGGAAGAAGGCGAGCCGGCGTGCGGCATCATTGGCCGACTGCGCGATCAGGCCGATGGCTTCCTCGCGCATCATGGCGTCGGTTTCCTCGGCCAGCAGCTCGACGCCGTTATTCACCGCGCCGATGCTGCCCGCCAGGTCGTGGCACAGCCGTGAGCAGATCAGCGCGACCAGGTCGAGCGTTTCGGTGGAAGCCATGGCTGAATTCTCCGGCGGCGGGCGGTGGCGGTGGGACTCCGTCCTGTCTAAGATGTCTGTCGCAGGCAATCAACCGCAAGCGAGTCCTCATGCTGGCCCCCTTTGCGCCCGGCGACTGGGTGGAAAACCCGCTGGAACCCGACTGGGGTCCGGGCCAGGTGCAGTCCGCCATCGGCAACCGGGTGACGGTGAATTTCCTGCATGCCGGCAAGCGCCTGATCAATACCGATCAGGTGATGCTGCGTCCCGCCAATCCGCCCCAAGACTGATGCCCGCCGATCTGCCGCAGCTTGCCCCCGCCATTCTCGACCTGGCCCGCCAGGCCGGCGGCGCCATCATGGCGGTTTATGCGACACCGTTTATCCAGCGCACCAAGGACGACCGCAGCCCGGTCACCGATGCCGACGAGCAGGCCGAAGCGATCATCCTCGCCGGCCTGGCCAGGCTGGCCCCGGATATCCCGGTGGTGGCCGAGGAGCAGGCGGCGCGCGGCGAGACGCCGGCGATTGACGGCAACCGTTTCTGGCTGGTCGATCCACTGGATGGCACGCGCGAATTCGTCGACCGGAATGGCGAATTCACCGTCAACATTGCGTTGATCGAGAACGGCGCGCCGGTACTGGGTGTCGTCACCGCGCCGGCGCTGGGCCTGGCCTGGCTGGGTTATGGAGGCAAGGCCTGGCGCTATGAGGGTGACGCCGCCACTGGTATCCGCGCGCGGCCGGTGCCTTCGCGCGGAGCCCATGTGCTGGTCAGCCGCAACCATCTTGACCGCGAGGTTGCCGGCTGGCTGAAGCAGCAGCCCGATTCAACCACCCGCACGGTGGGGTCGTCGCTGAAATTCTGCCGCATCGCCGAGGGTGCCGCCGATCTTTATCCGCGCTTTGCCTCGATCTCGGAATGGGACACGGCGGCGGGGCAGGCGGTGCTGGAGGCTGCCGGTGGTGCGGTGCTGACATGGCAGGGCGCGCCTTTGCGCTATGGCAAGCCAGGGTTTCGCAATCCCGGTTATCTGGCGCGCGGCGCGGCTTAAGTTATCGCCCTAGGCAATTGCGACGTCGATCAGGATGGCGGCGTAATGGCAGGCCGCCGCCGCCAGCACGAAGACATGCCAGATCGCATTCTGGTAGGGCAGACGTTCCCACAGATGGAACAGCACGCCGATGCTGTACAGCCCGCCGCCGGTCAGCAGCAACACCAGCGCGGTGAGCGAGGCGCCGTCCAGCAGCGGATCGAAGGCGGCGACAATGGTCCAGCCCAGCAGCAGATAGGTTGCCACCGACACGCGCTCGAACCGCAGGGGGTAGAAGAGCTTCACCGCTACGCCGGCCAGCGCGACGCTCCACACGAACGCCAGCAGGCCAACGCCCCACAAGCCGCCGATCACCATCAGGGCAAACGGCGTGTAGGTGCCGGCGATCATCACGAAAATGGCGGCATGGTCGAGCCGGCGGAAGCGGGCCTTCAGCGCGGCGTGGGTGGTCATGTTGTAGAGTGCCGAGCAGCCCAGCATGGCAAACAGGCCCAGACCGTACAGCACCAGGCTGACGGCGCGCGGCAGGACCGGATCAAGCACGATCAGCACCGCCAGCGTGGCGCAGGCGCCGACCGCAAAAGCCAGTCCGAGCAGATGCACCACCGCATCGGCGATGTATTCGGCGCGTGTGCAGGCACGACCCATGGCTGGCCCCCGTCAGGTTGAGGCCGACAGCTTAATCCGGAAAATGCGGCAGCAGAATGGCGGACTTTCAGTACCGGTCCAGATCGTCGCGGGCGCTGGCCGGGCCTGGCGCGAAACCCCGCATTTCCGCAAAGCGCAGCAGCTGTTCCGGCTTCAGGGCGTCGCGGGCGGCCAGATGGCTGCGCAGCCGCACGGCGCGCAGGCGGCCCTGCAGGACCGCGATCCGCGCGGTCTGGCCGTCCAGCCGGCCGGCATCGACATTACCCTCGGCGAAGGCGCGCTCCAGACGGCGTTCCTCGGTGGCGATACGGCGGCCCAGAGCCGTCACCTCGGTGTCCAGCGAGAATTGCAACTGGCGGATCTGCTGGCGCTGCTCCTCATCCAGCGACAGCGATTCGGCCATCTGCAGCAGGGTCTGCGGCGCCGGAAACAGGTTGTTTTCGGCCTGGCTCAGGTCGTCGGCCTGCAGCGGCACGATAACTGCGGCGGTCGGTGGAATGGTCGGGATATCGGTATCGGCCACGGCCGGAGCGGCGTGATGCTGACGTCCGATCGATCCGAGTGCAAAGCCGGCAGCCAGTGTGAGGCCGAACGCCATGGTGGCGATCAGGCGGCGCGTCATGAGCGTCTCTCCAAGAATTTCTGCGCCGGGGCCGCGAGAGAAAGAATACGTCTCGCTGGATTCGGCAGTGAGCGCAGGATACGGAGGACGATCTTACTTGTCGGTGACGATGATCACGTCGGCGTCGGGCGGGTCGGCATAAAGCCTGTTCACATCCGCGTGACGACGCTCCAGCACCGCGCGCTGGTTGATATAGCCCTTGTCGGTAATCTCGTTGGCGTCGATGGTGGGTGGTTCGTCCAGCAGCAACACGCGCTGGACCTTCAGCGACGAGCCGCCCTGTCCGGCGTTATGCGCGCGCAGCTTCGCCGCGATCTGCTCGCGCAATTCGGCCGGAGGCAGATCCTTCGCTGCCGCCGAGGGCCAGGCCAGCAGGCCGACATAGGGCCGGTCCGGTCCGGTCACCACCGCGTCCTGCAGCAGCGGCGAGCCGGCGGCAATCGCTGCCACGCGCACGCCGCCGACATGCACCCAGGTGCCGGTGGTCAGCTTGAAGTCCTCGGCGATGCGGCCGTCGAACACCACGCCGCGATTGGGGTCTTCCGGATCAGCCAGTTTCGCCGCGTCGCCGATGCGGTAGAATCCTTCTTCGTCGAAGGCCTGTTCGGTTTTGTCTGGCTCACCCAGATAACCCGGCGTCACATTGGGGCCTTTCACCCGCACTTCCAGCTTGCCGCCCGAAGGGGTGAATTTCAGTTGCACGCCCGGCACCGGCACGCCGATCACGCCGGCGCGCTCGATCGGAAAATGCGCGGCCGTGGCCAGTGGCGCGGTTTCAGTCGAACCCCAGCTCGAGGTCATGGCAACGCGTTTGCCCAGGGTGCGGATCGACAGCGTCTCCAGCCGCGCCCACAGGTCCGGCGGCAAAGCCGCGCCGGCATAGAAGATCATGCGCAGGTCGGCGAAGAAGCGGCGGCAGAGCTCCGCGTCCTGCTCCAGATGCGGTAGCAGCATGGCGTAACCGGCCGGCACGTTGAAATACAGGCTGGGCGAAACCTCGCGCAGATTGGCCACGGTCTTTTCCACCAGGCCCGGGGCCGGCTTGCCGTCATCGATATGCAGCGTGCCACCCTGGCGCAGCACCATGTTGAAATTGTGGTTGCCGCCAAAGGTATGATTCCATGGCAGCCAGTCGAGCAGCACCGGCGGCTTTTCCTGCAGGAAGGGCCATATCTGCGCGATGGCCTGCTGGTTGCTGCTCATCATGCGGTGGGTGTTGATCACGCCCTTGGGCAGCCCGGTCGAACCGGACGTGAACAGGTATTTCGCCACCCAGTCAGGGCCGATCTGCGCCAGCCGCGCATCAACCGCCGCCGTCGGCGCGGTGCCGAGCAGGTTCTTCAAGGCCGTGCCGCCGGCGCTATCCGATGTCACCACCTCGACGCCGCCGAGATTGAGGCTGCCCAGCGCCTTGGCGAACATCGCGCCCTGCTCGGCGAAGACCAGCTTCGGCCGCACCAGGTTGAAGATGTGGTGCACCTTGGCAAAATCGCCGCTCATCAGCGAATAGGCCACCGAGATCGGCGCCACCGGCACGCCGGCGACAAAACCGCCCAGCATCAGCAGGGCGTGGTCGATGCTGTTGCCCGACAGGATCATGATCGGCGCGGTCTGGCCCAGGCCGCG
>NZ_JANLJJ010000001.1:0-2812 GCF_029255545.1 Ferrovibrio sp. | reverse complement strand
TTTTATGTTGCCGCCATATTTGTAAGGCAGCGTTACAATATTGGGGCCATCATAGCGCCTCGCGACCGCCGCACAAGAGGGAAAAGAAAAGGCCCGGACAAGCCGGGCCTTTTCTTTTCCAGGATTAACGCGAAACGTCAGGCGTTCACGTCGATCACCACGCGGCCGCGGATCTGGCCGGCGATGATCTTCGGCGCCAAGTCAAAGATATTCGACAAAGGATGCAGCTCGGTCATGGCGGCGAGCTTGTCCTTCGGCAGGTCCTTCGCCAGTTGCCACCAGGCGCGCTTGCGCTTGTGCATCGGCGCCATCACGGAATCGACGCCCAGCAGGCTGACATTGCGCAGGATGAAGGGGAATACGCTGGCGGGCAGGTCGGTACCGCCCGCCAGGCCGCAGGCCGCGACCCAGCCACCGTATTTGATCTGGCTCAGCACGGTGGCCAGCGTCTGGCTGCCCACCGAATCCACCGCCGCGATCCAGCGCTCCTTGGCCATCGGCGGGCCTTTCTGGTTCAACTCCTCGCGGGGAATGAAGCCGCTGGCGCCAAGCGAGGTCAGATAGTCATGCGTCTCGGGCCGGCCGGTGGCGGCGATCACGCGATAGCCCTTCTGCGCCAGCAGCGCGATGGCCACCGAGCCGACGCCGCCGGCCGCGCCCGTCACCAGCACTTCACCGTCATCCTTGGTCAGGCCGGCATCTTCCAGGGCCTGCACGCACAGCATGGCGGTATAGCCTGCCGTGCCGATGGCCATCGCCTCCTGCATGGTGAAGGCGTCCGGCAGGCGCACCAGCCATTCGCTTTTCATGCGGGCGAAGCGGCCATAGGCACCCCACTGGGTTTCCGACAGGCCATAGCCGTTCACGATCACCTTGTCGCCCGGCTTGAACTCGGGATTGGCGGATTCGACCACGGTGCCGGCCAGGTCGATACCGGCCACCAGCGGCATCTTGCGCGCGATGCGTCCGCCGGTCAGCGCCAGGCCGTCCTTGTAGTTCAGCGTCGAATAGGCCACCTCCACCAGCACGTCATGCGGCGGCAGGTCGGCTGTGCTGATGGTCTTGAAGGCGGCTTTCGGCTTGCCGTCGACCTCTTCGATCATCACGGCGCGGAAGGTCTCGGTCATGGCGCTTCCCTGAAAAAAGTAGCACGTGGATGGCCGGGCCAAGCCCGGCCATGACGGTTTATGAGAAAGAGCTCAACAACAAAATTGGTCATGCCCGGGCCTGACCCGGGCATCCACGATTTTCCTTTTACCGCAGCGGCTCGAGGATCGAGACGTAGTTGGCCACGGCCACGCCGCCCATGTTGAACACGCCGCCCAGCTTGGCGTTCTTCACCTGGATGTCGCCGGCGGTGCCCGAAAGCTGCATCGCCGCCATCACGTGCATCGACACGCCGGTGGCGCCGATCGGATGGCCCTTCGACTTCAGGCCGCCCGAGGGATTGACCGGCAGCTTGCCATCCATCTGGGTCCAGCCTTCCATGATCGCGCGCTTGCCTTCGCCCGGCGCGGTCAGCCCCATCGCCTCGTATTCGATCAGTTCGGCGATGGTGAAGCAGTCATGGCTTTCGGCGAACGACAGGTCCCAGATGCTCAGGCCCGCCTCGCTCAGCGCGTCGGCCCAGGCCTTAGCCGGGCCCTCGAAGGCGATCACGTCGCGTTTTGCCATGGGGAGGAAATCCTGCACATGCTTGGACGCACGGAAGGCAATCGCCTTCTTCATGCCGAGCGCCGTCTGCACGTCGGCCAGCACCAGGGCTGCTGCGCCGTCAGAGACCATCGAGCAATCGGTGCGGCGCATGCCGCCGACCACGATGGGGTTCTTGTCCGACACGGTCTTGCAGAAGTCGTAGCCGAAATCCTTCTGCATATGTGCCAGCGGATTCTTGGAGCCGTTCTTGTGATTCTTGGCGGCGATCATCGCGGTGGCATCCGACTGGTCGCCATAACGCTGGAAATACTGCTTCTGGATCGAATCGAACACGCCGGTGAAGCCGCCCTCGTTGAAGACTTCCGTCTTGCGGTAGCTGGCCTTCAGCAGCACGTTGCCAACGATGTCGTTGGGCGAAGAGGTCATCTTCTCGACGCCGACGCACAGCACGAAGCGCGCCTTCTTCGCAGCAATCGCGTTCAGGCCCTGGAAGATGGCGGCCGAGCCGGTCGAGCAGGCATTCTCCACGCGGGTCGCCGGCTTGAAGCGCAGGCCCGGATCGGCCTGCAGCACCAGTGCGGCCGAGAAATCCTGGTCCACCAGGCCGCCGTTGAAATGGCCCAGATAGATGGCGTCGATGTCCTTCGGCTCCAGGCCGGCGTCGCGGATCGCGCCGACCGCGACCTCAACAATCAAATCCTCGGCATCCCTGCCGTCCAGTTTGCCGAATTTGCTGTGATTCCAGCCGACGATGCAGGCGGTCATGGCTCTGGTCCCTTTCTCTAGCCGTTGCTTGCTTCGGGTCTCGCTCCCGGCGCCCGATCCGCTACAGCGGATTCGAACGCTCGGTCGGAAATAAGAGGGTGGCCACCCGGTGGAAGTCAAGGCGGCCCGGCGATGCTCCGGTGGTGTCCCAGCGACGATGCAGCGACGATCTTGGGACGATCCAGCCGGGAATCGCCAATTTCCGCGCAGAAACTGCCATACGGGAACATATTGGGAAAGTATGCTTGAAAGCCGGAATATTGGATATATATTCACTATATGTTCTAAACAGGAGATGCCGCATGCCTGCTTACCAGCACCTGTTCGATCCGCCCAGCCAGGACGATCTCGAATACCTGCCCGACCCGCTCGGCCGGCTGGACATGGGCAG